>JBEKAC010000039.1:0-22219 GCA_050018395.1 Dehalococcoidales bacterium
TGACATCGCTGGCAAATTCATCCAGCTTGGCTTTGTCAAAAATCACGTTGCCGGCCCCGACAATTTTAACCAGCTTTTCTTTTTGGATCATTACTGCCCCCTTTCGCTTTTTGACTGTGTAGATTGTTCCGTTAATTTGAAAATAGTAATACGGCTGATTTGGAACACGTTTGAATACCGGAAATCAGCCCTGCCTCTGAAAATAGTATCCTAAGTATAGTATCCTTATTTCCATCGCTTGTCAAATAGGCCTGGGGCAAATAAAAAGGGAGGCATTTTGCTCCCCGCGCAGGTCGTTATTAAGCTCAAGAAATACAGTCTACGAAGAACTCCCCGCCGATATTGACCGGGCCGCAGGTGGTCTGGCGCCAAGATACATGTAATTCGTTACTTGACGTTCTGGGCGATAAAGGCAGCTACCTGATCGATGGGTATGGCCAGGTTAATGTCTTCAAAATCCTGGCGGATGGGAGCAATCCCCGCCGTAGTAATGCCTATCATCTTGCCGCCTAATGTCAACAGGCAGCCGCCACTATTGCCCGGATTAATTGAGGCGTCAGTTTGAATATAGTTGGCACCGGTATAGGTGCGCATCGCCGAAATAATGCCAACGGAAAACGTCGCCGGGCCGGGCAGGTCGGTGCCTCCTGGGAAACCCGCGGTCATGACTGCTTCACCTACCACAACGTCAGCCATCGTGCCCAGGGGCATTACCGGAAAATCGGTCCGGGCTGAAGTAAGTTTGATTACGGCCAGGTCCTGATTAGCGTCGGACGCGATAACTGTAGCGCCGAGAGAGGTTCCGTCCTTTAAAGTTACATTGATGCTCTGCGCACCAGCGACAACGTGGGCGTTGGTTACAACGTAACCGCGTTTATCTATTATTGTGCCTGAACCTGAATCAAGCCCAGTGGCTATGGTTACATCGATTCTAACGATGGTTGGTTCGACTTGAGGGATGAGGGCAGCAAACGATGGCGCAGGAACGGCAGATGGTCCACTGGTTACCGGAGGCCCGATAACACTGCCCGCGTCAACTATTTGTCCGTTAGAAAGAGTCAACATAAGATGCCCGGTACCGCTGACGGATGCGCCGGTTATGCTTGTACCGGCGGCACCGGAAGGCCCGGCTGGACCGATAGGCCCGGTTGGACCGATAGGCCCTTGCCCCCCTGTGGGGCCGACACAGCCGCTTAACGCCAGTAAAGCAATCACAGTTATCAGCAGAACCTTGATCAAGTTACCCCGTGTTTTCGTAAGTCTGCCTCCTTTCAGGAACCATCCATTGTACAGCAAGAATATTAGTCCCGGGAAAGAGCGCTGTCAAGGTGAGAGTGTACGATAAAGTGCAAGATAAAATTACACGAGAGGAACATGTGAACAGAGGCGCTGGACATATAAAAGACGAAGACACCCGGATAGCTATATCGCCGTCTTTTTCCGGTTTAAATGTTAGCGCTAGTCACCAAAATCAAGCTCCGGAGGCTTGCCTTCTTTCGTTACATATGTCCATTGCTCATTGTAATACAAGGCCATCTGCTTGTCTTTGGGATCTTTCGTTAACTTATAACGCTCCACGTAATCCGAAACCAGCGTACCGTAAGCGAAAGCCTGCTGTTCCCAATTAGCCTTGTCCAGTTGGCCGGTATTTTTCCACGCCTCGAGCTCGTTGATTGACTGCGAGTAAAAACGCTGATAACCGACCGGGTTTTGGTCGGAGTAAGCAAGGTCTTCGCCCTTCTTCCACTCGGTTTGTCCCTTAACCACATCATTCTGCTTTAAGGCGAGGGTCGACCGGGAAACGCGGTAACTCCAGTCGCTGGGACGCAGGGCGATGGCCAGGTCCTCGGCGGTGGCATTGTTCGAGCTTCTGCCCACGGCCATGTCTTGTTCCGCATCTTTGAAATTCTTCAGCATTTTTACGGTGCCCAGGGCGGCATCGGAGTCCGGATTGCCGGTGCTGTCCTCGGTAAAAAGCTTCATTAGTCCCCAGCCTGCTTTGGCTTTGCCCCAGGTGCTGTTATCACTAAGATCAATTCCAAACTTGGTTTTAACCCAGTCCTGGATAAAGCTGGTCAGAATGTCCCGCCCGGCTTCAGAGCAACCGGTGACAACCGGTACCAGCATGAGGAGCACCAAAACCAGCGATATTATTTTCGTTTTGGTTTTCATGGTAACCCCGATGTAGCCAATTGCGATAGGTCAATCCTGGCGTCGATAGCTTTAAAAAATTCGGTCTGGCTGATTTGCCCTTTAGAGTATTTTAAAATAGCGTCCGTGGGGGCGGTAATTGTGGCCAGGGACTTGCCTTCGGAGTCCAGGTACTGGAAAGCCACCCGGTCGATATTATCGGAAGCGCTGGCACTTGCCAGCTTGATCAAGTAATTGGAAATGGCATCGGTCGAGCCGGCATTACCGAAGCTAAACCCTTTGGAGGTATCGAGCACGGTCAGCAGGACGTTTTTATTGGATTTTTTCTCCGGCATGACGAACACATCAACGCCGCTGGTATTGATGCCCGCTTGCTGGATATCAGATTTGACTTTAAGCGCCGCTTCTCTATCCGGGGTCTGGGAAATCATGCGCACGGCGGCGGGTTTTACCAGGCCGAGCCGCAGCGGGAGTTTAAAAACAGTAATGCCGATGACCAGAGCAGCGACAATGACGAGGGTGAGGGTGGTCATGCACCCCCAGAAAAAACACCCCTTGCGCTTTTTCGGCTTTTCTGTTTTAGCAGGTTGTTGAGTAATGGCGCATCCTTTATAGCCCAGCGATAAAAAGCTGGAGAGTTAAAAGCCAGCCTCGATTTTTTTAGATGTAAGATATTAGCATGACAACGCCATATATGTCAATTGGGAAAACCGCCCTTGTGCCAATGAAACTAATCTGATAATGATAGTTCTTAAAACAGAGCCGGGTGGCTCCGCCCCGCCCCCTTTTTACGTGAGCAGGGTTGAACCACCCGGTCGTTTTCTGTACTACAAGGTTTAGTTTATTGATTTAACCAGTCAAGGTAGTTGTGCCAGGTCATGAAGTGCTCTTCACCCATCATGGTATTTACGCCGGACTTGGTGACGGTGAGGTTCAAAGTATCGATAAGCGGGATAACATACGCCCCTTCACTAACGATGGTCATCAAATCCTTGGTCGCGGCGCGCATCGTGTCAGTCGTTGGCGCCGTGCGCACCTTTTCCAGGGCTGCCTTATAGGTATCCGGCCATTGCAGACTGGGATAAGGGAAGATAGGCTGCGGGCCGAAATGGACGAACCAGCCCAGGGCGAATTCCGGGTCGATCGGGACCGAGAACAATAGCAGCTCGCCCGCCCAGCCGCCCTGGTATATCGCACCGATGAACCGGCCGGGATCGGCCACATCGATATCGGCTTTAATATTGATGGCGGCAAGATCGGACTGTATTGCCTGCGGCAGGTCCAGAGAGCCGCCCTGCATCACGAGGATCTTCGTCGAAAAGCCATTGGGGAAACCGGCCTGCGTTAAGAGGTCTTTAGCCGTCTGCACGTTATATTCGCGCGTTTTGAAATCAGGGTTGTAACCCTGGCTGGTGGGCCCGCCGCCGGCCTGTTTTACGGCAACGAGTTTACCGTAGCCCATCCCTGCCGCCAGCGCATCGCGGTCAATGGCGTATTCAATCGCTTCACGGACCTTTTGGTCCTTGTAAGGCGAACCGTCAGAAACATTGTCCGGGATGAGATCCGAATAGAAGCCACCAACCCCGATTTTTAGCGTGAAGCCCAACTTTTCCAGGTCGGTCGCCTCTTTTAACGGCGGGCCGCTCCAGATGTCGGCTTCTCCGGCTTGCATCTTGGCCGAGGCAATGGTGGAGTCAGCTACGAAGGTAAATTCAATAGCATCCAGGTAGGGATACTTGGAGCCGCGCCAGTAGCCGTCAAACTTCGTTATTTTCAGGGAAACATCCTGCGTCCAGCTATCGAATTTGAACGGCCCGGTGCTGACGTAATGTGAGGCCATCCAGTCAGCGCCGCCGTTGGCGCCGCCATTCTGCTGGTAAGCCGTGGGGGAGAACATCGTAAGCAGGTCATACCCGTAGGAGTGCAGCATCATGGACGGGGTCATCATTTCGTTAAGATGATAGCGGAAGGTGTAGGTGTCTACGGCTTCAATGGAGTCCACATATTGGCCGTTGGAAAGCCGCTTGCTATCAATGAGGTTCTGAACGTTCCATTTCACGGCATCGGCATTGAAGTCGCTGCCGTCCTGGAATTTAACACCCTTTTGCAGGTGGAAGGTGAGGGTTTTGGCGTTAGTATCAATATCCCAGGATTTAGCCAGTTCCGGTTCAAAATCTCCGGTGTGGGAATAGTATACCAGGGTCTCGGCGTATGCTTTGGCCATGGTTTCATCGGTCATGCTCTGCTTGGCAATCCAGCTCAAGTTACTGATACCGGTTTGCCAGAGTACTTTCAACGTACCGCCGCTTTTCGGCGTACCGCCGCCGGGACCGGTGGTCGAGGTCCCTTTGCTGCAGCCGCTGACCAGCAGCACGCAGATGATAATGCTCGTCAGCAAAATACCAACTATTTTTTTCATTATTCTATTATTCGACCTCCTTAATTATTTTCCGAACATACACCTTATACAAGGGTTGCTTACTCATTCCATTTGCACCTCCTTTTTGGCTTTAATGCGTATAATTTCCAGCCGCTATATATAAAATTATGTTTGTTAGCATATTATTTACAAATGATACAAGTTTGTCAAATAGTTAACCATCGGGTTTTTTCCGGCGATAGCCGCAGGCAAGTTTTAGTACAAGTGGTGAATTATCTCCCGGGGTTACAGTTTGACATTAAATTAGCATTAAAGTAAGATAAATTAACCCGAAATTCGACCGCGCCGCCCGGCAGACGGGCCGGTGGTGAAAAGATAAAGCCGCCGCGCTGTTGGAAACAACGGCGCCGGCGCCGCGGGCGTAAAGTAAGGCCGCAGGCGGATACTGCACGAATTTCCGAGGTGGGAAATGACGGCATATATTATCCGGCGTTTGCTGTGGGCATTAGTTATCCTTATTCTGTTGACCGTGGTCATCTTTTTTTCCATGAGGCTCCTGCCCGGCGACCCGCTGATGATCTATGTCGCCCAGAGCCGTATTTCCAATATCGGCCCCGAAGCGCTGGCCAAGATGCGGGCGGATTACGGGCTGGACAAGCCCATCATGGTGCAGTATTACAACTGGGCCAAGAACGTTCTGAAAGGCGACCTGGGGCGGTCCGTCTTTTATAATCAAAGCGTGGGCAAGCTGATACGCGCACGCCTGCCCATTACCATGCATATCGGCCTGGCGGCGTTTATCGTCGCCACTTTGCTGGGGACGATGTCCGGTCTGCTGGCGGGGTTAAGGCGGGGCAAACTGGCCGACCAGATTGTGACGCCGCTGGCTTACATCGGGATAACTCTGCCTGTTTTCTGGCTGGGTATCATCATGGTCTATATCTTCGGCCTCAAACTGCACTGGCTGCCCATCGGCGGGTACACATCGCCGTTCACCAATTTCTGGCTCAACACGCGGCAGATGGTCATGCCGGTAACCTGCGAATGTTTGCTGGGCCTGGCATCGCTTTCACGGCAGATGCGGTCGAGTGTGCTGGAGGTGGCGCGGCAGGACTATATCCGCACCGCCTGGGCGAAAGGGCTGCGGGAGCGCGTTATCGTTTTCCGGCACATGCTGAAAAACAGCCTCATTCCCATCATCACCCTGATGGGCTTCGCCATCGGTGGTATTTTCGGCGGCTCGGTACTCGTCGAGACGGTCTTTAATATCCCGGGGATGGGCCGGCTGATGGTCAGCTCTATTTTTAACCAGGACTACGTCGTCGTGCAGGGCACGACGCTGATATTCGGCGCCATCGTTTTGGTCGTTAATTTACTGGTCGATATGTCTTACGGCTGGCTCGACCCCAGGATAAGGTATAATTAGGGCTTATTATTCATGACGGAACAACAGGCTCTGGCAGCTTTTAACGAAGCACCGCCGCGGGTAAACGAGTGGAAGCGCTTCCGCAAAGTGTTCTTTGCCCGCAGACTGGTTATTTTCGGGCTGGTGGTGCTTTTCCTGCTGGCTTTTACTGCTATTTTCGCTTCAGTTATTGCGCCTTACAACCCTTATAAACAGAATTTGTATGACGTGCTTAAACAGCCTTCATGGGCCCACTGGCTGGGGACGGACTCGCTGGGAAGGGACACTTTGAGCCGCCTGATTTACGGCTCCCGTACCGCTATCCTGGTAGGCTTTGTCACCACCGGAGCCGGCGCCGCGGTTGGTATGCTGCTGGGGCTGATCGCCGGATATTACAATGGCAAACTCATCAACATGATTATTATGAGAAGCATGGACCTGCTGATATCCTTTCCCATGATTATCCTGGCGCTGTTCCTGGCCGCGATACTCGGGGGCGGCATCTGGAACGTTATCATCGCCCTGGGCGTGGGCGCCCTGCCGGGGTATGCCCGGGTGATCCAAGGGCTGACGCTAAGCATCAAGGAAAACGACTATATCATGTCCGAACGCGCGATGGGCGCCAGTGAATTACGAACGATGATGGCGCATATCCTGCCGAACGCCCTGCCGCCGATGATCGTCCTTATCACCCTGCAACTGGGGGGAATTATCCTGGCCGAGGCCGGTTTGAGCTACCTGGGCATCGGCATCAGGCCGCCGGGCGCGGCCTGGGGTGCCATGGTCAACGAAGGCTACGGGTATTTAACCACGAACCCGGTCCTTTCCATCGCGCCGGGCGTGGCCATTATGATGGTGGTGTTTGCCTTTAACCTGATAGGCGACGGCTTGAGAGACGCCCTCGACCCGAGGTTACGGGGCACGCTTTAGTCTGCGGATAAACGATAAAAAAGGGGAGCCCAAAAAGCTCCCCTTCGTTTTTCTTAATCGTTCTGTGATTTTACATAATAGCACTATATGAATGGCGGAAGCGGGGGTATGTAATAGCTAAAAATCTCCCGCGGTGTTAGTCTCGAAGACCGTGACGGCGCTGCCCCGGATAAGCACGCGGCCGCCAAGAGCCAGCTCGCATTCGAGGACCCCGCCCCTTTTGGAGGCCTGGTAGCTCCTCAACCTGTTTTTCCCGAGCTTGCGGACCCAGTACGGCGCCAGGGAAGAATGGGATGAGCCGGTGACCGGGTCTTCATTAATGCCCACGCCAGGCGCGAAAAACCGGGAATAAAAATCATATTCGGGGTCTTCCGACCGGCAGGTCACGATGAAAGCCGTTTTACCAAGCGCTTTCAACCCGGTGAAATCCGGCTGCATCTCTTTTAAAGCGGCGGCATCGGCAATTTCAATCAGGTACTTGCCGTCGGTCATGCCGGTAAACACGGGCGTGATTCCGAGCGCGCGGTTGATTTTAGGCTGGTCCTTTATTTTTTCCGTATCGTAAGCCGGGAAATCCAACTCTATTTTATCCCCGTATCTGCGGGCGGTCAGTTGGCCGCTCAAGGTAGTGAAAGCTATGACCGCCGGCGCTTTTTCCAGCCCGGTTTCAAAAAGAATGTGCGCGGCGGACAGGGTAGCGTGCCCGCAGAGCTTAACTTCGGTCTCCGGGGTGAACCAGCGCAGTTGATACTCATTGCCCTGTTTGGAAACAAAGGCAGTCTCCGAAAGATTCATTTCCAGGGCGATATTCTGGAGCAGAGCGCTATCGTTGATTTTATCCGGCGGCAAAATGCACACGCCGGCGGGGTTGCCTTTAAAAACCCGGTCGGTAAAGGCATCTACCTGGTAAATCCGCATATTAACTCCCTAAAAAGTGGAGACCATGGGGCCGTCCATCTGAGTGGTGATGGAACCGTCGATAATGTGCTCGGCGATTTCATCATCGCTCATGCCTATTAGCTCTTTGAAGACATATTCGTTGTGCTGCCCCAGCAGCGGCGAGGGACGGTTGATTTCGCGGGGGGTTTTAGAGAGGATAAAGCAGGACTGCGGCTCGTATTTTTGCTTGCCCATCACCTCGTGGTCGAGCGGGGTGAAATAGTGGCGCGCCTTGAGTTGCTCGTCACGGTAAACATCGGAGGGGCGCGACACCTTATGGGCCGGGACGCCGGCGCGCGTTAAAATCGTTTCCACTTCTTCCGGCGTGTGCTGGCCAGTCCAGGCAGTAACAACCGCTTCAAGTTTATCCTCGTTCTGCTTGCGGTCTTTGAGGGTGGCGAACTCTTTTTGTCTGGCCAGGGCGGGGTTACCGAGGGCTTTACAGAACCGCTGCCATTCATCTTCATTCATCGCGCTGACGGCCACCCAGCGGTCGTCCCCTTTGCAGGCGAACACGCCGTGCGGCGCGGCGATGGGTGTCCGGTTGCCCATCCGGCCCATGATGTGCCCGTTGACCTGGTAGTCCATGACCGCCGGCATTAAAAAGTGGATGGAAGATTCGAACTGCGACTGCTCGACGTATTGCCCCTTACCGGTGAGCTTTTTCTGTATCAAGGCGCCGGCCAGGGCGAAGGCGCTGAAACGGCAGCAGACGTAATCCGTATAAGCGCCATAGGGCGCGGAAGGCATCCTGTCCGGCCAGCCGCTAAGCTCGGTAAAGCCGCTGAAGCTACAGGCGTTCTGGCCGTAACCGCCGTAGCTGGAGTGGGGGCCGCCGTGGCCCTGCATGTTGGAACTGTAATAAATGATGTCCGGCCGCACTTTCTTCACGTCCTCGTAGCTTATGCCCCACCTTTCCATCATCCCCGGAGCGAACGTCTCCGTCACGATGTCCGCCCACTTGATGAGCTTCCAGGCCAGTTCCTTGCCACCTTTAGAATTCATGTCTATGGTTACGCTGTACTTGTTCGGATTGTGCCGTCCGTAGAACATGCTGCTGTCCGGTGACGGCTCGTTATTCACGAAGGGGCTGTTGACCCGGTTGGTATCCAGCCGCTTGTGGGATTCAATCTTGACCACCGTGGCGCCGTGTTCCGCTAGGTAGCGGGAAGTGGACGGCCCGACAACCACCCAGGCAAACTCGGCGACTTTTACACCTTCGAAGATTTTTGTATTAGCTATCATCATAAACCCCCGTTTGCTATTACATCCCTCACTAGCTCTCCCTTCAAAGGGAGAGGATGAGTTTACTGAACTGTATTCTTATCGTTTTAATCCGTTGCCTCCCCCTTCTAAGGGGGACCGAGGGGGATTTCCTGCTTAATTGTTTCGATTACATGCCCGATATTAGTGAATATTTCCTTATTCGTAAATCTTAATACGGATAAGCCAATACTGTTAAAGAACTTGTCCTTATTTTGATCACTTTCCTTGATCGTACGTTTCAGGTGTATCTCTCCATCGACTTCAATCACCAATTTTGCTTTCTGACAATAAAAATCTACAATGAAATTACCGAGCGGTTTTTGCCGGCAGAAGCGGTACCCTCTGATTTGTCTTCTATTTATCCTCTCCCAAAGAGATTTTTCCGCCAGAGTCATATTTGCCCTTAATATTTTGGAAGGCTCTTTTAATTCAGAACTATACGGTATCACCACAGCTTTTTACTCCCCTCGAGGGAGAGGATGGATTGTCCCTCCTTCGTAAGGAGGGATAAAGGGAGATTTTGCCTCTCGAATTTCACCTTCCTTGCTATTTGATAATTGTCAGTTGTTACTTTAGCTTAGATTATGCCTTTATTGCTTAATGATTTCAGTTCGGTGTCCTTCAAGCCGAGCTCGCCGCCATAGATTTCCTTGTTGTGCTCCCCGGTGAGCGGCGCGCGCCGCCGGTAAGTAATGGGCGTCTCGCTCAGTTGAATGAACGGCCCGCAGTAGGGGATATCGCGGCCCAGCTCCGGATGATACATTTCCACCCAGAAGTTGCGGGCTTTGAGCTGGATATCCTCGCTGATGTCCTTGGTATTGGCGACCGGGGCGATAAGAATTTGTTTCTGGTAGGCCCCGATGAGATAAAGCTCTTCCTTGGTCCTGGTCATGGTAAAGGCCTCGATGGCTTGACCGACTTTATCGGCCAAATCCTGCTTGAGCTTGGAGGCGTTGTAGTCTTTCCACCAATCGAGCTTGATCAGCCAGTCCGGGGCCATGTTCTCTTCCTGCATCCATTTCACCAGTGCTTTAGAGGAGGAGACATACGGCTCGTTCCCGCCGATGGCCAGGATCATGACGTAGCCGTCCTTACACTTAAAATAAATCGGCTGTCTGACCCCCGTCCCGGCGACGTAAGTGACTGAACCCACGCGTTTGAAATCGAGTTTATTCAGGTCCCACATCTGAAGGATGTTCATGTTGGGGGAGATGGCGGATTCCTGCATGGAAACATCCACGAATTGCCCCTCCCCGGTGTTGAGGCGGTAGTAGTAGGCCATTAGCGTGCCGATGGCGCCTTCGCACCCCCCGAAGAGAAAAGTCTGCGGCATGCTGATCCAGACGGGCGCCCGGTCCGGGTCGCCGCAGGCATTGAGATAGCCACCGCTCGCCCAGACGGTGAGGGCGCTGGCGGGGTAATGCGCTTTGGGCCCCTCCTGCCCGAAGGGCGTGATGGCGGTATAAATAATGTCCGTCTTGATGGCTCGGAGCTCGTCATAGCCCAGCCCCAGTTTTTTCATGTAGCCGGGCTCGAACGATTCCATGATAACATCGGCCTTTTTCACCAGTTTTTTGAGAAGCTCCCGGCCTTCAGGTTGCTTGATATCGAGGGTAATGCCCCGTTTGTTGGCGTTATAGGTAAACCAGAAAAAGCTTTGCTGGGGGTCGCCGGAATTTTGATAATAAGGCCAGATGCGAGAATCGGTACCACCGGGGGGCTCTATTTTAATGACGTCCGCGCCGGCATCGCCGAGGAGGCGGCCGCCCAGCATTACGCCGCCTTCCGTGAGGTCCAGGATACGCATCTGCGGTAATAAAGAGTCTGCCATGTGGCTATCACCTGCTCTCGTTTAAAATCAGCTTCTTTGCATCCCGTACGCGCAGTTATACGGAAGCGCTTTTGCCAGAATGAGGAATTTTTACTTGTTTAGCCTGTAAAGGGCCAGTTTTCACCGTTCAGCCCGTATATATCATACACTTTTTTTCGGTTTTAGTCTCGTTTTGGTCAAAACGAAGTGAAAAAGCACGCGAAAAGAGTCTAAAACGCAAAAAAGGGGGAGACTTAAATCTCCCCCTTTTATCCGGCGTTGGCAACCTTTTAGTAAGATACAGTCCCGGTGCCCGTGAACGTGCCCGATTCTTCGCTGCTTTTCCACTCGCCTTCACAGCTTAAGGTTTTCCCGGATAAAGTAATTTTTGAGGTCCAGGTGGAGGCGATAGGCGCCGTGTCTCCCTGGAGTATACCCACGGCAATCATGTTGCCCATCAGGTCTACCAGCCCGGTAACGTTGCCGGAATAGGAACTGCTGAAGGTGCCGGAAATATCGCCGTTTTCATCGGTCGTCATGGAAGCTGTGCCGCTGACGGGATAGCCGGAAGGCGTTTTTCCCTCCCACGTGATGACCATCGTGCCGCGGAATGGATTGGGTATCCAGGTAGGGGTGGCGGTAACCGTAACCGGAGGCTGGGTAACGGTAGTTGGGGGGCTGGTGACCGTCACCGCGGGCTGGGTAACGGTAACGGGAGGTTGGGTTACGGTCACGGCGGGCTGCGTGATGGTGACCGCGGGCTGTGTGACCGTCACCGTGCTGGTTTTGGAGCAGCCGATTAATAAGAGGAGCGGTAATAAGACTGCCATTAGTGTTAAGACTATTATTTTCATTTTTTTCCTTAAGCTTATTCAAGCTGCTAGACCGATCTCATCGTCATTATATATTATCCGAGTCACCCATAGTGAAATGCCAGCGGTAATCCCCCGTGAGAACCTGGTTGCCGATTTTGTCCTTGTGACATATGATGCTATGTTTCCCGCGAGGTATGAAGCCGGTTTTAAATAGAATCCGGTAGTAGAAGTTCCTTTTCACAGTGTAGGCCAGAATAAAAGAGACTTTTTTCTGGTAAAATTCTTTTATGGCCGTACTTAGCAGTTGCTTAAATATATTGGAGTCATCCTCAAGGGTCAAATAATCAACAATCAAGCCTACCGGCACTCCCTGGTAGACTCCAAGCTTTGTTACCATATAGCCGGAGATATAGCCGTCACTTTTTCTGGCAATCAAAATCGAGTAGGAATCCGGGTTGGTTACATACCGCCATTGCAGATAATCTTTGGTCCGTACCAACATTACGTCGTAATTATGCGAGGTTTTTTCCCATAGAATATCAATATCATCAGGAAAGTTTCGTTCAACTTTAACGAATATATCGCTCGTGGCTACACCCATCGTTCCAATTTTAAAAATAATTCTAGAGCCAATTCCCAGAACCGGGGACAATATATTGCCTAAAAATGGTGGCTTTAGCATTTTCTGGAGAGTTGGCAGGAGAAAGACCGGTTTTATCATGCCATAAAGCCCGAGGGGGATTTGCGCGTAATCGAGTTTCTTTTCGTAACCCGCCTGTGAATCCTCATTAGGCAAGCCGTAAATAAAGTCCAGTTTGGGATCGAGTCCGGCTTCCCCGGCAGACCTAAAAAGTCCGGTAAATATGCCACGTCTTTGACAGTCGGGGTGGGTAAAAGTATCTCCGGTTTCGGCACCCTCCACGATTGCGTCCAATATCTTTATTTTCTTGGGAGTCATGCTTTTGAACCCGACTACCGTGTTATCACTTTTGGCAAACCATATTTCTCCCAATTGTGCAGGATTCTTCCAGATTTTCCATTCATAATACTCCGGCTCGCAGGACCGGCCCAGGTCGCTCGCCGGCCAATATTTCTTGCGGAATTGCGAGATAAGAGTCAAATCTGTCTTTTCAGCCTTCTGGAAGACTATTGCTGCTGGCACTTTTACACTCAACTCCTGGTTCTGAATCTCTGTGCAAACCCGGTCAGTGGCCGAAACCACCATACCCAATCGTAAGCGCCTTCAACGCGCCTGATAAATGCACTAAGAGAATCCGTGCCGGGGATTGTAATCCTCTTTAAACCGAAGAAGTCACTTCTCATGGTGTTATTTGATCCCTCTGTTAGTACTGCCGCACGGTACCCGGCCGCTTTAACCCAGTTTTTCACGGTCGTACCTGCCTCACCGTAAGGATAGCTGAAGCAATACACCGGTTTTCGCAATATCTCTTGAAGGCGTTGTTGGGAAATGGCTAACTCCTCCATCGCTTCAGCCTTACTAATCTTGGTCAAAGAGCGGTGGGTCGTGGTGTGAGAACCGAAACATGCCCCGCGGGCGCTCATCTCCTGGATATCTTTGCTTTGCAGCGGCAGCCAGACTTCTTTATTTTCCTGATAGTGACTAAACGATTTCTTCCCTAATTTCAGCCAGGTAAAAATCCTGTCGCTGTCGATATAATCCGTAACTACCAGAAAAGTCCCTTTAAAGTTGTATTTTTCCAGGATGGGAAAAGCATTGACATAGTTGTCCCGGTAGCCGTCATCAAAAGTAATTACCACTGTTTTTAAAGGCGGTTTAACGTTGCTTTCTTTGTATTCAATCAGCTTTTCCAGGGTAATAACATTATAGCCGTGACGTGATAGAAAAGACATCTGCCGGTCAAAAAGCGCCGGCGAGACATTAAGTAAATCCATGATATCCTGTGTTTGAGGAAGGTCACAAACACGGTGATAGCATAAGATTCTGATCTTACACCTGACTAATAGTTTTGACAGGGGATGAACAATGACACTGATAAAATCAATGCAACCACGATACAGGTGCTTAAGCCAGGATAACAAATATTTCATTAGCTTACTCCGGTTGTTATGACCATTCGGCTAAAGAAATTATCCCTTTCCCTTTATCGTCATTAGCCACGCGGCGGGGCAAATTTGGGTATCACCCCGTTAGGGTCGAAGGCGGCATTTATTTTACCTATCCACGTCAGGTAGTTGGAGATGCGCGCATTGACCAGTTCCGGGGGCAGACCCATAGGCACCGCGAAGCAGCCTTCCAGGGCCCGCATATTGGTTTCCTTGCGCCATTCCTGGGCGGCTTTGGCGGCATCCGGGTGGGCTGTGGGCCGGTAAAAGATTTCCGATTTCCCCAGATGCCCCTGTTCCACGCCCCAGCCGAAACACCCGAAGAAGGCGGCACCGTCATCCACGGCGAGTCCCTTCTTGATGGCATCGCCTTTTTTCTGGCCGGCTTCCATCAGCCATCTCATCGTCAGGTCGCGCTGGCCCATGATAGCGAACCCGCCCCAGGATGCGCTGCCGAAGCGGAATGTCTCCCGGATGGAAGCGCTGACGCGGATGCACTGGCACAACAGCGTGCCGCCTATCTTGGGGTCCTCGACGGGCTTGAGCGATTCGCCGTCGGTCTCTTCCAGGATTTTATTTAAGACCTTTTTATCGAATTCGAACTCATCCGGGGAGTTGGCGATGATGAGGAGCAGGAAGCCGGGACCTTTGACCAGGTGCCGGAGCTTTTCGAACATAGCCATGTCTTCTTCGTTGTTGGTGGTGATGTTGGAGGATACCATCGCCATGTTGAAGCACATCAGCTCGTAGGAAATTTCATTTTCGCCTATTTTCCGCTCCGCGTCGTACATTTTCTCCGCGGACGGGAAGCTGAAGTAGCGTACCAGGATATTGGCCGGGATTTCACTTAACGTGTACCGCGGGGATACACCCTCCAGCGGGAACTGGGTGGGGCCCGGCCAGGGATAGACCTTCTGCGCGGCGCGGGTAAAGATGCCCGGCGTCACGCCCGGCGGCACCGTGCCGCTGATGAGGCTCCGGAGTGACGGGCCCGGCCCGTCGCCGCAGAACCATTCGTCGGCAGCGCCGAGCGATCCCAGCCGGACGATTTCGCCTTCCGGCGTGACCCATTCCACCGCCAGGTAGTTGCGGTCGTCGCCGCCGCAGGTCTGGTCCATGTGCCCGTGCCCCTTGAGAATGGCCGAGCCGTTGGAGCCGGCCCCCTTGATGTTGCAGTTCAGCCCGCGCTTCATGAGCTCCGCCTGGAGCTGGGAGTTGATGATGTAGGGCTCGACCACGGCGTACATGTTCTTCTCGTTGATTTCAATGATATGGTTCATCCGGCGCAGGTCCAACAAAATGGTGCCTTTGGGGTACATGCCGCCCCACCCCGAGGACACCGCCCCGAAGGGTATCTTGTGGCGGTTGCAGAGCTTGACGATGGCCTGCACCTCCAACGTATTGGCGGGCAGCGTCACCGCGCCGAACTCCGTATTATAATAGGCGGGCATAATCGCCGGGTCGTCGCAAATGTTATCTTCGCCAACGATGTCTTCAAATTCCTGGTATATCTCTTTATCTAAAGCCATGGTCCTTTGCCCCTTTCCTAAACTAAACAGTAACTATCTACGCTAGAAACAGAGTTTGCCCGGGTTCATGACGTTATTGGGGTCCACTATCTTCTTGAGCTTGGCCAGGGCGGCCAGGGAAGCCGCGTCTTTATTCATAATCATCCCGGTGGTCTCGCCGTAAGGCCGGTAGAAGAACGCTCCGTTGGCCAGCAGGGTCCTGACGGCCTGGCTGTTAAGCTCTTTAACGAGTTTGGCCTCTTTGGCATTAGCCGGGTCATAAAACAGGTTGAATTCACAATGAACGCTGGTGCCCTGCACGATGGGCTGGAGGTAGATGCCCATATCGGACGTGGGGTAGCCGGCCTTTTCCGCCAGCTCGTTCATCACTTTGATCAGGCCTTCCAGTTTATCGTAGATGGTCAGGAAGAAGATGTCCTGTGACGCCCCCTTGTAGCGGAGCTTCCAGTAAGGCTCGGCGGAAGGCTGCTGGACGGCTTTCAGGATTTCGTTGGCGGAAATGCCGCCGATAGCTTTTTGCGATTCCAGCCCCAGCCGCTGGGTGATGCCCAGGACGTCTTTGGTCTGGTATTTTACCCGGTCCTCCGGGAAATAATCGTAGCCGGCGATGTTATAGAAGACCACATAGGGCGGTAACTTATCTTTCAAATCGTAATAATCCTTTGGCCATTTCTTGGCGAAGATAGCCGCCAGACTGGTCTTATTGAGGATAAAGCACTCGTTGACCAGCCGCTTACGGACCAGCCACTGCATTAGCTCGAAAAACTTGTCCAGGCTGCCGGCGCTGACTACGAAAGGCTCTTCCAGGCTGGGGAGGATTTCACACCGCAGGGAAGCCCAGGTGACGATGCCCATCGTGCCCTGTGCCCCCTGGACCAGCCGGTGCAGGGCCACCGTGCCCGGGCCGTAGGGCGCTTTTTGCACCGCGCCCGCCGCCCACTGCTCCTTGATAGTGCCCGGCCCGGCGGCCTGGCCGGTGCGGAAATCGTCGCCGGTCCCGAAGATAACTTCCACGGTAGCCAGCGGGTCCGAGATGTCCCACTGGTACTTGGGCATGAGCGGCGGCTCCCTTTCCAGCATGCTGCCGACCACGGACTTGGTTTGCTTGGGCAGCAGCGGCATGTTGAGCCGGATGCCTTCCTTTTGCGCCGCGGGTATCAGCTCCTCGAAGGTGACGCCGGATTCGACCATCGCCACCCGGTGGTAGCGGTCCACGCGCATTATTTTTCTCATCCCGCTTAGGTCCACCATCACCGCTCCGCCGCTGCCCGGGACGGTATCGCCCCGGAAATGGGGAGCGCCGGAGCTGACGGAAACCAGCGGCGTCCGCGTTTCGTTCGCCAGCTTCACCAGCTCCTTGATATCTTCGGCGTTGCGCGGCTTGACGACGCACGCCGGCCGCACCGCGTTGACGAAGCTGATATCGCTGGCGTACTTATCCAGCACCGCTGCATCGCAGTTAACGTTGCCCGAACCCAATATTTTTACAAGCTTTTCTTTTTCAATCATATTCGTCTCCTTTGCTTGATTGCATTTAAGTACTTGTACGGGTAACTTGTCAAGTTGTGACCAAAGTATATTATCAGCTTTATTTGAACACGAAGAAATCCGGAGATAAAGCAGAGAAAATTTAGAGTTCTCAAAAATCTCCCTCCTGTCCTCCTTTGAATCAAGGTGAGGGTGAAAATCGAGAGTCCTGACCTTACCCCCTTTTATTCCACCTCTCCGCCGGCGGAGAGGTGGTTAGGAGGAAAGGTTGCATCAAGGCATTTAAGCTCTGCCCTCTCCCTTGCGGGGAGAGGATCTAGGTAAGGATGATATTTGAGAAAGGGAAAATCTCCCTCCTATCTTTTCCTTCGGCTTCGCTCAGGACAGGCACTTACGAAGGGAAGGTCTTTTGGGATAATTTTTCACCCTTTGTAAAAGGGGGATTGAGGGGGATTTTGCCGGGTAAAACGCCGCTATTTCTTTTTCGCCGGGGGCATGCGCAGCTCAAAGGGCAGGGTGTTCGGGAAGTTATTGGCCTCTTTGCCCTTGGTTAGCGTTTTTGGCATAACCTCCGCCAGCTCTTCCGCGGTGAACTGGCCGTTTTTCCAGAGGATCTGTTTCACCGCCGGCGGCTCCTCGAAGATGCCCACGTGGCCGTTATAGACTTCAAAGATGCAGCCATTGACGTTGCCGGCTCCCTCGCTGACCAGGTAAACCACCAGGACGGCCACATCTTCCTTGCGGCAGTCTTCGAATTCCTTTATCTTGAACGGGGCGCCGCGCCAGGCGGCGATGGGGCGGATAATGTTGCAGGTAATGCCGAACTCGCCCACGTCTCTGGCCACCGCCCGGCCGAACCCCGTGATGCCCTCCTTGGCGGCGGAATAAGCGCAGCCGCCTTTCAAGCCCAGGCCGTTATGTGAGGAAATACAGATTATCCGGCCGTATTTCTGCTCTTTCATGACCGGCGCGGCTTCGCGGGTGCAGTAAAAATTCCCATATAAGTGGGTCTTGACCATATCATCAAAGTCAGACGGGCGTATATCGAAAATGGGGCCGCCTTTGATAATTCCGGCGTTATTGACCAGGATATCGATCCGCCCGAACTTGTTCACGGCGGTCTTAACGATCTTTTTGGCGCCCTCTTCCGTGGCCACGCTGTCATAGCTGGCGCAGGCGTCGCCGCCGCTTTGCTTGATAGTTTTCACCACTTCATCGGCGGCTGCGCTAGAGGTGCCCTGGCCATTGGCGCTGGTGCCCAGGTCATTAACGACTATTTTGGCTCCCTGGGCGGCCATGGCTAACGCATAGGCCCGCCCCAGCCCGTTGCCGGATCCGGTGATGACGGCCACTCTGTTTTTAAGCATATCACCCATGAATGCCTCCTAGAGCGTTCCCCGGAGCCTCGGGTCCAGGGCGTCCCGCAAACCGTCTCCCACCATGTTAAAAGCGAACACTACCAGCATAATCGCGATTCCCGGCACGAAAGATAGCAGGGGATTGGTAAGTAGATATCCGAAACCGTCACTGACCATCGAGCCCCAGGAAGCCGTAGGCGCCTGGATGCCGATACCCAGGTAGCTTAAACCGGCTTCGGCCAGGATAGCGCCGCCGATCTGCATCGTTACGAGTACGATGAGGGGCGGGAATGCGTTGGGCATAATATGGCGGAACATTACACGCCAGTTGCTGCTGCCCATAGACCTGCCGGCCAGAATATAATCGTTTTCCCGGATAGATAGAACCTGTCCGCACATCAAACGCGCGTAAGCCGGGATTAAAGCTACACCAATGGCTATCATCACATTCTTTAATCCGCCTCCCAATAATCCGGCCAGTATCAGCGCCAAGAGGATCATCGGGAAAGCCAACAGGGCATCCATGATTCTCATGATAATGGCGTTTACCCAGCCGCCGTAGAAACCGGCCAGCATCCCGGCAATAATGCCGATAACCGCGGCTATCCCCAGCGACACCACACCTACCATCAAAGACATTCTGGCCCCATAAATCAGGCGGCTCAATGTGTCTCTGCCCAGATAATCCGTACCCAATAGATGCTGGCTATCGGGTTTTACCAGGATTTGATCCAGGTTCATCGCATTCGGGTGGTGGGGGGCAAATAAAGGGCCGAAAATAGAAGTAATGATAAACAAAAGTAAAATTACCAGGCCAAAAATTACCAGGCCGCGCTTTAAAAATACCCTGAAAAACCGCCGCGTTTCGTTGATGTGCGGCGGCGCTACGTCAAATGATTTATCCGTTGTCACTGCTTGTTGGGTCATAGCTTTTACCTAACTAATCCAATACATGATTCTAGTTGTACCTGATTCTGGGGTCAAGCCAGCCGTAAGACAAATCAACCAGAAGATTGGAAAGAACCACGATGGCAGTCATGATGAGGGTTATACCCTGGACATAAGGGTAATCATGCTGGAATAGTGAATCTACGGCTAACCTTCCCATACCCGGGATATTGAAAACTTGTTCGATCAGCACCGAACCGCCAATGATGCCAGATATCCCCATACCGGCCATTGTGACGATGGGGATAAGGCCGTTTTTCATCGCATGTTTTGTAATCACGGCACGTTCCGTCAGGCCTTTAGACCACGCGGTGCGGATGTAGTCCTGCCGGAGGACCTCCAGCATACTCGAGCGTGCCAGCCGGGCATTGCCGGCGATGGCAAAAATAGCCTCGCAAAACACCGGCATTATCAACTTTTTGGTGCTTAAACCAAAATTGGTAAAGGGTGATGTATAACCCATCGTGGGGAGCCAGCGCAAATGCACGGCAAATAACCATATCAGCATGATACCCAGCCAGAAAATGGGTACGGTAATGCCAAGATTAGCCAGTGTGGTAACCACCGTATCCAGCCAGGTGCTCCTTCTGATGGCGCTGATGATGCCTGCCGGTATGCCGATTACGATGCTGATAATAAAAGCCCAGATTCCTATATAGAAGCTCACGGGGATACGGTGTTTAAGCTCTATGGAAATCGGCCGTTTACTTAGAATGGAATTCCCCAGGTCTCCTTTAAAAACGCCTCCCAGCCAATCAAAATACTGGGTTATCAACGGCTTGTCCAGACCGGCTTGATGGCGTAGCTGCTGAAGTTGTTCCGGGGTATAATTCCGCAACTGGTTGCGATCAATTATCAAGTAGATCGGGTCTCCCGGCAGCATGCGCATGCCGATAAAGACAAAAATAGTTACTATCAGGATAACGATTACCGATTGTATTAACCGCCGTGTAATGAAGGTTCCCATAGTACTCCCCGATTATAACCGCTGCTTTTCCGGAATTGACCCTTTTCCCTGTATTATTCCCGATTAAATTCGGCTTAATAATCCGCCGCAATTGGAGGCGATACCGTACCGCTTTATCGCTTTGATTGCGGCGGCAGCGGACGGATCGACGGCCCGGTAGAAAGCGTAATATCGATGAACATGAGCGGCTTGGTAACCCGTTTGATATTCAAAGGCCCGTGCATCGTTCCCTTGGGAATATACACGCAGGCGGGATAAGTGATGGAATTCAGCTTGCCATCCAGGGTAAATTCCATCTCTCCGTCAAAATCGACTACATTACCGGGGTCGCCGCCCAGAAAGAAAATAACCTGGTCAAAATCATGTTTATGAGATTCGGCGACCATCAGGAACGGCTGGGTGAGATAGGAATAACCCAGGGAAAAACTGGCGTTATTCAGGTCTTTCGCCCCGAAGGCGCCAATCTGCGGATGGGTAATCTGTTTATACATGGAGTAATCCGGTTTGAGCTCGACGATGAATTTGCCGTGTTTGACGTTCTCTATCGGCATGAGGTTCTCCTCTTTGAGAGTAATTCTGTGTATAACCAGGGCGTTTAAAGAATAGCGCCGGAAAAAACGAAACCTGCCGGGAGCCCGGTAAATCCGGGCTCCCGGTGGATCAATATCCCGTTGCTATTATTTGCTTAACCAGGCACTTTCCGGAGACCACTCAGACCAATCGGAAAAGTTTTCTATGCCCGAGTCCATCAACTTGGTAGAGAGGACGAAGCCCATGGCGTTGGAGTCTATGAAGACCTCCCAGCAGATATCGTCCAGTTCCTTGATTACTTTATTGCTGGCCGCTTTGGCCTGTACCGGATCCATCACCAGTAACGCAGCATTGGCGTCAGCAATAATGTTATCGGGTATCTTTACGCTTTTATCGATGACACTGTGTGGCCCGTAATAGCCTATAAGGGCGGAAGGGAAGTTGAAGCCGACCGCATAGCCGACGCTCATAATCCCTTTCCAGCCTGTCATGCAGTAGCTCCAGAACTTAGCATTGTCCACTGATTCCAGATCGACATGGATGTTCACGGCTTCCAGATACTGCTGTACGGCGAGGATCAAACCTCCGGAGCCGGCGATGGTGACGATATGGACCGTAAGGCCGTTGGGATACCCTGCATCTGTCAGCAACTGCTTGGCTTTTGCCGGGTCGTAGTCTCGGGAGGTGAGGTCTTTATTAAAGCTGGGGTTAGTGGGCGGGGACCATTGATTGGTTTTAATCCAATAGCCGTAGCCCAGCGCTTTGATCATCGCGTCTTTGTCGATGGCGTATTCGATGGCTTGCCGTATTCTTACATCGTTGGTAATCGAGTCGGCATTCGCGGTATCGAACATCAGGAAGTCCGAGCCGCCGTAATCCTCAACGATATTGAATCCCGCGTTCTTCATGTCGTAAAGGGTTTTCCCCTGCTGCAGCGCCCAGGCATCGCCTTGGCCGGCCTGCATGGTCGCCTGCGCGGTCAGGGTTTCCTTAACGGTGATGAAATCAAGCTCAGCCAGATAGGGTTTGCCCGTTTGCCAGTAGTCGTTGAAGGCAAGCATTTTCATGGTGACATCTTTTTCAAAGTAAGAGAAGGTGAAAGGCCCGGTGCCGACGGGGTGCTCTTTCATCCAATCAACGCCGCCGTTGTCGCCGCCGTGTGATTTATACGCGGTGGGGGAGAAGAAACACATGTTGATGCCCATCAGGTTGCCAAAGAAGTCGTTCTGGTACCATTTAAGGTAGAGACGAACCGTGTTGTCATCGATGATTTCCCAGTTTTGCCAGGTTTGGGCGAAGGCTTCATTAGCTTTAATGGCGATGTCGCCTGCCATCTTTACCGCTTCGGATGTGAAGGTGGTCCCGTCATGGAACTTCACGTTCTGCCGGAGATGGAAGGTGATGTACTGGTATTGCGGACCCCAATCCCAGGATGTAGCCAGCCAGGGCGTAGGCTGATAGTTTTTATCCGGTTTTACCAGCGGTTCATATACCGTCCATTCCATCCACATTCTCTGGGCGTTCATATCGTCGGCCGGCCAGCCGGGGGTAGAAATAGGAGAATAGGGATAGATATACCTCATGGTTCCACCCTTGATGATGGTTTGTGCAGGTGTG
>JBEKAC010000040.1:0-21825 GCA_050018395.1 Dehalococcoidales bacterium
GGGGCACGATACACGCCCGTAACATCCGTGAAGTTGCCTATATTCTTAACGCTTTAAAAGTGCCTTTGCCGTTAATCGCCAACCTCGGGGTGATTATTACCCTCCAGGTTACCCACGGGCGCACTTACTATAGTGAACCTATCCGGTACGTGGACTCGGTGAGCACCCTCGGTCTGACCAAAGACGGCCTGACCGCGCAAATCCTGGCCACGCGCCATTTGCCCGATGAAAAGTTCGTTTATCCGCCGGAGCAATCGTTGCAGGAAACGCTTTTCGATAAATTCTCCATTAAATATGATTCCCTGTCTTCGGAAATGGAGCTCCGCGGGAATATTTTAAGCCAGCTATACAACGGGAAAGCTTCCCGTGAAGAAGTAAGAAAAGCGATTTTAAAGTTCTATCAGTCAAAAAATCCGTAAGGGTTTCCTTCAGCTCGGCCAGGACAAGTTTACAACCAGCCAAGGGTTTATTAGAGGTGATGGTTTGACTTATTTACCGGGGTTCCTGATGCCTGTGACACACAGTTTGGCAAAGTCTTCATTTCTCTAGTTGTTTTTCGATTTGTAAATTATGTCTCATTTTTCTCCAAACTTCACCTGGTGTCTCCGGCACATAATTTTACCGCGTCCACCGGCCTTTATTTATCGTTATCAAATCTAACCTGATTCTATTTAAAAATATCTACCCGAATTCTCACCCAATTCAGACCAATTTTCTACCCCTTCTTAATGGGATTTTTATGTTTCTTTATTAGATTCTTAATGTCGATTTTATAAAATAATAATAAGTACAAAATTAAGCGAACCAAAACTAAGCGAAATTGGAATTGGTTAAATTAAGATAAAAACAGATATTTTAGGAGGTACCCAAAATGAAAGGCTTTTTCAGGAAGTTCCGTAATGGAGAGCATGGCTTCACATTGATCGAGTTGCTGGTAGTCGTAAGCATACTCGGCGTGCTGGCAGCCGTAGCTGTGCCTAACGTAGGCAAATTCATCGGTAAGGGTAAGACCGAAGCCGCGCAGACCGAGTTCGCTAACGTCCAGACAGCCATTACGGCCGCGATGGCCGACGGGGCAACCAACAACGTCACCGGCACCGGTGGGGCTGGCCCATGGACTTTCGGTAACACCACCAACGCTACGAGCAAACCTTACGGCGGAACTGACCTAACGATTTCCACAGGTTACACGGTAGGCGCTTATATCGCCGGCGGTGCAGCTAGCTTGGCCGGTAAATATTCCTGCACCTCTACCGGTACGCTTACCCAACTGACCTTTAAAGGCGCTGCTGTACCTTAATTATCTTAGCAAAAACTCTAAAATATAAGACCTGCCAGTAGAAAAAATCCATAGACACTGCTGGCAGGTTTTTTTGTCTGGAAAAGACCCTTGCACGTAAGACGAGCTAATATCTTTTTGACGAATCCAGTTTTTCATCCCACATTTGCGCCAGCGCCTGCAAATCCGCGATGAACTCGTCCTGGGTCTGGTCTTTCTTTTTTTCCAGAGTTTCCAGCACCTCAAAGCTAAAAGCGCCGCTCCCAAAAGCCGACCAATCCTTGAGCGCCCGGTTATCAAAACAGGAACCGGAAGCCACCATGAAATTAAAGGCGTTTTGTTTTGCCTTGATATCCGGGGCATAACTAAACAGATACATACCGTTTTGGGTATTACTTATACGGTAAATGCCACCGGTTACCTTCCGCTGTCTGTATTCTTCTTTAAGTGTTTTTCTATCCATAATTATCAAATGTTGTTAGCGGCTGGGTTTCCTTCAGCAACAATCAGGACAAGTGAACCATTGCCAAAAGAAGTATATGACAAAATCAGCGAAATTGTAAAATTATATTATTTACTACGGCATATATCGTGTAAATGATATAAGGCGTTAGTATAAATACGCAGGCAGCCCGTCCGTAACCCGTAAACCCGTGCTTGATATAGAGCCGCCGCGCAATCAGCGCGGCCA
This sequence comes from Dehalococcoidales bacterium, assembly GCA_050018395.1. Taxonomy (GTDB): domain Bacteria; phylum Chloroflexota; class Dehalococcoidia; order Dehalococcoidales; family RBG-16-60-22; genus RBG-13-51-18. Next base: position 1,971 of record JBEKAC010000040.1, read on the forward strand.
GTGAAAGAATTACCGCCGCGGTGATGTCTATCACGAATAAATATGGGAAGCCTCCCCTTTGAAGCGCCCAGAGAGCCAGACGCCCGCTTTCATAAGCGGTAGGATTCCTTTTCAACTCCAATAAAGCATAGGTGCTCGTATAGTCGCCGATAATAAGGATACCGACCACTAACAAAAGCCATAATTCGTGCCAGGGCCATATTATACGGGAAAGTCTTTCCGCATAATTTCCCAGGTTCCGGTCGATTTCCCGGCATTTATTCATCAAACTTGCGGATGATTTAAACACTTATGATAAACGCTTCCCTTTTTAAAACACCCTATTATTTTATACGGCTTATGAAATAAAGAGAATAGTACCAACGTAAGGGGCTTGAGTCGAAGAGATTTGATTTGTCGGCAGCTGATGCAGTTGGATCTCTCATTTTTTTATTTTATTTTCTCGAGTTCAAAATATTTAGCAGACGAAAAATCAATACAGTGTTATAATATTTAAACAATTACACTAAAAAAGGGGCAGAACATGGCATTTTTAAGACAGCGCTGGCTTCAGATTCTTTTAATCGGCATCGTTTTATTTGCGCTTGCCGACGCTAGCTTGAGATTCAGCAACGACGTTCTCTACTTCCCGACAATCATGATGATCGGCGCTTTTCTGATACCTATCGTTTTTATTGCCTTTTTTTACCAGCAAGAGAATCTATTTGATAGGAACATCCATGGAAGCAGTATCGTGCCGACATTGATGCTATGTGCTTTGCTAGGGGGATTGATTGGAACACTGGCGGCCGGGTCTTTAGAATCCAAAACCCTAACGAGTAATTCTCTGCTTACTCTAACATGGGTCGGACCTATCGAGGAATTTGCTAAACTCATTGTACCCGTCGCCATATTCATCATAATGCGTAAGCGTTTCCGCTCCGAACTGGATGGTCTTCTTTTTGGAGTTGCCGCGGGCATGACCTTCGCGGCGCTGGAGACGATGGGCTATGAACTAATAGCGTTAGTTAGCTCGAGGGGCAACCTGAACACTCTCGATGAGACCATCCTTATTCGCGGCTTGTTATCGCCCGCCGGCCATGCAGCCTGGACCGGACTGATAACGGCGACGCTCTGGCGGAAAAGGGAACGCACCGGCAAGGCATTTACCCCGGTGGTTTTGGTCTTCTTTTTAGTGGCGGCGGGTCTGCACAGCTTGTGGGACTATGTTAGTTCCTTTAGCAGTAATTTCATCATAGTCCCGTCTTATATCGCTATCGCCCTGACGAGCCTGACTTTGCTCGGCTGGCGTTTACGAGAGGCGAGAAATACTGCCAAAACGATACAAATGGCAATTCCGGAAAAGCAGGCTTGATAAAAAGCAAATGCGGTTTGTTATGACGCCGCTTTTCGCGTGTTTAAGGTTTAAGGCAGAGAAAGAAAGCTCTCTCGGAATCTTTGGTCAGTTTTTTAAAACCCGACTCACCGTTATATTCATAGGTGACGATATTCACAAAACCCGAAGCCTCAAGGGCTGAACGTACTTCTGCTTCGGAGTAACATTTTTCAGGCAACACTACGTCCGAGCGTTGCCAGTGGTCTTCCAGGCGGAAAATAGTAGCTTCAAATTTGGCAATCCGTTCTGCTTGACTGTAGCTATTTTTGGTAATGCAAACATAATCAGCCTCAACGATGCCTGAAAAACCTTCCCAATTTGCCTGGTAGCCCTTTTCCGTAATAAGGTCAAACAGGAATAGGCCTCCGTCCAGGAGAGCCGCATGGGCATTAGAGAAGACGGCTGCTAATTCCCGCAGTGCTAAAACATGGTTAAGGCTATCGAACATGGAAACAGCCAGATGGAAACCGGAGGGTAAAGTAAAAGTCCGCGCATCGCTTAAAATAAATTGGAGACCCGGCGCGTTTTGCCGGGCGAATTTCAGCATTTCCCGTGACCCGTCGAGGCCGGTTACCCGGTAGCCGCGTTTCGTGAGCGCTTGAGCTAACTGACCGGTGCCACAGCAGACATCTAAAATAGAAGCATTTCCGGGAACACGGCAAAGCGCCAGATTCTCTAGGGCAGCCAATGACGTCGGGAGGAACCGGTCGCCCCAGTGCCGGTTATAGACCCAGGCAAGATTATCGTAATCTGAATAGCGCCGATGTGAAGGCATAGAATTTTTTCTTTTCCGTCGTATGCAATTCCACTAGTATTTTAACACGAATTACCCGCGCGGGATACAAAATCGCTAATGCCCGAATAACCAATGATTACACCGTTCGCGATGTTTACCGAAATAAAAAACTTGACCGGCATGAAAAAAACATAATAGAGTATGAATAGTAAAGGCAAAATAATCACTTATGACGTCACTTGAAAAACTGCTGGCTTTTCTTCTCGTTTACGAGAATTTTTCTTGCTACGTTTTTAATTCTACGCTCATTATAAGAAATGAAAATGATTTCACCCCCGCCATCAATGAATTCACTTTAAAAATAATCTCTACGAAACAGCAGTTAAGTGAATTAGTTGATAACGGATTCGACCTCTTACCGCATTTGGACAAAACGAGACACCGGCTGGGAAAAGGGGCCATCGCCTGCCTTCTTTTTGTTGGAAAAGAGCTCGCGTCCATGGAGTGGGTGGCGATGAGGGCGGAAGCTAAAGCAGCTATCGATATTTACCCCTGCAAAGTAGATTTTCTAAATAAAGAAGCCTATGCCGGCGGCGTTTGGACAAAATCAAAATACCGGGGTAAAGGCCTGCATATATATACGTATTACAAAATATACGATTTTCTCCGGGAAAACGGGGTACGGACCGTTAAAAGCATCGTAGAAGTAAATAATTCCGCCGCCATTAAGTCGCACGAAAGGTTCGCTCCGGAGGAAAAGATCGTGGCAAAAGCCCATTATTTGAGGGTAATGGGCCTGCACTTCTGGAGAGAGACCCAATATGAGCCAACTACTAAAGAGGATTCAATCCGGGGTAATGGGATTGGTGGTAGCGGGTAGATTTGAACCGCCGGATAAGCTAAGATATTATTAATACTAGCATCATAAGGAGGTAAAACAATGAAAGAGGTATTTGAATTTTTAAAGAAATGCGGCACTTATTATCTGGCTACAGTCGATGGTGACCAGCCGAGGGTGCGTCCTTTTGGCACGGTCAACATCTTTGAAAATAAACTGTATATCCAAACTGGAAAATCAAAGGATGTTTCCAAACAAATGAAGAAAAATCCAAAGATTGAGATTTGTGCCATGAGCGGCGGTGAATGGATTCGGGTTCAGGCGGTTGCGGTTGAGGACGACCGTGTAGCAGCCAAGCAGAACATGCTCGACAACTTTCCTAATCTGAAGTCCAGGTATTCCGCAACGGATAACAACTGCCAGGTACTATATCTCAAAAATGCCGTGGCTACGATTGCTTCTTTTACAGGTTCACCTAAAGTAATAAAGTTTTAGTTTTCTCCAGCTCGAATCAGCTTCCTATGACTTGTTTTTTTTACCGACTAAAAGAGGATCATAAAGTGCTTTGAGGATATTGGTGGTAGCGGGTGGATTTCCTTCGCCGACCAAGGGATCATGATGTCTATCAAATATCGTTTATGACTTCTTATTTTTAGTTATAAATCTGTAACATTTTCCTACTAAATTTAACGACTATTACATAACCCTTTCATTACCATAGTAACAGAAAAAATATTATTTGCGGAGGACGTGATGGCGAAATATTTACTAACATACTACGGTGGTAAAATGGAAACTGACCCTAAAAAGGCTGAACAATCGATGGCTAAATGGATGAAATGGTTTAAAGACTTAGGCAAGGCCGTAGTGGACAGCGGTAACCCGACCCAGGCCGGAAAAATCGTCAGTAGTAGTGGAACCAAGTCTGTAGGCCCTAAATCGGTCACTGGTTACAGTATAATACAGGCAGATAGCCTGGATGCTGCTTTAGCAATGGCTAAAAGCTGCCCTCAAATTGCCGCCGGCGGGGAGATAGAGGTTGATACAATAATGCCAATGATGTAAGACGTTCATATCAATAAAGCTAACTGTCTAAAAGAGAATACTAAATATCCGGGTGATAATAATATCGGTTTAAGGGGGGTGCGTTTTGGGAAGCCACGATAGGAGCTCAGAAATTTTCTTTTCTGTGTTCTTCGTATCCCCCTCCATATCGGCTTTTTCCTTGTAGGATTTAAAGCTAACAATTTGGTGGTAGTGGGTAGATTTTCTTCAGTTATGGTCAGGACCGACAAATCGCCGATCCGACATTTAGTGTTTAAAATGAACGAAAACCCGGCCGAAATTCTTATCGTCTTTCTCCAGGCGCAGATATAGTTTTTTAATATCCGGCTGGTTTGAAAAGCGCAACACACGTTTTCCAGTTATTTGAGGCTGATATCGCAGGGAGTGTTTAGTAATTAGTTAGATGTTATAATTTATTCGTATGAGAAATTTGTAAAGAGTCTATAATTACGTATAAATTATTATCTCATAAGAAAAATGCAGAAGAGTACCGTATTTAAACTGATTATCGGATTTTTGGTAATTATAGCTGTGATTTTCTCGATTTATGCTCATGCAACAGCTCTTTTCCCTGGTGATTTACGTGTGACCACCTTTCTACAATCGTCTTCAAATCCGTATTTATTCATTATTATGGAGACGCTTTCCTCCATGTTTGGCGGATGGTATTCAATCTTAGTGATTGCTATCATCGGTGCCATTGTTTGGTGGCGTATAGGTAAACTGGAGGCTATCTTGATACCGGTCACGGGATTACTTACGTTTGTAAACACCGCTTTAAAGCTTGTCATCAATCATTCCCGGCCTGAGGTAATTATGGTGCTCAATTCTCCTGCGTCCGCTGCATTTGGGCCAGTATCCGAACACCCAAACAACGGATTTCCCAGCGGCCATGCCTTTTTTGCGATTATTTTATTGGGACTTCTTGCGTACTATATCTTTATTACTGAAAAGAAGCCCGCTGTTCGAGTGCCTGCCCTGATAGGTTTGATAATTTTAATTCTGTTGGTCGGTATTTCCAGAATCTACATGGGAAAACATTGGCTTAGTGATGTTCTTGGAGGTTATCTCATTGGCGGGATTTTTTTAACGGTATTAATCTGGTTTCACCAAACTAGGAAATCCCAGCGTTAGTTTAATTGGGCTTAATGTAAACTGAATTGGCCAGGGAGGCGAGGAGGTGTTCATCGCCTCCACTAACCTTAAGCATATATCGCTCCTATCCTCCTATCGCACTATGCTGAAGTCAGCATCGCTGATATCGAAGACAGAACCTAGTAAAGCTGTAATCCTTATCTTGGCATGAGTGGAAGCTGGCCCGGTCACTTTCCATGTCTGTTGGCCATCACTTTGAGCCATAGAAACGATGGTAGACCAGGTAGCGCCGCTGTCACGGGAAAGCTCGATTTTAACAGACAGGACGCCTGTTGAATCCCAGGTAATTGCCTTGGTAGAGCCGATTTTCCAGCTTTCTCCACCATTAGGTGAGGTCAACGTAATCGATTGAACGATATTGAAATTGGCGTCACTCGTATCAAAAACAGCCGGGTTGGAAACGCTTACTACCTTTATTCTGGCCTGTGTCGTTGCCGGTCCGGTGACTATCCAGGATTGAGTCCCATTATTGGAAGTATTCGAGATAACAGGCACCCAGCTTGTTCCACCATCTCGAGAAACCAGGATATTGACATTGCCAATAATTCCCGTTGATGACCAGGTGATGACATGATTACTGCCAACCCAGCCTGTTTAGTATGAATCCCTTGGTCGGAACTGATGTTTGAAGATGCTTGAAGATTTTGAGTAGTGCCTTGGTCTTTGGATGTGTCCCTAAGTGTATTGGTGATAGCGGGTAGATTTGAACTACCGGTTTAACAGCTCTAGTAAAATTTGTTGGCTAGCCGGTAGTCAGTATTATTCGGGGTATTGTGGAAACACATCTTTATTACTCCCGACTACTTCCCCAAAAAGAGGAGCATTTCTGCTCCCCTACTTAAATATATTCTGAATTTATATTTACTCATCGGGAGGGCGGGTATGCGTTTTCTCCTTGATGGGGATACCAACCTTTTCTTTAAGGACTTCTGCGAACTTGTCTTTGTTAGGGCAGAAGAGTACTATGCATGTGCTTAAGTGAATAATCTCGGCACCTTTTTCCTTGAGTTTTAGTCCCCGCTCCACTATTTTTTCATAACGATTGCGCCCCGGACAACCTCCGCAGGTATCAAATCCCACGAGCTCGATGGTATCATATTCGTCCATGTACTTGGTCTTGTTCCTGATAGCAGGAAAGCAGTTCCAGCCTGCGCAGCGCCTCTCTCCGGAAAGTGCTAGTTCCTGACAGCGTATAATGCCTATTTTTGTCATAGTACCCCTTTCTTGTTAATCATCTAAAAATGACTTTATTGATTTTGCCAGAGGTGATGTATTTTATAACAAATATAACGGTAGGTTCAAACTTAATAAACGAGGTAGGATAAGTTAACTAAAAATTGAGCCCCAAGTGCCAACCCGGATTATCAACCTATGGTTATTCCTGAGCAGAGAAACAATTTGGTGGTAGCGGGTAGATTTGAACTACCGACCAAGGGCTTATGAGTCCCCTGCTCTACCACTGAGCTACGCTACCAGCCAGAAAAAATATATCATTTATCGAATCTGGCTGTCAATGCCGCCCGATGACGCGGATACTCACCGCCTTGACCATCGCCACCACCGGGAGCCCCTCTTTCAACCCCATTTCCTCCCCCGACCGGCGGGTTATCAGCGCGGTAAGGGGGACGCCGCAATCGACGGTGACCCGCACTTGAGAGCCGGTGGGAAACATCTTCACGATTCGTCCCGGAAAACGGTTGCGCGCGCTGATGGTCAGCGTTTCTGCCGAAGGCAAAATGAGGGTAATATCGTCGTAAGGCAGCAGCAAAATTACTTTAGTTCCGACCGGCAGGTCGGTGCAGGCTTCCACTTCGAGCGTGCCGGCGCGTACCATCGCCAGCCCCTCGCTTTGTGACTCTACTACACCGTGGATAATGTTGCCGGTTTCGACAAAGCCAGCGATTTCTTCGCTCGCCGGAGAGGAAAAAACCTCCGCGGGTGTGCCCGTCTGCACGATATGCCCGTTCATAATTACCGCCAGGCGGTCGGTCAGCGCCAGGGCTTCATTGCGGTCATGGGTGACGATGACCGTGGTCATCCTTGTTTCTCCCAGCACGTTCTTGAAGTCCTCGATCAACGCCTGCCGGGTGGGGCCGTCCAGCGCGGTAAAGGGCTCGTCCAGAAAGAGGATTTCCGGCTGTAAAGCGAAGGCCCGCGCCAGGCTGGTACGCTTGGCCTCGCCGCTGGAAAGCGTCCGTGCCTGCCTTTTGGCCAGAGCGGCGATGCCGAACCTCTCCAGCCATTTTTCTGTCCTGGCTTTGATTTCCGCCTTCGGGACCCTCCTGAGCTTGAGGCCGGTGACCAGATTGTCCCGTACGCTGTTGTTGAGCAGCAGCGACTCCTGGAAAACCACCGCCAGGCGGCGGTGCAGCTCGAGGACGGATTTACTATCGGAAACCGGCGTGCCGCGGTAGGAGACACTCCCGGTCTGCGGTCTGATCAGCCGGGTAAGGCAGAGCAGCAGCGTCGTCTTGCCGGAGCCGTTAGGGCCGATAACGCCCACGACTTCGTTCTCGAAAACCCGGAAAGACGGTACGTCCAGCGCTTTCTGGCCGCCGAAGGACACGGTGATGTCTTTGGCCTCGACGATTGGTACGGCGCCCGCCTGTGCCCGGTTCACCTTGTCTTAGACCTCTGCTGCACCATAGTCAGGACAAAGTTGACCGCGTAAACCAACACCATCAAAATAATGCTTAGGGCGATGGCATAAGAGAATTCTCCCTTGGCGTTTTCCCCCATGATATCCGTGGTCAACACCCTGGTCTGTCCCAGGATATTGCCGCCGACCATCATCGAGGCGCCTACCTCGGAAATAACCGCGCCGAATCCCGCCATGATGGCCGCCAGTAGCGGCAGCCGCGCTTCCTTTAAAAGTATCCAGACCATCTGTACTCGCGAGGCCCCAAGCGACACAATCTGTAGTCTCAATTTCGGATCAAGCTGCTGGGTCGCCGCCATTGTGAAACCGGCCACGATCGGCATGGCGATGATAAACTGGGCGATGACCATCGCCTGCGGGGTGTACATGAGATGCAGTATGCCCAGAGGTCCGTTTCGCCACAGGAACATGCTCACTATCAGCCCAACCACCACCGGCGGCAGCCCCATGCCGGTATTTATCAGCGTGGCAATAAACCGCCTGCCGGGGAAACGTGATAGTCCCAGGAGAGCCCCCAGCGGTATGCCAACGCAAAGACTGAATATCGTCGCGGAACCGGAGACCAGTAGAGAAAGACCGGCTATCCTTAAGACCAGCGGGTCGCCGTGTATTAAGAGCAGGAAAGCTTGCTTGATGCCATCGAAAATTATGCTCATAAGCAGATATTAGGGCTCCCCGTATTGGCCGACGGGGAGCCTTTTGCCATCTTACAATATTCTTGCGGCGGAATACAATCGGCTAGTAACTGCCGAGCGAGGCTTCGGTCTTGCCGGCATCGGCAAAGAACAACGCCTCACCATATTTGTCCAGGCCGTACTTGGCGATGATCGCCTGGGTGGCCGGCGCCACCATGAAGTCGGAAAAAGCCTTGGCGCCATCGACATTCACGTTCGGGAACTTGGCCGGGTTGACCTGGATGACGTGATAGATATTGAGCAGGCCGGGATCGCCCTGGACCATGATATCCAGCCCCAGTATCGCTTTATTGGCGACATAGGTGGCGCGGTCGGTGATGGTGTAGCCGTTCTTTTCCGAGGCGATACGCAGCAGGTCGAGCATGCCGGTGCCCGTGCCGCCCTCGATGTACCACTTGGGATTGCTGGTGGAGTTATCAGATACGGTGATATTGATCTTTTTCCACAGGGCTTTCTCCAGCGTGTCCGTGCCGGATTTATCGCCGCGGCTGTAGAAATTAATCTGGGCATTAGCAATCTTTTGCAGTGCATCGGTGGCTACCGTCATGCCTTTGATCCCGGCCGGGTCGGAAGTAGGTCCGACGATGATGAAGTCGTTGTGCATGACCAGCAGGCGGTTGATGCCGTAGCCGCCATCCATAAACGGTTTTTCCAGGCTGGGAGCGTGCACCAGCAGGACATCAGCATTGCCCTGCTGCCCCAGCTGGATGGCCGCCCCGGTGCCCACGTACACGGGTTTCATCTTATAGCCCGTTTGCTGCTCGAAGATGGGGATCAAAACATCCATCAGCCCGGAGTCCCGGGTGCTGGTGGTGCTGGCCATGATGACTTCCGGGTTGGCCGGCTTGGGCGGAGTGGTGGTCACCGCCGGGGTCGTGGTGGGCGGTGTGGTTGTCGTCACCTGCGGCGTTGTCGTGGTCTGGCTGCTGCTGCAGCCCGCCAGGAGAGAAACAAGCCCCGCCAGCAGCACCAGTGAGAGCAACGAGGTGAATATCAGGCTCCTTGTTCGCATTTTCATTGGTTTAGCCTCCTCTAAGTTAAAATTACGGTAAGCGACCGTCTTTCCCCTAAAAGAATATCGCCAAAAATATTATGTATTACATGTTATAGAAATAATATGACAAAGGTATCATTAAACAAACGATCCCTGGCGGAAAAACGCGATTAGTCCCATTTTCTCTCCAGACTTATCACCGATAATACTTAATTCATTTTTGACGTAAAATCAGCCTTGTGCTACAATTTATGAGGGAATTCATCGTTACCTGCCCCGGTAAAATCCAGCTTTTTTCGAATTCAGTTGCGAGGAGCCGTTATGAATAACGAAAGTAGAGTAGCCCTGGTAACGGGCGGTTCCGGCGGACTGGGCAGCGTGCATTGCATGTCTTTATCGGCCGCCGGCTACCGGGTGGCTGTAGCCGCCCATTCCCACGTCGAAAAAGCCCTGGACGTAGTCTCGCAGATCACCAAAACGGGTAAAAAAGCGATGGCGGTTAAAATGGACGTTTCTAATATCGACGAGGTGGCAACCAGCGTTAAGTGCGTGGAAAAGACGCTGGGACCGGTAGATGTACTGGTGAACAATGCCGCCAGCGGCATCGTCCGCGCGGCGACGATAATTAGAACGAGAATAGAGGACTGGACGCACGACTTAAGCGTAAACCTGACCGGCCCTTTCAATACCATCAAATGCTGCCTGCCGGGCATGCTCGAGCGGGGGTGGGGGCGCATCATCAATATCTCCTCGATTGCCGGCACGATGGGCGGCGCCGGCCAGTGCAGCTACGCCGCCACCAAGGCGGGACTCATCGGTCTGACCAAGACGGTAGCCCTGGAAACCGCCCGCAAGGGCGTAACCTGTAACGCGTTAGTCCTCGGCGTGATGGACGCCGGAGCCTTCCATGAGGTTGCGCCGGAGTTCCAGGAGCGCATCATTAAGACCACCGCCCTGCGCCGGGCGGGCTCGCCTAAAGAGCTTAGCAGCATGGTCGTTTACTTGGCTTCCGATGAATCCAGTTATATCACCGGCGAAGCCATCGAGGTCAGCGGCGGCGCCAGCCTTTTCGTCTTCTAAGCTCCAGCATTACCCAGAATTTTTTCACGAAATCATATTATGAAGGAGAAAACATGAACGAAGCAGTAATTGTGAGCGGGGCCAGGACGGCCATCGGCAACTTTGGGGGAGCGCTGCAGGATGTACCGGCAGTAAAACTGGGCGCCATTGTTATCCAGGGCGCCATGAAAAAGGCCGGCCTCAAACCCAAAGGCGATACCACTTACGAGCCGGAAGCTCTCAAGGGGCAGGGGCTGATCGAGCTCGAGAAAAAATACGCCAACTGGGACAATTCCCTCCAGGGCGTCCTGGTTGACGAAGTGATCATGGGGAACGTGGTGCAGGCCGGACAAGGGCAGAACCCCGCCCGCCAGGCGGCGATTTACGCCGGCGTACCCAAGGAGGTCAACGCCTTCACTGTGAATAAAATCTGCGCTTCCGGGATGAAAGCCGTGGCGCTGGCCGCCCAATCCATCAAAGCCGGCGACGCCGAGGTTGTCATCGCGGGGGGCATCGAGAACATGAGCGCCGTCCCCTACTATATGCCCAAAGCGCGCTGGGGCGCCCGCATGTTCAACGCCGAGATGGTGGACGGCATGGTCCAGGACGGCCTCTGGGAAATCTTCTACAACTACCATATGGGCGTAACCTCGGAAAACATCGCCACGAAATACGGCATTACCCGCCAGGAGCAGGACGCCTTCGCTCTGGAAAGTAATAACCGCGCTCTGGCGGCCATCAAGAACGGCACTTTCAAGGACGAGATCGTCCCGGTGGATATCAAAGTCAAGCGGGAAACCAAGGCGTTCGACGTGGACGAGCACCCGCGGGAGACCTCGATGGAACTGCTGGCTAAACTCCCGGCCGTCTTCAAGGCCGACGGCGGCGTGACCGCCGGCAATGCCTCCGCCATCACCGATGCCGGCGCCGCGCTGGTGGTGATGTCCGCGAAAAAAGCCAAGGAAGTCGGGGTAAAACCCATCGTCTCCATTAAAGCTTACGCCACCGGCGGTGTAGACCCAGCCTACATGGGGCTGGGCGTCGTGCCCGCCACCCGCAAAGCCCTTAAGCTGGCCGGGCTGACCCTCAAGGACATCGACTACATCGAGCTTAACGAGGCTTTCGCGTCGCAGTCCATCGGCTGCATCCGCGAGCTCAATATCGACATGAGCAAGACCAACCTCCACGGCGGCGGAATTTCGCTGGGGCACCCCATCGGCTGCAGCGGCGCACGCATTATTGTCACACTGATGAACGAGATGAAACGGCGCAACCTCCAGTTCGGCCTGGCCGCGCTCTGCATCGGCGGCGGGCAGGGCATGGCCATCGTCGTCGAAAGAAAATAGGCTTACCCTTTCATGTCAGCGGCGCGGGGCGGTGCAAGCATGCCGCACCCCCCCCGTGCCGTTTCTTTTTTATTTTTCATCCATCCTGCATCATGAACAGCCCCCCGGCATTTTCCTAATGCCCATTCATTTATGCTAAAATACAGACGCAATCCGTGCTTGGAAAGGTCGCTTTCATGTCAGAAACACCGCCCCCGAATGCGCCAGCGTTGGAAAAACTGGGTATCGAATCCATCACCTGGGGAGATTTGACCTGGGTAAATATCGAGTCCCCCACCAAAAAAGAAATAGACTGGCTGGCCGAAAAGTACCAGTTCCACCGGCTTTCCCTGGATGATTGCTTGAGCCGCAAACACGTTCCCAAACTTGATGTGTATCCCGGCTACCTTTTCTTCGTCTTCCATTACCCGGTGTATGATCAAAAGAGGCGCATCGCCACTAAAAGGCAGTGGTCGGCCTTTATCGGCGATAATTATCTGGTTACCGCTCACACGGGCGATCTTAAAACCCTGATGGCCCTCTTCCGCGATTGCCAGGCTAACGAGGATACCCGTAAAGAATACTTCGGCAACGGCCCAGGCTTCCTGCTGTACCGCATCCTGGACCGTGCCATCGATTCCTATTTCCCCGTTCTGGATAAAATCCTCGCCCTGATGGAAGACATGGAAGAAGTCGTTTTTGACGCGGATGTTGAAGCCGCCAAGGAATTAAGCATCCTGCGCCGGGACATCATTACCCAGCGGGCGGTCATGTTCCCTACCCGCGAGCTGTTCACCGAGATGGAAACAAAGCTAAAGCGGTACAGTAAGACGGATGTCACGGCTTATTATAACGACCTCATGGACCACATGAACCGGATCTGCGGCACGCTGGACGAATGCCGCGAAATTATCGAGGTATTCAAGGATACCGACTATATTCTGGGCACCGACCGTCTTAACCGGGTCATGCGCATCCTGACCATTTTTTCCACCATCATCCTGCCGTTCGTGGCTATTTCCAGCATCTTCGGCATGAACGTCTTCGCGCCGGGAGGCATGGAAAAAGGGAGCCTGACCTCGTTCATCGTCCTGTTAGTTGTGATGAGCGTTTTCGCCGGCGGTATGCTTATTTTCTTCCGCCGGCGCCACTGGATTTAGCCGATGAAAATATCCTACCGTCTGGTAATTATCATCGCCGTATTCATCACCTGTCTGATGACCGCCAACATCATCGCGGTGAAAATGATCCGTCTGGGCCCGTTTACCCTTTTCGCCGCCATATTCATTTTCCCGGTAAGCTACATTTTCGGCGACATCCTGACGGAAGTCTACGGCTACCGCACGGCGCGGCGGGTCATCTGGCTCGGCTTCGCCTGCAACCTGATTTTCGTGATCTTCGCCTGGATCGGGCAGGTATTGCCGGCCGCGCCCGCCTGGACGGGACAGGCGGCCTATAAAAGCATCCTGGGCGCGACGCCGCGTTTCCTGGTGGCCTCGTTTTGCGGCTACCTGGCCGGCGAGTTCAGCAACTCTTACGTGTTATCCCGGATGAAAATCCTGACCAAAGGGCGGTGGCTGTGGAGCCGCACCATCGGTTCGACCATCGTGGGGGAGGGGCTGGATACCGTTGTCTTCACGACCATCGCTACCGTGGGCACGCCTTTCTTCTCCCCTACCCTCATGCTGAACCAGTGGGGGGGCAAAGTCCTCATCGAGGTCGTCTTTACGCCGGTGACATACATCATCGTCAACTGGCTGAAACGCAAGGAAAGCGTTGACACTTACGATTATCATACCAGCTACAATCCTTTCACCGTGGCGGAAAAGGAGAAGGTGCCGTGAAAATACGCTTCCTCGGCGCGCACAGCACTACCTCGGCCCGGACCGGCTGCACCAGTATACTCATTGACGACATCCTGGCGGTGGACGCCGGAGCGCTGGCCGGCAGCCTTTCCTTCGAAGAACAGGCCCGGCTCCAGGCCGTGCTGCTTACCCACCAGCACTACGACCACCTCCGCGATATCCCCACCCTGGGCATGAATTTGTTCCTGTTAAAACAAACCCTCACGTTGTATATGCCACAGCCCGTTTATGAACTATTGACGGCACACCTGTTGAACGACGTGCTTTATCCCGATTACTTTAAACGCCCGCCGGAAAAACCGATTTTTAAGCTGGTTATTATAGAGGCGGGCAAAAGCGAGAACATCGCCGGGTACGAGGTGCTTCCGGTGCCGGTAAAACACGCCGTGCCCACGGTGGGCTGCCGCATTACCGCCGCGGACGGCAAACAGGTCTTTATAACCTCCGATACCGGCCCGGGCCTGGCCGAATGCTGGCAACAGGTTTCCCCGCAGATCCTGGTCATTGAGCTTACCTCGCCGGACAAAGATAAAGAAGCTTCGATACAGCACGGCCATCTTACCCCCTCTCTCCTTCAAAAAGAGTTGGAGTCTTTCCGCGAAATCAAAGGCTATTTGCCGCAGGTGGTGGTGATGCACCTCAACCCCCTCGATGAAAACGAAATTAAAGCTGAAATTTCAGGCGTGGAAAAAGCTTTGAAGATAAAAATTCGCTTCGCCCGCGAGGGGATGATAATTAATGTTTAGCTCAAAACTGAAAACTGAATAGCCTCAAGTTTTACGTTATGGTTTTGAGCTTTGACCTTTGCTTTTTGAGTTATTAGTAGATGGGAGCTTCCATTAACGATTTGAAATTCATCGTCGATGAGAACGTGGGCAAGCTGGCGCGCTGGCTGCGCATGATGGGCTTTGACAGCGTCTTTTTCACCGGCGAGGATGATGCGCAAATGGTACGGCAAGCCCTGGCCGAAAACCGCATATTATTAACACGGGACACCGGCATCATAAAGCGGCGCGCCGTCAGCAGCGGCCGCCTTAAAGCCATCCTCTTTACCACGGAAGAGCCGGAGGAACAGATGCGCCAACTCATGGCGCAACTGGACATTAGCCAACTCGCCCACCCATTTACCATTTGCATGGAATGCAACCAGCCGCTCGCAGAGGTTACGCCGGCCGACGTGAAGGACAGGGTGCCGCCTTACGTCTATAAAACGCAAACGCGTTACGTGGCCTGCCCCGCCTGCCGGCGCGTCTACTGGCGCGGTACGCACTGGGCCGCCATGCTGCACCGACTTGAAAAACTCTCCGGCATGACCGAGAATTAAATCAGGTAATATCTCGGGAGGCAAAATATGAACGTTTCTGAAGCTACGTCAAAACGACGCTCTATCCGGCGGTTCAAGGATAAAGCTGTCCCCTATACCATACTGGAAAAATGCATCGATGCCGCGCGCCTGGCGCCTAGCGGCCGCAATCAGCAGCTCTGCGAGTACATCGTCATCAACGACGCCAAAGTATTGCCCGGTATCTTCGAGAATATCGGCGGGTCGGCCAAGCTGCCCCCGGACAAAGGCGGTCCCGCCCCTACGCAGGTCCCCAAGGCTTACACCCTGGTCCTGATTAACAAAGCCCGCGAAGGCGACATCAACCGGCGCCGCGTTACGCTCCTCGACGCCGGCATGGCGGCGGAAAACCTCATCCTTAGCGCCTGGGAGCAGGGCATCGGCTGCTGCCCGATACTCATGTTCAACGAGAAAGACCTCAAGCTTATCCTGGAAATCCCGGACGACTACGACATTGCGCTGGTCATCGCCATGGGCTACCCGGACGAAGCCCCCGCGGCGGAAACCGCCACGGACTCGCTTAATGTTTACGTGGATGCTAAAGGCGTAAGGCACGTCCCCAAGAAGAAGCTGGCAGACGTTATCCACCAGAACAAGTTTTAAACTCCGATTAGCTTTTTAGGACTTTGTTTGTTCCGCGTACCAGCCCCTTTACCAAGTCGGGGGAAATGCTCAACCCTTCAATTTCCCGCGGACAAATTTGTTTCAAATTTTGCACACTTAATTGCATGTTTTGCACATTCGCTTCCGGTACGATAGAATGAAATTGAGAGGATGTTTTCTCCGGAGTCTCCTGCCACTTAATAGAAAGAGGTTTAACAGATACAACCAATGAAGAAATTATCTAAAAATACGATATTATTAGCCATCACCACGCTCATCGCAGTTACGCTTCTTTTACCCGGGCTGGCCGGATGTAAATCTGCGGCAACGGCTGTAACGGCGGGTAATCCCTGGACGCTGACTCTGCAAGGAGTCCGTACGGAGAATATCGACGAGCCGGCTTTTGCCGAAGGCGCCACACCGGACTGTCACGGCGTTAAATGGACGGATGCCCAGGGGAATGTATGGGAAGGCATCCCGCTCTGGCTGCTGGTCGGGAGGGTCGATAACCCGAAAATCGAGCACGGGGCCGGCGCCTTCGACGACGCCCTGGCCGATAAAGGTTACGAAATACAGGTAATCGGTCCCGGCAATCAGATTGTAACCCTCACCTCGTCCGAGGTTAAGAGAAATGACAATATAATTATCGCTTACCGGCTTAACGGACAGCCCCTGCCGGATAAGCAGTGGCCGCTTGCGTTGGTCGGCAGTGCCGTTACACCGCAAAACCAGATAGGCATGATAACGGCCATCAAACTGAATTTACCGGCGCTTGTGGCTTCTACCCCACCTAACGAGGCCGGAGGCCAGGTCACCAATCCGCCAACAGCGTCATCATCACCAACATCAACACCTGCGGAGACCACCCCACCGGCATCGACACAGCCGACTACAACTCCAGTGGAGACCACACCGTCAACGTCATCGCCGCCGACATCAATACCAACGGAGACCACTTCACCGTCGTCGGACGTTCCTTCAGATGAACTGATAGGGCTGGTGCACAGCGACCCGGCTAATGTAGACAACTCCGGACTTCCGGTAATGCGCGTCGGGCAGCTGCATATTACGGGTTCCGCGCCTGACGTGGATATCTCGAAATACCGTCTCACCATCAGTGGACTCGTGGATAATCCGTTAACCTTAACTTATGACGACATATTGAGCTATCCCGCCACCACTCAAACGGTACTTCTTATCTGCCCGGAATTCTTCGTGGATAACGCCAGCTGGACGGGCGTGCCGTTGACCACCCTTCTGGCAGCCGCACAGATGAGGGCACAGGCATCGGAGCTGGTCTTCGTTTGTCTGGACGGATATTCCATTTCCATACCCTTAACACAAGGCCAAAACGATGGCTCGTTCCTGGCCTACGAGGTTGATAGTCAGACACTCCCCAAGGAACACGGGTATCCCCTTCGCCTGGTTTTAAAGGGTGTATACGGCAGCCGGTGGGCAAAATGGGTGAGCCAGATTCAGGTCAGGTAGAGGTCAAACCAACCCGAAACATCCATTTATCGATATGGCCATAACCATTGTTTCATTTCTTAACAGGGAAATGATAGCTGATAAATCCGCTTTTGTTTCTTGAATTCAGTATTCATTACCAGGGCACACACATCCGCAAAATCGCTTGACCGTATTCCCATTTATTGCTACACTCAACATAACCATGATGAAAATAGTTACCGCGGCACAAATGCGGGAGATAGACAAAGAATGCGCCCGCCTGGGCACGTCTACCAGCCTGTTGATGGAAAACGCCGGCCGGGTGGTAGCGGAAGTGACCCGGGACTATCTGGGCGACATCGAAAAGCAGCAAATCCTGTGTTTGATCGGGGCGGGCAATAACGGCGGCGACGGGCTCGTGGCGGCGCGCTACCTCCGCGAGTACGGGGCTAACGTGACGGTGTACTTGTGCAGCCCGCGGCCGGCCGAAGACACTAACCTCCAGCTGGTAAAAGACAGCGATATCAGCTGCATCGAGGCCAGCAGCGATAAAAACCTGAAAAAACTGGATGAGATACTGGCAACAACTGCCTGTATCATCGACGGCCTGCTGGGGACCGGCAGGATGCGGCCGCTGGAGGGCGTTTTTCAAAAAACTCTGGAAAAAGTGAATGCCGCCAAGGCCGCGCGGCATCTGGCGCTCATCGCCATCGATTTACCATCTGGCATGGACGCCGATACCGGCGCCATCGACCCCGCCTGCCCCACCGCCGACGTTACCGTGACGCTGGCCTTCCCCAAGCCCGGGCTATTCAACTTCCCGGGGGCGGAGCATGTGGGTAATATTAAAATCGTCGATATCGGTATCGCGGCATCGCTGGCGGACGCCGTAAAAACCGAGCTGATAACGGGGACCTGGGCAGGGCTTACGCTGCCGCGCCGGCCGCTCAATGCGAACAAGGGGACCTTTGGCAGGGTGCTGGTCGTGGCCGGCTCAACGAACTATATTGGTGCGGCCTATCTTGCGTGTGGCGGGGCTTTGCGGGCGGGGGCCGGATGGGTGACGCTGGCCACCACCAGGAGCGTTCAGCCGGTCATCGCCGCCAAGCTGGCGGAAGCGACCTATCTGCCGCTGCCGGAAGTAAAGCGGGGCATCGACGCCGCAGAAGCGGCGGATATCGTACAGCGGGAGTGTGCGAACTATAACGTCCTGCTGGCCGGCTGTGGCATCGGGAAAGACTCATCTGTCACGGAGTTTATCCGCTCCCTGCTTTTCAAGCCTGGGCTGCCTCCGCTCGTGCTGGACGCCGACGCTTTGAATATCCTGGCCGAAATACCGGACTGGCCAAAGAAACTGCCCAAAAACACCGTACTGACGCCGCACCCCGGTGAAATGTCCCGGCTCTGTGGCCTGACCATTGATGAGATACAGGCCGACCGGCTGGGTACCGCCTACAAATTCGCCGCCGCCTGGCGGAAAACCATCGTTTTAAAGGGCGCTTTCAGCGTCATCGCCACGGCGGACGGGCGCTGCCGCGTCAGTCCATTCGCCAACCCGGGGCTGGCCACGGCGGGAACAGGCGACGTGCTGGCGGGCATCATTGCCGGCCTGGCCGCGCAGGGACTTGACCTTTTTGACGCCGCCACGCTCGGGGTGTATCTGCACGGCGCCGCCGGCGACAGAATAAGGATGGAAATCGGCGATACCGGCATGCTCGCCTCGGACCTGCTGCCGGTGCTGCCCATGACCATCAAACAGCTGAAAACAGCGGCTAAGCGGGGGTGAAAGATGCTAATGGCCTTCGATATCGCCAACACCAACATTAAAATAGGCCTGTTCGACGGTGAAAAGCTGAGCGCCAACTGGCGCATCTCCACGGGCATGCACCGTATGCCGGACGAGTACGGCATCATGCTCCTGGATTTGCTGCGCCACCAGGATATACCCGTTGCCGAGATTACAGAGTGTGCTATCAGCTGCGTGGTGCCGCCGCTTTTGACGATTTTCAACGAGCTGATGGAAAAATACTTCAGCGTGAAGCCGCTGATCATCGGGCCGGGGATAAAAACGGGGGTACGCATCCGCTATGAAAATCCGCGGGAGATCGGCGCCGACCTCATCGCCAACGCCGCTGCGGCGCTCCATCTTTATAAGCCGCCGGTCATCGTGGTGGCGCTGGGCACGGCCACAGCTTTCGCCATCGTTAACCGCGAAGGGAACTATATGGGCGGGGTAATCGCCCCCGGCATCGGCATCTCTGCGGAGG
This sequence comes from Dehalococcoidales bacterium, assembly GCA_050018395.1. Lineage (GTDB taxonomy): Bacteria > Chloroflexota > Dehalococcoidia > Dehalococcoidales > RBG-16-60-22 > RBG-13-51-18. Next base: position 21,398 of record JBEKAC010000040.1, read on the forward strand.
CACTCTATACGCGGACCGCCGCCCTGCCACGCGTGGACCTGGTGCGGCCGAAAAAGACCATTGGGCCCAACACCGTGGCCGCGATGCAGTCCGGTATCATCTTCGGGTGGGCGGGGCTAATCGATGGCATCGTGGAACGCATACAGGAGGAACTGGGGGAAAAGGCCATGGTGGTGGCGACGGGCGGGTACGCCAATATCATCGCTAAAGAATCAAAGACCATCGATAAGGTCAATCCCGACCTGACGCTCATCGGCATTAAAGTGATTCACGATTTAAATAGGGAATAAAACCTCACTCTCTAACCCCCTCTCCGCTAGCGGAGAGGGGGAACTAAAGGGGGTGAGGTAAAAAGGGGAGAAAATATCTCCCTTTGAAAAAGGGAAAGTGAGAGGGATTTTGTAATCCCCCTCACCTTAATCCTCTCC
>JBEKAC010000041.1:0-20893 GCA_050018395.1 Dehalococcoidales bacterium
GGCGAGAGTCATTAGGCGGCCGGTTGTGGCGGTGCTGTCCACCGGCAATGAGCTGGTGGAAATCGGGCAGCCGCTGCCGCCGGGCAAGATATACGATAGCAACAGCTACAGCATCAACAGCCTGGTGAAACGCTACGGCTGCATCCCCAAAAACCTGGGCATCTCCCGCGACGAGGAAAAAGAGCTGTTGGGCAAGCTGAAACAGGCGCAGGACGCCGATATGCTGCTGACCACCGGCGGGGTCTCCATGGGTGATTACGACATGGTGAAAGACATCCTGGAAAGAGACGGCGAGATGGTCTTCTGGAAAGTACGGGTAAAGCCGGGGAAACCTTTAGCCTTCGGGAAAATCAAGGGCAAAGACAAAAGCGGCCACCCCCGCAGCATTCCCCACCTGGGCCTGCCCGGCAACGCCGTGAGCTGCATGGTCAGCTTCGAGCTGTTCGTCAGGCCGGCGCTGCTCAAGATGATGGGCAAAACGAATTTCGTTAAGCCCACGGTGCCGGCTATCCTGGAAGACAGCGTCATCAATGACGCCGGCAGACGCATCTACGACCGCGCCATCATCCAGCGGCGCAACGGCCACTATTACGCCAGACTCACCGGGCCGCAGGGCTCCGGGATACTGACGTCCATGAGCCTGGCGAACGGGCTGGTGCTCATCCCGGAAGAAAAAAGTGTCGTTAATAAAGGCGAGACCGTCCAGGCCCTGATGCTGGACTGGAATGAAGAAGTAAACATTTAACGTTGGGAAGTTAATAAAAAATGCGTTCGATAATATCAATCGTCGGGAAATCCAGCTCCGGCAAGACGACCCTGCTGGAAAAGCTCATCGCGGAGCTGAAAAGGCGTGGCTACAAGGTGGCCATCGTCAAGCACTCCCACCATAAGGACGACCTGGATACCGCCGCTAAAGATACCTGGCGCTTTACCCAGGCGGGCACCGAGCTTTCCGCCATCAACTCGCTGGACCACCTGGCGATTTACCGGCGCACCGACAGCTATTTTGACCCGCGGGACCTGGCCAGCTACGTAGCCTGGGACTTCGATATCCTGCTGACGGAGGGCTTCAAGGGCAGCAACTATCCCAAGATAGAAGTCCATCGCGCGGACCAGGGCAAAGACCTGGTGACCGACCCCGGGCTTTTATTGGCGGTAGTGACGGACGAGCCGCTCGACGTGGCCGTGCCCCAGTTGTCTCACGATGATATCAACGGCGTCGCGGACATCATCGAAAAGACACTGATCACTACAAACGGCCAGACCGAACTCGATATGGTGATCAACGGCCAGCCGGTCACCGTGAATCCGGCGCTCCAGGAAATGTTGGCGCGCACGCTGACCGCGATGATACCCGGCCCGCCGGGCAACGGCGAAATTAAAAACCTGCACATCTCCCTGAGGAGGAAGAGTTGATTTTTGAGACCTCGGATTTCGTATTCAAGGTACCGTCCGTGGTGGCCAGGGCGCGGCGCGTCCTGATCAAACCCACCGCGGCCTACCCGCTACCCTATCCGGTATCCACCAGCGCCGAGATGCTGGCGGCGATTATCTCCAGTATACGCCGGGTAAGCGACGCCGATATTATCCTGCTGGAAGGCACCCCGGGCGGTGTTCCTACCCGCCCGATTTACCAGGCGCTCGGCTATAATTTCCCGCGGGTGCTGACGCTGGACGTCAAGGACTGTATTTTTGTGGAAGTGGATAATCCCCTGCCCAAGCCCTTCGCCGTGCCGACCTTCTGGGTGCCGAATGTAATTTTATCCAGCGACTATCTTATCACCGTGGCGCCGCTGAAAACTTACAACGGCTCCGGCAGCTTCACCATACCCAACCTGCTCTCCCTGCTGCCCAGCAGTAAATACCACGGGGACACCTCCGGTGGCTGGGAAAATCTTTACAGTTTGGGGATAGATAAAGTCCTGGCGGACCTCTATTTTACTCTCCCCTTCGACCTGGGCATCGTCGAAGCCAGACAGAAATTCGCCGTGAAAGCCGAACCGAACGATGGCGACGTCGAGGAATACGATAAAATATTTATCGGCGAGCCCTATGATGCCGACCGTGAAGTAGCTGAAACACTCGGACTGAAGATAGGCTACCTCGATCTGATAAAATCGGCCAAGGTAGAGCTGCAGGCTTAACTCCTCATAGGATTACTAGACCTTTCCGGCGCATTCAGTTTCAAAAAAACCAAATTATGTCCTGCGATAAATCATTTGTATCAACGAGTTAATCGAGAAATGGTATAGTAAATATCATGGAGAGAACCGTGAAGCCACAAAAGCGTATTGCAGTGTATGCAGGGACCTTTGATCCGGTAACACTAGGTCATCTCTGGATGATTCAGAGGGGATCCAGCCTTTTCGATAAACTCGTCGTGGCTGTTGGAACAAATCCGGATAAAATATGCTATTTTTCCGCAAGAGAAAGAGTCATGATGATTCAGAAATCTATAGCCGGATATGAGAACGTAAGTGTAGACAAATACCAAAACAAATTTCTCATTAAGTATGCAGAGAGCATAGGCGCCAAATTCATTTTAAGAGGAATAAGGAGCACCGGCGACTACGAATATGAGAAGTCTTTAAGCTATGTTAATCGTGATCTTAATTCCGAAATAGTGACCGTGTTTTTATTGCCGCCAAGAGAAATGATCGAAATCAGTTCCAGCATCGTCCGGGGACTTATTGGGCCAGAGGGATGGGAAAAGGTTGTTAGTAAATATGTTCCACCATGTGTTCTAGAGCGACTGTTACTGGGGAAGACAGTTAACAAGTCATAATGAGCTAATAAACACAGGCTAAGGGTCTTTCAACAAAAAACCAGAGGGCCAAAGCTTAATACCTGGCACTAAAATCTTTGAAATTCGCCGTATATTCTACCCATTCGACGTCCACCGAATCCACCCTGGAGCCCGGCGGGCCCGCCTTAAGAAAATCAACGAGCTTTTCCAGGTCCGGTTTGTCCCCTTCCGCATTCACCTCGACGATATTCCCGGGCCGGTTGCGTACGTAACCGGTCAGGTTCAACTGGACGGCACGGTCTTCCACAAAAGCGCGAAAAAAGACGCCCTGAACACGCCCGTGAACCGTCGCCCGGAGTGACGCCATTTCAGGCACTAAAGACCACCCGCATCTTTGCTTCCGCTAAACGGCGGAGAAGCAGTTATTCCTCATCCTCCCGGGGTTTTCTTTTCTTTCTAACAACTTCAACCTCGACCGGTGGTGCCGTGACCGTGATCGGGGCTATTTTCTTGGCGTCTTTTTTTGTTTTCTTCTTTTCGCGGTGAGAATAATCTCCTTGCCTGCCCATAAGTTACACCTCACTAAGCTACTTAAATACTCCTTGCTGAAAGTTTAGCAGATAGCATTTACGCCGTAAAGCCCCCCGCCAGGCTTTCCAGCGCTCGCCGGGCGGCCTCCGTTTCCGCCGCCTTTTTCGTCTTACCGGTGCCGGTCCCAACCACCTTGGAATTCACGATTACCTCGATCACAAAGCTTTTTTCATGGTCCGGGCCGCTTTCCTCAACAAGGCGGTAAACGGGAGGGGCCTGGAACCTGGACTGTACGATCTCCTGAAGGCGGGACTTATACTCGGTGCCGATGCCGCGGCTGGTCAGCTTTTCCCATTCTTCAGCGAAAAGGTCTTTAATCATACTCTCTGTAGTTGAAATACCACCGTCGATAAAGACGGCGGCAATAAGCGCTTCCAGCGCCCCGGCCAGGTTGGGCGATTTGTTCCGCCCGCCGCTGGACTCCTCACCTTTACCCATGTAAAGAAAATCACCGAGTTTTATTTTACGGGCCACATTAGCCAGCGTATCGCGGCGGACTAAACCGGCACGGAGGCGGGTCATTTCACCTTCACTCAGGTCCGGGAACTCCCGGTAAAGCTTATCGGCGACGATGAAGTCCAGCACCGCATCGCCCAGAAACTCCAGCCTTTCATTATGCCCGAGGGTGTGGGCGGGGTTTTCGTTCACGTAAGAGCTATGCACCAGGGCCTGTTCCAGCAAGCTCGTTTTAACGAAGATAATTCCCAGGTCTTTTTGCAATTTGGCGATATCCGGCACGTCTAAATCTCCTTACGTAATACAATAGCTATTCGACGTTTGGGTGTCAAATGAGGTTATTGTCTCGGAAAAAGCTTCGTGTTATAATTTAGCTGTCAATGGGGCGTCGTCTAGTGGTAGGACAGCAGACTCTGGATCTGTATGCGAAGGTTCGACTCCTTCCGCCCCAGCCAGATAATAATGAAATGAAATATACCATCATCATCGAAAAGGGTAACGAATCCGGTTACGTTGCCTATGCCCCGGCTTTAAAAGGCTGTGTTTCACAGGGTAAGTCCAAACAGGAAGCTCTGGGAAACATCAAAGAAGCTATGGAAGCCTATATCGAAGCTCTTCTTGAAGACGGCCTTCCCGTTCCCACCGAGATCGGCAGAGACACCATAGAGATTGAGGTGGCCGCCAAGTGACCAAGCTGCCTCGTGGGCTTAGCGGTAAAGAAGTACTAAAAGCGCTACAAAAAGCAGGTTTTTATATCAAACGGAGAAAAGGCAGTCATATAGTATTACGTAGAGAAAGCCCCTTTAGTCAAGTCATTGTTCCCGATCATAAAAACGTTGACACCGGTACATTAGCTTCAATACTCGACGGCGCCGGAATCACCGGCGAAGAATTTGTCAGGCTTCTCAAGTAATACCTTAAGAAGGAATCGGCCATGGCAGAAGAAGATAGCGGTCTCGATGAACTACTGGCCCTATCCCGTAAGTTTACCAAGCAACAGGAAGACCACGCCAAACAGGAACGCCAGCGGGTTGAGCAGGGTAAAAAAGTCAAGGGCGTGCTCCAGGGGTTGCAGACTCTGAATCTGAACATGGCGCTGGACCAGCTCAAGACCGTAGCCAAACCGGATATCATCCGCCAGGTGAGCGCCCTGAAAACCGGCCAGAACGCAGAAAGCCTCCGCAAAGTCGTAACCAACCTGATCGATGACATGGAAAAACAGCTTAGCCGTATGTCCGGCACCAAAGCGGAGATAACCCAGATGGTGAACGCCACCAGGACGTTGAGCATTCTTTTAGACCTATATTTCTCGCTGCACTAATCTTAGCCCCCGATTTTCCAACCCCGCCTCAACTTACTTCATCGAAAAATCATCTCGTGTTTACAGGCGTTTTGTACAACGTTATAATATATAAAAGTGGGCCTTATTTTGTCGGAAAATAATAATTTAGCGCCAGGACTTGTTTTATCATGAAACTTGGCATCGATATCGGCTCGGTGACGGCCAAAGTCGTTGTGCTGGATGATAATGAAAGCATTATCGATTCCAGATATGTCCGCACCCGGGGGCAGCCCATCGAGACAGTCCTGGTGATACTGGAAGAGCTGCTGTCTAAATACCCGCCGGAACAATTCAAAGCGGCGGGCGCCACCGGCACCGGCGGGCAGCTAATCGCCGCTTTGCTGGGAATCCCCTTCGCTAATGAAATCACCGCCCAGGCCGCCGGCACCACGCGCTTTCATCCGGAGGTGCGGACAATACTGGAAATCGGCGGCGAGGACTCCAAGCTCATTGTGCTGAAAAAAGAGCCGGGCGAGACCGCCCCCAAGGTGACGGACTTCGCGTTAAACGGCGTCTGCGCCGCCGGCACCGGCTCCTTCCTGGACCAGCAGGCATCCCGCATGGGCATCGCTATCGAAGACTTCGGCGACGTGGCACTTAAATCAGAAAATCCGCCCCGGGTGGCCGGCCGCTGCAGCGTCTTTGCCAAGAGTGACATGATCCATCTACAGCAGGTGGGGACGCCGGTGCATGATATCGTGGCCGGGCTGTGCTTCGCGATGATACGCAACTTTAAAGGGCAGGTCATCCGCGGGCGCGATCTGGATAAGCCCGTCTCTTTCCAGGGAGGGGTGGCGGCTAATAAAGGCATCCGGCGCGCCGTGCTCGAAGTACTGGAACTGGCAGAAAAAGACCTGATCATCCCGGAGCATTTTGCGGTGCTGGGGGCGGTGGGAGCGGCCCTCGTCAGCCAGGATAAAGCGCTGCCGGCGGATACCCTCCAGCGTCTGCAAGAATACATCCGGACCAGAAAATACGAATTTACCACCCTGTCGCCGCTTGTCGGCGATAACTACCCTGTCGAAATCGATTCCGTGAAACTGGAAACCGATAAACCGGTGGAAGCGTACATCGGCGTGGACATTGGCTCTATCAGCACCAACGTGGTGGTGATCGATAAGAACAACCGGGTGCTGGCCCGGCGCTACCTGATGACCGCCAGCCGCCCCATCGAGGCTGTCAAACAGGGCCTGCTGGAAGTGGGTAAAGAGCTGGGGGACAGGGTCATCATCAAAGGCACCGGCTCCACCGGCTCCGGCAGGTACATGACCGGCGAGTTCTTCGGCGCGGACGTGATACACAACGAGATTACCAGCCATGCCCGGGCCGCCGCCTTCGTCTGCCCGGAAGTGGATACAATCTTTGAAATCGGCGGGCAGGACGCCAAGTACATCAGCCTGCAAAACGGCACCATTGTCGACTTTGCGATGAACAAGGTCTGCGCCGCCGGCACCGGCTCCTTCCTCGAAGAGCAGGCGGAAAAGCTGGGTATTAACATTAAAGAGGAATTCGGGGAACTGGGGCTGGCCGCTAAATACCCCCTGGACCTCGGCGAACGCTGTACCGTTTTCATGGAGAGCCAGCAGAACTACTGCAAGCAGCGGGGGGCGGCTAAAGAAGACCTGGTGGCCGGGCTGGCTTACTCCGTGGTGAAAAACTACCTGACCAAAGTGGTCGAAGACCGGAAAATCGGCGATCATATCCTTTTCCAGGGCGGCACCGCCTTCAACCGCGCGGTGAAAGCCGCTTTCGAGGCGGTGCTGGGCAAGAAAATAACCGTACCGCCACAGCATGATATCCTGGGAGCCATCGGCGTGGCCATGCTGGCGAAGGACGAAATAGAAGCCACCGGCCGGAAGACCGCTTTCCGCGGCTTTAACCTCGTCAACCGCAAATACGAGCTTTCTTCCTTCGAATGCCAGAGCTGCTCCAACCGCTGTGAAATCCATAAGGTCGTCTTCGAGAAGGAAAAACCGCTTTTCTACGGCTCGCGCTGCGGCAAATGGGACAGCGCGGAAAAGAAAGAAAAACGCCAGTCCTCTAAAATACCGCGCCTTTTCGACGAGCGGGCGGAAAAACTGGTCAATACCTATCCCAAAGATAAGCCGGATAAACCTAACGGCAAGACGGTTGGCATCCCCCGGGTTCTGTTCTTCCACGAGCTGTACCCGCTCTGGAAAGGCTTTTTCACCGAGCTTGGCTTCCAGGTGGTGCTCTCCGACCCCACCAACCGGCATATTATCCGGCAGGGCGTGGAAAACATCGTGGAAGAGCCGTGCCTGCCGATCAAGCTGGCGCACGGGCACATGCTTAATCTGCTGGCCAAGAAGCCGGACATCATCTTCCTGCCGGTACAGTGCACCATGGAAAAGCTCGACGACGACTTCAGCAAGTCATGGAACTGTCCGCTAACGCAGAGCCTGCCTTACCTGCTGTTGAGCTCGACACGCATTAAAGAAGCCCTGAACCCGCCGGAAGGTAAAAAACCTTTAGTCTTGAGACCGGTCATCCACCCGGACCGCGGCCGCGCCCGGCTGAAAAAGGTGCTGGTGAAGACGGCACGCAACGCCGGGATAACCTCCGGGGAAACAATCGATAAAGCTGTTGCCGCCGGTTTCCAGGCCCTGGACGCCTTCAACGCCTGGCAGCAAAAACGGGGGGAGGAAGTGCTTTCCCAGCTCAAGCCGGACGAAAAAGCGATTATTATTTTAGGGCGGGCTTACAACACCTATGACGAAGCGATGACGCTGAACATCCCGGAAAAGCTGCGGGACATGAATATCATGGCCATCCCTATCGACTTCCTGCCGCTGCAATCTGTGGCCGGGGAGGTCATTAAAGCCCACCCCAACATGTACTGGAAGGCCGGGCAGAAAATATTGGCCGCCGCCCGGATGATCGCCACCGACCCGCGCCTTTTCGGTCTATATGTTACCAACTTCGCCTGCGGGCCGGACTCCTATATCCTCAAGTTTTTCGGCAAGGAGACGGAGGGCAAACCCTTCCTGACCATAGAAATCGACGAGCATTCCGCGGACGCCGGCATCATCACCCGCTGCGAGGCTTTCATCGATACGATAATTAACGCCCGCACCCGCGGCACCAGCAAATATATGCCGTTCGTCAGCATCTCTTCCGACCACACCAACCACCGGCGGGTTTACGTGCCCTATATGATCGACCACGGCTACCTGCTGGCGGCGGCTATGCGGCACGGCGGCGTGGACGCCGAACCGCTGCCCGAATCAGACAATCTGACGCTGGAGATCGGCCGCAAATATACCACCGGCAAGGAGTGCTACCCCAGCATCATCACCACCGGGGACATCGTCAAGAAAACGATGGCGCCGGACTTCGACCCAGACCACGCCGCTTTCTTCATGCCGGCAGCCAGCGGGCCCTGCCGCTTCGGTCAATACAACCGGCTGCACCGCCTGATACTGGATGATCTTAACCTGCCGAACGTGCCCATCCTAGTGTTCGACCAGACAGGCGGCTACCATAACGACCTCTCCAACATGGGCAAAGGCTTCCGCATCAATGCCTGGCGGTCCTTTATCGTCCTGGACTCCATGCAGAAAATTGTGCTCGAGCGGCGCCCTTATGAGGTCAACAAGGGCGAAATCGACGCCGTTTATAAAGAATGGCTGGATAAGCTGATCAAGAACGTAGGGCAGGACAGCGCCACTTTAACGAAATTCTCACATCAGGTACGGCAGGCTTTCGAGGCGGTGAAGATTGACACCAGCGTGCGCAAGCCGCGCGTCGGCATCGTGGGGGAGATATTTGTACGGAGCAACCACTTCGCCAACGACGGGCTGGTGCGAAAACTGGAGGCGTTAGGGGCGCAGTGCGGCGTACCGCCCATCGAGGAATGGTTCGACTATATCGATCACCAGCGCAAGCGGCGCTACCGGCTGCACCTGGAAGGCGGCTGGCGTGACTGGACGAAGCAGAAACTGACGGAAATCGTCATGGAAAACATCGTCGAAGGCATCCGCAAAGAGTTCGACCCGGCGATAGAATCATTCAGGCGCGAGCTGTCCGCCCAGGAAATCATCGACCGCGGCCATAAATACCTGACGCCGGCGGTAGAGGGCGAAGCTATTTTAAGCATGGGGCGCGTGGTGGAGTACGCCGAGCACGGCTTCGACGGCATCGTGAACATCCTACCCTTCGGGTGCATGCCGGGGACCATCGTGAGTCTGCTGCTACACCAGTACCGGCAGGACTACGGTCTGCCCGTGCTGAACGTGGTGGTGGAGGGAACCAAAGACCCCGGCGAGTCCATCCGCTTCGAGGCGTTCATTCAGCAGGCACGGGAGCACCTGGGGAAGAAAGCTCTAAGTCAAAAACACTAATTGCTGAGACGAATTTTCTACTGCTTAACCCACTGGATGTTATAACTCTTGTCGCCGTGATATTCCATGGTAAAATCGGTGGTACCCGCCGGCACTTCAAAGACGAGCTTACCTTTCAGTGTGTCAGCTTTTTTCACAACTCCTAATTGAATGGCATTATCTATATCAAGGAGCATGGCTTGCCTATAGCTGATGCCGCCGGCTATTACGTAGAAATTCATCGGGTCGATATTGAACGCGTCATTGCTGTGATTCTCAATAGTCGTTTCTAGAACGATGTATACATCGCCGTCCTTCGCAGTGTTAGTCATATAGTACCCTTTTATCTGGGTAACGGTGTTGACAGTAAAGGTAATAACGATTGCCTTGCTGTTAGATGGATTAGTCGTCGTAGAGCCCGGATTAGTGTTTGAGCCGCTCTTCCCCGAGGAGCAGCCGGGCAGCAATAAAGCCATTATCAGCAGTATTATCAGGGCTCCGCCAACGTACTTTCGCATTCCGGTACAACCTCCTTGGTAAAGGTATGTAATGAGCACTAAAACCTTGATTATATGAAACTTTACACCGTAAAACGGTTATTGTCAACGGTGTCCGCTTTTAGTATTTTAGTTTCATAGAAAGTCAGGAAGGTTGGAGATGCCGCTGGATAATTCCACGAATAAAAAACGGCCGGGCGTTATGATATCATTAAAGTATGGACCAGGAAAAAACCAACGATTTAGTAATCGATAAAGAAGGACGCGTAAAACTCCCGCCAGAGCTGGTTTCCCGGTATAATATCAAGCCGGGAAGCCGCATCCGGCTGATGGAAAACCCGGCCGGTTTGCAGCTGGAGCTGCCATCACGACTGGCCAAACTGTATATCGAGCCAACGAGCCGCTGTAACCTGGACTGCCGCACGTGTATGCGCAATGCCTGGGATGAACCCCAGGGCATGATGTCCGAGGAAATTTTTGCCAGGGTAGTCGAAGGACTGAAAGCCTTTTCACCGGTGCCCACGGTATTTCTCGGGGGTTTCGGGGAGCCACTTTTTCATCCCGATATCGTCAAAATGATAAGTCGGTTGAAAGAACTCAACACGTCGGTAGAGCTTATCACCAATGGAACACTACTCACCCGGAAAATATCCCGGGAGCTGATAGAGGCGGGGCTGGATACGCTCTGGGTTTCTTTGGACGGAGCCACGCCGGAGAGCTACGCGGATATCCGGTTGGGAGCGGCCCTGCCCAAAGTGCTGAAGAACCTCGAGCATTTCAAGAATATCGTCGACGAAGTATTCGGCACCGAGCATACGAAAAGTCTTTTCCCGCTTCCCCGGATAAAACTGGGTATCGCTTTCGTGGCGATGAAACGCAACATCGCGGACCTGCCCGAGGTTATAAATATCGGCCAGCGTTACGGGGCGGAACTCTTCATGCTGACCAATGTTTTACCTTACACCCCGGAAATGATCGATGATGTACTCTATTACCGGGCAATTAAAGACAACGACTACTCCCATTTCAGCCTGCCTCAAATCGATGTAAATGAGATTACCCAGGCCCCTGTTTCTCAGGCGCTGCGTAATCTTTCCGCCAGCTGGTCCGGTTTTAACACCGAGAACATGAAAAACCGCTGTCCTTTCATATCGAAAGGCGCCGGGGCGATTAGATGGGACGGCGATTTCAGCCCCTGCCTGCCGCTGCTGCATAGCGTCACCAGCTACCTCGACTACCTGCGCAATGACCGGCGCTATTCGCGGCACTGGGCAGTCGGCAATATTAAGGAACGCAGTCTACTCGACCTGTGGAATGCACCAGAACATATCGCTTTCAGAGAACGCGTGCAATCATTCGCGTTTGCGCCGTGCACGACCTGCGGCAGCTGCGAGCTGATATTAGGTAACGAAGAGGACTGTTTTGGAAATACCTTCCCTACCTGCGGCGGCTGCCTTTGGGCGCAGGGTGTCATCCAATGCCCGTAAGCGCGGTTGGTTAGTTCTTGATTTTCAGCGTCGGCTAAAGCTATACTCTAATTACGAGTTTTTTAAGTTATGGAGGTAAATAAAATGGCACTTATCGATTTCGGCGGCGTCAAGGAAGAGGTGGTAATGCGGAGCGAGTTCCCGATGGAGAAAGCCCGCAAGGTCTTAAAGAACGAGACCATTGCGGTTATCGGGTACGGGGTGCAGGGGCCGGGGCAGTCGCTAAATATGAAAGATAACGGTTTCAACGTCATCGTGGGGCAGAGCAAAGAGTTCATGCGGGACTGGGACCGGGCGGTGGCGGACGGGTGGAAGCCCGGCAAAGACCTTTTCGAGATTGAAGAGGCGGCCAAACGCGGCACCATCATCGAAATGCTGACCAGCGATGCCTCCCAGAGGTTAATCTGGCCGACCATTAAAAAGCAGCTGACGGCCGGCAAGGCACTGTATTTTTCGCACGGCTTTTCCATCGTTTACAAAGACCAGACGGGCATCATCCCGCCGAAAGACGTGGATGTCATCATGGTGGCGCCCAAGGGGAGCGGTACATCGCTACGGCGGAACTTCCTTTCCGGGGCGGGCATCAACGCCAGCTTCGCCGTTTTCCAGGACGCCACGGGGCGGGCCAAAGAGCGCTGCCTGGCGGTGGGTATCGCCGTCGGCGCCGGCTATTTGTTCCCGACCACCTTCGAGAACGAAGTGTTCAGCGACCTCGTCGGCGAGCGCGGCGTGCTGATGGGCGCGCTGGCCGGCATCATGGAGGCGCAATACGATACCTTGAGAGAACACGGGCATACGCCCAGTGAAGCCTTTAACGAGACCGTCGAAGAGCTGACGGAAAGCCTGATCAAGCTGGTAGCGGAAAACGGCATGGACTGGATGTACGCCAACTGTTCCGCCACGGCGCAGCGGGGCGCGCTGGACTGGAAGCCGAAGTTCAAGAAAGCCGTCATGCCGGTCTTTAAAGAGCTTTACGAAAGAGTGGCCACGGGTGCGGAAACCAAACGCGTCATAGAATCCGTGGGCGGGCCGGACTACCGGGAGGTCCTAGGCAAGGAGCTGGCGGTCATGCACGACTCAGAGATGTGGCGGGCGGGCAAGACCACCCGCGACCTGCGGCCGAAAGAGGGCGAGAAAGCCGGTGCGAAGACTGCCAAGGGCATTGGGGGCAGACAGGGGAACTAGGTTCAAGCTATAAGCTGTAAGTAATAAGTAATAAAAAGGGGGCGGGGTAAAGACCCGCCCCCTTTTTATTATCAATGCGCGTGGCGGTGGTGAGTATCTGGCCAATGGACATGACTGTGGATTAATTGTTGGTGAGTGTGCTCGTGGGTGTGAGCGCCCTTGATTACCTGCGGGTGTTCGTGAAGGTGATGCATATCATCATGTCGGTGAGAGTGAGTGTGGGTGATGGCCGCGTGAACGTGGCTGTGAACGTGCCTTTCATGGAGAATAAACCACATACCGGCTGCCATAGACAGGAAAGCCGGCAATATTATCCATTCGTTCCAATTTTTAAAGATGAACAGAGAAACTAAAGCACCCACGAACGGCCCCGTACTGAAAAATGTGCCGGTGCGCGATGCCCCAAGACCTTTAAGAGCTTTAATAAAAAATACTAGGCTGATGCCATAGCTAAATGCCCCCAGCAGCAAAGCGTATAAAATCGTGATATTGAGAGAGATATGCTTTTTAAGAATCAGAGCTAGCGACAATGAAACGATGCCGGCTATCAAACCCTTGATAGTGGTTATCTGGACCGGGTCTTTCTCGGAGATTTGACGGGTGAGATTATTATCAACGCCCCAGCAAAAAGTCGCCAGCAAAACAAGCAGCGGCCCCAAAATGTGGAACCTGCTTTGACCCGTATCCCAGCTTAAAAATACCCCGGCAACCGTCATGCACACCAGAGCCAGCCACAGGTTCCGGCCGGCATTTTCTTTGAAAATCACAACGGCAATGATGGCGGTACAAATCCCCTCCAGGTTGAGCAGCAGCGACGCTGAAAAGCCGGAAATAAGGTTTAAACCCAGCATCAGGCAAATGGGAGCTACAATCCCGCCGGCCAGGATCGCGCCTGATAACCAGGGTAAATCTCGCTTTGCCAGACGCGTAGCTTTGTTTTCCGGCGAGTATGTCTTCTTAAAAGTGACCAGTGAATAACAAGATAGCCCCAAAAACGCTCCCAGGTAGAGCAGGCCTGCGAGGGCTACAGGCGATATATCACCGAGTAGGAGTTTAGCCAACGGCGAGCTTAACCCGAATAAAACGGCCGAAGCGAGGGCATATATTAGCGGCTTTCTATCCAAGAATAATGTCCTTTAGTTACAATCCTGGTTGATTCTATCATTATATATAAAATGTTTGGCTAATAATAGAGCATCATCCCCCCACCAAGTCCTTCGCTACCCTTCGGCGAGCTCGGGGTAAACACTTAAGATGCCAATAGCGTTGCGCCTCTCTTATGGCAAGTGTTAGAATAGTATCAAACAATCAGGTCTCCCCGGAGGGGTAAGGCGTGTTTACCGGCATCGTGCAAGAAGTAGGCAGTATTGTCTCCGTTAAAGCGGACAGGCTGACCGTGGCCGCCAAAGACACGCTCAACAACCTGCAAATCGGGGGGAGCGTGGCGGTCAACGGCATCTGCCTCACGGTCACGGCTTTCGACAAGAAGACGTTCTCTGTGGAATTGATGCCGGAAACGCTCAAGCGCACCAATCTGGGCCAACTGCACCCCGGCGATAAGGTCAACCTGGAGCGCCCGCTGGCTTTCAACGGGGAAATCGGCGGGCATCTGGTGCAGGGGCATATCGACGATACCGGCAAGGTGATTCAAGTCGCCAGAGAAGGCGACGCCGTGCTGATGCGGTTCCAGGCCGGGACGGAAATCATGCGCTACATCGTCATCAAAGGCTTTATCGCCGTGGACGGCACGAGCCTGACCGTGACCACTAAAGATAAAGATACCTTCGGGGTATCGATCGTCGGGTTCACGCGCCAGCACACGATACTGGCGGACAGAAAGCCCGGCGACATCGTCAACCTGGAGGCGGACGTCATCGGCAAATACGTGGAAAGCCTGGCGGAGACCCAGCACAAGGACATCACCACCGCGTTTTTACGCGAACATGGTTTTATGGCGAACTAAAGCCACCAAGGAGCAACACATGCCACTGGCAACCATACCGGAAGCAATCGAAGACATTAAAAACGGCAAATTCGTCATCGTCGTGGACGACGAGGACCGGGAAAATGAAGGCGATTTCATCATGGCGGCGGAGAAAGTGACGCCGGAGGCCATCAACTACATGGCCAAACACGGGCGGGGCCTTATCTGCATGCCGATGACCGGCGAAAGGCTGGACTCCCTGCGGATACCGATGATGGTCAGCAATAACACGTCGCTCTTCGGGACTGGGTTTGCGGTATCCGTCGAGGCGAGATACGGCACCACTACCGGCATTTCCGCGGCCGACCGCGCTTGCACGGTGCAAACGCTTATCAATCCTAAAACCAGACCGGAGGATATCCTCATGCCAGGGCACATGTTCCCCTTACGCGCCCGCGACGGCGGCGTGCTGGTGCGCACCGGTCAGACCGAAGCCACGGTGGACCTGGCGAGGATGGCGGGGCTCTACCCCGCCGGCGTCTGCTGTGAAATCATGAATGGGGACGGCACGATGGCGCGCCTGCCGCAATTGGAGAAAATCGCGAAAAAACTCGACGTAAAAATAGTCAGTGTGGCCGACCTCATCGCCTACCGCTACGGTCATGAACGGCTGGTGCAAAAGGTGGCTGAAGCCAAGTTGCCGACCAAATTCGGTAACTTTAAAGTCATCGCCTACCGGAGCACCACCGATCCCGCCGAGCACCTGGCGGTGGTGCTGGGCAACGTGGCCACCGAAGAGCCGGTGCTGGTGCGAGTGCACAGCCAGTGCCTGACCGGCGACGTTTTCCACAGCCTGCGGTGCGACTGCGGCGAACAGATAGAAATGGCGATGAAACGCATCGCGGCGGAGGGGCGGGGGGTGGTGCTCTACATGCGGCAGGAGGGGCGGGGCATCGGGCTGCATAACAAGATAAAAGCCTATGCCTTGCAGGACAAAGGCATGGATACCGTCGAAGCCAACCTGGCGCTCGGCTTTAAAGCCGACCAGCGTGACTACGGCGTGGGGGCGCAGATACTGGCGGATTTAGGGGTACACAACATGCGCCTGATGACGAACAACCCCAAGAAAATGAGCGGGCTGGCGAGCTACGGTCTTAAAATCGTCGAGCAGCTGCCGCTGACGACGCAGCCCAACCCGCATAACCGCCGCTACCTCCAGACCAAGCAGAAAAAACTGGGGCATCTGCTGTCTGTCACCGACAACGAGGGCGATATTATCGAATAAGGAGACGACGATGGGCAAGAAATACGAAGGCAACCTGATCGGCAAGGGGCTGAAATTCGGGGTGGTGGTCTCGCGTTTTAATGAGTTTTTCAGCAGTAAGCTGCTGGAAGGGGCGATGGACGCCCTGCTGCGCCACGGAGTGGCGGAGGCGGACATCGAGGTAGCCTGGACGCCCGGCTCCTTTGAGATCCCGCTGATCGCGCAGAAAATGGCGGAAAGCCAGAAATACAACGCCGTCATCTGCCTGGGGGCGGTGATAAGGGGCGGCACGCCGCACTTCGACTATATCGCGGCGGAGGTCAGCAAGGGTATCGCCAACGTGGGGCTGAAAACGGGGGTGCCGGTAATCTTCGGGGTCATTACCACGGATACGCTGGAACAGGCCATCGAACGCTCCGGCACGAAGGACGGCAACAAGGGCTTTGACGCGGCGGTCAGCGCCATCGAAATGGCGAACCTGGTGAAGGGGCTGGGGTAAGAAATCAACTCAAAGCTCAAAAATCAAAAATCAAAGACATAAATTAAAAGTAAAAAGTGATAAAGCTTTGATTTTTAGCTATTAAGCTACTTTATAAACGATATCTCCTTGACGGACCCGCTCTGGTACCTTAATGCCCACGGACTGGCCCTTTTTCGCCTCGGTGACGTTCTTGTTGTCGATCTGCATCGAGGTGATGTCCATCTCGATGTCCGTAGTATGCCCCTTGATATGTATCTTGTCCCCCACTTTTAACCCGCCGCTCAACGTGATGCCGGCGACCACCACATGGGCGAAGAAATCACTTATTATTCCGATCTCTTTCTCCGTCATTTTATGCCTCCTTCATCAGGGCGCCTGACGTGTATTGAGGATTATACGCCCCGAAAACGCATAAATCAACACATTTTTTGACATAGTTTAACGCCAGGACATATAATGTGTCTGATTAATTAGTGAGAGGGACGCTGCTTTGGCCAAGCCTGAAGAAACGCAGACCACCGGACTGGAAAGACTGGAAAAACGCCTCGACATGCTGGACGACCGCCTGGATAACGTCGATTCCATCGTCTCCGCCGTGGCCGAGCGCGTTATGAAACAGCAGGTGACGATGATCGTCACCTGTTCTCACTGCGGCCATAAGATAGAGATAGCCCTCATCGGCACCGAAAAGCCCACGAAATAAATCCGGACCCACCCCATTTTCAAATTACCTTTTCAGGAGACGGCCATGACGTTAGGCGTAAGAATCAACCAGACGAAGTACAGCGTCTTTAAATGGCGCTACGAGCTGGCAATACCCCGGAAACTGGCGCTGGCTTTAGGGGTCGCCGCACTTACCGGCCTGCTGGCGCAGCTAAAATTTTACCTGCCGTGGAGCCCGGTCCCGGTGACGGGGCAGACCTTCGGGGCGCTGCTGGCCGGGGTAATGCTGGGGACATGGTGGGGCGGCATC
Source organism: Dehalococcoidales bacterium (assembly GCA_050018395.1). GTDB lineage: Bacteria > Chloroflexota > Dehalococcoidia > Dehalococcoidales > RBG-16-60-22 > RBG-13-51-18. The sequence goes on from JBEKAC010000041.1 coordinate 17,287, forward strand.
AGCATGGCGTTATATATCGGCCTGGGCGCGGCCGGCCTGCCGTGGTTCCAGGGCTTCCAGGGCGGGGCGGCGTATTTAACGGGGCCGACCGGCGGCTACATCATCGGGTTCATCCTGGCGGCGCTTTTCGTGGGTTATTTCACCGATAAATACGTGCGGGCGCGGAGCTTCAGTGTCATGCTAGGTCTCATGCTCTTCTCAAGTTTTGTCCTCATTTACGGACCCGGACTTTTACAGCTCGGCCTCTGGCTCAACCTGGCTAAAGGCACACCGGCCTCCTTCGGCCATCTGCTGATGATCGGCGCGGTGCCGTTCCTCGCCGGGGACGCCATCAAAACGGTTGCCGCGGCCGGGCTGGCGCGGGCGGTCACGCCCAAAGCGGCTTACGGCAAAGAGGCGGATGGGGACAAATGGGTGGGGTGGAGATTGCCGTAGGGCAAAATCAAATCTCAAATCTCAAAAATCAAAAACACAAATAAAAGATAAAAAACACATACGGTGCGCCCTTGGGGCGCGCCACGTTGTTTAAAACCCTCTCTTATCTCCCTTTGTGGAAACTAACGATTGGATATCAATTGGTTGGATAGGAAAGAGTCCGTTAACCTCAATTCTATCACTAAATACGACCAGTTTCACCTGTAATTTATCAAGAAGCTCACGCTTTGAAGCCGGGAAGCCTAGAGTGTCGCTAAGTGTTTTATCCTCAAAGCCAACGACCTTTAGTGCTATTTGGTGAGGTCCGTTTACCAGCCGCATCATACTGCCATCCTCATTTTCAGTATTCCAGGCCATGGATTTGATTTGATCTTCCCAGAAATACAACACCCCCCTGGTGCTCTCCAAGTCGGCTAGTTGAGATGGGTCTATTTCAGCCTTCAATGCTCTGATACGGCTTTCTTCCCGATCAAGATTGTCCTTTAGCTCCTTAAACTTGTCGTTATTCATGTGACGGACTACCCAATCATCAGCTAATTTGGCTTTCTGTGAAGCGATTTCTGCCAATCTTTCTTCGATAGGTTTTATCCTAGCGTTTAAGTCAGCTTCTCTTAATCTTAAATTCTCAATGGTGTTTTTTAGAACCTCGAACAGACGGTTGGGATCGTTGATGATTTCCTCTACACGATGCCAGACTTGCTTTTCCAGCCATTCAGCATTTAAGTAATTAGACTTGCACCTGGGGGAACCGTCAAGATGATGGTCCTTCATTTTACCGCGGCAGTAATAATACCTGGCTTTATGGACACGTGCGGCGCGGTAAGCATACCCGCATAATCCGCAGCTTATCATGCCCTGAAGTAGAAACTCCCCTTGCTTTATTGGCTTCACGTGTTTATTGTTCTTGAGTCGCTCCTGGGCGATCTGCCACGTTTGTTCATCAACAATAGCCGGTACTGATATTTGGATTGTGTTATCGAGGTCGATTTTATTGATATTCGAGATACTCGCGTGACGGTTGACGATCTGAGTACCCCTGTACATAGGATTCACTAGAATATCTCTTATCACGTTCTGCCTCCAACCAAGAGAATGCTTGGTTCGTCCTGGGATTTTATCTTTATTCAGTCCTTCTGATATCCCATGAAGCATTTTACCGTCGCGGTATTCAGAGTAAATCCTCCTGACAATTCTAGCCTCTGATTCATCAATTATCAGCTTTTTGGTAGCTTTGTTATAAGCATATCCAAAAATCACGCTACCTCCAGCCCAACACCCGTCCTTGTACCTTTGCAACCGGCCACTTTTAGTACGCTCGATGATGGCATCCCGTTCCCACTCAGCGATCATTCCGAACATCTGAAATACCATCTTGCCAGTGCCGGTTGATGTATCTACCGACTCCTTGACTGAAGTAATAGTCACTCCATATGCCTTGAACTTTTGCTCTATCTCTAAAAGCAGCCGGAGGTTACGGGCAAGCCGATCCAGCTTGTACACAACTACCTTATCGAACAGCCTGATTTTTGCATCGGCTAACAGTCTCTCTAAACCTGGACGACTGCCATCCTTGCCAGAATAGCCGGGGTCTGTGTAGCTATTGATGATAGACCACCGTTGAAGCTGGCACAAAGTCGTAAGCTGGCTGTCTTGAAAATCCAGTGATGTCCCTTCTTGGGCTTGCTCCTGTGTGCTTACCCTGGTATATGTCGCAACTCGGATAGCACCATTTTCCTTGTTCATTACTTAACCTCCTCACTTGAGACATCCCCTTGTTGAGAAAGATAATCCGTGACTAGCTTTTTAAATTTTTCTTTGCCGATATAGCTTTCTGCCCATTGGAAAAACCACTTCCAGGTGGCGGCTTCCATATCCTCTCCAACTTCCCTAGCTTGAGATATAAGCGGCAATAGATTTTGCCCCATTTCTATCTGTACCTCTTTTTTAAATTTAGGAATTTCTTGCTTGGCGTCTTTGAAGAACTCAGCAGCAATATTTTCTGGATTTAAGGATTTTTTCCATTTTTCCATTGCTCGAACTGTTGGGGGCTCGACCTTAAACCTTTCCTTAATATTGTGGCGGATGATTGACCAACTCTTCCCCTGCTCGCGTTCTTTTAAAGCGAAAATTTTAACTTCTGTTTTAAACCTCGCTCTCGTCATATAATAATACCTCCTACAAACATTGACAGGCTATATTTTCCTTTATATAATGGTACATAGTGTACGTTATATAGGAACATAGACAAAAGATAACATACGAACATAATATAGCATATCTTTCGCATTTTGTCAAGTACGGGGAGGAAATAATGAGGAAATTTAAGAAAACTCCTTCAAGGATTAAATATGAAAGCACCCACCCCACTGTTAGCGCCCGGTTACCCAAAGAAAAACAGGAGAAACTCATGGTTTTAATCAAGAGCATGAATATAACCCTACCGAAGTTATTACTTCATTTTATCGGCGAGTATGAAATTAAGATAATGCCAGTAGAGGAAGCTAGAAAAAAGGGAATAATACAAGGATACCAAAAAGCGAAGGATATCTATGCGGTTAAATACTCATGTAGTAATTGTGGGAAAGAAATAACCGTTACTTCTGATGAAGAGAAGAAAGTCATTCGTAAATTCATGGCAGACAATAAGTGGCACCATATTAGTTGTGAATAATGATGCAAAATGAATAGGGCCTACCTGGAAATTGATGAGGTAGAAAAACTAGAGGCGGCAGCCCTTTATTGGCGAGATCGGCTTTTGATCCGGCTCCTGTTTCGCCTGGGCTGTCGCATTAGTGAAGCTTTGGCGCTTGAAGTAAAAGATATTGACTTTAAATCGGGCACCGTAACTATTCAACATCTCAAAGCAAGAATTAATCTTAACTGCAAGGAATGCGGGGCCCATTTGGGGAAGAGCCATACCTACTGCCCCAAGTGTGGATTAAAGGTAGAGGGAGCTGTGGCCAAAGAACAGGAGCGGCGGCGTATGAGAACGCTGCCCGTGGATAAGAATACATTGGAAATGCTGAAGGATTATATCAAACGAGGGGGGCCGTGACCTGCCCCCATTTTTAGTACCAGGAGTTAAGTGACTAATGCTTCTAGTTTAAGATTCTGCTGATATCTACGCACATATTCTGAAGGACTTAACCCTCCCAATGAGCTGTGCGGCCGG
>JBEKAC010000042.1:0-20663 GCA_050018395.1 Dehalococcoidales bacterium
TCGGCGCACACAACCGCAGCGAACGCCACGCCGTCCGGCAGGACCTGGAAATGGTCTATCAATACTTCCCGCGCCTTAAAGAGCTCCGCCGCAACACGGCCGGCTATCTCTCCGGAGGCGAGCAGCAAATGCTGGTCATCGGCCGGGCGATGATGGCCACCCCCAAACTGATGATGCTGGACGAGCCTTCCCTGGGGCTGGCGCCGTTGCTGGTGGAAGAGATCTATGATATCATCAAGCGGTTCAACACGGAGCAAAAGACCTCCATCCTCCTCGTGGAACAGAACGTGCGCATCGCCTTGAGCATCGCACACTACGGTTACGTGATGGAAAACGGGCGTGTCGTGCTGGACGGCAGTGCCGACTTCCTGAAGAATAACGAGGACGTGAAAGAGTTTTACATGGGGCTTTCCGCTCTGGGCGCCAAGAAGAGCTACCGCGAGGTAAAGCATTACAAGAGGAGAAAGCGATGGCTGTAAGCGGCAAAAAAGGCGAATTTTACGATGCACTGGAAACAATGGCGCCGGACGCCCGCCGCGCTTACCTCGATAAAAAGTTGGCCGCGCACGTAGCTTACACCTACCGCCGCGCCCCCGCGGTGAAAAAACTGCTCGACAAAGCCGGCGTCAGACCCGCGGAAATCAAAACCGTTAAAGACCTGGAAAAGCTGCCGGTTACCCGCAAGACCGACCTTCTGGAAATGGAGCAAGCGTCTCTGCCTTATGGCGGCTTTACCGCCATGCCGGCGGCGGAGGTCGAGCGGGTTTTCATTTCCCCCGGCCCCATCTACGAAATCCAGCCGTCGCGCTATAAATGGTTCGCCAAGAGCTTCTGGGCGGCGGGGTTCCGGAAGGGCGATATCGTCATCAACACCTTTACGTACCACCTGTCCCCCGCCGGCATCCTCTTCCACGAAGGCATCCGCGGCTGCGGGGCGACGGTGGTGGTGGCCGGCACCGGCAATACCGACCTCCAGATACAAATATTAAAAGACCTCAAGGTCACCGGTTTCTGCGGAACGCCCAGCTTTCTGAACACGATTATTAAGCGCACCGAGGAAACAGGCAAGAATTTCAAACGCGACTTTTACATCAAGCGCGCCTGGTTTACCGGCGAGATGCTGCCCCCCTCCCTCCGCAAGACCTTTGAAAACGACTACGCCATCGATACCTACCAGGCTTACGCCGTCACCGAGCCGGGCGGCGCCATCGCTTACGAATGCCGGCACAAGTCCGGCATGCACCTCATGGACGAATTTGTCACGGAAATCGTCGACCCGGAAACGGGCAAGCAGCTTGGCCCCGGCGAGACAGGAGAAATCGTCACCACCCAGCTGCACAATAAAAACTGGGGCCTGCTACGCTTCGGTACCGGTGATTTATCTTCTTACGTTACCGAAAAATGCGCCTGCGGCCGCACCGCCTACCGTATCACCGGCATCGTCGGTAGAGCAGGGGACGCCATAAAAGTGCGAGGCATGTTCATCGTGGCCAAGCAGGCGGACCAGGCCATCATGGGCTTCAGCCAGGTAGCCTGTTATCAGCTGCTCGTGGGACGCCGCGAGCACCGCGATGAAATGATGCTGAAGGTGGAACTGAAAGAAAGCGGGGTGGACACGGCCAAGCTTTCACTTGACATAAATAATAAGTTCCAGGACATCTGCCGCATTAAAATCGATAAGATAGAGTTCGTCAACCCGGGGATGATAGGGGAGAAGCAGCCGGGCATCATCGACGAGCGTAAGTGGGAATAGGGTGGGACATCTTATGAAAGCAATCATCTGTACAAAATACGGCCCGCCGGAAGTTCTTCAACTCAAAGAAGTAGAAAAGCCTGCGCCCAAGGACAATGAGGCACTTGTCAAAGTTTATGCGTCATCCCTAAACGCGGCTGACCTAGAAATCTTGAAAGGTGTATTTGTGAACCGAATCGTAGCGCCTTTGAGACCAATGCACAAGATACTCGGAACTGATATAGCAGGGCAAATTAAAGAGGTTGGTACTAAGGTAAAGCAGTTTCAGCCTGGTAATGAGATATGGGGGGACTTATCTTTTCCGCTTGGTTCCGGCGCTTTTGCTGAGTATGTATGTGTTCCTGAAGATGCATTAAGGTTGAAACCGGCCAGTATGACGTTCGAGGAAGCAGCGGCCATACCTACAGCAGGAGTCGTCGCCTTGCAGCATCTTCTTGCTAAGAGACCGATTCAGCCAGGACAGAAGGTTTTAATTAATGGTGCAGGTGGTAGTGTGGGTACGTTTGCGGTTCAGATCGCAAAGCACTTTGGGGCCGAAGTGACTGGCGTGGACAGTGGGGAGAAACTGGAAATGCTACGTTTGATCGGTGCCGACCATGTCATTGATTACAATCAGGAAGATTTTACTAAAAATGGGCAGCATTATGACCTGATTCTGGACATTGTAGTACTGCGTTGGATTTTCGATTACAAGCGTGCTTTGACTCGCGAGGGAATTGTGGTTATGGTCGGAGGTTCAATGACTCGAGTGTTTCTAAACATACTTCTTGGGAAAATGATGACTAGTAAAAAGAAAATCGGTCTAGGGGCATGGAAACCAAATAAAAAAGAGGATTTAAATTTCTTAAAAGAGCTTTTTGAAGCCGGCAAAGTTAAGCCCGTTATTGATAGGTGTTACCCGCTAAGTGGTGTTCCCGAAGCTTTCGGTTATCTTGAGGAAGGACTCGCCAAGGGAAAAATTGTCATAACTGTGGCAACCAGTAAGTAGGGCTACTTTTTCTCTTCTGCCAGGTAGGCGGCATCAACTTGTAGAACGTTTTTTACTTTTCGGGTTTGATACCCAAAAACAGCCTTGTTCCCATCGGCGGCCACCAGTTGGGCTGTCGCTCGATTACTTTAACGGAAAATCCCATTTTTTCCATCAACCCCACCCATTCGTCTTTAGCGAACAACCCCATGATATGCCGGTCGTTTTCACAGGTGACGGCGTCACCGTCTTTCAGCAGATAGGCGAAATCCATGATATAGCTGGTATCCTCGGGGTCCGGGTCCCACGTCCACATCAGGTAGCGCAGGCCGCGGCTGCCGCCATCATGCCCGCCGTGGCTGGTCGACGGAGCAAAGGTTTCCCGCACATAGTCCGGCACGAACAGGGCGACGCCGCCGGGCCGGCAGTGCATGTATGCCGTTTTAATGGTTTTAACCAGGTCGGTTTTAGTGGTGATATAGCTGACCGCGTCATGGATGAACACGGCATCGAACTGCCTGCCCAGCCGGACGTTCCTCATGTCACCCTGGATATGTTCGCATTCCGGGTTGATACGGCGGCTGACCTCCAGCATCTCCGCGGAGCGGTCGACAAGCGTCAATTTAAAGCTGGACTTGAAGTGTGAAGCGTTATTGCCGCCGCCGCTGCCCAGGTCGAGTAATGTCCGGGGCGGGGGATGGCAGTTCTCCAGGAATAAAGCTCGGTAGAATGCGGCTTCCGTCTGGTAGTCCTCCGGCGCCGTCAGCAGGTGGAACCAGCCGGCCAGGTCGCAGTAAAGGCGTGGCGTTTTTTCTATTTTTTTATTTTCCGTCATGGTCTTTTGTCCTTTGTTCTAAAAATACCTCTATCAAAGCTTAAGAACAAAAAGCTGGGTCTCATCGATTACTTTAAAGCCCAGCCGCTCATAAAGCCCCAGCGCCCGGCGGTTGGAAGCATAAACCTCCAGGTCAGCCGACTTGAAGCCCTGCTCTTTGAGGTATTTCAGCCCGAAGCCGAGCATGCCGGCGGCCAGGCCGTGCTTTCGCCAGCCTTCACGGACAAAGACATACCCGATGGTTCCCAGAATTATTCCCAGCCGGCGGTTAAGCACTTCATCCCAGTACACCAGAATGCTGCCGGCTAGCTGCCGACCATCATCAGCCACGATTACCTTTCCCTTTTCGCGGATAAATGCCTGGAAAAAGTACTGCCAGCCTTCCAGGGTCGTCGCCGAAGCGGGAAAGGCTTCATTCCTGGCCGCAACATAGGCCTCCTGTTCGACGATATCATCCATGGCAGAATAATGCAGATTGATACCGGCCGGAATGGGAAAAACCTGTAGCTCTGGATAAAGGTCGCAGCCCATATGAAAAATGCTTTCCCTATAGGCGCAGCCTTGAGACTTAACGTATTCGATAACGGCGCTTTCACTGGCATGGTGCTGGAAAGTCAGCCGGGTCTCGTGGCCGGGCAACGGGCGGGTGATTTCTCCGGCCCGGTGCACGACTTTCTGGAAAAGAGCATTCTGAAGGGGGCGCGGAGAGGCTAAAGATGGGTAAACCTTTATCCCGGTCCAGACCGTGTGCGGCACACCCTTGGCGACGGCAAAATTAGGGACGAGAGCCGCATACCCCTGCAAAGTATCGGCGGCATCAAAAGCGCAAAAGATATTTTCGCCGCTGGCAAAAGCCGGCGAGAGGTAGGATTCGCCGGGGATGATAACCGTTTTAGGATAAACTTGCTGGTAGGCCTGCTGCAAAGCCATGATTTGAGGAATATCCCCGTGTTTGAAATTCCTGATAGTATAAACCGTTTCGCACCCCTTAAAAAGACAAATTTCCTCTATACTATGGCGAAATAGGGGAGATTTCAAGCGTTACTGCTATTTTTTCTCTTCACCGAGGTAGGCGGCGATGACCTGCGGGTTGTTCTTGATTTTCTCCGGCGTACCCTCGGCGATTTTTTTGCCGAAGTCCAGTACCACGATACGGTCCGCGATGTCCATAACCACCCCCATGTCGTGTTCCACTAGCACGATACAGCTGACGCCGTCCCGCAATACCGGCGTGTCCGGGTAGGTGACGCCCTGGCCTTCGAAGATATCGATGATAAAGCGGGCGATGTCCTCTTTCTCCTCCAGGTTCATGCCGGCCATGGGCTCGTCAAGCAGCAGGACCTTCGGCTCCAGCGCTAAAGCCCTCCCCAGCTCCACCCGTTTGCGCATGCCGTAGGGGAGGACACCCACCGTTTGCTTGCGGATCGACTCTATCTCCAGGAAATCGATGATATCCTCGACGGTCTTGCGGTGCGTCACTTCCTCTTTATGCGCCCAGCCGAAATAGAGCGCGCTGGCCAGGGCGTTCTGCTTCATCACCACGTGCCGCGCCGCCATAATGTTATCCAGGGTGCTCAAGCCGGTGTACAGCTCGATGTTCTGGAAGGTACGGGCCAGGCCCAGCCGGGCGGCTTTATCGGGGCGGATACGGGTAATGCGCCGGCCCTCGAAATATATCTCACCGGCCTGCGGCTTGTAGAAGCCGTTGATACAGTTGAGAACGCAGGTCTTGCCCGCGCCGTTGGGCCCGATGATGGCCAGGATTTCCTTATCATGGATATCGATGTTGATATCGGTGAGCGCTTTCACCCCGCCGAAAGAGAGGGAAAGATGCTCGATTTTTATCCTGGCGTCATTTCCCGTTGATATGGCTTTATCCGTTGTCATTACTTTTTGCCTAATAATCCGTCCCGGTATTGCGTCGCCCGGGCACAGCCGACCCCTTTACAGCTGACCTGGCGCCCGAGCCGCCGGCTCTTCTTTTTCATCGCTTTGGACGTTGCTTTGTCCGGCCTGGCATACTTCTTCTCGCCGGTGCATTTTACGTTGCCGTCTTGATTGACGATGAGCGTAACCTCATCATCAACATCTTCACATAATATCGTTGTCGCGGTAATTTCCCAATCAACCATCGAGGCTTCCTGTCCGGCTTTAAATCACTTTTATCTTACTATTAATCCGAGCGTAATACAAACGTACACCCTTGTATTATGCAGGTTTATCAAGGTAAAATAATTGGGAAGGGCAAAGGGGCGGCGACACCATCTTAAGCCGCGGGGGCTCGTAGCTCAGCGGCAGAGCGGGCGGCTCATAACCGCTTGGTCCCAGGTTCGATCCCTGGCGAGCCCACCAAAACAAAGAAAGCAAAGCGGCAGAGCGGTCCCGATCATATCGGGGTTGGTCTCCCGATTGCATCGGGACGAGCCCACCAAAACAAAGAAAGCGAAGCGGTAGAGCGGTCCCGATCATATCGGGGTTGGTCTCCCGATTGCATCGGGACGAGCCCACCAAAACAAAGAAAGCGAAGCGGCAGAGCGGTCCCGATCATATCGGGATCTCCCGATTGCATCGGGGTGAGCCCACCAAATTCAGATAATCTTTCTTGCAGAGGAACCTTTACATGCCAGACAATAAACCCGAAAAACAAAAAATCCGGACGGGATTTACCAGGGACATCGAGGCATTTGTCAAGAACCGCGCGGCCAATAAAAAGCCGGCCCAGAAAAATGTCGCCGCGAGAAAAAACCTGGGAATTCAGCTGCTTATCAGTGAGTTGGACAACTTGCTTTTACACATGTCTGCCGGTGATACTTCCGTTTTACTGGCGCGGGAAAAACTTGACGATCTGAAAAAGCTGATTGGTAAAACGCTGGACATCAAATGACCGTCAATTTTGAGCAGGGGTCAAAATGACTCTCTATTATGTCAAACTGCCACCACACGTACGCTATATTACATAACATATATTGTGCGCCCCATGTTTTTGGGGTTCTGGGGCACTTTTAGGGTTAACATAATAATATATGAAATTTGATTTATATTAGTTTTGCTTTAATTGTTGCTAATCGGATAAGCAATTCATTTATATTATTTGATAAGTTAATCGTTTGTTGATTCAATATTTCTTGTAAATTAGAGTTTTTGTCACTTAACTTATTTTTCGTTTCCCCTATGATCTTTAAATATTCATCCCCCACAAAACTATCTTCAGGATTATTCGCGCCTATTTCTATCTGTTTTAAATACAGAAAACTAACAAATGATTCTCTTAAACTCATAAAATGTGTGCTTAATTCAGGATATGAAATTTTAATCAGTCTACCGAAATATTCAGTTTGAGAAAAAGCTTTTCCATACCTTAGTAATGTTTGTGCATTAGTGATAAAGTTGGGATTCCTAAAGTCAATATTCGGATCAAGACTACTATTATGTATTTCATATAACCAATCGATGATTTCATTTATCAGTCTTTCTTTCCGTTCTCTTTTCTGTATATTCTTGGTTTGAAAGATAGACGCCACGCCTACCCCCAATGCCACAATCACAGCAACCAATGTAGCCCCAGCGCTTAAAGGTGTTGCCCAATCTTTTATCCACTTTAATATATCCAAAGACCCCATTATATTCATATCCTTAAAACATTCAACCCTTATTTTTATTATTTCAACTGGAACTGTTTCCTGGATTCCAGGACGAATATCAGCGGCAGCCCCCCTGCTACGATGAGGACAAACAAAACAATAAGTAGTACAACATTAACGCCCCCGCCGCTATTATTACCGATATAAATGATGATAACGAGAACTGCGGCGCCAATATATGACAGGCCGGCCAGTATGGCGCTGACCAGCGTGTAGACCCACCGGTTCCGGTTAAGCGCGGACAGTCCCCCGTGAAAACATATTGCTCCCACACCCAGGCCCAGAACACACAAAAATAAAGGAAGCAGCATAAACCAGTCGCTGGAAACCTCGGTGATAAAGTTGATGGCAAAGAAGGCAAAAACAAAAAGGTCCAGACAACCGGCGATAATCATGATGCTGCCGGCGGCCGTTGTCATCCATTTACGGGCATCGGTTCCTGTCATAACCCCATTATAAGCTTTTCGCAAAAACCGTCAACTTTTAAATAATGAGTCCATAGACCTGCCGTCATTTTTTTTCATGAAAGCCCTGGAAGGTTACCCAAAAATTATCGACGGATAATATTTTCTCCCCCAAATCCCCGAAAACCCATGATTTTAATGCGAAAGGCCCCTCAAAAACGGGGTTTGAAGGTATAATTCCATTCACTCGGCTGGGAACAGGCCCAGATTTTGATTGTAGCGCGTGCTAGCTTCAGAAAAACGGTAATAACGCCCTTTTTCAGGCTTGTTTTTAGAAAAACGGGAAAACGACGGGGTGAAAAAGTTGCGGGGCGGCTAAAACCAGCGAAAATTTTGGACTATTTTCCGGCGTTGCTTTTTTTCAACCTTTTCAACTGGAACACCACCGGGTTGCCGGGGTCCGGGCAAACGGCCAGGGTAACATCGGGGTCCTGCTGCCAGGGGTAAGTCCCGCCATATTTCAAAACATCGCAGTAAGGTTCCATCACCTGGTAAGCGGAAAGGCAGATACCGCCCGGCGTATGGTTCTCGATGAGCCATTTGTCGCCCACCTTGTGCCCGGCGCCGCAGTTGCCTGTCTGGGATAAAACCGTTACTTCAATATCGTAAACCTCAGACATGTTTTACCTCCCACCGCATGTTACGCGCTTTTTCAGCGGAAAAGCAAAAACGCTCCTGCCACCAGCGCTGCCATGCCAAATGCCACCTTGGCGGTGAAAACTTCGCCTTTGCGGTTGACCAGGAAAGATAGCGCGTAAATAAAAAGCACTTCGATGGTTACCAGCGGCGCGACGATGTTGGCCGGGCTTTTTCCCAATGCCCCGAAGTACATCAGCTGCCCCGCCGATGTAAACAGCCCCGCCACTGCCATCGGCAGGATGTTCTTTTTAAGAGATAACCGCGCGAAGTTCTGCCGCCGTGTTCGGCTTAAGAACAATAAAAACAACATGATAATCCCGGCCGTGGAATAAGAAAGAAAGCTGCCCACCGCCGCCGAGCCGGCTTCTTCCACCGCCGGTTTGATCAGTATCGGCGTGATGCCCCAGCACAGCGCCGCACCTAAAGACATGAGAATCCCTTTCACCTCGTCCGCCTGGCGCTTTTTGCTTGCAGCGATGGCAGCTTTTGCCCTTGCCCAGCCCACTAAAAACACCCCGACCATCATGCATGTTGCGCCCAGGCCGACATAAAGGGTCAATCTTTCAGAAAGGAAAATCCAGCTGAGAATGACGGTGAAGACCGGGCTGACCTGGGTGATGGGCGTGGCGCGGTTGGCGCCGATAAGGCGGAAAGCGTCATAAGCCAGTAGCCGCCCGATGATGAAATGGATGACGCCGGTCGCCGCCAGCATGACTAAGGCTTTTAACGATATGGCGATAAGGTTATGCCATTCCCCGCTGATGGTGATGGCGATGGCAAACAAGGGAATGCCGGTAAAAACACTTAACGCGGTGACGCTGAAAGCCTCACCCGCCTCCCCGGCGGTCTTTCTGACGAGGACAATGCCTACCGCAAAGCTGACGGCGGCTGTCAACGCCAGGACCAGGCCGGTGTTCATGATTGTTCCGGAATTGGATTAGGAGATACTACCGTCTCCGGCAGCGCTCCGGCAATCATGTCCAGCAGGCGCGGCAGGCCCCATCCTTTAACTGCAGAGATAATTACGGTGCTGTCATCCGGAGCCACGCCCAGGCTGGCGAGTACGCCATCGATGCCGTGACCATCCTGGGCCGGTTCGCTATTGAGGAGACGGTCGATTTTGTTCAGCACCGTAAATCGTTTTTTCTCCGCCAGCCCCAGTTCCCCGAGTATCTTTTCCACGGTATGGCACTGCTCCGGTGCGTCCGGCGATGCCACATCGACGATATGGAGCAGCAGGCTGGCTTCGGAAAGCTCTTCCAGCGTGGCGCGGAAAGCGTTGATAATCGTCGGAGGCAGTTTGCGGATGAACCCCACCGTATCGGTAACCAGCACCGCTTTGTTGCCGGGCAGGTTCAAGCGCCGCGTCGTCGGGTCTAGCGTCGCAAATAGCCGGTCGTCCGCCAATACCTCGTCGGACTTGTACAAGGTGTTCAGCAGCGTGCTTTTGCCGGCGTTGGTGTAGCCCACCAGCGCGATCACCGGGATGCCGCTTTTTTGCCGCTGCTGGCGGTAGAGAGCGCGTCGCCGCCTGATCTCTTCCGTTTGCTCTTCCAGGCGCTGGATTTTGCGGCGTATCAGGCGCCTGTCCGTTTCCAGTTGCGATTCGCCGGGACCGCGGGTACCGATACCACCGCCCAAGCGCTCCAGGTGGCTCCATTGACCGGCCAGCCGGGGCAGCAGGTACTGGTGCTGGGCTAGCTCTACCTGCAAACGCCCCTCGTGGGTGCGGGCGCGCTTAGCAAAGATATCCAGAATCAACGCGGCGCGGTCGATGACCTTGATACCAAGCTCTTCTTCCAGGTTCTGCTGCTGGTTCGGCGTCAGTTCATCATCGAGGATGAGGAGGTTATAGTCTTTGGTGCCTTTTAACGCCACCAGCTCCTGTACCTTACCTCTGCCTACGTAGCTATCATGCGAAGGCGAAGGGAGCTGTTGGACGATTTTTTCAACCACTTGCGCTCCGGCCGATTCCGCCAGCAGACCGAGCTCTTCCAGGGAATTTTCGGCGGCATGTCTCTCACGGCTGCCTTTGGTAGTAACCGCGATTAAAATGGCCCTTTCCGCCGCCGGTTTGGTAATAATGATATTCTTAGTAATCGTATTCTCCTCGGTAAATGATTATGTCAAGTTATTTCTTCATGGTGAGCCGCCGCGTGTTACGCCAGCCCGCCAACCGCGATAGCCCTTTTACCAGCGAAGCGTCCGGTATCGTTAAAGAAAGCCTGACGTACCCTTCCCCGCTCCGCCCATACCCTACTCCCGGCGTCACCGCCACGTTCATCTGGTCGAGCAGGTCCGCCGTAAAATCCACCGAGTTGTAGCCTTCCGGCACCTTGGCCCAGATGTACAGGCTGGCCCTGGGCGGTGTGACTTCCAGCCCGATTTTCGTCAGCACCTCGCAAATGAGGTCGCGCCGGCGCTGGTAAACACCGTTATGCTCCGCCACGCTGTCCTGCGGCCCGTTGAGCGCCTCGATGGCCATATATTGGATGGCCTGCGGAATCCCCGAGTCCAGGTTGGACTTTAAAGTCCGCAACGCCGTAATAGCCTCCGCATTGCCTACAACCATGCCGATACGCCAGCCGGTCATATTAAACGTCTTGGAAAGCGAATGGAACTCCACACCGGTTTCTTTGGCCCCCTCCGCCTGCAGGAAGCTGGGCGGCTGGTAGCCGTCGTAGGCCACCTCCGTATAAGGCCCGTCATGGCAGACAAGGATACCATGCTGCCGGCCGAACTCCGCTGCCCGGTTGAAAAAATCCAGGTCCGCTACCGCGCCGGTGGGGTTATTGGGGTAGTTCAGCCAGAGCACTTTGGTCTTTTTCAAGACAAAATCCTGTACGCTTTTCAGGTTGGGGAGAAAGCCATTTTCCGGCTTGAGCGGCAGGTAATAAGGCCGTCCTCCCGCCAGCTCTGTGCCGACGGCGTAAACCGGATAGCCCGGGTCCGGCACCAGCGCCGTATCCCCGGTATCGATAAAGCACAAAGCGATGTGCGCGATGCCTTCCTTGGAGCCGATGAGCGGCAAAACCTCCGTGGCCGGGTCGAGGGTAACGTTGAACCGCTTTTTATACCACGCGGCAATCGCTTGGTGCAGCTCCGGCATTCCCTCGCTGTCCGGGTAGCGGTGGTTGGCCGGGTCCTGCGCCGCCTCACAGAGCTTCTTGATGACGTGCGGGGGGCTAGGCATATCGGGGTCGCCGATAGCGAAACTGACTACCTCTTCGCCCTTGGCCCGCTTTTCCGCTATTTTCTTGTTAATCTCCACAAACAGGTAAGGTTTCAGCGCCTCGATGCGTCTGGCTGGCTTCATGCTCACTCCTCAATCTGGCCAATTACCCTCATAGACTACCACAGCCGGCCCTCCCTGTACCACTTCACGGCTGCCGTTCCACTCCGCCGTAATAACGCCGCCGGGTAGCTTAATTTCAACATTAGAGCCGGTGAAGCCGCGCAGCTTGGAAGCCACTGTGATGGCGCCGGTGCCGCTGCCGCAGGCTAATGTCTCGCCGACGCCCCGCTCCCACACCCGCGCCTCGATATGCGTCGCGTCCAGTACGCGCGCCACCTCGAAATTTACTCGATTGGGGAAAATGGGCAGGTTCTCTACCAGCGGCCCGATCTTCGCCAGGGGAAAATCCGCGACCGGCCTGTCCGTAAAATGGACGGCATGCGGGTTGCCCATGGAGACCATATTCAGAACCAACTCCCGCCCGCCGATTTTATCCCGGTACGTCGTCATGCCGTGTATTTCCGCCGCCGCCCCTTTGCCCCCTTTGACGTCAACCGGTATCAGGTTTGCATCCAGCCCGGGTTGGCCCATGTTCGCCCGGAAGCTGACCACCTTATCGCCCTCCCGCTCCAGCTTCACTCGGTTGACCACGTATAAAGTTTCGATGGTCACTTCCTCGGCATCCGGTGGTATCAGCTCTTTTCCCAGGACATACCGCGCCACGCACCTTAAGCCGTTGCCGCAGGTCTCGGACTCGGAGCCGTCCGTGTCCCAGGTGCGCATACCGAAATCGGCCTTTTGAGAGGTGAGTAAAACTATCAAGCTGTCCGCCCCGATGCCGTAGTGGCGGTCCAGCACTGTTATCGCCAGTTTTGACCAGTCGCGCTGCAATTTCCGCCCGTCCACCACCACAAAATCATTGCCCACGCCGTGCATCTTGGTAAAGTCCATTGCGTTATCATACACTCCAGTCGTGATTATTTTTGATTTAAGAATTCCGCCAGCTCCCGGTCGATTCGGGGATCCTGCCAGTCATCGGCTTCGTACCAGTGGATGTTTTTATCGGCAAGGCGGAACCAGGCATACTGGTGGCGGATAAAACGGTGCGTTTCCGTCTTGATTTTCTGGATAGCCGCCGCCAGCGTCATCTCACCCTTGAGATACTGGCCGATCTGCCGGTAGCCAATGCCGGACATGGCGGGCAAACTGAAATCATAGCCTGATTTGAGGAGATTTTCCACCTCGGGTACGAGGCCCCGCTCTATCATCTCGTCAACCCTGCGGTCGACCCTGCGGTAGAGCTCGGCTCTGGCGGTAGTCAGGCCGATGATATACGGAACAAAGGCAGGGGCGGTCTTGCCCCCGAGTTCGGAAAAAGCCTTGCCGGCTTTGGCATGCACTTCCAGCGCGCGTATCACACGGCGCACATTGCGGCGGTCAATTTTTGCTGCCGCGTCAGGGTCGGCAGCGATAAGTTCCTGGTAAATCTCATCCGGGTCTTTCTCGTTATATTGCTTCTCTATATTATACCTGAAATCCTTGTCCGGCGAAACCCCCGGCACGTGCCAGCCCTCCAGAATGGCTCTGACGTACAGTCCCGTCCCGCCGACCAGAAAAGGCAACTTGCCCCGCCTGTAAATGTCCTCGATAGCCCGGTTAGCCAGTTGTAAATACAGCGCCAGGCTGAATTCCTCATCTGGATTGATAATATCGATCAGGTGGTGCGGTACGGCGGCCATCTCCGGCGGCGTCGGCTTGGCGGTGCCGATGTCCATATAGCGGTAGACCTGCCGGCTGTCCGCGCTGACGATTTCCCCGTTGCAAGCGCCCGCCAGGCGCAGGGCCAGACGGCTTTTGCCGATGCCGGTGGGTCCGACGATGGCGATCAGGCGCTTCATGCCCTTGTTTACAGACCCTTGATTTCGGATGTCTGTTTTACGATGTTGACGAACTCGTCGGCTCTAAGGCTGGCTCCGCCGACCAGCGCGCCGTCAATCTCTGATTTTCTGATAAATTCGGCAATGTTCCCAGAGGTAACGCTGCCGCCGTAAAGAATGCGTACCGAATTGGCAATGCCGCTGGCGTGCAGGCGGGAGATAAACTGCCGGATAAAGCCGATGGTCCGGTTGGCGTCATCGCCGGTGGCGGCCTTGCCGGTGCCGATGGCCCATATCGGCTCATAGGCGACGACCATGCCGCTTAAGAAATACAAACGGTCGGAACAGGCCATGATTTGCCGCCCGATGACCTCCCGGGTCTGCCCCGCTTCGTTCTGCTCAAGCGTCTCGCCGACGCAGAAAATCGGCTTCAGCCCGTATTTAATCGCCACTTTGATTTTCTTGTTAATCATCTCATCCGACTCGAAGAAAAACTGCCGGCGCTCGGAGTGCCCAATGATGACGTATTCGCAAAGGTCCGCCAGCATCAGCGGTGACACCTCGCCGGTAAAGGCACCCTTTTCCTCGTAAAACACATTCTGGGCGCCCAGCTTTACCGAGCTCCCTTTAAGCAAAGCTCGCGCCGCCGTCAGCGAAATGAAGGGCGGGCATATTACCTTTTCCACACCTTGTATCTTGTTCAGCCCGGACTGCATTGTCTTGATCAGGTTGATGGCCTCTTCGACGTTGGTATTCATTTTCCAGTTTCCGGCAATCAGCGGTGTACGCATTTTATAATCTCCTAAGCTCCGAACTTGGTCAATTTCCGCGCGTTGGCCAGGGCCAGAGGCATAATCTGGGTGGCGCTAATCTTGCCCAGCCCCCCCGCCAGAAAAGCCTGTTCGGAGAATTTGGTTACGGCATCTTTACGGCAAAATTGAGAACAAATCATCACCGGCACCGGGTGCCAGCTGTGCCCGCCGTAGGCCGCCGGCGTCGAGTGGTCGCCGGTGATAACCAGGACCTCCGGCTTGAGCGCCGTAAGCTGCGGTAAAGCGGCGTCCACGTCTTCCAGGACTTTTACCTTCCGGGCGAAATCGCCGTCTTCACCGGCGGTATCCGTCCATTTCACATGCAGGAAAAAGAAATCGTAATTATCATAGTTGTCTTTCAGCGTTTTAAATTCATCCGCCAGCGTGGTCCCCGTCTGGGCGACGGTCATGCCCACCAGCCGCGCCAGGCCGCGGTACATGGGGTAAACGGCGATGGCCAGCGGGTTGAGCTTATAGATTTCCGGCATCGATGGGATATGGGGCCTTTTGGCGAAACCCCGCAGCAGAATCATGTTGGCCGGATGGTGTTTTTCCAAAATATCCTTAGCGGTGGCGACAAACACATTAGCGATTTTGGCCATTTTTACCGCCTCCGGATTGGTGATAAGGATATCCAGGGGCGCGACGCCCGTTCTTGACGGGTCGGACTCGGTCAGGCCGGCATCAAGTTTTTCGCCGCGGAACACGACCACGAAACGGTGCTCCCGGACGGGATATACTTTTATGTCAACTCCACCGATTTTCATGCCGTCGAGCAATTTGCACAGCTCGTTGCTTTTCTCGGTGGTGATGCGTCCCGCCCGTCTATCGGTAATAATGCCTTTATCATCGACCGTGCAGAAGTTGCCTCGGGCGGCGACGTCTCCCGCCCTGAGTTCAATGTCAATGCCTACTGCCTCCAGAGCCCCCCGCCCTATTTCATACTTCACCGGATCATACCCGAAAAGCGCCAGGTGCCCCGGCCCGCTGCCCGGCGTTATCCCCGGGGCGATGGGGTCGGACAGGCCGCAGATACTTTGAACCGCCAGCGCGTCAAAGTTAGGAATGCGAGCCGTTTCCAGCTCCGTCTTGCCTGTATTAAGGTCCGGCAGGCCACCCAGCCCGTCCAGCACCAGCATCACTATCTTGTCCGGTGAGGTTACGGCTATATCTTTAATCAGTTCCTGTGTCATTTTGTCTTTCAAAAAATGTCTTATTTCTTGCCTTTGTCCATTAATGCGGTAACGCCGGGGAGTGCCTCCCCACCCAGGAATTCCAGTGAAGCCCCGCCCCCCGTAGAAACAAAGGTAACCTTATCCGCCAGCTTCAAAGTATCGATGACTTCGGCAGTGGAACCCCCACCCACGATTGTCTTGGCTTTGAGCCTGGGCAGCAGTTCCGCCAGGGTTACCGTCCCTTTGGCGAACTGCGGTATTTCCGCTACACCCATGGGGCCGTTCCAGAACACCATCTTGCTCTTTTCCAGCTCCTTACGGAAAGAGCTGACGGTCCTGGGCCCGATGTCCACGATAATTTTATCCGGCGGTATGGCCTCCACCGCTACCGTGGTTGACGCCGCGGCGGCGTCTATTTTATCGGCAACTACAACGTCTATGGGCAATAGTAATTTCACTCCCCTTGCGGCGGCGTCTTGCATCAGGTCAGCCGCCACAACCAGGCTATCGGTTTCCACCAGGGACTTACCCGTTTGTACGTTTTTTGTCTTCAAGAAAGTCGCCGCCATCCCCCCGCCGATGAGCAGGCAGTTAACTTTACCCATGATATTCTTCAGTACCGCCACTTTATCCGAGACCTTGGCACCGCCGAAAAGCGCCACAAACGGGTGCTCCGGCTTTTCCAGCAGACCGCCGAGGGTATTGATTTCCTTTTCCAGCAGGAACCCCGCCACCGCCGGCAGGTACTGCGTGATGCCGGATATCGATGCATGGGGGCGGTGCGAAGTGCCGAAGGCGTCATTGACGTAAATGTCCCCCAGCTTGGCTAGCGCTTTGGCGAAGCTGGCATCGCCTGCCTCTTCCTCGTTATGAAAGCGCAGGTTCTCCAGCATTAAAACGTCACCCGGCTTCAAAGCACTGGCGGCTTTTTCCACTTCCGGCCCGATGCAATCCGCCGCCATCGTTACTTTCTGACCGAGTATTTGTGATAAGCGTTCGGCCGTGGGCTTAAGACTCATGGATGGAACGACCTTGCCCTTGGGCCGCCCGAAGTGCGACATGAGGATTACTCTGGCTTTTCTTTCGAGGAGATATTTTATCGTGGGGACAGCCGCCCGAATGCGGCTATCGTCCGTGATGGCCCCGGTCTTTTCGTCCAGCGGCACATTGAAGTCCACGCGCACCAGGACCCTTTTGCCGGCAACGTCAATGTCCCTGACGGTCATTTTATCCATTCATCACTCCTGATTAACCTCTGATTAAACAAAAATCAGGTATCTGACCCGATACCTGATTGTCGCCACTGCTTTTCATAAGTGCGTTCCTGCTTTAACACTATTTTACAGTTTATCCCTTCCCATATCAAGATAACCCTCCCCTACCCTACTGCTTTACTTGGTTTTAGCTTTGTTTATCGTTTTGGGAGTTAAATCCTGCCCGGTGGAGGGAAACAGCCCGGCGACCGTCATGGCGATGCCGGCGGCATCCAGGCCGTATTTGGCGCGTAGTATCGATTGGGCGCCGTGCTCGACAAATTCATCCGGGATGCCGATATTTTTTAACCTGACATCCTGGATACCGGATTCCCTTAGCAGGCTGTCCACGCTGCTGCCGAAACCGCCGGCCAACACGTTTTCTTCGACGGTAATAATATTTTTGATACGGCCCGCCAGCCCGGTAATCAGTGCCCTGTCCAGCGGCTTGGCGAACCGCGCGTTGACCACCGCAACATCTATACCTTTATCCGCCAGGGCTTTAGCCGCTTCCAGCGAAGGCGCCACGGAGGCTCCCAGCGCCAGGATGGCCGCGTCCTCGCCGTAGCGGACAAATTCACCGGTACCAACGGGTATTTCCCGCAGGACAGCATCCATCGGTACCCCCAGCCCTACGCTGCGGGGATAGCGTACCGCCATGGGCCTGCCCAGCTTGACGGCCGTATAAAGCAGGTGCTGGAGTTCGTTTTCATCCTTGGGAGACGCCACGACCAGGTTCGGCACCAGTGTCAGGTAAGAAATATCGAACGTCCCCTGATGCGTCTTGCCATCGTCGCCGACGATGCCGCCGCGGTCCACGGCGAAGATGACCGGCAGGTTCTGGAGGCAGACATCATGTATTATCTGATCGAAGGCGCGTTGTAAAAACGTGGAGTAAATCGCCACGACAGGTATATACCCCTGTGTGGCCATTCCGGCGGCGAAGGTGACCGCATGCTGTTCGCAAATGCCCACGTCAAAGACGCGTTTGGGGAACTCGGCTTCGAACTCGTTCAGACAATTACCTTCGGGCATGGCCGGCGTGACCACCACCAGCCTGGGCTCTTCCCGCGCTAAACGTACCATGGTCTGCGCAAAAATCTCGCTATAAGTTGACCCTTTGGCCTCGCCATTGCCCCTGGCCGGCACCCCGTGAAAATAAACGGCGTTGCTCTCCGCCGGAGAATAGCCTTTGCCCTTGGTGGTAATCACGTGTACCAGTGTCGGCTTGGTGGCTTCATCGCGCACCTTGGTAAATATGGCTTCCATCTCGCGGATATTGTGGCCGTCGATGGGCCCGATGTAAGTAAAACCGAGCGCCTCCCAAAGCGGCGTCGGCAAAACGACATCTTTGAGCCGATCAGTAACGATTTTTACCCAGCGGACAACTTTTCTTCCCAGCGGCAGGGCGGCGATGATTCGCTTGCTGCGCCGCTCCGCCCCCCTGACGCTCCGGCTAAGTCTCACCCGGCTCAAAAACCGCGCCAGTGCGCCCACTGTCGGCGAAATGGACATGCCGTTGTCATTAAGGATGACGATGATCTTCGAACCAACATGGCCGGCATGGTTCAAGGCCTCGAAAGCCATGCCGGCGGTAATGGCGCCATCGCCGATGACGGCGACTACACGGTATTTTTCATGAGCCAGGTCCCGGGCGACGGCCATTCCCAGAGCGGCGGAAATCGAGGTGCTGGCATGCCCAGCGCCGAATGGGTCGTGTTCGCTTTCTTCGCGGGTAGTGAACCCGGAAAGCCCCTGGTATTGGCGCAGCGTCTGGAACCTGTCCCGCCGGCCGGTGAGGAGCTTGTGGACGTAACTCTGATGACCGACGTCCCAGATAATCTTGTCTTTCGGGCTATCGAAGACGCGGTGGAGGGCTATCGTCAGCTCCACGACGCCCAGATTGGAGGCCAGGTGGCCGCCGGTGGTGGTGACGGTAGAGATGATTTCCTGCCGTAGTTCTGCCGCCAGTTCTACCAGTGCGGATTCCGATAATCCCTTGAGGTCGGCGGGGCTGTCGATTTTATCAAGCAGTTTCGGCATAAATTTCAATTTACCAGGAGAGGATATTATCTCTAATGTTAACAATCCGGACGAATGATTGTCAAGCTAAAAGCATCTTTTTACGTTCAAAACCGGCCTCCGGCTTGACGCTGGAGGGTGGCGTTTGTTACACTCGCTTAGTGGGTTCTATCGAGCAGCACATCCTGAATTTTATTCAGTCCACGTATAATTCCATGGGCTGGTGGGGCGTTATTGCCCTCATGGCGATTGAAAGCGCCTGCATCCCCTTCCCCAGTGAGATTATCATGCCCCTGGCCGGCTGGATGCTTATCAGCAAACTGGCCCGGCCCTTGTGGTGGGTGGTACTGGCCGGTCTCTTCGGCGCCATTGGCAATACCGGAGGCTCGGTGGTCGCTTATATCGTAGGCATGTGGGCCGGCCGGCCGCTGCTGAATAAATATGGCAAGTACGTCCTTTTATCCCGGCACGACCTGGATATCGCCGACCGCTGGTTCTCCCGGAGCGGGGGCTGGACGGTCTTTGTTTCCCGTCTGCTGCCCGTCGTGCGGACCTATATCAGCCTGCCCGCCGGCATCGCCCGGATGAACATGGTGAAGTTCCTCGCCTATACGTTCACCGGCTCATTTATCTGGAGCACCGGCCTGGCCTACGGCGGCTATCTTTTGGGGGTAAACTATGACAAGCTGCGCAGCGCCATGCGCCCCTTCGACCCCGTTTTTATCGCGGTTATCGTGCTCCTCATCGCTCTTTATATTTACCGCCACGTCCGCAACCTCCGCCGCGATAAGTCCTCTTAATGCGCCCCTGTATTGACCGCTTATCTCATTTCGTGCTAAATTTTTATGTAACCGGCACGTCCCTGTAGCTCAGTTGGATAGAGCGGCTGCCTTCTAAGCAGTTGGTCGGGCGTTCGAGTCGCCCCAGGGACGCCATTTATTGAAGCTAAAATAAGCCCTACACCAAAGTCTGATGCAGGGATTAATCATTAAATGGCACTAATTTTGCACTAATTTAAATAAATTAGGGCATTTTTGCCTTTCCATGCTTATGACCTTAACGAAGATGGTATAGTTGAGTTTTCGGGAATTGACTTGGGTTTCATCATGAGCTACAGTAGCAAATAGATGGTTAGACAATAATTGTGTTGTTTTTATGATATTCATCGCCGGTTTTGTAATGATTACCGAATGCATACTTGTTAACAGGGAAAATGTCGAACCAATTCTGGCTAAATACATCGCAAATACACTTTCCAGTCATACTCGAGATGTCCGAGAAGCCATTCACTTCGGACGCTTAGCTAGGAACGAAAAGGATGTAAATGAGTTATTGCATCTCAAATTTCCAAAGGCGTAATCACTCTTTGGAACAATTACAAGTCAATAATAGAATTTATATTCAGCTTGGAAAAAACTAATAATAATGGACTTAGACCAGTAAATAGCGGCTTTCAGCGGGTTATCAATACCACACCACCTAATGCCTTTAGTTTTCGATTACAGGCCTTCATGTCCACGTTTTATAACCCTCTAGACTCTCTCAATTATTGCCTTGATTTGTTTGGTCCTTTTCCTTAAAATTTCGCCGCCCCAATCCCGGGAGGAGGAAGCAATTGCTTCCTCTAATATCACTTTCGTTCCTTTTGTGCAATGCCATTTTTAATTTTTTTTGAATGCTTTTAAAATCGCAGTATAACACCGCAAGAGTTCCGCCATTTATTGCGAGGGGCAAGATTCTCCCGGCTTGAATTTCTCTGCACAATACAAGCTTAAGTAACTTCATACCCGATTAAGGCAAATAAGGAGCTCTTGACTTCATGGTGAGAAATGCTATATCGTTCATAGTAAAAAGGGAGGAGGAACTAATGCAAGGTTATTGTATGAAATGCCGCGCCAAGAAAGAAATGAAAAACGCCAAGAGCATCGCGATGAAGAATGGTAAGCCAGCCACCCAGGGCGTATGCTCGACCTGTGGAACCAAGATGTTT
>JBEKAC010000043.1:0-20621 GCA_050018395.1 Dehalococcoidales bacterium
CCGGCCTCGATTTCAGCCATAGCCTTGTCCATATCGGCTTTACTTAATGCGCCGGCGTGCCAGCCGAGATCATGCTCCATGAACTTGACCCCTTTGCCTTTGACGGTGCTGGCGATGAGCACCGTGGGTTTTTCGTTGGTGGCGGGCGGCAGGTTGTCCAGAGCATCGACGATCTGGGTCATATCGTGGCCATCCAGCTCGACCACATTCCAGTTGAAGGCGCGCCATTTAGCCGCGTACGGCTCCAGGTTCATGTAATCGCCATCGAAGCTGGTCATCAGCTGCTTATTCCGGTCCACCACGCCGATCAGGTTCCCCAACTTATAAGAGCCGGCGGTGTTCGCGGCTTCCCAGACCTCGCCTTCGCAGGTCTCACCGTCACCCATCATGCAAAAGACGCGGTGCTTTTCTTTTTTCTGTTTGGCGGAAAAGGCCAGCCCCGCCGCCACCGCCAGCCCCTGCCCGAGCGAACCGGTTGAACATTCCACGCCGGGGAGCTGTATTTTGCAGGGGTGCATGCCGTAGGCGCTGTCCAGCTGGCCGTAGGTCCGGACAATCTCGTTATAATCGAAGTAGCCCCTTAAAGACATGGCGATGTACATGCAGACCGCGCCGTGCCCCTTACTCAAAAGGAAGCGGTCGCGCGTCGGCGATTTGATGTCCCTGGGATCGACTTTCATGCCGTGATGATAGAGCCCGATGAGCAGGTCCGTCATCGAAAGATCCCCGCCGATGTGCACTATCCCGTCGTAATTGCCGCACAGGTTGATCAGTTTCTTGCGCATTTCATACGCCAGCGCTTTAAGGCGTTTGACTTCTTTGGGGTCAGCCATATTTTCCTCCTGTGTAAGTTAATAGTTTACAGTTTACAGTTAACAGTACCACACCCCACCCCGCCCCGAGAATTACGGTTTTATGAGAATTTTAATGGACTTGCCGGCTTTGTGCAGCTCAAAAGCATGCTGGATGTCTTTAAGCGGAACGATATCCGTTATCAGGGATTTCAGTTCGAGCTTGGGCAGCAAGGCTAAAGCGCGCGGGAAAGAATAGGGCGAAACGAACGTGGAGGTGATGGTGAGCTCCTTGGCGTACATCAGGAACGGCGAAACGCCGATTTCCACGTCCTTGCCGTAAACGGCCGCCCATAAAATAATAGCCTTGTTATCCGCCAGAGAGAGACACTGCTTGGCGGCTTTAATGTTGCCGCTGGCATCGATGACGGTGGTAAAGCCTCGGCCGTCGGTAAGCTTCATCCCGGCCGCAATCAGGTCCTCTTTGAACGGGTCGACGACGACGTCCGCCCCCAGCTTTTTAGCCAAAGCCCGCTTTTCCGCGATGGGCTCGGACAGAAGGGTACGCGCCGCGCCGGCTTTGAGGGCCATTTCCAGGCACAGCAGACCGATGGGCCCGCCGCCGCAGATGGCGACGCTGCTGCCGGTATAGACATTAGCCTGGTCGATGGCATGGACGGCCACGGAAACTGGCTCCAGCAGCGAGGCGATTTCAAAACTTACATCATCAGACAGCGGATAAATAGCACTTTCCGGATAGACAGCATATTCTGCAAAACAACCGGAGGCGCCGGCGCCCTGGCGGCAAAAGTGCTCCATGCCGTTCTGGCAGTACCAGCACGCGCCGCAGGAACCGCGGAAATTCATCGCCACACGCTGGCCGATTTTAAAGTTGCCTTTAATGTCCTTGCCGATGGCCGCGATGGTGCCAGACGCTTCATGCCCGAGTATGCGGGCCATTTTATATGCTTCCGGCGGCATGAGGCCGAAACGCTGTTCAAGGTTTTCCGGGTCGGTACCGCAGAGACCGGCGTAGGCTATCTTTACTTTAACCTGATTGGGCTTCATTTCAGGTTCGGGGACTTCTTCCATTTTAATGATGCCTGCTTCGCGAGTAACGGCTGCTTTCATGGCGTGAGCCTCCTTGTTAGCTATAAGCTATGAGCTGACAGCTATAAGTTATTTATTTTCGGCTTGCGGCTATTTCGTTTTTCTTTTAGCTTGTTGGTAAATGTGATAAGCATTCGTTTTACTTCATTAACCCGGGTGTTTAACTCATTATAAACGTCTGGGGACAGGAACTGTAAATCATGCGCTAATAACAAATCATATTCAAGCTCGCTTGCCGATCCGAGTGCAATCGCCAAAATGATTGAATTCCGGATCGGTTCCTCGGCAACATCCTTCTGCGATGTTGGCAGAAACAGACGCGCAAGCTCTCCTCATTTGAGACGTTAGTCCGTACATTTCGCTTTTAGGAAAGGCTCCCGTGACCTTATAAACATCAAGTGTAAGCAAATGAGATTTCTTCCAGACAGTTAATTTCCTAAAATCTTGCATTTTCTGACAAATTCCTCTTTAAACCTACAGCTTATACCTTATACTTTACAGCTACTTGCCAGATGGTGCACCAATCTTACGGAATTCGATGGCAATACCTCCCACCGGCGATGGGTCGGAATAAAGGAAACCGCCGCCGCCCTCCTCGCGGGCTAACGTCCAGATGCCGACTCCGTTCTTTTTAAAGTTAGCAATTTCCGCATCGAGGTCATCAGTCAAAAAGCCGATATGGTGCAGCCCCTCGCCTGTCTTATCCAGCGATTCTTTTAAAGCCTGGGGGCCTTTGGTGGGCTCTAAAAGCTCCAGCTCAACATCGCCCATTTTGGCGAAGCTGATGGTGGTTGTCCATGCCGCCGGTTTGCCGTGGAGTTCGCCTTTAAAAGGGATGGAGAAATAGGGCGGACTGCCCGGTTTAGCATTAGGAATAGTGAAAGGGCCGAAGCCCAGCGCTTCCAGGTAAGCGATCGCCTTTTTGATATCCTTAACCACCACGCCGACGTGCTGGAGTTTGCCGAATTTTGTATTTTTAGTCATGTTGTCTCCTTTCAGATGAACTATCATGGATTGATGGAATTTACTTGATTCTCCACAAGTTTATCTTTGCGTCACGGTAATGTCAAACCGATCGAGGTGCCGTAATAAATTGTGAAAATGGGTATAGCCAAAAATGGATTCCAGCCTTCGCTGGGATGTATAAAAACTCCCTTTACCCCTCTTTATGAAAGAGAGATAGATTAGCATAAACTGTAAAACAATGGTTTGAACTATCGTCCTCTCCCCTTTGAAAAAGGGAGATAAGAGAGGGATTCGGGGAAAAGGGGCGGGGGAACTAACAGCTTATCGCTTAAAACTAATAGCTTTCAACTCTCTAAATACCGCCGGTAAGACGCCAGATATTGCAGTACCCTGGCGGCGCGGCGGGGATGGGTGTACTCCGGTATCGTTATCTTGGGCGCCGGGGGCTTATCCGGTTCGTGGGCGAAATAAACGTTCATCCGCCGGATGTAGACCAGCGGTTTATCGTATTTCTTTAGCTGCTCGTATAATATCGCCTGGTTCTTCTCATTTTCCATTTGTATCGCCCGGATTTGCTCCTGGCTGAAGTTGACCCCCGGGCCGGGCGGGAAGACCATCGGCGGCAGCAGGGAGATGACAGCGTCCACATTCTCATCTTCCAGCAGCAGCTTTAAGATTGCATCGCCGATATTTTCCTTGCCCCCAGTCCGCACCCCCACCAGGTCGACGGGGTTGCCGGGCACCCAGCGCGATGGTAGGATGGCGCTCATCTTTTTCAGGGTCTCGGGCCGCAGCGAGGCTATTTCCAGCCCCTCTTTTTCGCAGTCTTCAGCCGTCACCACCCCGAAACCGCCGCCGATGGTGAGTATCGCCACCCGGTTGCCGCGCGGCAGGGGCAGATTAGTCAGCGCGATGACCACATCGCAGAGCGCCTCCTCGTCCTCCACCCGGATAACGCCGGACTGTTTGAAAGCCGCCGTATAAATAGCGTCGGAGCCGGCCAGCGTCCCCGTGTGCGACCGTGCCGCTTTGGCCGCCGCTTCCGTGGCGCCGGACTTCATGGCGACGATGGGTTTTTGCCTCGTTATCTCTCTGGCGAGCTCGTAGAAGCGGCGGGCTTCTCTCAGCCCTTCGATGTACGTGGCAATGATGCGGGTATCTTTGTCCTGCGCCAGGTATTCCAGGTAATCTTCCATCCGCAGGTCGGCCTCGTTGCCCGTGCTGACAAACTTGCTTAGCCCGATGCCGCGGCTGGCCGCGATCATCATAATGCTGGCGCCCAGTGTGCCGCTCTGGCTCAATAAAGCCATCGAGCCGGTGGGTACCATCTCCGTAAAACCGATGCTCGAGACGCGTGTATGCAAGTCGGCGTGGCCGTTGCAGTTAGGGCCGGTAAAGTGTATTCCCGCCTCCCGCGCGATCGCCTTCACCTCGGCTTCCAGGGCGGCGCCGCTGGCGTCCACCTCGGCAAATCCCGCCGAGATAATGACCGCGGCTTTTATCTTTTTCGCTGCGCACTCCCGGAAGACCTGCGGCACCACCGGCGCCGGCACCACGATAATCGCCAGCTGTACCGGCCCGGGGATATCCAGGATGCTTTTGTAGGATTTTATCCCCTGCACCTCCGGCTCGTTGGGGTTGACGGCGTAGGCCTGCCGGCCCGCCTTGGCTTTAGCGGATTCGATGGCCGCCCGCATGGCGTCATATCCCCACGTGCCGACGGTGCTTTTAGCGCCGATAACGGCGATAGAGTCAGCCGCGAAAAGGTATTGCCAGAAATCGTTGTCCGGTTGGGGAGAATTTACGGAATTCATAGGTACGCCTCTATTATAGATGATATTGCCTTGAAGATAAAATAGCGGCGGTCCTGGCAGCCAGAACTTATCGGGCGATCACGGATTCCAGCGAGCCGCCGATAAGGTTTTCCAGCTCTTTTTTAACAAGTTGGGCCACCTCCAGACGCCCGGCTATTAAAGCCTGGATTTCAGGAGAAAAATCCGGGTGGTGATATCTTTCTTCCAGGGAAACCAGCTTTTCGCCCGCGATGAGTTTATCCGCGATGTAGACTACTTTTGACTCTAAAGGCAAACCAGTATCACCCCCCGCCAGGTCGGAGTGCACGGCCACGATGTCCCCTACTTTTTCGAACCCCAGCCACCGTAGTATTTCCCCACCGGCGATATCGTGTTTCGGCTGCCCCTTGGCGATATCGTGTAATATAGCTGCGGCACGCACCAGCTCTATATCAACCTTTTTCCCGGCAATATTCAATGCCCCGGCGATGGAGAAAGCCGCCTCCGCAACTTTGTAATCATGCCGTATCCGGTCCGGCGTAACATGACAAATAGTTTTCAATATTTCGTTACACTCTTCATCGGTGGGTATGTCATCGCGGCGGAAACGCTCTAGAATCGCTTGATATTCCTCCGGCGTGTCCATGTCCAGCAGAATGTTGCCGTCGGCTACGGCCACTTCCAGGGCCAACTTTTTCTCTGATTCGAGGACAGCCTTAAGACCACCGCCTTTTCCCCACCCCAGGATGGCGGGAACCAGGCCGGATGGGATCAGCGGCGGATGTCCCCTTTGCCCGCGAAAAACCGGGTAAATGATGCGTTGCGGATTTTGTTCCGCCGCCGCCATCAGCCGGCTTAGCGTTGCCGCTCTTACCAGCGGGATGTCCACCGGCAGTATAAAAAACGACTGATAGTCTGGTTGTAGTTGCCTGATACCTGCTTGAATTGAGGTAAACATCCCCTGTTCATAGTCGGGGTTATAAACGATGTTGACCGGCTGCTTTTTGATGGCGTCTTCAATGTCCCCGTGCCGGTAGCCGGCCACCAGCAGGACTTCAACGTTCACGCTTAAAAAGGTGTCGATAACGTGGTCGGTCACCGTTGCGCGGCCGAGAGGTAGGAGGGGCTTGAACTGCTGCATGCGGCTGGATAAGCCGCCGGCCAGGATTACCGCGGCATAATGTCTCTGGTTCACCGTGACTGCCGGCTCCGTACGCTGATTAGTTCCGCCACGATGCTTACGGCGATTTCCTCCGGCGTTTCACCGCCGATATCGATGCCGATGGGCGAATGTACCATTTCCAGCCGCTCTTTTTTTACACCTTTTTCTATCAGCGCCGCGTAGATGGCCTCCCTTTTACGCCGGCTGCTGATCATGCCGATGTATCCGGCGGCAGTCTTCAAACTCTCCTCGAGGACGGCCCGGTCGTACTGGTGGCCGCGGGTGACAATCACGATGAATGAGTCTTCATCTATTTCCAGTCCGTCAAAAGCACGGCCGAAATTATTGAGAACGCGTACTTCCTGCGCCTCCGGGAAGCGTTCCGCGCTGGCATACTCCGGCCGGTCGTCCAGGACCACCACGCGAAAGCCTGCCAGCGCCGCCAGGTGGGCCGTCGGTACCGCCACATGCCCCGCCCCGAAGCAGTATAAAGTCTTCGGCCTCCGTATCCGGTCCACCATCACGCGGGCATCCCGGAGGGGCAGAACGGCGGTGGTGGAAACGGTATGCAGCTCCGTTTTGAGGATGTCGGTATCGGATTGCGTTAAAGAGGTGCCGCCTTCGATTTTGCTGTCGGGGAGGAGAAGGGCATGACCGGTGACCTGCGGCGTTTTTTCATCGCCTTTAAGGTGGGTCAAAAGGTAAAAATCGCCGCCGCGTTTGACTATTTCGCACCAGCGGCGGGCAAAGTCTTTATTTTCACTGGTGGCGGGAAAATAGTCTAAGAGTATTTCGGCTTGGCCGCCGCAAATCATGCCGGGGGCGGCGGCGTCCTTGCCGCTTAGCTCGTAGGACATGATTCTGGATTTACCGGCGGCCAGCGCGTTTTTGGATTCACGCACGGCGGCGGCCTCGATTAAACTGCCGCCGATGGTGCCATAGCTCCGGCCGTCCGCCCCGACGACCATTTTCGTGCCGCTGTGGCGCGGCGTCGAGCCCTGCAGGCTCATGATGGATACCAGCACCAGCGGCGAGCCGGCCTCAAGCTGTTCGCGGACAACGCCGGCGAGATACTCGTGTTCGTTCATTTCCGGTTCTCCGAAGGATAGTCCTGCCGCGCCGCCAATGGCCGGCGTCCGTCGCGGCTGTAATAAAACCGAATCGGCAAGCCCGCATCCGCGAGCCTGCCGATTCTTCTTCAGTTTCCTATTTTGCGGCTAACGCGGCTTTGACCTTATCCGGGGTGGCCGGGAGGTCGTAAACCCGGGCGCCGCAGGCGTTGTAGATTGCGTTGGTGACCGCGGGGGCGGTGGATACCATCGTCATCTCGCCGATGCCGGTGGAACCCAGCGTGCCGCGGAGGCGCGGCGTCTCGCGGGTGATAAACTCCACCTCGGCGGCTTCGTTGATGGTGGGGAACTTAAAGGTTATCCAGTCTTTGGTCTTGCCCAGGACGAACTCTTCCCTCAAGGCATAGCCGATGCCCTGGTCCATGCCGCCTTCTAGCTGGCCTTGCAGGTTCTGCGGGTGGATGATGGGCCCGGCGTCCACGGCCGTGGTCATCTTCAGCACCTTCACTTCGCCAGTCTCGGTATTGACCTCGACCTCCGCCATCTGGATGTTAAATACCTCGGAATCGAAGGAGTCAGACTGGCCGGTCTTCGGGTCGAAATTATCTTTGCCCGCGATTTGCTTGGAGCCTTCGTAGCGGGTGGGCTTACCGGCTTTCTTCAGCCCGGTGTAGGTCTTGGAGCCGGCTTCCTTCATCGCTTTGGCCATCTGCTCCAGCCCGTTGACCATGGCGCCGCCGCCCATGTAGGTCTGCCGGCTGCCGGCGGAAGGCCCGGCCGCCACGGTCTTAGCGGTATCACGGGTATAAAGGCGTATCTTCTCCAGCGGCAGGCCCAGCACCTGTGCCGCCAGCTGTGTCAGCATGGAATCGTTGCCCTCGCCGGGGTCGGCGATGGCGGCATACAGGGTAACGGTGTCGTCCGGGTTGATTTCCACCGAGTTGGAAGCCTGGTCGCCCGCTTCGGCGATGCCGAAGGACATCATACCTATGCCCACGCCGCGCTTTATCTTGCCGCCCTTCTTGTTGAATTCCGCGGCAGCTTTCTTGGCGCGGTCGTAGTACGGCTTGATGTCGTCGATTAGCTGCGGCATATTAGTCTGCTGGATGGGTGCGCCGGTGGAGCGTGTCTGCCCTGCCTGGAGGATATTCTTCCTGCGTAACTCCAGCGGGTCCATGCCGATTTTTTCCGCGATCATGTCCATTAGCGATTCCAGGGCGAACATGACCTGGGGCGGCCCGGCTCCCCGGGCAGCGCCGCCGCTACCGTTATTGGTATAGACCAGCTTCACTAACGCGTCCACGTTAGGAATATTGTAGGCGCCGTTCAACATATGCAGGGCGCGTCCCGGCATAACGGGTCCGAGCAGGAAATACGCGCCTTTGTTCATCACGAAATCGTTGCAGTAAGCGGTGATATTACCCCTGGCATCGGCGGCCAGCTTGGTCTTCATCGTGAAGGGGTGCCGCTTGGAGGTGATGAGGAAAGACTCCGCCAGGGTGGGGATATAGCGGATGGGGCGCTTGAAGTACATGGCGGCCGCGGCGGCGATGCCCTCCGAAGAAATGGATGCCTTGATGCCGAACTGCCCGCCGGAATAGGGCTCGATGTAGCGGATTTTTTCCGCCCCGACGGCCTCCTTGATGATGCCGGCGTGGGCATGGATCATGATGCTCCGCCCGATTACCACCAGCTCGTCGCCGTCGAGGTAGGACACGCAAGTTTCCGGTTCCAGGGCCGCCTGGTGGTTCATCTGCGTGGAAAAGTCGTGTTCGACGACGTAAGCCGCTTCCTTCAGGGCTTTGGCGGCGTTGCCTTTGATCTGGGGCTGCTGGTAGCAGAGGTTGGGCGAATGCGGGTGGATTTGCACCGCGCCCTGCGCCAGCGCCTCTTCCGGCGTCTTCATCACCAGCAGTTTTTCGTAAGTGACTTTCACGGCGGCGGCCGCCGCCCTCGCCTGTTCCCGCGTCGCCGCGGCGACGATGGCCACCGGGTCGCCATAAGCCCTGACCTTGTCTTCGCAGAGTACCGGCTGGTCCGGGGCGATTACCCGGAGGCGGTTGGTGCCCTTGATATCCTCCGCCGTCATTACGCCGATAACGCCCGGCATCTTTTTAGCCGCAGCGGCATCGATCGACTTGATGATAGCGTGCCACTCGGTGCTGTGCACCGCGGCGATTTCCACCATGTTGTCCATCTTGATGTCCCCGCCGAACTTGGCCACGCCGCAGGCTTTGATCATCGCGGACGGGCGCGGGTGCGATTCGCCGATCATTTTCTTCTTATTGATAGCGGCGCGCACTTTGGCCGGGGTTGTTTCTTTACTCAGGAATTTGCCCGCCAATTTCACCGCATCGATGATCTTGACGTAGCCGGTGCAGCGGCACAGGTTGCGCGCCAGCGCTTTTTTGATGGCGGCCAGGTCCGGGTTGGGGTTCTGGTCGAGCAGGGCCTTGGTGGCCATGATCATGCCCGGCGTGCAGTAGCCGCACTGGATGGCGCCCGTGAGCACGAACGCTTCCTGGATGAGGTGGGGATTTTCCGGCGTGCCCAGCCCTTCCACGGTAATGACGTCCGCGCCATCTAAATCTACCACTTTCTTCAGGCAGGAGCGGACGGCCTTCCCGTCGACGACCACCGTGCAGGCCCCGCACTGGCCCTTGCGGTCGCAGGACTGCTTGGTCCCGGTGAGATTGAGCTGCTCCCGCAGCAGGTCGATAAGCGCCAGGTCCGGGCCGGCCTCGACTTTCCTTTTAACTCCGTTGACTGTCAGGGTTACGTTTTGCATGACTTGCCCCCTTTTAAATAAATTTCGCCAACACTATCGCACTGTTTTAGTTCGTGCCGCAGGAAAAGAAAAGCGGCATCTCCAGTCATCTTGTATTAACGGCGGTAATACATTTCACCCTAAAATATCATTATTACGACCGTTTGTCAACACGAAATATAACGCTAAATCAGGGATGCGCCGCTTTATAGCGCGCGATGCCGCGGTGCAGCAGCTCAATCATGCCGCGGGACTTTTTCAGGAACTCCTCCCCGCTGCTGCCCAGCGCCCGGGAAAAAGATTCCTCGGTCAGGGCTTCCGCCTCTTGTAATGTCTTACCCTTGAGCAAGGCACACAATATTTCCACGACGACATTGGCGGTGGGGTCGCAGGTGCAGAGATACTTTATCTCGTCGATGATGCCGTTTTTAACATTTATGTAAATGTGCATGTAGGCATGGCTCACATGCGAGCAAATCCTTATCTTCTCCCCTACCGTATCCAGGAAAATCGAGGGGTTTTCCAGCTCACCCGTGTGCTCGAAGCCCTTTTGGCACAGCCGGCGGTAATATTTAATGACCAACTCGTCCATTTGGGGGCGCCCTTCTGCCGCTACTTTAGATGTAGCTGCGTTCTTGGAAGATATTGTGCAGCGTATCCAGGAAAACCCGGCACTCTTCCAGGGTATTATAAAAATAGAGTGAAACCCGGTAGGTCATGCGGTGTTCCGCTGGCAGCCTGGGGCGCATCCATCCCTGCCCGAACTTGTAATTTAAATAGGAATGGACGCAAAAAACGCCGTCGCGGATCATGATATTGTTGCTGTCGCTAAGCTCTTCGGCAATGCCGACGGCATTAGGCCGCCGGACCTCGAAGGTCAATATGCCGCCCCTCCGCCCCGCGTCCGCCGGGCCGAGAATGCGGAACCAGCCGGTGTCTCCATAGCGTTTATTAAGTTCCTGTGTCAGAAAATCGTTCAGGTAGTTCATGTGCTCGCTGATTTGCTTCATCCCTGTTTTTTGGAGATAAGCCACGGCCGTCCCGGCCGCTATCTGGCCGGGGTAGTTCTGGATACCCACCTCGAACCGCTCCGGCGGCTCCAGGAGAGCGTATGAATCATAGGTGGTGTCACCCACCGTCCCTCCACCCAGCAGGCATGGCGCTAGGGCGTCCGCCGGGTCGTCTTCTTCACGGAGGGCCTGCCCCAGGTAGGCCTGCTTGCCGTAAAGCACGCCCACCCCCCGCGGCCCGCACATCTTGTGAATGGAAAACGCCAGGAAATCGACATCCAGGTCCTGAACGTCGATTTTTTGGTGCGATGCCGTCTGCGCGGCGTCGAGCAGGACTTTGGCGCCGTGCTGATGGGCCAGCTTGATGATTTCTCTTGCCGGGATGGTATAGCCCGTCAGGTTGGAAGTGTAAGCCATGCTGACCAGGGCTACCCGGTTGTTCTCCAGTTTTTGCTTTAAATCAGCCAGGTCGAAACTGTCTTCTCTGTCCGTCGCCGTGTGCTCGACCGTGATAAGTCCCTTTTTCTGTAATCTTAGCCACGGGAGCAGGTTGGAGTTATGCTCTTTATCCGTCAGCAGTACCACGTCGCCGGGCTTGAACTTGAAGCCGAGGGCGACGATGTTGATGGCATGGCTGGTGTTCTGGGTGAAGATGATTTCTTTTTCCGATTTGGCGTTGATAAACTCTTTAATGATGGTACGGGAGCCTTTAACGCCTTTTTCCGCGTCGCCCTCGATGCGGCTGGTGACCTCTTCGGCGAACCAGTGGCGGCTCCGGGCCCCGCCGCAGCCCGGGAAGCCGGTGTAATATTCGGTCATGGCTGTAATTACCGGCCCGGGAACCAGCGTGGTGCAGGCGTTATCAAAATAGATCGGCGGTTTGCCGTTTCTCCGGCTTTGCAGCGCTGGGAAATCTTCCCTGATCGTCTTAACCCATTTTTCGTTATCCAAAATCATCTCCGGGGCGTGCGCTATAATTACTAGATAATATATTATATCCGGCATTATTACACAACACGCCTTCCGCGCACCTTCCATTGAGCGAACCATCGGGCAAGCGGGTGAGGCATAAAGTGACTTTCCCTGAACAGGTGTTAATAACGCCGTTTTTGTCGTTATATGCATTATTTACATCATTGCCTATTCAGCGACCATCTCATTTTTAGAAAATATTTATAAAATGACGCAGATTGTTTATTATCTCTAAACCTCTTTAATAGTATATAATAGATAAAACAATTGGAAGCTATTTTATGTCAATCGTCAAGCGTACGGTCATCATGGTCGTCTGCACCGTTCTGGTGCTGTTTTCACTGGTATATTTCATCTCGAATATCATTTATATGCGTGGTTTTGCGGACCTGGAAAGAGAAACGGCTGGTAAAAACACCCGTCAGGTTACCGATGCATTGACGGTAAGACTAAAAGCCCTGGACTCATTTTGCGGTGACTGGTCAAGCTGGGACGATACGTATGAATTTGCCCGGGGAAATAACCCCGAATATGTTGACCGTAATCTTACGGATGACACCTTTGAAAATTCCGACTTTAATCTTTTTGTTATCATCGATACCAAGGGAGAAATATACTACTCGCAGGCTTACGATATCGCGAATCAACAGGAAATGGCGGTGCCGGAAAATCTACCCGGCGTACTCTCCGCTGAAGGCTTGGACCGGCCACTGGGTATGCTATCTGATATCTCCGGAATTATCACACTTTCCGGGCAGCCCATGCTGGTCGTCTGCCAACCGATTTTAACCAGTTTGGGCCAGGGGCCGAGCGCCGGTTCGCTATTGATCGGGCGTTTCCTGGACTCCCGTGTAATCCTCAATCTCTCGGTCATCACCGGCCTATCCGTCGATTTGCTTTTACCGCAGGATACATCCCGGGCTCAGGAATTGAAAAACGTCATGACATCGCTGAATGCCCCGAATTCAATTTACGTCAAAGTGCTTAGCGGGGACTCTATCGCCGGGTATACGCTTGTAAACGACCTCAACGGCCAGCCGGCTTTTATCTTTAAAGTTACGATACCCCGGGACATCTATTCCGAGGGTAAAAACACCGTAACCTATCTCCAGCTCACCGTAGCTGGCATCGGTATTATTTTTTGTGTCGTTTTCGTTCTGCTGACCAGGAAAATGATACTGAACCGGGTAACGTCCTTGAGTCATGCCGTGAGCAGTATCGGTGCTAAAGGTGACATGTCGAGCCGTGTCATCATGGATGGCAAGGACGAATTATCGACACTGGCAAATAGTATCAACGGCATGCTGGAATCTCTGCAAACATCAGAGGCCAGGCGGCAATCGCAGAAAGAGCTGATCGGGCATATTGTCGCCGATACGCCCAATCCCATCCTGGCCATTGATAGCTCGAATAATATCACCCTGGTGAATGATGCCTTCCGCCGGATGTTCGGCCTGACCGGCGCGGATACGCCCTATCGTAAAATCGATGACATTCCCAGTTTGGCTACGTTGGTCCCGGAAATAAAGGCGTTTAAAGAGAGCCATCAGATCAGCCTCAAAAAAGAGCTGCAATATATAAATGGTACCACCAAGACGCTAATCGCTTCCTTTGCCCGTTTGAAAGAGGAAGAACTGTATTTCCTCTACCTGACCGATATTACCGAGGAGCGGGCCAGGCAGGAGAGTCTTTACCTCACCGACAGGTTGGCCTCTATAGGCGAAATGGCATCGGGCATCGCCCACGAGTTGAACAACCCGCTGACCAGCATCATCGGCCTATCGGAAATAGTGAGCAAGGAAAGCACCGAGGAGAACATCAAAGAGGATATGGGCATCATTAAGAGCGAATCCCAGCGCGCCGCCGGCATCATTAGAAACCTCTTGAGTTTCGCCAGGAAAAACACGGCGCTCAAACAGCCCACGTCGATTAACAAAATACTCCAGGACGTGCTTAAATTACGCTCTTACGAGCATAGCGTCAATGATATCACGGTCGCCTGCGAGCTTGACCCTCACCTGCCGGATATCACCATCGATTCTGCACAGATACAGCAGGTCTTTATCAACGTTATCCTTAACGCGGAGCAGGCCATGGTGCATGCCCACCATCGGGGTACGCTCAAGATAAAAACGGAGAAACTGGCGGACAAGATCAGGATTTCCTTTGCCGATGACGGACCGGGCATCGAGCCCCAGAACCTCCGCCGCATCTTCGACCCCTTCTTCACCACCAAGGAAGTCGGCCAGGGGACCGGGCTGGGATTGAGCATCAGCTTCGGCATCGTTACCGAGCACGGCGGCACTATCTACGCCACCAGTGAAATCGGTAAAGGGGCCACCTTTATCATCGAACTGCCGCTTAAGAGTGTTGACTAAAAGGAGAAAAACGAACGTGCCTGACGTCAAAAACCAGATGGTATTGCTTTTAGAAGACGAGCCCATAATCAGTAAAATCGTTTCCCGGACCCTCGCCGCCGATGGCCTCGGCGTGGATGTCGCCCCGAACGGCCAGATCGCCAAAGAAAAAATAGACTCCTCCATGGCCTATGACCTGTTCATCTTCGATATCAGGACCCCGGTAATCAACGGTATGCAGGTTTACGAGTACATGGAGCGGGCGCACCCGGACATGACGCAGAGAGTGCTGTTTACCACGGGCGACTGCCTGAATACCACCACCAGGACCTTCCTGGAAAGAGTCAACCGTCCCTTCCTCGCCAAGCCTTACACTCCCAGCGAGATTAAAACGGTGATATCGAACGAATTTAATATCAAATTGTCATCCTGAACGCTGTAAAGTTTTTCGGTGTTCTTGATAGGGATGTTAAATCAGCCCCGCCCCGATAACCCTACGCACCCCTACCTCCCGCGGCCGACCGCGCCTGGGCTCCAGCCTCCCCTGCCCGCCTCACATTGATCTCCAACTATTGTTCCGGCAGCAAGGCGTTTTTCTTTTTCCACCGTACGAATGTTAGCACGATATACGCCAGGAAAAGGCACGTTAGGACCAGGGCCAGGGTTAAAAAAGCGTAATCAGGTAACTGGTGCGTCAGCCCGATATGCGCGAAGATTTTAACCACCCAATCGTGCGATGGGGACAAATAGTAGAACCAGAAAGATACGTTAAAAAACCAGAGCCAGACCGCGGGCAGCATCGCCACAATGATGGCCATGATCCTTTCGCCACGCAGCCGCGTTTGCGCCGCCGCCAGCAGCGCCAGCGGTATGTAGATGATGAGATACTGGTAGTTCACGCGGTACATGAAGCTCAAGAAGACCAGAAACCCTATTAGTGCCCCCTGTAGTGGCGTGATAGACCTCTTGTAGCTGAAAAAGAGCGCCGCCAGCAGCGCCAGCGCCAGCAGCGGTATGCTTAAGGTGATATAAATTTTCGTCCCCCACCCGAACACCATGTGTAGATAGGTGAGCAGCGAGGCGCCACCGTTGAAAGCGTACATTATCGGTTCCTGGTAATCCGGCGCCTGCCCGGCCAGAATTATCGACCGGGCGTAGCCGCCAAAAGCGCCGGTTATCAAAAAAGGTATCGAAAACACGAGTACCACGCCGGCCACGATGGCGCAGTCGCTCCAGATGCGGCGCCAGCCCAGGTTGCGGGCGCTGACGGCGAGCATGAAAGCCACCGGGATGATGGTGTGCTGCTTGGTCATCACCGCCAGCCCGGCGAGCAGAAAAGCCAGCCGGTCCCGGCCCTTTTGGAGCAGTATTACCGAGGCCAGCAAAAAAGCGGCGGCGATGGCATCGAACTGCCCGAAAACCGCCGAGTTATACCAGGATGTAGGATGCAAAAGCCACAGGCTGGCGAAAAGCAGCTTGCGCCATTTCGGCCCGGGCACGGCCCAGTATAAAAGACACCCTATCGCCAGGTCTGCGGCGATAACGGGGGTTTTCATCGCCAGTCTCCAGCTGCTGTCCACCATGTAAACGCTAGCGGAGCTGTGCGGCGCCGCCAGCAACGCCAGGCGCAATATCAGCAGCCAGATCGGGGGATAAACGAACCCCCAGCCTTTAGTGGGAAAGATATCCAGGTTGCCGCCGGCATAGCGGTAAAAATCGAGCCCGTGCTGCTGGAAAACCTTAGCGAAGGCCCAGAACTGCGGCACGTCCACTCCGGTGGAAAGCGGCGCCGCCCAGAACCGGAAGTAAGCCGCCGCCGCTAACACCACCGCGAAAACCCCCAGGTAAACCTTGTTGCTTATTTGTGACCAGTGAAATTTTAATTTCATCGGAGTATCTGCACCGTTGTCCCGCCGCTTTTTTAATATTCCCCGGAGGCCAACCATCTTCACCAGAGGGCGGAGGTTATACTTAATGAAACGTTATACTAAACAAAACGATATAATTATATGCTTTTATTCAGGTTATAGAAAAGGGTATAATCTTAATGTTTATGATTTTTTCCAAGCACGAAAGCTGGAGGGATGCCGGATAAAATCTCTCTGATTATCCCCACCTTCAACGAGAAGGATAATATCGTGCCCCTCGTTGAGCGGGTGTCTAAGGCTCTGGCCGGACGCGAGTACGAGATCGTGCTGGTGGACGATAACAGCCGGGACGGCACTATCCAGGCTGCCGAGGCGTTATCGCCCCGCTATCCGGTTAAGGTCATCGTCCGCCAGAACGAAAGAGGGCTCGCTACCGCCATAGTCCATGGGCTGAAGTATGCTTCCGGCAATATCATCGGGGTGATGGACGCCGACTTGCAGCACCCGCCGGAGAAATTGCCGGACCTGCTCAAAGCCATCGAAGGCGGCGCGGACATGGCCATCGGCTCCCGCTATATCCCGGGCGGCGGCTGCCCCAACTGGGACATGACGCGCAAGGTAATCTCTAAAGTCGCCCTCATGGTGTCCCATATCCTGCTCCCTTCCACCCGCCGGGTGCAAGACCCGCTGGCGGGCTTTTTCATGTTCCGCCGGGAGAACGTGGACACCGCCAAACTCAAGCCCATCGGCTACAAGATCAGCCTGGAAATCATGCTGGTCGGTAATTTCAAGAATATCGTGGAAGTGCCCTATATCTTCGAGGAGCGGAGCGCCGGCCAGAGCAAGCTGAACATGATGCAGCAGTGGGACTACCTGAAGCACCTTTTCAGCCTGATGTCCCGCACCGGGGAAACTAAAAGATTTATCAAATTCATCGCGGTGGGACTTGCCGGCACGGCGGTCAATGAGGGCATCCTGGCGCTCGTTAAAGCCACCACGCAATGGAACGATAAAGTTCGGCTTATCCCCGGCATCGAAGTTTCCATCATCACCAATTTTCTCCTGAACGACTATTTTACCTTCGCCGACCGCCGCACCGGGAAAAAGCTCTCTTTCTTTGGCCGCCTGCTGAAATACAACCTGGTGGCCCTGGCCGGAGCAACCATCAACTGGGGCATCGCGGCGATACTGGTGAACGCGGGCTTGAATGTCTTTCTGGCGGACTTCATCGGCATCGTTATCGCCTTCTTATGGAACTATTTTTTCAGCACGATATGGACATGGAAATAAAACCGAAGCTCAAGCGTTTTTACCATTGGGAGTATTTCTGGCTCTGTTGCATCGTCGTTGTCACGCTGGGATTGCATTTTTATCTTATCCCCCAGGTCCACGATTTGATCCTCGACGAGCAGCATTACGTCAAGGACGCCCGCGTTATTATAGATAACCATACCACCGAACGCGTCGAAAACCCGCCGCTGGCTAAACTGATTATCGTGGCGGGAGATTATATCTTCAGCGGATTTAGGTCGCCGGCAAAATACACCACCACGCTCGAGCAATACATCAGCAGCACGAACACAGTAATTCCTGTAACTGACGCCTCGTTATTCAAAATAGGCGAGATGATCAAAATCGATAATGAAGAGATGCATATCCTCGGCATCGATACCGCGCAACATCAAATTACCGTCGAACGCGGCTATATCGGTACTATCGCCGACAGCCACGCCGCCCTGCAAAAGGTTTACATCTTCATCGATAACCCCTGGGGCTGGCGCGTTTTTCCCGTTATTTTCGGTACCATCACGATCATTCTTTTCTATTTCCTCTGCCGCAAACTCGGTATGTCGCGTACGGCCTCGAATATAGCCGTTTTTCTGCTGGCTTTCGAGAACCTGTACTTCATGCTGTCCGGCCTGGCGATGCAGGACGTTTATTTCATGACCTTCATGATGGCCGCGTTCGTGCTCTATGTTTACCGCCGGTACATCAATTCGGGCATTGCCATCGGTTTGAGCGCTTTAGCCAAGCTCACAGGCGCGCTGGCTTTTCCGGTGGTGTTCGTGCACTGGGTGTTCACCCGCGAAAAGCGCACCCGTTGGTTCGGCTTAACTATGCTTTTCTCTATCCTCACCTTCATCGAGCTAATGATACCATTGGAACTCTTGATCTACCGCGGTTGGACCTCGGAGCTAAATCCTTTCAAGCGTATCAGGGAAATGCTTAGCTTGAGCGGCAGCCTGACCTTTGCCACGGTGAACCATCCTTATAAAAGCCACCCCTGGGACTGGCTGATTTCCTACCGTCCTATGCCCTTCTGGAATATGCCCCATTACACCGCCGCCATCAGTTTCACTATCTGGGCTTTGATCATTCCCGCCTTCGGTTATCTCATCTACCGCGCCGTCAAGCGCGATGAAGCCGGCTTGTTCGCTTTGGCCTGGTTCTTCGGGACTTACCTGGTCTGGATACCGATAACGCTTATCACGGACAGGGTCAGCTACCTCTACTATTTCTACCCCGCCGTCGGTGCCGTCTGCATGGGGGTAGCCATCGGCTTGAATCAGCTGCTGGAAATCGCCCGCAACCGGCAGCGCGGTAAGCTTAAATGGACTTTGATATCGATTGTCATCTTCGTGCTGTTCCTGCACCTGGTGTCTTTCCTCATCCTTTCGCCGCTGATACAGGTGGACTTCGCTAAGATGGTGGGGTTTACCACCTAGTATATCCTCCCCCTTTCAACCACTACATATCGGAACAATGATTCCGGCATTATTTGTTAGGAATATATTGTTACTATCTTAATCCGGCAGGTTAACGCAGCTAAAATACTCCGCTGTTTTTTGACTTCCCCCCGGTGCTATAATTAATTTAGTAGCGGGAGGTGGTCTATGCGCGAGGCTGTGCTTTATGATAAACTCCCGGACTCCAGGGTAAGGTGCCGTACCTGCCAGTGGCGCTGCCGGATTAACCCGGGGAAATACGGCGCCTGCGGCATGTACCAGAATCAAAACGGCGCTCTCTTCAATCTTAACTATGGCCGGGTCTCTTCCGCCGCCGCTGACCCCATCGAAAAAAAACCCCTCTTCCATTTCCACCCCGGCACGCTCTGTTTTTCCCTGGGCACGCTGGGCTGCAACTTCCAGTGTAAACATTGCCAGAATTGGGAGATTTCCACCGCGGACAGCGGCTCCCTACTTTCCACGTGCCGCGACCTCACGCCGGAAGCCGCGGTAAAGCTCGCCAAACAATCACACTGCCAGGGCGTCGCCTGGACCTATAACGAGCCGGCTATCTGGTTCGAGTACACTCTGGATTGCGCCAGACTGGCGAAGCAAAACGGCCTCTACACCGTTTACGTGACCAACGGCTTCGCCACGCCGGAGGCGTTGGATACCATCGGCCCCTACCTGGACGCCTGGCGCGTCGATATCAAGGGCTTTTCCGACGCGTTTTATAAAAATCTGGCCGGCGTGCCGCACTGGCGGGAAATCCTCGAAGTCGCCAAACGGGCCAAAGATAAATGGGGTATGCACCTGGAAGTGGTCACCAACATCGTGCCCACCCTGAACGATGATGATGCGCAGCTGACCGGCCTGGCTAAATGGATACACGATGACCTGGGCGAGCTGACCCCCTGGCACGTGACCCGCTTTTACCCCCAGCACCG
The DNA here is from genome assembly GCA_050018395.1 of Dehalococcoidales bacterium. GTDB lineage: Bacteria > Chloroflexota > Dehalococcoidia > Dehalococcoidales > RBG-16-60-22 > RBG-13-51-18. Next base: position 19,540 of record JBEKAC010000043.1, read on the forward strand.
CCTGACCAACTTGCCGCCGACGCCGCTGGCCACCATCGAGCGGGCCTGTGAAATCGGGAAGAAGGCCGGGCTTAAGTTCGTCTATGCCGGCAATGTGCCCGGCCATGAAAGCGAAAGCACCCGCTGTTACTACTGCGGCAAAACAGTCGTTAAGAGGGTGGGCTACGCTACGCAGGTGACCGGCTTGAACGGTTCCAAATGCCGCTACTGCGGGGCGGAGCTTAACTTCCGGGCGCCTTAAGGGGCTCGTCTGACGCTCGCCCTAAAGGAGGGAAAAATGATACGTTATCCTTCGGTCGCCGGGTATTTTTATCCCGGCTCGAAAGCCGAACTAAAAGCAATGCTGGCCAAGTACATCGATAAAAACGCGCCCAAGGTGGAGGCTGTCGGCCTGCTGGCGCCGCACGCCGGCTACCAGTACTCCGGCGCGGTGGCCGGGGCCGTCATCTCCCGCGTCATTTTCAAGGATACTTTTATCATCATCGGGCCCACCCACTCCGGTCTGGGCAAGCCTTTCAGCGTCATGCCGGAAGGCACCTGGCGCACGCCCCTCGGCGATGTTGAGGTGGATGCAGAGCTCGCCCGGAAAATCGTCGCGCTTTCCGATTACGCGGAGGAGGACTACGCCGCCCACGAGAACGAACACGCGGTGGAAGTCCAGGTGCCTTTTTTACAGTACATCAAGCCGGACGTGCGTATCGTGCCCATTATCCTCGCCGGCGCTTCGCTGGAAATCTATAAAGAAATCGGCCGCGCCATCGCCGCGGCGCTTAAAGAACTAAAACGTGAGGCGGTGGTTCTCGCCAGCGGCGATATGACGCACTATCAGTCCGCGGCTCATGCTAAGGAAAACGACATGCAAGCCGTCGAGGCGATGCTCGCCCTGGACGAGGACGAGCTGACGCGGCGCTATAATAACCTCCATATCACGATGTGCGCCCACGGCCCGGTAGCCACGCTCATCGCCGCCGCCAAAGAGCTGGGCTGTACCGGCGCGGAGCTGGTGAAGTATATGAACAGCGGCGACGCCACCCACGACTATAATGAGGTCGTGGCTTACGCCGGCGTTATTTTTAAAAAGT
>JBEKAC010000044.1:0-20209 GCA_050018395.1 Dehalococcoidales bacterium
CTTCTTCCCCCACGCGGTGTCGCTGGGTCAGGCTTTCGCCCATTGCCCAATATTCCTTGCTGCTGCCTCCCGTAGGAGTCGGGGCCGTGTCTCAGTCCCCGTGTGGCTGGTCGTCCTCTCAAACCAGCTACCGATCGTCGCCTTGGTGGGCCGTTACCTCACCAACTAGCTAATCGGACGCAAACCCCTCCAAAAGCGCCTTGCGGCTTTAGTTCTTAACCTTTACAATAAGAACCACATGCGGTATTAGCTCCCATTTCTAGGAGTTGTTCCCCACTTTAGGGCAGGTCATTTACGCGTTGCTCACCCGTTTGCCACTCCCCGACTTGCGTCGGGGCGTTCGACTTGCATGCATAAAGCACACCGCCAGCGTTTATCCTGAGCCGGGATCAAACTCTCCATATAAAAGGTTTGACTTGGCTTGAATAAAAACTATTGATTTTACTTTCCTTCCGCTATCCAGTTGTTAAGGTGCAAAAAGCGCTCTTTTTCCAGAGCGCAATCATAATAATACCATAGCTAAATGCTGATGTCAACAAGGTTGGCATGAATTCAGTTCAGGATTGGTCGCCTTGTGGTCGCCTGCAATTTTATATTGTTCAATATGATAATAAAGGCGGGAGTGCACCGCGCCAAGGAGCGCAGCCTTCTTGCAAACAATATCCCCCTCTCCAAACCAGCAACCTTGTTACTATGCATGTTTAGGTTTGGAGAGAGGGCAAGGGGGCAAGGCATATCTTAACAGGAATCTAGGCGGCTTCGGTCATTTCAATTTGCTTTTCATTTGTACTACAATTAGCACTGAAGAGACCTAATAGGTTCCTGAAATGACAAAACTTAGGCGCGTTGTACTTTTGTTCACAGTCATTCTGCTGGCGGTTTCTTTTGCCAGCGGCGCGCAGGCGCAGGCCTCCAACGCCGTCTATGTTATTACCATCAAAGGCGCCATCAACCCTACACTGGTGGACTACGTCAAGCGGGGCATCAATCTCGCCGAGGATAATAACGCCCAGGCTCTCGTTATCCAGATGGATACCCCCGGCGGGCTGGACACCGCCATGCGGGATATCGTACAGCTTTTGGTGAACGCCAGGGTGCCGGTGGTAGTTTATGTCTCTCCCTCCGGCGCGCGGGCGGCTTCCGCCGGTGTCTTTATCGCCATGGCGGCGCACGTGGCGGCCATGGCCCCCAATACCGCCATCGGGGCGGCGCACCCGGTATCTGTCGGCGGTGACCAGACCCAGACAACACCGACGTCCGCCGAGGATGAAAAAGTTCTTAACGATGCCGCCGCCTACATCCGCAGCCTGGCCGCATCCCATGGTCGTAATGTGGACTGGGCGGAAAAAGCCGTCCGCGAAAGCGTCTCCGCCACCGAGCAGGAAGCCCTTGCGCTCGGCGTTATCGATATGATCGCCCCGGACCTTCCCGCTTTGCTTAATCAGCTGGACGGCCGACAGGTGACGCTGATTAGCGGCCAGCAGGTCACGCTCCACACCAAAGGCGCCGTGGTCATCACCACGCCCATGAAGGCCATCGAAAAGTTCCTCTATACCATCACCGACCCCAATATTGCCTACATCCTGATGAGTGTGGCCACGCTGGGCATTATGGCCGAGCTGTTCAACCCCGGCCTCATTTTCCCCGGGATTATCGGCGGCATCTGCCTTTTGCTCTCGTTCTATTCGCTAGGTGTACTGCCGGTTAATTATGCCGGTCTGGGATTGATTCTGCTGGCTTTGGGGTTGTTTGTCGGGGAGTTTTTCTCCACTTCCTACGGAGTTTTAACCATCGGCGGGCTGGCGTCGCTCGTGGCGGGCTCTTTGATGCTTTTCAAAGGCTCTTCCCCGGTCTTTCGCGTCAGTCCCTGGCTGATTGCCGTCGTCTGTCTGCTCATTGCCGGCTTTCTGTCGTTTATTATCCAGCGGGCGGTTAAGGCGCACCGCCAGCAGGCCTATTTCGGCCGTGAAGAGCTTCTCAACAAGACCGCCGTGGTCCGGGCGGCGCTGAACCCGGAAGGGGTGGTCTTTTATAAAGGCGAGCGCTGGCAGGCTGTCTCGGAAAGCGGCACCATCCCTGAAGGGGAAGAGGTGACGATTAAAACGATCGACGGGCTGACTTTACATGTCGTCAAAAAAGAAGCGCCGCCGCCGGAGAAAAAGAAGTAGCAGGGGGGCTTTATGATGTATATCCCTGGCTGGCTTTTAGCCTTAATTATTATTGCTTTGCTCGTTTTTCTGGTTTTTGTGGTAATATGGATAGTCCGCGCCCATCAAAGAAAAGTCGCCACCGGCAAGGAAGAGCTGGTCGGCAAAGTAGCGGTGGCGCAAACGGAGCTGAATCCGAAAGGTATGGTCCTTGTCGACGGCGAGCATTGGAGCGCCGTCCTCGATAGCGGCCGGGTCGAGCCTGAAGAGGAAGTTATTATTACCCGTGTGGATGGTTTGAAGCTCTCGGTGACCAGGAAAAAATAAAGGAGGTTTAAATGACCGGAACCGTTGTTGGCATTGTTATCGCTGTCATTGTGGTACTTATAGTTTTGTCCATGGCCATAAAAATCGTCACGGAATATGAACGCGGGGTTATTTTCCGCCTGGGGCGCCTCGTCGGCGCCAGGGGCCCCGGCTTTTTCGTCATCATCCCCTTCGTGGACCGCATGGTCAAAGTCGACCTGCGTGTGGTCACGATGGATGTCCCTTCCCAGGAGGTCATTACCCGGGATAACGTTACCGTCCGCGTTAACGCCGTTGTCTATTTCCGCGTGGTTGACCCCGAATCTTCCGTAGTGAAAGTCCTCGATCATATCCGGGCCACTTCACAAATATCCCAGACGACATTAAGGAACGTCTTGGGCCAGTCCGAGCTTGACGAGCTTTTAACCAAGCGGGAAAAGCTTAACCAGATGCTGCAGAAAATCATCGATGAGCAGACAGACCCCTGGGGCGTGAAGGTCAGCATCGTCGAAATCAAAGAGGTAGAGCTGGCCGAGGAAATGAAACGCTCGATGGCCGCCCAGGCGGAAGCCGAGCGCGAACGCCGCGCCAAGATTATCCATGCTGAGGGCGAACTCCAGGCCTCGGAAAAACTGGCGCAGGCGGCCGCCGTCATTGCCCGCGAGCCGGGCGCCATGCAGCTGCGCTATCTCCAGACGCTGACCGAGATTGCCAGCGAAAAGAACAGCACCATCCTCTTCCCGCTGCCGATGGAGCTTCTCCGCGGCTTCGGCTATGTCAAAGAAGAGAAAAAGCGCCTGGAATAATTGAAATAATACGGGAGGGGGTATCCGCCCCCTCCCCCTTTCCTGTCTCTCCCTTTGGCAAAGAGCCTGTCCTGAGCGAAGTCGAAGGAGAGACTAAAAGGGATTTTGCTACTGGAACCAATCATCGGGATTTTACTTTTTCACTTTACTCCTCCAGCAATATTCCGCACAAAAAGTCGGGCAGTCCTGTCGTTGTTCCGTTATAGTACAGTCAAAGGAGAAGCGGCATAAATGGAATGGTCGGCAAGAATGAATACGGCGATAGCCTATATCGAGGACAACCTGGCGGAAGAAATCGATTTTAATGAGGCGGCGAAAAGAGCCTGTTGTTCCCTTTTTCACTTCCAGCGCATGTTCATGGTCGTTATCGGTTTTACGCCGGCGGAATATGTCCGGCGCAGGCGGTTGACTTTGGCTGCCAGAGAGCTGACATCGACCGACAGTAAAATAATCGACCTGGCGCTGAAGTACGGCTATGACTCGCCGGATTCATTCACCCGGGCATTCCGGAACGTCCACGGTATTACTCCGGTGGCAGCGCGCGCCCCGGGGGTGAAGTTGACGGCGTTCCCGCGGGTCTCTTTCAATATTGAGCTTAAAGGAGGTAGTGACATGGACTACAAACTAATCGAGAAACCGGCTTTTGATGTGGTGGGCAAAGCCAGGAAATTCACCACAGTGCAGGGGGAAAATTTTGTTAAAATCCCCAAGTTTTGGACCGAATTTATGAAAGACAAATCATGGGATACGTTGATGAAGCTGACCGGAGGAAAAGAAGGAAAGATTACCGGAGGAGGTTCGCTGGGTGTCTGCATTGGAAACATGGAACAATTTTCTTACGCCATCGGCGTGGAGAAAACGGATAAAGCAGTTCCGGCGGGTTTCGAGGCATTCCACATTCCGGCGGCGACCTGGGCAGTATTTGAGTCAGTCGGGCCGGTCACCCCATCGATACAAGCCGTCACCAAGCAGATCTTTGCAGAATGGTTCCCGTCCACTGGCTACGAGCATGATGCCAAGCCCGAGCTTGAGGTCTATCTGCCGGGAGATACTCAAAGCCAAGATTATCACTGCCAGGTTTGGATACCGATTATTGCTAAGAAAAAGAAGTAGTAAAGGGGGGGGGCACTCTCAGCCCCCCCCTTTTTCCTGCTGCCGTCCTTATCTCGAAAGTGTCGAAGAAGAGAACATAAGTAATGGGGCTTTCTCCGGTCTGCTGCGGGCCTTGTTCGCCCCGATACATGCCTATCGCGTCACCAAACCCTGTCTTTTCTTTCAGGCCTATTGTAAACTTTATTATAAGTTACGCTAGCTCATATTTAACATAAAACAATTCAAAAACAAATCAGCTACGGTTTGAAGCTAAAACTCCTGAAAAAAAATTTAAAAAACAAAAAACAATTGATTTAGGTTTGGATAGGTGATTTTTCATAAATTCTTAGTTTCTCTTAAGTGTCACGTCCCCCGCCACCACTTTAGTTAGGCTCCCATCCGGCCCTCTGATTACTAAAGCGCCGCTTTCGTCGACGCTTTCGGCAATACCTTCGATGACGTGATTGCCGGCGGTCGCCTTTACCTTTTGTCCCAGTGTTGACAGCCGGTCGCGCCAGGCTGAATAAATAGGTTTTCCGTCGGGAAGGAGGTGGTAAAGCCGGTCGAACTCCGTCAGCAATGACTTAATGATATCCAAGCGTAAATCGGTTTTATCACGGGCGCTTTTTAGACTGGCGGCCGTGTCCTTGATCTCCGGGTAGTCGCTTACGTTTAAATCCACATTGATGCCGATGCCGATAATGCTGGCGGCCTGGCTCCCCTTTACCTCGTTTTCAATTAAGATTCCCCCCACCTTTTTCCCCCCGGTGAGGATATCGTTGGGCCATTTGATCTGTGTTTTTGTCCCGGTTGTTGCTTCGATGCTTTGTGCTGCCGCCAGGGACGCTATCATCATGAGGTAGGGCAGGGCGGTGATGTCCGGGTAGAGGATAATCGATAGGGCGATGTTTCCCCGGGGCGAAAGCCAGGTCTGCTTTAGTCTGCCTCTCCCCCCGGTCTGCTCCCCGGCGATGACGACCGTGCCTTCCGCCGCTTTTTCCTGGGTTTGCTGCCGCGCCGTATCCATGGTGGATTTCAGGACGGGAAAATAGACAATCTTGCGCCCAATAAGGGTTGTTTTTAAAGCGGCGGCAATTAAGGAGGCGGTCAGTTCCGGCACGGTTTTGGTCACCTTTAATATCGTGGGTACAGGTAGATAATAGCACAAAGCCATTGCGGAGATAAGAGTTGAAACGGGAAACCAACTAAAGTGACTAGACCCTGATGCGCATGAGGGGCAGTATCTGTATGCCGACGCCCGGCTTGATCTCGAACTTGCACGGTTCGGCACCCCACCGCTCCGCCCCTCCCAGCTTGATTATTTCCAGCGACTTGATAATCCGCGTATCGTAGTGGCCTTTTTCCAGCATCATATCCTGGGATTTAAGCCGCAGGTAGTAATCGCTCATCTCAAAGGCGCGGATTTGCGTGTTGTTCTCGAAGACATGGCTATCCAGGGTTAGAATAATCGACCTTTCACCGGTGGCAAGCTGCTTGCATATATCCAGGAAATCCAGTTTGTACATCGGGTTGAGGTGGATCAGATAAGGCGACGGAGAATCGATGATAATCAGCTTGAATCTAAACGGCAGCGCCATGATATGCCGGATGATGATCTTTAACGATTTTTCCGCGCCTTTGAAGGTGAAGGGAGTCCCCATTTTATAGACGCGGAAGCGGTCGGTCACCAGGTCATGGCGCACGTCCAACGACATGGAGTTCATCTGTTCCAGGAGCGTTTCCGAGTTGTAATCGTAGGAATAATAAGCCACGGCGCTGTCTTTATAGTGGAGAACGCCGCAGGCGATATGCTGGCTCAAGATGCTTTTACCGGTTCGGGCCGCCCCCTCGATGAATACCAGCGAGTTTTCGCGTATGCCGCCGCCCAGGGCATCGGCGATGTCTTTGAAGCCCGTCATACCGGGGTCGCTGGTTGTCGTCATCCCCAACATACAGACCACACTTCACCAGTCGCTTCTTGTTAGCTGTAGTTTAAGTGTAAAACGGTTAAAAAGGCATAAAAGAAGCCGCAGGCAGGATAAACGTTACATAAATAACTCTCGTTGCCTCTATTATAATTGAATAGCCGCCTCATTTAGTGTAAATTAGAATAGTATTAAAGTTCTATCAAGCGTAAGGAAAAAGTATGAAAATCCAGCGCTGTAAAGGAATGCGTGACATGTCCCCGGCCGAGATGACGGTGTTTCACCAGGTTGAGGAAACGTGCCGCGATTGTTTTTTAAAGTGGGGCTACCAGGAGGTCAGGACGCCGACTATCGAGTACCTGCACCTGTTTACCTCCGCCGGTACGTTAACGCCGAATATGCTGGGCAAGGTCTATTCTTTCCTCGATTGGGACGGCTGGAGTGGGGAAAGGGTCGTGCTGCGCCCGGACGGCACCATACCTGTCGCGCGTATGTACGCGGAAAAATTAAAGGGCCTGGCGAGGCTTTTTTACACCGCCAACATGTTCATGTTCGAAGAGACCGGCGAAAAGACCCGGGAGCAGTGGCAATGTGGGGCGGAGCTTATCGGGGCGGGGTCGGCCTTGGCGGACGCCGAGTTGATAACTCTCTCCTCGGAAATCCTGAAAAAGCTGGGCATGAAAGGGGTGGAGCTAAAGCTTTCTCATGCCGGGCTGATTAAAGCGTTATTGAAAAAACTTGGTTTGAGTCCGGAGGAGCAAAACCGCCTATTCGACAGGATTCTTGACGGTGACACGGCGGCATTAGCCGGTGTCAGCCGGGAAGCGCCGGAGTTGTTGCCGATGTTGAGCTTGAAGGGGCAGTCGCCGGGATTCCTGCGTAACCAGCGGGCGATTTTACAGCAAAGCCTCCCGGAGATTTGTGCTCCGCTGGATGACTTCTTAAAAACCGTGGACATCCTGGATGAGCTGGGAGTGAAATACCAGATAAACATCGCCTCCGGCACGGGGTTTGAATATTATACCGGTATCATTTTCCAGTATTTTCGGGATGATGATAAGATCGGCCGGGGGGGCCGCTACGATGCATTGATCGCCTCCATGGGGGGAGGAAGCGTGCCCGCGTCCGGCTTCGCTTTATACCTGGACCGCTTAATGAACCTGGTCAAGGCGGAAACGCTTGCTACCAGTCCGCCCCTGAAGATTCTGGTGCGGGTCTTGTCCGGCGATGCCGTTAAGGAAAGCTTTAAAGCGGCGGAGGCACTGCGTAAGGCCGGGTACACCGCGGAAATCGACCTCGATGGACAGAATGCCGACTGGGAACTCGAAGTTAAAAGCAGCGGCGCATTGACGCTGAACGATAAAACAGGTGTAAAAAAGACCGGCGTGTCATCGATTAACGAGGTGTTGAAGCTGCTGGAGGCACAAAGTGGCGATTAAGATAGCTCTACCCAAGGGACGTCTGCTGCGCAAGACCGCCGCAATGCTCCAGAAAGCCGAATGGGGGCTGGACGAATACCAGTCAAATATGGGTTTCTACCGGCCTAAGTCGCAGAAGTTCCCGGAGTTGCTGGTCAGGGTATTTCACGAAAAGGATATTCCTATTCAGATCGCGATGGGCAACTACGACCTGGGTATTTGCGGTCTGGACTGGATCGAAGAGCTGCTGGCGAAATATCCCAGCAGCGATATCGTTAACGTCAGAGACCTGTTATACGGCGAAGGTTCGCTGTACCTGGCCGCAGCAGCATTGCCTCAAAGTTTCAAGCAAAACGGGACGCCGCTGCGCATCGCCAGCGAATACCCCAACCTGGCGGAGATTTTTGCCCTAAAGCAGCGGTTAAGCCGTTTCAGCGTCTTTCCTTTATGGGGCGCGGCGGAGGCTTACCCCCCGGAGAATGCGGATATGGTGCTGCTTTCCGCGGGGAGCCCGGCTGACCTGGCCGGCTGTGGCTTAATGCCCGTCAAGAAACTTCTGGATTTTAGCACCTGCCTGATTGCCCACAGAAGCAGCTGGGAAACAAAAAATCTGGAAAAAATCGTTACCTCGATTTTTAAAGCGTTGCCGGAAACGTGCAGGAGTCCGGCGGAAAAGAAAGATATTGCCGTAACGAATGTACCGCCAGGCGTTATTACTGGTAAAATCGGCCTTGATATAGTGCGTCTGGCCTTACCCGACGGTCACCAGCAACAGCAGACCGTGGAGCTATTAACCAGGGCGGGCATTAAAATTGATGATTATCCGTCGGAGAGCGGCAATCGGCGGCCGGAAATCGGTATGGATGGCTTTAAGGTCAAGGTTATCCGCCCGCAGGACATGCCGCTCCAGGTAGCCAACGGTAATTTCGACCTGGCGATTACAGGGCGCGACTGGCTGGCCGACCACCTGGCGCAGTTCCCCTCCAGCCCGGCCCGCGAAATAATAAACCTTAAGCTGCGCAAGGTAAGGCTCGTGGCCGTGGTCAGCCAGGATATCCCGGTGACCGATACCGATAGCTTGAGGCAATACATTACCGTCCGCGAGGAGCCGTTACGTTTAGCTTCGGAATATGTTAATATTGCGGATAAATACGCGCGGGAGAACCACCTCGGCCACTACCACGTCATCCCCACCTGGGGCGCTACCGAGGCTTTTCTGCCGGACGATGCCGATTTGTTGATTGAAAATACCGAGACCGGCCGGACGATAGCGCGGCATAACCTTAAAATCATCGATACGCTGTTTGAATCGACGGCCTGTCTCATAGGAAATAAAGCTACGCCGTCCAACCCGCGGAAAAAGGAACGGATGGCTACTTTTGTGGAAAAATTAATAGCCGTGATGGGTGACAAATAAATGAGAATTATTAAAGGCTTCGATGAAGCCAAGTCAATATTAACGCGCCGGGCCGGGCAGGGAGCCTGGAACGATGCCGAGTTGGAGAAAACAGTCAGCCTGATCGTTGAGGACGTACGTCAGCGGGGCGATGCCGCGTTATACGACTATACCCGGAAATTTGACGGCGTTAAGCTGGCATCGTTGGAAGTTGATAAAGAGGTTATTAATCGCGCCTGCCGTTCGATAAACAAAGAGCTTTTAGCCGCCATGAAGTTGGCGGCGGAACGCATTAAGATTTATCACCTGGCGCAAAAAAAGATGCTACTGCGGGACAATCGACGGGCAAAGCTGGGCTGGCTAATACGGTCGATCGAGCGCATCGGTATATATGTACCGGGCGGCACGGCACCGCTGCCGTCTACCTTACTGATGACGGTCATTCCGGCGCGGGTGGCGGGGGTTAAAGAGATAATAATGGTAACGCCTCCACAAAAAGAAAGCGGTGAAATATCACCGGTAACGCTAGCGGCGGCCAAAATCGCCGGCGTCAACCGGGTCTTCTCGGTGGGTGGGGCCCAGGCCATCGTAGCGCTGGCTTACGGCACCAAGTCGATACCGGCGGTGGATAAAATCTACGGGCCAGGGAATATGTATGTAACTATGGCTAAAAAGATAGTCTTCGGGACAGTCGGCATTGACGGGTTGTACGGCCCCAGCGAGGTCATTATCATCGCCGATGCAACGGCTAACGCGGCTTTCGTGGCCGCCGACCTGCTGGCGCAGGCGGAGCATGGCTCGCTGGCCACAGCAATATTAATCGCCACCTCGATGAAAGTGGCCTATAGCGTGAACCATCAAGTGGAAAATCAGCTAAAAACGCTGGCGCGACGGGATATCGCTGCGGCAGGCCTGGAGAAAAAAGGGCTGATGGCGGTGGTGAAAAACGTTGATGAGGCGATAGACCTGGCTAACCTGTATGCGCCGGAGCATTTGTGCCTGGTGGTAGACAAAGCAGCTTCTTACATTAATAAAGTGAAAAACGCCGGGTGTCTTTTCATCGGGGAAAATTCACTCGAGGCACTGGTGGATTACGCGGCCGGACCCAGTCACGTCCTGCCCACCGAAGGCACGGCGCGGTTCGGTTCCGGGCTGAACACTCTTGATTTTATCAAGGTCATCGATCTGGTCAAGATGGACAAGTCCGATATTAAACGATTGGGCCGGGCGGCAATGACTATCGCTCAAGCCGAGGGGCTCGATGCGCACGCCCGCGCCGTAGCCAGACGTCTTAACGATACAGGGTAGAGAGGAATTCAGGTGACGGATTCTGACGGAATTGAAAAACTGATACGTCCTCATCTGGCGGGATTCACCGGCTACAGCGCCGCCACGTCGCCAGATACGCTGGAGGGTAAGGTCAATGTTCCCGTCGAGGACATCATTAAGATGGATGCCAATGAGAATCCCTACGGTTGTTCGCCGCGAGTGGGTCGCGCCCTGGCGGAAAGCCACAATCTAAATATTTACCCCGACGATGGCCAGCAGGGGCTGCGCAAGCTCCTGGCGGCCTATGCCGGCGCCGATGCCGAAAGAATTGTTGCCGGGCATGGTAGCAATACACTGATTGACCTGGTCGTCCGTCTGTTCGTCGGGCCGGGCGATGAGGTCATCGTTAACGTGCCTACCTTCGACCTGTACCGTTTCAGCACGGAAATATGCGGCGGCACCGTGGTCAATGTTAACCGCGATGAAGACTTCGCCGTAAGTGTTAAGGGCATTAAGTCCGCCATCAGCCCCAGGACCAAGCTGATATTCCTGGCCACTCCCAATAACCCCACCGGCAATATCGTGCCGCGGGGGGATGTCCTGGATATCATCAATACCGGCGTGCCGGTTGTTATTGACGAGGCGTATTATGAATTCAGCGGGGTGACGGTAGTGCCTCTGGTCAGCAGGTACAAAAACCTTATGGTGCTGCGCTCATTCAGCAAGTGGGCCGGGCTGGCGGGTTTGAGGGTGGGCTATGGCGTGTTCCCTCCTAAAATCGCCGCGTACCTGATGGCGATAAAGACACCTTACTTTGTCAGCATGGCCGGTGAAATTGCGGTACGCGAGTCCCTGGCGGACATCGACTACCTGCGGGGCAGGGTGGATGCTATCATCAAAGAACGGGCCAGGCTTTTAGCCGAGTTACAGACAATATCCTGGCTGAAGGTCTATCCCTCGCAGGCGAATTTTATCTATTGCGCCGTCCTCAAGGGCAGCGCCGGTGAACTGCACCAGCAACTCCAGAAAAACGGCATACTGGTACGTTACTTCAACAAGCCGCTGCTGCAAAACAGCATCCGCGTCAGCGTAGGCAAGCCGGAGCACACGGACGTTCTGGTGAAAACATTGCGTGCGCTGAAGCCTTAACACGGCCTTAATTCAACCAACGTACTCAAGAACCCCCCTTTATAGGTGATATCATGCCACCTTGAATGTTACAATAAATAACAGGTATTATTATTAAACACTTGACAACGAGTGATAATATGTTATAATACATAACAGTTGAACGTAATATCGTGATAAAGGATAATTGCGTGGACGCTGCCGAAAATGTGCTAAAAAGAATCATTGAATTACAAGAAAAGCAGGGATATTCCGACCAGCAAATGGCGGAAAAAATAGGTTGCAGCCGTCCACTTTATCAGCGGACACGCACGGAAAGAATACCCGTCGGCGGCACTTTTCTTAAAGGAGCCATGAAGCTTTTAGCCGAGGAAATACCGGAAGGTAGAAAATCCATTATTACCCGAAACACCAGAGAGACCAACATTAACCTGGAATTGAATATCGATGGAACGGGAAACTGGGCTATCGCCACGGGGAACAAAATATTCGACCATTTTCTATCCCAAATGGCGAAACACGGTTTGTTCGATATCAAGCTTTTTGCTTCCGGCGATGATATCCATCATATCGTCGAGGACGTGGCTATCTGCCTGGGCAAAGCATTCAGCGAAGCTTTAGGTGAAAAGCGCGGCATCGTGCGCATGGCCAATGTCGCTATCCCCATGGATGAAACACTGGTGACGATGGCCGTGGATATCAGCGGGCGGGGATATTCCGTCCTGAATTTAGCTTTCGGCAGCAGCGAGGTCTTGGACTTACCCACCGAACTGATAAGGCATTTCCTGGAGTCTTTCGCCGTTGAAGCTAAAATGAATCTTCACGCTTCGATCGTTTATGGCAACAACGACCACCACAAAGCGGAGGCGCTTTTTAAAGCGCTGGGACGGGTACTGGACGCCGCCACGAAGATTGACGGGCGCATCGCCGGGGAATTGCCCACTACCAAGGGGCTCCTGGCAAGCTAGGGTTTCGGGCACTAATCCAGCACGGCCAGCTTACGGCCGGTCAACCTTTCATAAGCCCTGACGTATCTATCTGATGTTTCCGCTACCACATTCGGCGGCAGAACCGGCGCGGGCGGCTCTTTGTTCCAGCCGGCCGCTATGAGCCAGTCGCGTACCGGCTGCTTATCGAGCGAGTCCTGGGGTTGCCCGATTCTATACCTGGCGGCATACCAGAATCGTGAAGAATCCGGGGTTAATACTTCGTCGATAAGGACCAGCTTGCCGTTATCGATGCCAAACTCGAATTTCGTATCCGCAATAATGATTCCCTTGCCCAAGCCATACTCCCGCGCCGCAATATAAATAGCGATGCTTTTAGCCTCCAGCTCCCGAGCCAGCTGGGAGCCGTAGGTTTTGCTGATATATTCTTTCGTCACCGGCTCATCGTGGCCGGTATCGGCTTTGGTGGTGGGAGTAAACAGGGGTTGTTTTAGCTCCTGGCTTTCCCACATGCCAGCAGGCATCGTTATCCTGGCGATGGTGCAGAACTGTTTGTATTCCGCCCAGGCGGAACCGGTGAGATAGCCGCGCACCACGCATTCCACCGGCAGGCGTTTGACCTTTTTCACGATCATGGAGCGCCCGCGGAGAAATGAAGGATAAGCAAAGCGGCTTTCTATCGGCAGATATGAGTCCAGGCTGTGGACATCGTCAACGGCTTCCATCATATGATTGGGGATGATTTCTGCGGTACGCCGGAACCAGAACGAGGAAAGGCGGTTCAGGACATGCCCCTTAAGCGGTATGCCCGTAGGCAGCACGACGTCAAAGGCGGAAATACGGTCCGTAGCGACAATCAATAAATGACTGCCCAGGTCATAGGTGTCCCGTACCTTGCCGCGGATAAATACCGGCAGCGGTAGGTTGGTTTCCATCAACACGGGATGTTCAATGCCGTCCATAAAAACACCTTTCCTGTTAATCCCAAGGGGAGGTTGCAGGTGATATCGAAAAAGCCTTCGGTCATGGTTCGGACGTATCCGGAAGGCTTACCTGCCACTGGCTCTTGGTCAGACCTAATCTTAAAAAGATTTCATCCACGTGCTGCAGATAAAACTGATAGTCAAAGAGTTTTTCCAGCGCTGCGGTGGATAAAACCCCGGTTACTTCAGGATCGGCTTTTACCAGGGACAGGAAGCTGCGGTTGCCCTTCCAGGCCTTGGTGGCGTTTTTCTGGACGATTTCATAAGCTTTTTGCCGGCTTAGCCCTTCATCAATGAGCGCCAGCATGATTCTCTGGGAAAACACCAGGCCCCGCGTCAGTTCGAGATTCTTTTTCATGCGCTGCGGGAAGACCTGTAATCTTTTCATCACGGAGGCGAAAAGCACCAGGATGTAATCCATTGCCAGGCAGGAATCGGGCAGGGTAATGCGCTCGTTGGACGAATGGCTGATGTCCCGTTCGTGCCATAAAGCGATGTTTTCCAGCGAAGTCAGAGCATATCCCCGGACCAGCCTGGCCAGCCCGCAGACGCGTTCGGTCAGCTCCGGATTACGCTTGTGAGGCATGGCCGATGAGCCGGTCGTAACGAACCCCTGGGTGCCAAAAGGTTCTTCGACTTCGTGGACTTCGGTTTTTTGCAGCGCCCTGATTTCCGTGGCGAACTTTTCCAGCGAGCCGGCGATGATGGCCAGCGTAGTAACGAACTCGGCGTGGCGGTCGCGCTGCAGCACCTGGTTGGAAATAGGGGCCGGATCCAGCCCGAGTTTACGGCAGGCTTTTTGCTCGACCTCCGGGGTGACCGTGGCATAGGTGCCGACGGCGCCGGAAATCTTGCCTACCGAAATGACTTTTTTAGCCTCGGAAAAGCGGTGGAGATTACGTCTCATTTCGTCAACCCAGAGGGCGAGCTTCAGACCAAAGGAAATGGGCTCCGCGTGGACGCCGTGAGTGCGCCCGATCATCAGGGTGTATTTATGCTCGATGGCGCGCTGCGCCAGGATGGTCGTCAGGTCCTTGATGTCCTGGATGAGAATATCCGAAGCTTCGACTAACTGGAGGCTCGTGGCCGTGTCCATCACGTCCGAAGAGGTCAGCCCGAGGTGGATATAGCGTGACTCTTCGCCGACGTTCTCCGCTACGGCGCCCAGGAAAGCGGTCATGTCATGCCGTGTTTCTTTGAGGATCTCGCCCATGCGCTTGAAGTTGCACTTGGCCATCTTAATCTTGGGAATGGCCTGGCGGGGAATAATGCCCACTTCCGCCCAGGCATCGCAGACGGCGATTTCAACGTCCAGCCATTTGGTGAACTTGTTTTCGTCCGACCACACCTTTTTCATGGCCGGCCGGGAATAGCGTTCAATCATGGCAACTCCTTGGGTTTTCTACCCCTGTAACTCGCTCCGGTACTTTTCGTAAGCACGTCTTATTTTATCATGTTTCAGCCCAAGAATCTCGGCGGCCAGGTAAGCGGCGTTTTTAGCGCCGGCGCTGCCAATGGCCATACAGGCGACGGGTATGCCGGAGGGCATTTGCACGATGGAATACAGGGCGTCCACGCCTTTAAGCTCGCCGCTGGCGATGGGCACGCCGATGACCGGCAGAGTAGTCCAGCTGGCCAGGACGCCGGGCAAGTGGGCGGCCATGCCGGCCGCGGCGATAATGACCTCGACGCCCCGCTCCCGAGCGGACTGGGCGTACTGCTTGGCTTTTTCCGGGTTGCGGTGGGCGGAAATAACGTTCACCTCGTGCTCGATGCCCAAATTGGCCAGGACATCCAGCGCCGCCTGAATAACCTCGGCGTCCGATTTTGAGCCCATCACTACACCGACGAGTGGAGCCATTTATTTACCTCCCGGGTCAGTAAACAATAATCAGATAACCAGCTGACGATTTGTTTTTTGTTATTTTACAAATATATTTTTTTATATTTAGCTATAAACCGTAGCTGATTTGTACAAATATTTGTTATATGTTAAGTCAGCTACAAATCGAGGCTAAAATAACGACGATTTGTTTTATTTTGCTCTGGCCTGCTTTCAACGAATTATTATTTTTACTAAATATTAAACCAGCTCTGAACAAATCTTTATCAACCCCCTGTATCCCCCAATCTTGGGGGATCAGGGAGGCCGGGGGACACCCCCGGAGCCCCCGCCAGAAAGCTTTCTGGACTTCTTTTTCAGATGTTCCTTAACTATACACCAATAAACCGCGAACGAGCTACGGGATTTTGTCGTCACTTAAATAAAGCTATATCCTTCCTATAATAGGCACCTTCAAAGCTGATGCGGGAGATATTTTGATAGACTTTTTCCCGGGCCGCCGCCAGGTCTTTGCCCTTAGCCACGACGGTCAAAACCCGCCCGCCGCCGGTTAAAATCTCTCCGTTTTTCCCCGCTTTGGTCCCGGCGTGAAAGATGAGTACCTCTTTATCCAGGTCATCGAGGCCGCGGATGGGGAAGCCCGTTTGATAGCTGCCCGGATAGCCGCCGGAAGCCATCACCACGCCGACGCAGGCGCTGTCATCGAACTCGATTTTTATCTTGTCGAGGCGGTTATCGAGCACCGCCAGCATAATATCCACGAGGTCGGTTTTCAGGCGGGGCAGGACGACCTGCGTTTCCGGGTCGCCCAAGCGGGAGTTGAACTCGATGACTCGGGGCACCTGGTTGATCGTAATCATCAGGCCGCCGTAGAGCGTACCCCGGTAGTTCCGGCCTTCGTCCGCCAGGGCCTGGATGGCGGGCACCATAATCGTTTTCATGACGACATCGCCGAGCACCTGGTTATAAAAAGGCGGCGGGGTGTAGCTGCCCATGCCGCCGGTATTAGGTCCCTTATCGTCATCGTAAATCCGCTTGTAATCGCAGGCAGGCACGGTAGGCAGCACCGTTTTACCATCGGTAAAGACGAAGAAGCTCATTTCCCGGCCGTGCAGGTATTCTTCGATGACGACTTTTTCACCGGCCGAGCCGAAAGATCTGGCCTGCATCATGCCGGCGAGGGCCTGGTGGGCTTCTTTCCCCGATTCGGCGATGATGACCCCTTTGCCGGCGGCGAGGCCGTCCGCTTTAAGGACGATGGGCGCAATAAGCTTATCGAGGTATTTGTCCGCCTGGGCAAAGTCAGAAAAAGCGACGCTTTTGGCGCAGGGGATGCCGTGCCGCTGCATAAGGTCTTTGGAAAAGGCTTTGCTCCATTCGATTTCGGCGGCTTTTTGTGTGGGGCCGAAAACAGCCAGGCCGTTCTTTTGAAAGACGTCCACGATGCCGTTGGCGAGCGGCTGCTCCGGCCCGATGACCGTAAGGTCGATGCGGTTTTCCCGGGCGAACTTCAGCAGCCCCTCGTTATCCTCGGCTTTGATTTCGACAGCGCGGGCGATTTTAGCCATGCCGGCATTGCCGGGGGCAACATAAAGCTCTTTTACTTTAGGGCTCCGGGCGATTTTCCAGGTAATGGTGTGCTCCCGGGCCCCGCTGCCAACGACGAGAATTTTCAATTACTTACCCTCATTATATCTTTCGTGTTTGATAGAGTACTGAAAAAATCCTTTTATTGATTGAAGAAAAGAACGTTACTCCCACTCTATCGTAGAAGGGGGTTTGGAGGTGATATCATAGACGACGCGGTTGATGCCCGGCACCTCGTTGACGATGCGGTTGGAAACACGGGCGAGAAAGTCGTAGGGGAGGCGGGCCCAGTCGGCGGTCATGGCGTCCTCGCTGGTGACGGCGCGGATGGCGGCCAGGTAGCTGTAAGTTCTAAAGTCTCCCATCACTCCCACCGAGCGCACGTCCGTCAAAACGCAGAAGGTTTGCCACATCTGCCGGTAGAGCTTGGCTTTCTTAATTTCATTCATCAGGATAAAGTCCGCGCTGCGCAGGATTTCCAGCTTTTCCTTCGTCACTTCGCCGATACAGCGTATAGCCAGGCCGGGGCCGGGGAAGGGCTGTCGCCAGACCATTTCTTCCGGCAGGCCCAGTTCCTTGCCCACCAGCCGGACCTCGTCTTTAAAGAGGAAGCGCAGCGGCTCCAGAAGCTTAAGAGTCATGCGGGCGGGCAGGCCGCCGACGTTGTGGTGCGACTTTATCTTGGCGGAGACATTGCTGACCGAGGAAACGCTTTCGATGACGTCCGGGTAGAGCGTGCCCTGCGCCAGGAAGTCCACCTTGCCGATGCGGTTGGCTTCATCCTCGAAGACGCGGATAAACTCCTCGCCGATAATCTTGCGCTTTTCTTCAGGGTCGATGACGCCCTTAAGACGGTTGAGGAACCTGTCCGAGGCGTCAACGTAGACAATATTCATCCCGAGGTTATTTTTAAAGACTTTCAGCGTGCGTTCCGCTTCCTCGCGGCGCAGCAGGCCGTTATTAACGAAAATGCAGGTAAGCTGGTCGCCGATGGCACGCTGGATAAGTGTGGCGACGACCGAGGAGTCCACCCCGCCGGAAAGGGCGTTGATGACCTTGCCGCCGCCCACCTGCTCCTTGATGCGCGCCATGCTCTCGTTGACGAAGCTGCCCATCGTCCAGTTGCCGCGGCAGCCGCAGACCTTATAGACGAAATTCTTGAGGATGGTCTTGCCTTCCGGCGTGTGGGCTACCTCCGGGTGGAACTGGAGGCCGTAGATATTGTTCCGGTTGCCGATGACGGCGTAAGGTGAGTTTTCCGTATAGGCGAGGGGGAAAAAGCCGGGCGGCATCGTCTCGATTTTATCACCGTGGCTCATCCAGACCGGCGTCGATTCCGGTAGTCCGGCGAACAAAGGAGAGTCCACCTGGCTCAAGTGCATCACGGCGTGGCCGTACTCGCGGCGCGTGCCGGGACTGACTTCGCCGCCGAGCTGCTTGGTGATGGCCTGCATGCCGTAGCAGATGCCGAGGACCGGCAAATGGCTTTCGTAAACATAGGAGGGGGCGAGGGGGGCGTTGGGCTCGTAAACGCTGGCCGGGCCGCCGGAGAGGATGAAACCCTTGGGGTTTAGCGGGGCGATTTTTTCCCACGGGGTATCATGGGGTAAAAGCTCGCAATAGACCTGGGCTTCCCGCACGCGGCGGGCGATAAGCATGTTGTACTGGGAGCCGAAGTCCAGCACGATGATGGCTTCGCGTTCCGCGCCGGAGACCGCTTCTTCGCTTAGCGCCGGCTGATCGCCGCCGATTTCCTTGGCGATTTCGAGATAGGTCGACACCTCGAGGTCGTCGGTGGTGGCTATCCGATGGCTTTCATCCGGGGGCGGATTGAAATTCTCACTAACCATCTTATAGAACACAATTTACCATTATGATATACTAATTTCAAGTGGAGGAGGCTTTTTTCTGAAGCTGGAAACGCCTTTTCTCAAAAAAATATTTGGTCTTTAAGCCCCGCAGATTTTCCGCATGGATAAATACGAGTTTTTTAGCAACAGCCCCACGGCCACCTTAAAATTCGGGGAGAAAATGGGGGGCAGTCTTAAGGCCGGCAGCATTATCGCTTTAACGGGGGAACTGGGGTGCGGCAAGACGCTACTGACACGGGGCATCTGCACCGGGCTCGGCGTACCGCCGCGGCAGGTCAACAGTCCCACGTTCCAGCTAGTGAACGAGTACCGCGGCCGGCTGGCCGTAATCCACCTGGACCTGTACCGGCTCGGGGACATCGGGGACGGTTTTGAAATAGGCATCATGGACTACCTGGCGCGGGCGGGGGGTGGGGTAATGCTGATCGAGTGGGCGGAAAAAATGGCCTCGCTGCTGCCGCCGGACGTCTTGAAAATCGAATTCGAGATCCTGGGAGCGAAAAAGAGGCGTCTCATCTTAACGGCTAAAGGAAGAAATTTCAGCGGCATTTTCAAGGAATTGAGAAGGTTATGATAATACTGGGCATCGATACCTCGGGCTACGTTAACGCCGTCGGCATCGCCGATAGCAACCGCGTCCTCGCGGACGTGACTTTCCCGGCCAGGACGGATACATTGGAACAAATCGTGGATAACATCGATGTCACTTTAAAGAGCGCCGGCCTGGCCCTTAAGGATGTGGGGGGAATAGGGGTGGGGCTCGGCCCGGGTTCCTGGACGGGGATAAAGGTGGGGGTGACGGTGGGCAAGATGCTGGCTTTCAGCACCGGCAAACCGGTGGCAGGTATTCCTACGCTGGAAGCCCTGGCATATGGGTTAAAAGGAGAGGCTCAGAATATTCTGGCCGTTATCAGCGCCGGCATTAAAGACACGGTCTATGCCGCCCGTTACCATATAAAAGGTAATGAAATCTTACGTGAAGGCGAATATTTTACCGGGCCGGTCAATAGTTTAGCCGCAATGATCAAGGAACCGACCGTGTTGGAGGGAAGCGGTATAGGGCATTATGTTGACATAATAATTGAGGCGGATGAGTCTCTAAAGCCAAAAATCAAAGCGGCGGAAGCGGCGCCGAGCGGGGCGATGGTTGCCTGCCTGGCAGCGGGCCGGCTGGAAAAGGGCAAGAGTGATGATACCCTCTCCCTTACCCCCCTTTATCTCAAGGAATCAACGGCGAAGGCTTTTGTGAATAAATACAGCCAAAAACCCTCTTAATCTCCCTTTACCAAAGGGAGAGACGGAAAAAGGAAAAGAGAATCGACCTCACCCCCTTTTAGTTCCCCCTCTCCGCTGGCGGAGAGGGGGTTAGTGACCTGCTCCCCGAAAATAGTGCCAATAGTTAGGTGAAACGCTAAAATAGGCCAAGGAGGGAAGACTTGAAAAGGAAGCGCTTCACCGAAGAGCAGATAATCCGGGTACTGGATGAGCTTA
>JBEKAC010000045.1:0-19743 GCA_050018395.1 Dehalococcoidales bacterium
CTTTGAGCACGGCAATGATCTGTTCTTCGGTGTACTGTCTGGCTTTCATGAGTCCTCCTGGTTTCTTTATTATACCGGAAGACTCTAAGTCATGGTGTAGCTGTTTTAGGGGAGAAGGTCAAGCTCGGACTAGTAATTGAAGGGGATCTTTTGTGAAACCATAACAAAAATATGTGAACCCTTGTGTTTGTAAGACTATAGACGCGTTTGTAATGTTCACATTGCCTGTTTTTGATATGGTAGTTATATCTTCGAATCCTTTTGTCGAATCCAACGTTAAGATAACTTCAGGCTTTGTTACTAATGCAAATTTAGCTTCATTGGCGCCGAACTTTTGGGAAGTGTCTAAGATACCCCAAAGTGACACTGTCAGAATTCCAACAATAAAAAATATTTGGATTATAATAAAAGGTACTTTTTTAGTCCATCCGAGAAGAGATCTTTCCAATTTTGACGGTTCCTTATTTTCCAATTTTAACATGGCTTGTAACCAAGTCATTAGTCCTCCGATGGAGAACAAATATGCCATACCAAAAACGATCCCGGCTACTCCTGCTGTCCAAGACGATGAATTAATTCTTAAAACCACAGTCCCATACACCCCTAAGAGAAAAACCACCCATCCTACAATGAAAGTAATCCTTAGATTTGAATTACCTACAATATCGATTGGGTTTCTTCGAAAATATATTGCTACAAACGAAATAGTGCCTGCAGCCATAAGGATGCTTGCTAGAGCGACATTTGGAGAAACAATAGCATAATTCAAAAAATTTGATCCGACGAGTTCAGGCGATAGTCCAAAGACATTCCAATAGCTCTGTGCATAGACTCTACCCGACAATACAAGTAGCGCGAACAATATAGTGATGAACTCCGCGCCATATCCCAACCATGTGCGCAAAGGCCTGTTCGTGTTTTGAGGATTATCCAAGATGTTCATTTACATAACTATAAATCTGATTCTATTGTTTGTCAAATCGTTTTTTCTTGCCCCTTCAGTATCTCCTCCAGTATCACCTGGGCGGCGGCTTTATCTAAAGGCTTGTTGTTGTTGCCGCACTTGGGGCTCTGCACGCAGGCGGGGCAGCCGTCCTCGCAGGGACACTCGCGGATAACATTGAGCGTGGCTTCCCACAATTCCACAATCATGTCGTAGCCTTTTTCCGCGATGCCGATGCCGCCGGGGTAGGCGTCATAGATAAAGACCTGCGCCTGGCCGGTATCCGGGTGGAGGGGGGTGGAAAGCCCGCCGATGTCGTTCCTGTCGCACAGGGCATAGAGGGGTAAAATACCGATTGCCGCGTGCTCGGTGGCGTGCAGGCCGCCGGCAAAGTCCTGGTCCTTTTCCGCGATGCGGGCGATGGCGTGAGGGGGGATATCGAACCAGAGCGCCACGGTGTTGAAGCGTATGGTGGGGAGGTCTAAAGGCTCCTCCCCGACGACTTCCTCCGAGAACTGGCGATATTTTTTAAAGCCGACGACGTCAATGGTCACCTCGACGTCCCCGATGCTGACGTTCACCGGCCCGACGGTCTTGGTATGCTTTACCTCCAGCACGCGCAGGTCGTGGATTTCTTTCGTCTCCGTATAATAGTTAGCACGGGTGGGCTCGGCGTAAGCGACGCGGTTGGTCAGGTCCAGCTTGGATATCAGGTACGAATCCCCCTGGTGCAAGTAGATGGCGCCGGGGTGCACCTGGAAGAAAGCGACGCTGCTTTCCACCGTTTCCATCAAGGAGCCGGTGGACACATCGACGACGGCGTAGTCCTCGCCGGAAGAGGAGCGGATATTGATTTTCTGGGCGGGGTAGGAAATGGAGGGCGCCAGGTACCATTTACCGCGCCGCTCTCTTAGCTGCGCCGTCTTCGCCAGGTCGTCTCTCTCTTTGATGAACTTATCCCCGAAAATGGCTTCATCGGTGGTATCCAGGGGGCGTTCCCAGGCGGCGCAAAGCAGGTGCTCCTGAAGGATATAGTGATTGCCCGGGTTCACCAGCACGTGCTCGAAGCCCTTCTGGAAAAAGTCCGAGGGGTGGCGCATGAAATACTGGTCGAGGGGGTTGTCCCAGGCCACCAGGAAGCTCAAGGATTCCCCCTGGCTGCGCCCGGAGCGGCCCGCCTGCTGCCAGGTGGAGGAAATGCTCCCCGGGTAGCCGTCCAGAATCGTGGCTTCCAGCCCGCCACTATCGATACCCAGCTCTAAAGCGTTGGTGGCTACCACCCCCAGCAGTTTCCCACCGAATAGTTCTCTTTCAATGCGGCGGCGGTCTTCCGGCATATAGCCGCCGCGGTAGGGCATGACCAGCTGGGAGAGCTGGTAGCTCTCCTCCTGGAGGCGGTCCCTGGTGTAGATATAAATCAGCTCCGTCAGGCGGCGGGTGCGGGTAAAGGTCAGGGTGCGGGTGCCCTGCATAATAAGCTCGGTGAAAAGGTTCGTCGCTTCCCAGTGCGGGGAGCGCCGGGCGGCCTTTTTCTCGTCCATCAGGGGCGGGTTCCAGAAGACAAAGTCCTTCCAGCCGCGCGGCGAGCCGTCTTCGTCCACCACCTCGGCGGGGAGGCCAGTCAAGCCTAAAGCGTGCTCGCCGGGATTGGCGACGGTGGCGGTACAGAGGATAAATTGCGGGTCCGAGCCGTAAAGTTTACATAACCTGCGCAGGCGACGCAAAACACAGGCCACGTGCGACCCGAAAACGCCGCGATAGATGTGCGCTTCATCGACGACCACGTATTTAAGGTGCTTCAGCAAAGTCGCCCACGACTGGTGGTTGGGCATGATGCCCACGTGGAGCATGTCCGGGTTGGTGAGGATGATGCGGCCGTATCGCCTGACGTCCGCCCGCTCCGAGCGCGGCGTGTCCCCGTCGAAAGTGGCGAGGCACTCTTCAGCTAGCAGGTCGGGGGAGAAAAGCTCGTGGAGCTTGCGTAGCTGGTCCTGCGCCAGCGCCTTGGTGGGGAAAAGGTAGAGGGCGCGGGTGGCCGGCTCTGTAAGCACCGCCTGCATCACGGCGATATTATAGACCAGGCTCTTGCCGCTGGCGCTGGAGGTGGCGATAATCACATTCTTGCCGGCGCGCACGTGATTGACCGCTTTAGCCTGGTGTGAGTAGAGGGGCGAAAGGCCGTGACTGTCCAGGCAGTCCTGGAGGGCAGGGGCTAACGGCGCATCGAGTTGGCCGTACTGGGCGCGGCGGGGGGCAATGTGCTCGATGTGGGCAATCTGGCTCTCGTAGCCGGTCTTCGAGCGGATATGGTTGAGGAAAGCCTGGATTTCCATTACTTTTTATCCTTTAAAACTAGATAAGCCGTTATTTTAACCCTCATATATTCGCTTCGCTCAGGGCAGCTCTAGCCTCTCCCCTCGACGGAGAGGAATATTTTGAATCTCTCTTATCTCCCTTTACGAAGGGGAGATGAAAATAGCGTATTTTTTTGCTCTCGACCTCTCCTCCTGGCCCCCTCTCCGCTGGCGGAGAGGGGGAACTAAAGGGGGTAAGGTTGGGATTTCCGCTTTTCACAATCACTTCAATCCTCTCTTTTCAAGGAAAAGGGAAATGACTTTTATACCTCGATCATCTCAATGGAATAGTCGAGGATTTCCACGTCGAAGCGGCCGTTCTCGATAAAGTGGACGGCTTTGGAAAGCACCTCGTTGTTGTGGCGTTTGTTGTTGCTGATGCAGCAGATACCGATAGTGGCCTTCTGCCACATGTCGTTATCGTCCACCTCCGCCACGGCCACATCGAAGTGCGATTTTACCCGCCCGATGATGGACTTGAGCACCATGCGTTTGCCCTTCAAATCCATGTTTTCCGGAATACGCAGGCTGACTCTGGCCACGCCGACGTTCATTGGTTTTAAGATACCATCAGAACAAAGGGGTGTCAAACGGGGGAAGGGCGAAGTGATAAGTCGCAAGTGACAAGTATCAAGGAAGTGATAAATGCAGGAAAGGGGGATAACTAAAGACACGCACGAAGAATCCACACGGATTCCGTCAGCCTTTCTCCGTCGAAGCAGAAACCTTCACTCTGGAATAGTATTCCCAACTCATCAAAAAGGGCCGGATACTCGTCTGCAAATTCCTCCAGGATATCAAACCTCCCAATATCTCTTAATTCCTGTTTGATTTTACTTACCATGCTAGCATCCTGAAACATCAAATCGGCGATGACGATGCGTCCTTTCGGTTTTAGGTGGCTTTTCATCACAGAGACGGCTGCCGCCTTTTCCACCGCGTTTAAGTGATGGAACGCGTAAGCAGAGACGATAATATCCGCTATTGGTACCGTTTTAGGGATATTCAGGAAATCCCCCGCCGTTACCTTAATGCCCGGGTATTTTTTCCGGCAGATTTTCCTCATTTTTACTGAAGGATCAATGCCGAAGACCTGCACACCGCGCGGGAGGAAACGGGCCGCCAGATTACCCGTACCGATACCGACGTCGAGTACGGAGGTATAGCTACTTTCCTCCTGTCCGCAGTACTCTACTACCTTATCCAAAACGCGGTCGTAGTCGCTGAATATCCAATCGCCAGCGCGGGCTGACCTGATGATATCTTCGTCATATGACGCCGCCCACCTGTCAAATCCCCACCGGTCTTTGGGCATCGGTACCTCCTGTTTGAAACGCTAACAGTATATTCCTCCGCGGAAGGCTTTGGCTATATCATTTTCTTATTATTAGACACAAAAAAAGGTCTGAAATACGCTCGTAACAAATGTGTTATACAATATAAATCAAATATAAAATGCACCCAGGCAAGGCCCGGCTATCTCCGTTTGGTTTGCCCGTGAGATTACCTTATGATAATATACCAATGTAGCCAACACTCAATTCCTGCCGATACGGGAGGTGGTGCTGATGCCTAAAATATACCTTATCGACGTTACGAACCGTGACGGCGTGCAGACGGCCAAGCTGGGACTCTCCAAGCTGGAAAAGACCATGATCAATATCTACCTGGACGACATGGGGGTCTTCCAGTCCGAGTTCGGTTTTCCCACCACCCGGCACGAAGTCAATTACCTCAACGCCAACCTGGAGTTGGCCGAGATGGGCCTTCTCAAGACGACGCGGCTGGGCGGCTGGATACGGGCTATTCCCGAAGACGTCGAGATTACTTACCGCAACGTCCCCAATCTACAGCACATCAATCTGTCTATCTCCACCTCGGACCAGATGATAAACGGCAAGTTTCAAGGGCGTAAAACGCGTAAAGATGTCATTAAAGATATGACCGGGGCGGTGGATGCCGCCCGCGCCTGCGGCGCCGTAACTATCGGTGTTAACGCCGAAGATGCCTCCCGGACGGATATGAGCTACCTCATCGAGTTCGGGCTGGCCGCTAAAGAGCAGGGGGCGGACCGGCTGCGCTACTGCGATACGCTGGGCTATGATAATCCGTTCTCCATTTATGATAACTGCCGGATACTCGCGGAAAAACTGGGCATGCCGGTAGAGCTCCATTGCCACAATGATCTGGGCATGGCCGTGGCCAACTCGATTACCGGGGCCATGGGCGTTATCGATGGCGGGCAGGATGCCTATATTAACACTACTATTAACGGCATTGGCGAGCGTGCCGGCAACGCGGACCTTATCGCCGTCATCCTGGCGGCAACAAAATCCAAGGAAACCGCCGGCAAATATGAGCTGGCCGGCCAGATAAAAATGAAGTTGGCTTCTAAAATATCAAAGTTCGTGGAATACGCTTTTAACGTGGATATTCCCATCAACCAGCCCGGCGTAGGGGCGAATGCCTTTGCGCATTCGTCCGGCATTCATGCGGACGGCGTGCTGAAAGACCCCGGCAACTATGAGCTTTACGGCTATGAAGAACTGGGGCGGGGAGAGCCGATAAAAGTGGAAACAGGGCGGGAAATCATCGCCGGGCAATACAGCGGCATCTCTGGTTTCGGCCATATCATGGGCAAGCTGGAAGTAACCTTTAGCAGCCGTGACCAGGCTAACGATATACTTGAATTGGTGCGCTATGCCAACGTTGAATCTCATAAACCGCTGGTCGAGGATGAGCTGAAATTTATCGCAAAGTACCCCGATATCGCCAAGAAACTGCTGACGATGACACCCCTGGACGGCCAGAATTTGGACGGCTAACGGTAAAGAGTTTAATGGAAAATGGATTACCGGAAATAAGGCTGAAAGCCATCGGCACCGTCCATAACGAGATAAAAGACCGCGAGCGGCAGGACGTAAAAAACATCATCTCGGAAATCGTGCTCGATCCGGGCCTGACCGAAGCCCTGGACAAGCTGGAGGATTTCTCCCACGTCATCGTCATCTATTTCATGCACCAGTCCCGTAAACCTTTCCCGATGAAAGTGCATCCCCGGTACAGCATGCTGGCGGAGCCGGTGGGCGTTTTCGCCAGCCGCTCCCCGGACCGGCCCAATCCACTGGGCAAGACCATTGTCGAGCTGCTGGAACGCCATGAAAACGTGCTGACAGTGCGCGGCCTGGACGCGATGGATGCCACGCCGGTGCTCGATATCAAGCCGTACTTGCCGGGGCTGGACGCCGTTAAAAACGCCAGAATGCCGTCATGGATGAAAAAGAGCTGAAACGCACCCTCACGGATGTTTATGGCCGCCTTTTCAACCGGTACGGGCCGCAGCACTGGTGGCCCGCCCGGACGCCCTTCGAGGTAATCGTCGGCGCGATTCTAACGCAGTCCGCCGCCTGGACGAACGTGGAAAAAGCCATCGAGAACTTAAGAAAGGCGGGCATGCTCTCCGCTTCAGCCCTGCGGCAGCTCCCGGAAGCGAAGCTGGCCGGACTGATTTACTCCTGCGGCTACTATAACGTTAAAGCGCGGAAGCTTAAAGCCTTCGCGGCATGGTTCGGGGAGCGATACGGGGACAGCCTGGAAAAGCTTTTTGCGCAGGATACCGGCGACCTGCGCCGGGAGCTGCTTTCCGTTTACGGCATCGGCGAAGAGACCGCCGACTCGATTTTACTTTACGCGGGCGGCAAGCCCGTGTTCGTCATCGATGCTTATACCCGCCGCATCATCGACCGGCTGGGAATATCACCCGACCGGAAAAGCTACGCGGACTACCAGGCGCTTTTTATGAACAACGTGCCGGCCGACGCCAATCTTTTTAACGAATACCACGCTCTGCTCGTACGCTTGGGGAAAGAAGCCTGCCGCCGGCAGCCGAAATGCGGCGGCTGCTGCTTGAACGCGAGCGCCGTAGCCGCGCCTTTGGCCCGCCGCTTCCCCTGCACCGTAACCGCTTAGTAAAAATATTGCTTGACCTCACCCCCTTTGGTTCCCCCTCTCCGCCGGCGGAGAGGGGGCTAGGAGGGAAGGTCGGCACGGTAAACGACCAATAAATAAGCCGCACAAAAATCACGCACGATTACCACTTTTCCATGGAGTTATTGCGTAGTTTTTCCGCACCAAACTGTAATGAATTATTTATATGCGGGTGCGCGATTTTTATGTCTTAGTTACCCCTTGACTGCTATTCTGGATACACTAGCGGGTAAAAAAGGATGGGCAAAGCATGTCCAGCCCCCGGACAGAAGTTAAACAGTATACTTTCTCTCTAGTAAACAAGGGAGGTAGCTAAAATGCGGACGTTCAAGGAGAGGCTCCTGAAAAGAATCAGGAGCGACCAGAAAGACCAGAAAGGCATTACCGGTCTGGAGACGGCGATCATCCTGATTGCTTTTGTCATCGTGGCTTCGGTATTTGCTTACGTCGTGCTTTCCGCCGGCTTGTTCTCCTCACAAAAAGTTAAGGAGTCTGTCAACGCCGGGCTGGACGCGACGATGGCCACGGTGGAAATCAGGGGCGATATCATCGCCAAAATGGAAAATAACAGCATCACGCAAATTTATCTCTGTCTCGGTGTCCCCCAGGCGGGGAGCCCGATAGACTTTACCGAATCTGCGAATGGTACACGCCCTCTGGTGGTGGCCTATATGGATGCCAACCACCTGATTCCTTCCGTGAACTGGACGTTGACCAAGCTGACGACCATCAACAGCGACGACCTGCTCGATCCCAATGAGCTGTTTGAAATTACCATCGACATGGCGAGTACCGGTAACATCACCCTCTCTTCGTACCAGAGTTTCGCCCTGGAAATCAAACCTCCTAACGGGCCGGTGAACCACGTGGAAAGGACCGTCCCCGGCCGGGTCAGCGAGTTCGTGGACTTGCATTAAACATCGACCAGGAACGGTAAAAAAGACGTCAATACCCGACGAATACCGTAAGGTAAACAGGAGGGATATTATAGAAAAAAGAGAAGAGTGTAGTTAAACCAAGGATTTGGCGCAAGGAGTGATGCTTCGTGCATCACTCCTTGTCTTTTGGGCCCATAATTCACGCAGTATCCGGCGCCGGCAATCCAGCGGCAACGGCAGATTATGCTCGAAGAGGTCAACGGCTTCCTTAGTGACCCCTGCCATATCCGCCAGTTTCTGCTGGCTCATATGCTGGGCAATGCGTAACTTACGGGCTTTGAACCCCATTTGCGATTCACGGGTGAAATTCAAAACGGCGGTCATAATTTATCCTCTTGGGGTATAAGATACAGCTTCAGCAACCGGCCTGCCAGCATGGTTATACCATTTGTTTTTAAGGGATTCCCCTCATTTTGATATGCAAGCTATACTCATCGTAAAAAATGCTACTTGCACGGAGGGTAAATAGTCTGCTAAGCTTGGTGACAGAATCTTAAACAGTCAGGAAAAAACGTGCCCATCGACTTAAGAATACAGCTCGCCCCTAAAAACAAAAGGGGCCTATTGCTGGAAAATCCCGTCATGACGGCCTCCGGCACCTTCGGGTACGGGACGGAATATGCCCAGCTGTTCGATATCCAGCAGTTGGGGGCCATTGTCTGCAAGGGCACGACGCTGAAGCCCCGCGAAGGGAACCCGCAGCCCCGCATGGTGGAGACCGCCTCCGGCGTCATCAATTCCATCGGCCTGCAAAACATCGGCGTTAAAGCGCTCATCAAAGAAAAAGCTCCGGTCTGGGCAGGCTGGCGGGTGCCGGTAATCGTGAACATTGCCGGGGACACGGCAGAAGAATACGCCGAACTGGCCAAAATGCTGGACGGCGTCAAAGGCGTGAGCGGCATCGAGGTGAATATCAGCTGCCCCAACGTCAAGTGCGGCGGGGCGTCCTTCGGGGCGGACCCGGAAACCGCCGCGTCAGTCATTATAGCCGTCAGAAAAGCGACCACGTTACCGGTAATGGTCAAGCTGACGCCCAACGCCGCAGATATAGTGGCCGTAGCCAGGGCGGTGGCGGCCGCCGGCGCGGACGCCGTATCCCTCGTTAACAGCTTTAAGGCCATGTCGATAGATATAAAGACGCGCCGGCCCGCGATTGGGAACGTTACCGGCGGGCTATCCGGTCCCGCCATTAAACCGCTGGCTCTGGCGATGGTCTATGAGGTGGCTGGCGCGGTGGATGTACCGGTGGTGGGGTGCGGTGGCATCGCCACAGCCGCGGACGCGCTGGAGTTCATCATGGCCGGAGCGAACGCCGTGCAGGTGGGGTCGGCCAGTTACGCTAATCCCCGTGCCTCCCTGGACGTGCTGGAAGGCATCCGGGCGTTCCTGGAAAAAGAGGGGATTAAGAATCTCAAAGATATCATTGGGGTGGCAAGAATATAAAATCAAATATTAAATCTTCCCGATAGCAATCGGGATGCCGCATGACGTTAAGGAATCGGCACAAAAATCAAAAACACAAATAAAATATAAAAGCGGAAATTTGAAAGCGAATATTTTTTAGTTTTTACCTGTGTCTTTGAGATTTGATTTTTGATCTTTGATTTTTCCATTGAGCATCTTACGCCGTTAATATATAATTAGTGTTGGCGTCTTTTCTGTTCCTTTCATTTACGGAGGGGTCGCATAGTGGTCTAGTGCGGGCGCCTGCTAAGTGCTTACACGGGGTAACTCGTGTCGAGGGTTCGAATCCCTCCCCCTCCGCCAAACGAGTATTTTGTAATTTGTAGTTGGTAATTTGGGAGGAACCCTAAATACAAATTACTCGCCCTAACTACACTCCTACACACGAAATACCTGTTTGTTTGATTTTGAAAATCTAGAAGTATATAAAAAAGCCAAGGAACTCAATAAAGAAATATTGGAGTTTCTTCGAGAAAACAAGCTTCTTGATGGTTATCTCCGCGATCAGTTAAAACGAGCCTCGATAAGTATAGTGATTAATATTGCCGAAGGAAGCGGGAAGTTCTCCAAAGCTGACAAAAGAAACTATTATAACATCGCCAGAGGCTCAGTGTATGAATGCGTGTCTTTACTTGAATTAATCGTTGATGAGAATCACATTGAAAAAGCGAAATTCGATTATTTTAAAAACCAATATGAAACAATTTCAAAAATGCTTCTGGGTCTGATAAAGAGCCAAAATAATCATGAAAAATGATAAAATTGACGATTACATTAACAAACAAGCCTCCCCCCAAAAGGAAATCTCCCAGGCGTTGCGAAAGCTCATCCTCAGGATTTTTCCGGGTACCAAAGAGGAAATGAAGTGGGGCGTCCCCGCCTTT
Source organism: Dehalococcoidales bacterium (assembly GCA_050018395.1). GTDB lineage: Bacteria > Chloroflexota > Dehalococcoidia > Dehalococcoidales > RBG-16-60-22 > RBG-13-51-18. The sequence goes on from JBEKAC010000045.1 coordinate 10,571, forward strand.
GCCGGTGGCAAGTTCTATATCGTTGCCCTGAAAGACCACGTTAACCTGGGGTTTACACTCACGGGCTTGACTAAAAAGGACGAAAAGCTATTCGACGGCGGCGGGAAAACCATGAAACACATCAAAGTGGCTTCTTTAGCCACGATTGACGAACAACAGATCGTGTCTCTACTCAAACTGGTGGCCGAACGCGCTAAATAGATATTTTCCCCATCCCCTTACCCCAAAATCTGTTAAAATAACATTATGCCTACCTATCATATCTGGACCATCGGCTGCCAGATGAACAAGGCGGAAAGCGAACGGCTGGCGGCGCGCTTCCAGGAACTGGGTTACACTGCGGCTAAAAGCGTTATTGAGGCCGACCTTATTATTTTGAATAGCTGCGTGGTGCGCCAGAACGCCGAAGACAAGGTCATCAACAAGCTGCACGACCTCAAGCACCTGAAAAAGGAAAGGCCGGAGATAACGCTGGCGCTGACCGGTTGCCTGGTGGACTCGGACACCTCGCCGTTACACAAAAAATTCCCCCACATCGACTATTTCTTTAAGGCGGGGGAGTACCCGCCGTGGCTGGAAAAAAGTGATACTCTTCCCTTACCCCTTACCCCTTCTCCCTCGTCCTTTGTGACCATCAGCCAGGGGTGCAACAACTTTTGTTCGTACTGCATCGTGCCTTACCGGCGCGGGCGGGAGCGCAGCCGCCCGATTGAGGAAATCGTTTGCGAGGTACGGGAGCTGGCGGGGCGGGGGGCTAAAGAGGTCATTCTGCTGGGGCAAAACGTGGACTCTTACGGGCGCGACCTGCCGGGCAAGCCGGACCTGGCCGACCTGCTTTCTAAATTACATGACATCGACGGGCTCGTACGGCTGCGCTTTTTGACCAACCACCCCAAGGACATGAGCCGGAAGCTTATCGAGACCATCGCGGGACTGGGTAAAGTCTGCGAGCAGATCAACCTGCCGGTACAGGCGGGGAGCGATGAAATCCTTAAAGCCATGAAGCGCGGCTATACTATCGAACAATACCGGCGGCTGGTGGCAGAGATAAAAGAGAAAATACGCGGCGTAGCCATCAGCACTGATGTCATCGTGGGCTTCCCCGGGGAGACAGAAAGCCAGTTCCGACAAACGCTGGACTTGCTCGCCGAGCTAAATTTTGCTACAGTGCATGTAGCGGCTTATTCGCCCCGCGCCGGCACCGCCGCCGCCCGGGATTATGCGGACGGCGTGCCCCCGGAGGTGAAAAAAGAGAGAGTGGGCAGGGTGGAGGAACTCCAGGAACAGGTCCAGACGGAAATCAATGCGCGGCTGCTGGGGACTGTTGCAGAAATCCTCGTCGAGAGTAAAAACAAGGGCAAATGGTACGGCCGCACCCGCACGGATAAACTGGTATTTTTCAACAGCGGCAGGGACTATCTGGGACAACTGGTGAATATCAGGATAGAAAAGACCAGCCCCTGGTCGCTGCAGGGTAAAATGGTAACGGAAGAAGAAAGTAAACAGTAAAAAGTAAACAGTTAAAAGTTCCCCACCCCTTTTGCCCAGACTGTAAACTGTCAACTGTCAACTGTCCACTGTAAACTCTTAATTAACAACGTAAATCAGGAGGAACAATGAAAAAGATAGGGAAAATAGGTCTTGTTGCAGGGCTGCTCATTTCAGTGCTGGTATTTTTCAACGGATGTCTGGCCTCGGCTACTACCACGACACCGGGCACTGAGGCAGCGCCGGCTAGTTTTTGGGCAAAATATGGTATATTTTTCTTTCTGATAGCCATTTTCGCGCTGTTCTACTTCATCATGATACGGCCGCAGCGTAAACGCCAGAAGGAACACCAGCAAATGATGTCGGAAATGAAAAATGGCGATAGGGTCATCACGGCCGGCGGCATTTACGGTACGATCCAAAGCCTTGGTGAAGATTCCGCCGTCATTAAGGTTGAAGGCGGGACGACATTAAGAGTAGCGCGGGGCAGCCTGGCCGTAAGGCGGGACGAAACACAGAAGTGAATAAAATCCAGCTACCGGAAAAAGAGCTCGATGCTGTTATCGACATCGCGCTGAAAGAGGACACCGCCCACGGCGATGTCACCAGCGAGGCGCTGCTACCGCCCGCGCTGGCCGGTAAGGCTGAAATACTGGTCAAAGATAAGGGCGTCCTGGCCGGCATCGAGGTTGCGGCGAGGGTCTTCCATCGCGTCGACCCTTTGCTGAAAATAGAAATACTCATCAAGGACGGCACGGCCATTAAGCCGGGTGACATCGCTGCCAACATTAACGGCAGCGTCGGCGCCATGCTTAAAGCGGAGCGCACCGCGCTCAATTTCCTGCAAAGGCTTAGCGGCATCGCCACGCTGACGGCGCAGTACGTAAAAGAAATCGAGGGCTTTACCGCCGGCATTTACGATACCCGCAAGACCACCCCCGGCCTGCGCCTGCTGGAAAAATACGCGGTGCGGATGGGCGGGGGACACAACCACCGCCTGCACCTGGGCGACGCTGTTCTTATCAAGGATAACCATATCGCGGCGCTGCGGGCGATGGGGCTGGGACTTAAAGATATCGTGGCGAAAGCCCGGCAGAAAGCGCCCGCCGGCATCACCATCGAGGTGGAAGTGACCAGCGCCCGGGAGGCAGCGGACGCCCTGAAAGCCGGGGCGGACATCATCATGCTGGACAACATGAGTGTCAGCGAGATGAAGCAGGTGGTGAACATGGGGGCGGGGAAGGCGAAGCTCGAGGCATCCGGGAACGTTACGCTGGAGAACGTACGGCAGGTAGCCATGACGGGCGTGGACATTATTTCCATAGGAGCCCTAACGCACTCTTATAAAGCACTGGACATCAGCCTGGAAATGGAAACGCAGACCCTGAAACTGCTTTAAGATAAATTAAGCGAGGCAACCGCGTGACCAACGACTTCATGCTTTTAGCCGGCACCGCGGCGACTATCGGTCTGGTTCATACTGTACTCGGCCCGGACCATTATCTACCGTTTATCGTGCTTTCCAAAAGTCGGAAGTGGGGCGTTGGTAAGACAACTCTTATTACGTTTTTATGCGGGCTCGGCCATATAGGCAGTTCTGTCATACTGGGGTTTGCCGGTATTGCTCTCGGGGCGGCTGTCTTTAGTATTAAAGCCATCGAATCCTTCCGGGGCGAAATCGCCGCTTGGTTTCTCATCGCTTTCGGGTTCACCTATTGCGTCTGGGGAATTCACCGGGCCCTCCGCGGGCGGCGGCACGAGCACGCCCATGTTCACGAAAACGGGGAGGTCCACACCCATACCCACAGCCATGTCGAGGAGCACACGCACGTCCACGGCGCGAAAGCCGGCGGCCTGACGCCGTGGTTATTGTTCATCATCTTCGTCCTGGGGCCGTGCGAGCCGCTGATACCGCTGGTGATGTACCCTGCCGCCCGGCACGACATGGCGTCCTTGGTCATGGTGGCTACGGTCTTCGGGCTGGTTACCATCGCCACAATGCTGGCGTTCGTGCTGGTGGCTTATTACGGATTATCTAAATTAGCCATACCTAAATTAGAAAAGTATTCCCATGCGCTGGCCAGTCTGGCGATTTTTGTCTGTGGTGTCGGCGTGAAATTGCTAAGGTGGTAGCGCCGCTAAAAATTATCCGGCATATCACGGCTGTCCAGCATTACCGTGACCGGCCCGTCGTTACGGATTTCCACCTGCATGTGCTGCTGGAAACGCCCGGTAGCCACTTTAAGACCGCTTTCCCGCGCCAGGCCGACGGCGTAGTTGAACAAAGCTTCCGCCTGCTGCGGCGGGGCGGCATCGGTAAAGCTGGGACGGCGCCCCTTGCGGGCATCCGCGAGAAGCGTGAACTGGCTGACGAAAAGCAGGTCGCCCTTCACGTCCAGGGCGGAGAGATTGAACTTGTCTTGACAATCGGTAAAAATCCGCAGGTTGACGATTTTCTGGACCAGATACTGCGCGTCCTTTTCCGTATCCCCGCCGGCCACACCCAGTAACACCACCAGCCCTTGCCCGATCCTCCCCACCTCCTCCCCGGCCACGGTAACGGAGGCTTCAGTCACCCGCTGCAGCAACGCTTTCACTCGGCGCTCTTCTTGGTCTCCGTTTTTTCCTTGGGGGTCTCCGTTTTGGCTTTGGGAGATTCCGGCGCGTTCTTGCTCGTCGAGGCATCACCGCTTTTACGGTGGTCCGTCACGTAGAAGCCGCTGCCTTTAAAGATAATCGGGGAGGGGTGGAAAACGCGCTTGGCTTTTTTCTGACACTTTGGGCAGTCCGCCTGGGGCTTATCGTGGAAGCCCTGTTTTAACTCGAAGCGGTGACCGCAGTGAATGCATTCGTATTCATAAATAGGCATAGAAAATCACCTCGGACAAACTCTACCACTACTCATATTTTACATCAGCGGCACGTTACCGGACAAGCTGGGTCCGAACTGAAAATGACAAGGGAATATTTATCCGTCCGAAAAACTCTGCCGCGGTTCGGCGGTTGTCCGTTCAAGCTGTTCTCTGCTATACTGGACTGTACGCCCCCATCGTCTAGTGGCCTAGGACAGCGGCCTTTCAAGCCGTCAACATGGATTCGAATTCCATTGGGGGCACTTGCGTTTGTAAGGTTACTCAATTGATATAGCATGCCGGTTACCTTTTCGGTTCCTCTTTATCTGGTGATGGATTCATGTCAATAAACCGGGTTTTCAACCGGGAACTGATATCCGTTATCGCCATCGTCAGCCTGGCGGTAATGTCGATGAACGTATTGCAGCCGGTTTTACCGCTTTACCTCACGCAGCCCTCCATCGGTGCGAGCGCCACGGTCCTGGGGCTGATGTTCTCCGTGGGCATGGTGGGCATGGTCTTCGGGGAAAGCTCCGGCGGGTGGCTGGCGGACAAGGTGGGGATAAGAGTGCCGCTGGGCATCGGCACCATCGCCTGTGTTCCTCTGTTACTCTGTTTTGTTTTCACCAAGAATATCCCGTTTATTTTCGGCATCTTCATCGCCTGGGGAGTGCTCCGCGCCGGCACCTTTGCGCCGGGAAGGGGATACATCGGGAGTACCGTCCCCTTTAGTCAAAAAGCCACCTTCATGGCCGTTAATACGGCCGCGATGTCTGTCTCGCGCAGCATCGGGTCGTTCCTGGGCGGGTATATCGGCGACCGGCTGGGGTACCATGCCGACTTTTACTTTGCGGCGGGCATCCTCCTAGTGGGCGGCGTTCTGGTGATTTTCGCATTAAGGAAAATACCGGTGGGCCGGCCGGCTTTTATACCGCCACCGGTTGCCGCACCCGGTAAAGCCCCGGTAAAAGCGCCATACCGTTCCCGGCCATTTGTTGTCCAGTGCGTTATCGCGATACTGTGCTGGGCTTCCGTGGGGGTGATTTCTCCCTTTTTGCCGCTGGCGGCGTTGGAGGTGGCTAAAGTGGACGCGACGGCGGTGGGCCTGCTTTTCACCATTAGCGGCCTGGTTAATGCCGTGCTGCTGATACCCGTAGGCAGGGTGGCCGACCGCACCAGCAAAAAATATGTGATGATTACCGGGCTGTTGGTGACGGCGGCCGGTATGGCGGGGATAGCTTTTTCGCGGAGTTACGCTATGCTTATTGTAGGCGTGATCGGCGAAAGTGCTGGCAGCGCTATTTTCAGCCCGGCGGCCGTTTCCTTATTATCCGATACGATGCCGCTTCACTGGCAGAGCACCGCCATGGGTATTTATGGGGGCTGCGAGGACCTCGGGATGGTAATCGGTTCGGCAGTTGGCGGGCTTGTCTGGAGTTCCCTGGGTTCCAAAGCCACCTTCCTGCTGGTAGGCACGACCACTGCCGTTTTGAGCGCGCTGGTAGCTTTGATGATGCTAAAAAATGCTCCAAGCCGGCCGGCGGCAACCCGTCCTGCTGTAAAGAGCGACGTCTGATTCATCCCCTGTTCCAGCGGACTGTTTCGTGTTGCATTGCGTCCTCAAATAGCATAGAATTTGCCTGAATAATCGCAAGGAGGATTTTTCCCCGTGGCTGAAAAAAAGTACGCTAAGAATGTGAATAAGTTGAAATTCGTCAAGGGGCGGGGAGGCGCTAACGCTAAAGAGTTGGTCTTCGTGGGAGGTGAGGAGCTGGGCGGGTTCAATCTTAACTTTATTGTGGGGGTTTACGATCAGATAGGAGACTGGGCGCCCAACATGGGGGCGCATATCCATCCCTTCGATGAATGCCTGCTGTTCTTCGGGTATGACGATAAAGACCTGGCCTACCTGGGCTCGGACATGGAGCTATCGGTGGGCAAGGAATATGAAAAGCATAAATTCAGTGTGCCCACCGTCGCCGCCGCGCCGGCCAATCTACCCCACTGCCCGCTGGTGACGGAGAAGGTCTATAAACCCTTCGGGCATTTTCACCTGGCTTTAGCCTCCAAGTATTCCGGGACAGGTGTGAAGCAGGAAGGTACCACCAACGGGAAAAAATATAGTTATCTTTTCAATCCCATGCCGGTGAAAAAGGGGCCGGGTGGCGCCAATGCCGCGCAGACAATGACCATCACCGGCAAAGAGCTATCCGGCATACCCATCAATTTCACCATGGGGCTGTATAAGCAGGCGGGGGAGTGGTATCCCGGCAAGGGCTCCTGCATCCATTCCTATGATTCCTGCCTGATTTTCTTCGGGCACAGGACTGAAGACCTTAGCTACCTGGGGGCGGAAATAACCATCGAGCTGGGCGAGGAACACGAAAAGTATACCTTCGATGTGCCGACGGTGGTCGCGTTGCCCAAGGGAATGCCGCACTTCCCCATTGTCTGCAACCGGGTGGACAAGCCTTACAGCATGATGCAGGTGGGGCTTAGCGCCAAACCCGATGCCGCCTGGGTAAAATAGGTGGCTTAAGCCAGGAGAGTTTTCAGCTCGAAGAGGGCCTGGTTAGCGAGCCGGCCGGCTATCTGGGCCAGCCTGCCGGAGTAGCTGCGCACCACCGGCTGACCCGGTTTGGTGCCGGCGATGGCGATAAAAACCTTGGCCATCGGTATTTCATTGACCGTTTCCACATATCCCTCGATGCCGATGCCGATGCTGGCGCTCAATCTATCACGGGCCAGCAATGCCATCGCGGCGGCGATGTTCGACGTGTTACCCGCGCCCCAGACCAGACCCAGGGCCAGTTTGGCCTCGTCGGAAGCGGTGTAAAAACCGCCCCGGAAGAAGCGGCTGTTTTCCGGCGCGCGGGCCAGTATCTGTATCAGCGAAGCGCCGGTGAAACTTTCCGCCACGGCCAGAGTCAAGTTTTTCTTTACCAGCATTCGCCCCACTACCGTCTCCAGCGATTCATCATCGACGCCCCACACGTATTCCCCCACGATGTCACGGACGGCGGCCTCGTGGCTGGAAATCAACGCTTTGGCTTCCGCCATGGTACCGGCTTTGGCGGTAATGCGCAGGTGGATGCCGTCCGGCTTGGCATAGAGGGCAAGTGTGGGGTTGGGGGACTTCAATAGTGCCGACAGTTGCTCGTCCACGGTGCCTTCCGGCACGCCGAAAATTTTAAGCGTATGGGAAAGAATAATGGCGCTGGAGCGGCTTTGCAGCGCCGGGGCGATGTTCTTTTGCCACATCGGCTGGAGTTCGCCGGGGGGGCCGGGCATGGCGATGATAATCCGCCCCTCCTTTTCCGCCCACCAGCCGGGCGCGGTACCACGGGCGTTGGGAACGGCCTGCGCGGAAGGGATAAGCGACGCCTGCTTGAGGTTATTCGCCGACATGTCGATGCCGCGCTCGGTAAAGAATTTTTCCAATGCTAGTTTAAGGCCGGGGTCGACTTCCATTTTTTCGCCGAGCAGCCCGGCGATTGCCTCGCGGGTGATATCGCCCTGGGTGGGCCCCAGGCCGCCGGTAGTCAGAATAAGATCGGAACGCTGACAGGCCGTTTTCAAAGCGCCGGACAGCCTTTCGAAATTATCACCGACCGAAGACGTATAAAATAGGTCGATGCCCAGACCGGCCAACTGGCCGGCCAGGAAAGAGGTATTGGTATCCGCCACATCTCCGAGGAGAAGCTCCGTGCCGGTCGTAATAATTTCAGCTTTCATATCGCCCTCAACTGCTTCTTGATTGAAGTTAATAAGATTGTACTGTTAAACGGCACGGACTGCAACTGCGGGCGGTTTTGGGGAAAAGGGGAAGCTAACGGTTTTAGGGGAAAGGGAGAAATTTATAGTGTGGGGAAAGGGGGAGGTCATTCTGGCGTAAGCCAGAATCTATAGAGTGTATTCAGGAGTTGCTGAAATCAAAAGCGGATTCCAGCATTCGCTGGAATGACAAGGGGGTTAAGGAGTGGCTGAACTGTAAGCTGTAAACTGTAAACCATAAACTGTAAACTACATATCCCGTCATTTCCATTCTATCTCTGACTCCTTTATACTGGTAACTGGAAATATCGACGAAAACAGAGGCGAATTGCCATTAATATTTTCCAGAAAGTCTTGAAAAGTACCCGCGAAAGCTGGTTCGGCAAGGCGATGAGCCTGTTCGACCGCGCCACTATCGGCAAGGAGGTCTGGGAAGAGCTCGAAGAGCTGCTCATCTCGGCGGATGTCGGCGTGAGTACCACGGAGAAACTTATCAACATCGTCAAACAGCGCACCGCCGCGGAAAAACCGGACGGCGCGCAGGTGCGTGATATCCTCAAAGAGGAGATGGTAAAAATCCTCGATGTACCGCCTCGCGCTGGAGCAGAGCCGTCGGTAAAGCCCAAAATCATCCTGGTGGTGGGCGTCAACGGCAGCGGCAAGACCACTTCCATCGCCAAGCTGGCATATAAGATGAAACAGGACGGTAAAAATGTCCTTTTAGCGGCGGCGGACACTTTCCGCGCGGCGGCCATCGACCAGCTTAAAAAACAGGGGGAGAGGGCGGGGGTACAGGTAATCGCCCACCAGCCCGGCGCCGACCCCGGGGCAGTGGTCTATGACGCTTTGCAGGCCGCTAAAAGCCGCCAGACGGACGTCGTCATCATCGATACCGCGGGACGGCTGCACACCAAGTTCAACCTGATGGAGGAGCTGAAAAAAGTGCGCCGCGTGGCGACCAAGCTGGACGCGAGCGCTCCCCATGAGGTGCTGCTGGTGCTGGACGCGACTACCGGGCAGAACGGCCTGACCCAGGCGCGCTATTTTACCGAGGCGGTG
>JBEKAC010000046.1:0-19668 GCA_050018395.1 Dehalococcoidales bacterium
AGAAATTCATCCCGGCTTCCACCAAAGCCGTCTGCCCCAACATGAAGAAAATCACCCTGGAAAAGATACTGGAATCCCTGGAAACGATGACGCCGGAGGTTAAAGTGCCGGAGGATATCCGCCTTAAAGCCGCGGACGCCGTTGAACGCATGCTGGTGATAGGATAAGAAATTGAATAAGAAAATCGGACAGCCGTCTTATATCGTCGTCCTGGTCACCGTGAAAGACCCTGAAGCGGCGCAGAAAATCACCAGCACATTATTAAAGCGGCGGCAGGCCGCCTGCATCAACATCGTGCCGGGGGTGGAATCCCATTTCTGGTGGAAAGACAAGCTGGACTCGTCGAGGGAGAGCCTGCTTATCGTGAAAACCAAAGAAGCGCTGCTGCCGGACGTTATCAGAACGGTGAAAAAGCTACACGGTGAAAGCATCCCGGAGATCATCGCCCTGCCCATTATCGGCGGCAGCCGCGATTACCTGGAATGGCTCGACAGCGAGACGATTTAAGGCAAAAAAGGGGCAAGGAGCACGCCGATGCTTACCGAAAAAGAGCTGCAAAGATACGACCGCCAGATAATGATCTACGGTTTCGGCAAAGAAGGGCAGGAAAAGCTGAAAAAGACTAAAGTTTTCCTGGCTGGGGCGGGGGGGCTGGGGTCCCCGATAGCCATTTACCTGGCCGCCGCGGGCATCGGGACACTGCGCCTCGCCGACCATGATACCGTCGAATTAAGCAACCTTAACCGCCAGGTACTGCACTGGGAAGAAAACATCAGCCAGCGCAAAGTGGACTCGGCCGCCGCCAAGCTGGGAAAATTCAACTCCGGCATTAAAATAGAGACCATCCCCGGGACGATCGATGAAAGTAACGTCAACAAGCTCGTGGGGGATGCCGACCTGATCGTGGACGCGATGGACAACCTGCCGACGCGCTACCTGCTGAACAGGACGGCCGTGGCCAAAGGCATACCTTTCTTTCACGGCGCCGTCTACGGCTTCGAAGGACGGGCGATGACGGTCCTGCCAGGCAAAACGGCCTGCCTCAACTGCCTGTATCACGGCGCCACAGTGCCCAAATCTAAATTCCCCGTCATCGGCGTAACGCCGGCGGTCATCGGCTGCATCCAGGCCACCGAGGTCATTAAGTACGTCGTGGGGCTGGGTGATCTGTTGACCGACCGCCTGCTGAACTACGACGCTTTGAGGATGAAATTCAGCGAATTTAAGATAAACCGCGACCCGGACTGCGAGGTTTGCGGGCAACCGGCAAGGCAGGTGAAAAAATAGTGAGCGTAGACGTAGAGATATCTCCGATTTTCGGGCTGTACACCGACGGTATTTTGAACATGAAGGTGGAAGGCAAGACCGTCCGCGAGTGCCTCCATGACCTGGGACGGCAGTTCCCCACGCTCAAGCCGATGCTGCTGGACCAGGAAGGCAACCTGATGCATTCCTACGATTACTTTATCAACGGGCAGAACGTTTACCCCAGGGACATGTCCCGGCCGCTCTATCCCGGAGATAAGCTAAACGTTGTCTACATCATCCACGGCGGATGAACGAGCAGTTTGTATCTAGTTGTTGGTAGTTGGTAACCCCACCCTACCACAAAAATAACTAAATCTTCGTCCAGTCGATGTCCAGCTTGCAGGTAGGACAGGGCTGGTTCATCGGGACTTCAGCTTTGCAGTGCGGGCAAATATATTTATCGCCAACCTTCATTGGTGGTAGATGTTTTTCTTTCTTCTTATCTTTGGCCATGTTTACCCTCCGTCTATCACGTTGATAATAAGTATACCACTATCCGCTATTCTAACAAACCGTGAACAAAAAGGTAAAACGGCGGCTAAATAAAGATTGCGTTTTTATAAAATCGAAATCCGCAGTTATTCCCCTTCCGCGGCAGCCGCGCCGCCCTGCTTTCTTTCTCTCAACCACTTGCCCTTCTGGTCAACCCGCTTTTGTTCATTGGTTGTTGTGTAATGTCTCAAGAAGTCCCCGCGGAACTCACTAAAAGCGCCGTTTAGAATAGCGGTTCTAATGCCCTCCATCAGATTGCGGATAAAACGCAGGTTGTGAATGCTCGCCAGCCGGAGACCGAGCAGCTCCTCGCTGCGGAAAAGGTGGCTGACATAGGCGGCGCTGAAGGTACGGCAGGTATAACAATCGCAGGAAGGGTCGATGGGTTGGTCCGCGGTACTGTAAGCCGCACGGCGGATATTGATGCGCCCCTGCCTCGTGAATAAAGCCCCGTTGCGGGCGACGCGCGTCGGCAGAGCGCAGTCAAAAATATCGATGCCCCGCGCCACCCCCTCGACGAGGTCTTCCGGCGCCCCGACGCCCATGAGATAGCGCGGCTTGTCCGGCGGCAGCAGCGCTGTGGTTTGCTCCAGGATATTAAGCATTATTTCTTTAGGCTCGCCGACGCTCAAGCCGCCGACGGCGTAGCCGGGGAAGTCCAGCTGCGTCAAATACTTTGCAGATTGCTCCCTCAAATCCGGGAAAACTCCCCCCTGCACGATGGCATAAAGCGCCTGCCCGGTATTGCCGCGGGCATTAAAACACCTTTCCGCCCACCGGTGCGTCCTCTCCATGGCTTGCTGAACCTTTTCTCTGGTATCGTCATAGGCGGAGCAGACGTCCAAGGCCATAATAACATCTGCCCCTAAAGCCTCCTGGTACTGCACCGCCAGCTCCGGCGTGAGGAAGTGTTCACTGCCATCGATGTGCGAGCGGAAAGCGGCGCCTTCTTCCGATATTTTACAAAAGGGCGCCAGGCTAAAGACCTGATAGCCGCCGCTATCGGTCAGCATGGCGCCGTCCCAGGCCATGAACTTATGCAGCCCCCCCAAAGTCTTTATAATCTCGATACCGGGGCGGAGGTAAAGGTGATAGGTGTTAGCCAGTATCATGTTGAAGCCGATTCCTTTGATTTCCTCGGGGGTCAAAGTGCGGACGGTAGCCTGGCTGCCGACGGGCATGAAAACCGGCGTCGGCACCTTGCCGTGAGCGGTATGAAGCTCCCCGGCGCGGGCGCCTTGAACTGATTTTTCCAGATGGAAATGTTGCGGCATACCTTAACCCTAAATCAATTTATTGGAAATGATACTGCGGCCTTCCTGAGCTATGGTTCGACAGGCTCACCATGAGCGGTTAAGAAGGATAAACCAGCAATATTTATTCTCCTCTGGGATTTAAGATTTATTGAATCAGGCGGCTGGCAATAATGCTGCGGTGCACCTCGTTGATGCCGACGTATATCTCCAGCATCTTGGCGTCGCGGTAAAGCCTTTCCAGCGGCAGGGACTTCATTGTCCCGAAAGAGCCGTGGACCTGCATGGCCAGGCGGGTAACGTCCACCGCCACCTGCGTGGCGAACAGCTTGGCCATCGAGGACTCGTACTGGATGCTCTGCCCTTTATCGCGGAGGAAAGCGGTGCGGTACACCAGCCAGCGCGCTGCCTCGATGCGGGACGCCATCTCCGCCAGCGGCTGCTGGATAGCCTGCATTTTGGCGATGGGCCGGCCCTGGGCCTTGCGCTGTTTGGCGTAGGCCACCGCCAGCTCCAGCGCCGCCTGCGCTACCGCCACGCCCTGCATCGCCACGCTCATGCGCTCGATGCTGATGGCTTCCAAGAGAATGGGGAAGCCCTGCCCCTCTTTCCCGATGAGGTTCTCCACCGGCACAAACACATCATCAAGGTTGACGATGGAGGTACCCAGCCCCCTTAACCCCATCGTTTCCAATACCTCCTGGACCGCAAACCCCGGCGCCTTGCCGTCCACGATAAATGCATTCAGCCCCTCCCCTTCGCGTTTAGCGAAAAGCAAAACCACGTCCAGCACCGGCGCCAGGGACATGAACATTTTTTGCCCTTTGATAACAAAACCGTTGCCGCTGCGCCGGGCGGTGGTGGCTATCATAGACGGGTCGGAGCCGGTGTCCGGCTCGGTGAAACCGATGCCTCCCAGCTGCCGCCCGCCGGCCAGCGGCGTGAGCAGCCGCTGCTTTTGCTCCTCCGTGCCGAAGCGGTAAATGCCTTCTTCCGGCACGGTATTGACCGCCATGATGGCGCCCACGCTGACCGATGCCTGGCAGAGTTGCTCCAGTACCAGGACAAAACTGACGTAGCCGGTGCCACTGCCGCCGTACTTTTCCGGGTAAGGCAGGCCCTGAAAGCCGTGCCGGCCAATCTGCTTCGCCAATTCCCGGGGGAACTCGCCGGACCGGTCGATGGCGGCGGCCTGCGACGCCACCTCCTTGGCGGCGAAGTCTTTAGCCAGGTTTTGGAGCATCTTTTCCTGTTCGGTTAATTCAAAGTCCATGACACCCCTCCCGCGACATCATCGAAGAATCCAGACATCCAGGCACATGACCAGGAAGAGCATTCCCAGATAAGGAAAAGCCGAAAGCTTGTAAAGACGCCAGGCGTCTTTGGCCTGATGAGAAAACACCAGCCGGGCGGCGGCATAGACCATGACCAGGCCCAGCAAATTGGAAAGCACGAGGTAGAGCCAGTGAAAATGACCAGCGAAATATAAAGTGATGGAGGCGGCGTAAAGCAAAGCGGCGAAAGCCAGCAGTACTTTTACCGCATCTTTAACTTCCAGGTTAATGGGAAAATAGTTCAGTCCCGCCTGCTTATAGTCCTCACGGTGGGTGATATTAACGCTCCAGACGTGGAGCGGCAGCCAGGCAGCGATTAAAATGCAAAGCAGCAGCAGCTCCCAGCTCAAAGAGCGGCCCACCGCCAGCCACCCCATGAAAACCGGGGCGACACTGGCGAGCACGCCCTGCGGATAAACGCAGGTCACCTTCTTACGCCAGGTGGCCGCTACCAGTGTACCGCCGGCGTCCGCCAGGAAAACGTAAGGGCCAAGCAGCCAGGACAGCCCCAGCCCGATGGCGGTGAGGCCGATAATCATGGGGAGGACACGGGAGGGAGGGGATATCGCCCGCGACGGCAAAGCCCGCAAACAGGTACGCTGCATACGCGCGTCGATATCGCGGTCGAGGTAGTTGGTCAACCCGTTAGCCCCTGCCGCAGCAGTCAGGACAGCCGCCATCACGAGAAGAAGCTTCAGGGGCATGTCCCCATCCCCGGCAATCACCGCCACCGCTAAACCGATAAACGTCAGCAGGACGGTGGGCAGCGGCTTTAAAACCTGGAGATAATATCCCAGCGCGCCGAACAGCTGACCTTTGTTGGTGACGAAGACCGGCTTTTCACCGGGCGCGGCAACAACCTGGCGTACACTCATATTGAAACCCCATTTGAATTATACACAATTAGCCCTGCCGCGCAAAGAAATAGTGTTTCTTTGCATCTTGCTGATCTAGCATGCTTACCCCCTTTGTCCCCCTTTTAGACTCAAGTTATACAAACGCCATGTTAAGTTTGTCTGAAAGGGGTTCATCCTGAAGGTTCACCCTGAAGGGATCAAGGGGATAGGTATGGAGAAACTATGATATCAACCGTATCGCAAAAGTTGAATTTAGCGCAAGGTCATACTAAGATAGGGACGATGGAAGCCGAACTAAAGGAATACCTGGCAAAAAAAGAAAAGGTCACCATCACCGACGACAGCCGTATCCGTTCAGCGGTGTTGATACCCATCTATAAAAAAGGCGGGCAATATTACATCCTCTTCACCAAGCGCTCGATACTGGTCAAGGCGCACCGGGGGCAGATATCCTTTCCCGGCGGTGCCTGCCATGCCAAAGATACCTGCCTGATGGATACCGCCTTGAGAGAAGCCGAAGAAGAGATCGGCCTGAAGCCCAAAGACGTTAAAGTCCTGGGAGAGCTCGACGACGAGATAACGACCACCTCCAATTTCATCGTCACGCCCTTCGTGGGCATCATACCGCACCCCTACCGCTTTGCCACCAGCAAGGCGGAGGTGGATAAACTCATCAGGGTGCCCCTGGTGGCACTGTTGGATAAAGACTGCCTGAAACCGGATATCGAGACCATCGAGGGGGGCATCGTCGTCGATTCCTACGATTATTACTACAAAGGGCATATCATCTGGGGCGCCACCGCCAGGATACTGAACAAGCTGCTGGATATCATCTGCAAGATCGCGCCGGGTGAACAGAAATAATCTGGCACAGGATGAGGTAATCCATGTCACCATCCGCTATCAACCCCACTCCCTATCCTTATATCAATGCCGTGCTGGAGCTGCTGCTGGAAAACGTCCGTTCTGTCCTGGGCACTTATTTTGTCGGGCTGTACCTCCACGGTTCCTTGGCCAGCGGGGACTTCGACCCGGGGCATAGCGATATCGATTTCCTGGTGGTCACTACGCAAGAACTGCCGGAGAAAATGATCCCCAATTTGGAAGTAATGCACAGGAGTATCTGGGCAAGCGGACTGGAATGGGCATTGAAACTGGAAGGCACGTATATACCGAAGGATTCTTTATACCGCTATGATGCAGCCGACCCGCCGCGCCCGCATATCAACGAAGGGAAATTCCTCTTTTTCCCGAATGAAAACTATTGGGTAATCAGCCGCCATATCCTGCGAGAAAATGGCGTGGTAGTAAACGGCCCCCCTATCCGCCCCCTTATCGCGCCGGTAAGCCGGGATGAATTGCGCGAAGCTATCGTATCGGGGCTAATTGAAGGCTGGACATCGAGGTTGGAGGAACGGGAGTGGCTAATACCACCGGGACATCAGCCTTACATCGTCTTGACATGCTGCCGTGCCCTGTACACCGTCACGTTTGGCACGATTACTTCCAAGCCGGTTTCGGCGCGTTGGGCGCTTTCGGCGCTGGATGGGCAGTGGCGGGATTTAATCGAAAACGCGATGGCATGGCATAAAGGGATGCCGCACGGTGATATTGAAAGAACGCTGGAAATGATGAAATATACTTTAGAGAAGCTTAAAAATTACCGTGGCTAGACCACAACGCAGTCTTTAAGCATGATGTTCTTGCTGAAGCCGTCGTACTTGCCCCGCACCATGACCGCCTCCCCCTCGTTGAGACGGCTGGCTTTGGCGGCATCTTCCCGGTTGAACGTGCAGCGCAGGCTCCACATCATATTGCGGCCGGTGCCTTTGAGCGTGATATAGCGGATTTCCAGGTGCTCGCGGATGAAGACCTTATCCACGATGCCCGTGACGTTCAGCTGTTTACCGGAGAACCTGGAATGCGCCCCGGACTTATCCGACCGGTAGAGCGCATCGAGCTGGTCAACGCTGATCTCCATGCCATCGCTGATGGTGTCCAGACTTATCGGCGGCTCGCGAGGAGCTTCCGGTTCAACGATGATTTCTGGCCTGGGTTCAGGCGCGGCTGCCGCTTCGGGCAGGCTAATCGGAGGGGCAGGCGGAGGCACCATCGGTTTCTGCTCCAGAGTATTGGCATGTTCCGGCAGAGATCTCCCCGCCAAAGGTTGAATATCAACGGGCCTTTGGGGCAACGGGGCAGGCTTCTCTTTGGCAGGTTTGGGGCGGCGTACCGGCATCGTCCGCGGTTTAGACTCGGGCGGGGGCTGGGAGACCGGTGGAGGAGGGGCAATCGGCGGGCGTTCCGGCTCCGGTTCGGGTGCGTTTTTCCTTACGGCAAAGCCCCGCTCTTCCTGGAGCTCCCGGAATGTCTTGTCAATCACTTTATAGGCGCGGGATATAAGCGGATAACCACACCACTGGCAGGCCCAGTCTTTAGTCCTTTGTGTTTGGCGTCCGCAGTTGGGACAAGCTGGCATGAAAAATTCCTCACTCTTAGATTACACGTGAAACGTCACGTTGTCAACTAGCTAAATCAAGAGAAAGCCAGCTTTGGTGACAAGTCTATCCCGCTGGTCGCCGGAGTCAGTACTTAACAACCCATTGTTAACTTTCCTATTTTACTCTTGACATGTTCCTTGATATCCTTTATAATACTATTATAGCAGTTATGGAGAGAAGATATGGCTGGCAACTTCTATGATATACTCGGCGTAAAAAGGGATGCCACCGATAAGGACATCAAGCAGGCCTACCGCCGGATGGCGCGCAAGTACCATCCGGACGTCAACCCCGGCAACAAGTCCGCCGAATCCAGGTTCAAGGAAATCAACGCCGCTTACGAGGTGCTTTCTGACGCTGAAAAGCGGAAGAAGTACGATAAATACGGCGATAAATGGCAGTATGCCGACCAGATGGACCAGGCGGCCCAGCAGCAGGCGCAATACCGCGAATACACCTCCGGAGACGGCTCGGGTTTTAACTTCGGGGGGGACTCCGGGGGGATGGACAGCATCTTCGAGGAACTCTTCGGAGGCGGGCGCTCACGCGGCTCCGGGCGCCGTGCCCGGGCACAGCAGGGGCAGGACCTGGAATCGCAGGTAGAAGTAACGCTGGAAGAAGCCTATAACGGCACCAGCCGTATGATCAACCTCCAGGGAGAGGAACCCTGTAAAGCCTGCGGGGGTACCGGGCAAATCCAGAACGTCCCCTGCTCGGTCTGCCGTGGCGCCGGCGTCGTGGCGACGGTGAACCGGCTCGAGGTGAAAATACCGGCCGGCGTCACCAGCGGTTCGCGGGTACGTATCTCCGGAAAGGGACAGCCGGGCTACGGCGGCGGCCCCAGCGGCGACCTTTATTTGAATATCACGGTCAGTCCCCACCCTACCTTCGAACGCCAGGGCGACGACCTTACCACGAACCTACCGGTGCCACTCACGGTGGCGGTGCTGGGCGGGGAAATACAGGTACCCACGCTGAAAGGCAAACTGGCACTGAAAATACCGCCGGAAACCCAGAACGGGCGGATTTTCCGCCTGTCCGGCCAAGGCATGCCGCACCTAGGCAGTTCCGTCCGCGGCGACCTGCTGGCCAGGGTCAACGTCATTCTTCCCACCAGGCTTACGGAAAAAGAAAAGGAGCTATTCAGGCAGCTAAGCCAGTTACACCCAGCCTGAAGCTAAAAAGAGGTGACTATGAACAAAGAAAGATATGATGCAGAGCCGCGCTACGTCATCAGCGTGGCGGCGAGGATGCTGGACATGCATACCCACACGCTGCGCTATTACGAACGCGTCGGCATTATCGAGCCCCGACGCAGTCGGGGGAACGTCCGCCTGTACTCGGACCAGGACATCGCCCTGATGAAAAAGGTAAAAACCCTGGTAGACGACATGGGCATCAACCTCCCGGGGGTGGAGGTCATCCTGCGCATCGTACAGCAGATGGGTGAACTCCAGAACGCCCTGGAACAGGCGCACGAGGAAATTGAAAAGTTGAGAGAAGAAGGAAAATAAGATGAGACAGGAAAGATTCACAGAACAGGCACAGGAAGCTTTACAATCGTCCCAGCAACTGGCCATACAGCATAAGCACAGCCAGTGGGACGTTGAGCATATTCTCTTAGCCCTGTTGATACAGAAACAGGGGCTGGTTGGCGAGATCTTTAAAGAGTTGAACGTAGATATCGATATGACGCGGAACCGCGTGGAGGATGCTTTGACGCGGACGCCGCAGGTCAGCTACCAGAGCGGGCAGATTTATGCCACCCCGCGTATCGCCATGCTGATGCAGAAGGCGGAGGAAGAGGCACGTCGGCTTAAAGATGAGTTCATCAGCACCGAACACCTGCTTATCGCCATGGTCAGCGATGACAAAGGCGAAGCCGCCGGCATCCTGCACAGCGTTGGCATCACCCAGGAAAAAGTGTACTCCGCTCTCCAGAAGCTGCGCGGCAGCCGCCGTGTAGACGACGCCCGCGCGGAAAGCAAGTACCGGTCTCTGCAAAAGTACGGCCGCGACCTCACCGAGCTGGCGCGCCAAGGCAAACTGGACCCGGTCATCGGGCGGGAAGAGGAAATCAAGCGCGCCATGCAGATACTGACACGCCGCACCAAGAACAACCCCGTCATCGTCGGCGAGGCAGGCGTGGGCAAGACCGCCATCGCCGAAGGGTTGGCGCAAAAAATAGCCTCCGATGATGTGCCCACCTCCCTAAAAGGGCGCAAAGTCATCGCCCTGGACATGGGCTCACTGGTGGCTGGCAGCAAGTTCCGCGGCGAGTTCGAGGAAAGACTCAAGGCGGTCATGGACGAGGTTAAAGAAGCCAAGGGCGAGGTCATCCTGTTTATCGATGAAATCCATACGGTAGTGGGCGCCGGCGCCGCCGAAGGCGCCATCGACGCCAGCAACATGCTTAAGCCGGCGCTGGCTCACGGCGACCTCCAGTGCATTGGCGCTACCACGCTGGACGAATACCGCAAACACATCGAGAAGGACAAGGCGCTGGAAAGACGCTTCCAGCCCATCTTCATCGATGAACCCAGCGTCGAAGATACCATTGAAATCTTAAAGGGGCTGCGCCCACGTTACGAGGCACACCACAAAATAAAGATTACCGACGAGGCCCTGGAAGCCGCCGCCAAGTTTTCCCAGCGCTATATCATGGACCGGCAGCTGCCGGACAAGGCCATCGACCTGATCGACGAGGCAGCCAGCAAGCTGCGCATCGATAGCGAGAGCCTGCCGCCGGAACTGAAGTCCAAAGAAGCAAGCATCAAACATCTTACCGATGAAGAAGAGGCTGCTTCACAGCGTCAGGAATATCAGAAAGTGGCCGAGCTAAAGGCGGAAAGACTGAAGCTGGAATCCGAGTACAACCCGGCCAAGGAAGAGTGGCTGAAAACGGCCAAGATCAGCCAGGAGGTCACCGCGGAAAATATCGCCGAGCTTATTTCCAAGTGGAGCGGCGTACCCGTTACCCAGATGACCGAAGGTGAAACCGAGAAATTCATTCACATGGAAGACCGCATCCACGAGCGGCTGATCGACCAGGAAGAGGCGGTATTCGCCGTCTCCGAGGCAATACGGCGCAGCCGGGCGGGACTGACCGACCCCAAGCGGCCCATCGGCAGCTTTATGTTCCTGGGGCCGACAGGGGTGGGCAAAACGGAGATGGTGCGTACCCTGGCCTGGTTCCTCTTCGGGGACGAGAACGCCATGGTGCGGCTGGATATGTCCGAATTCCAGGAGGAGCACACTACCGCCCGGCTTATCGGCGCGCCGCCCGGGTACATCGGCTACGACGAGGGCGGCCAGCTGACCGAGGCGATACGCCGCCGGCCCTACAGCGTAATACTGCTCGATGAAATCGAAAAGGCGCACCCGAAGGTGTTCAACACCCTGCTCCAGATCATGGACGACGGACGCCTGACGGACGGGCACGGGCGCACGGTGAACTTTAAGAATACCGTGGTCATCATGACCAGCAACGCCGGCGTGGATATCATCAAGCGGGAAAGCCAGCTAGGCTTCACCACCCGCAAGGACAGGGCGACCGCGGAAAAGCAAAGCTACGAAGACATGAAGAAGAAGGTCACCGATGCGATTAAAAAGGACTTCCGGCCCGAATTCCTCAACCGCCTGGACGATATCATCGTCTTTCATGAGCTGGCTAAAGAGCAGCTCCGGCAAATCGTCGACCTGATGGTCAAAGACCTGGAAAAGCGGCTGGATGTTCGGAAAATAACGCTGGAACTGACGAACAAAGCTAAAGACTGGCTGTCCGAAAACGGCTACGACCCGGTCTACGGCGCCCGCCCGCTAAGGAGGGTCATCGAGCGGGAAGTGGAGAACCCGCTGTCCAGCAAGATACTCCGCGGCGAGCTTAAAGAAGGCGATACCGTGAAGGTGGACATCGATAAGGACAACAAAGTAACCTTTAAGACCCGAGCCACTAAAAGCGCGGAATAAATTAGCAGTTGCGTTAGAAAGCCAGGAGCCCCGATTTATATCGGGGCTCTTCTTTATACTGGACACTTCTAACGGATTCTCGCGGTCGCTATGCTCCCTCAGAATGACAAGGGGTTGATTTACTTCAGCTTTTTCACGGGCTTGAGGAATGCCTGGCCGTACGCCGGCGGGTTGTGGCGCTGGTAAGTAGGCAATTTGTCGTCCCATTGATACCCGTGGGTGGCGGGCTCCCACCCGGCCATGGCTTTCTCCAGGGCTTCCCCCACCGAAGCCTCCATTGACACGTAGTCATACGGCGGGTGGTGGAAAACGGCGTAAGCGCTTTCCGGGTAGGCGATACTCTCCATGCCGACCGGCACTCCGTTAGCGTAATTCGCCGGGACTTCCACGCCGTACATGTAGCCGCGCTTGCCGTCCTGGTAATACCACGCCCCTACCATGCCGTTGAAGCTCTTGATGCTGGAAAGCACGCCATCGATCTCTTCACAGCGATCACGGCTAAATTTCTCTTCGTCCTTTTTCCAGAAATCCATGTAGCCCGTGGCATCAGGATTACGGATGCCGATGAATTTATGCGCCGGCAGCACCTGGATGCTGACGGTAATGTTTTTAGTCAGGTCTTTTTTCACTTTCGTCTCCATCAATCCCAAAAAGTAAGGGTTAAAGACATTGCGTTTGACCAGGAGCGGCAGCGGCCGGGGCATCCGGCGGTATTCCGCGGGGGTCATGCCGTAGGCGTTCTTGAAGGAGCGGGTAAACGCCTCCTGCGAGGAAAAGCCGTATTTCACGGCGATATCGATGACGCGTTCAACGGTATCCCGGAGGTCGAGGACGGCGGAGCTGACCTTGCGCAGCCGGATGTAGTTACGCAGTGATATCCCTGCGTAGCGGTGGAACTGGCGGGTGCAGTAACAAGGCGAGTAGTTCAGCCGCCCGGCCAGCATCTCCAGCGTCAGCGGTTCGGTCAGGTTTTCTTCCACGCAGTCGAGCATCTTTTGCACGCTGATGTTCCATGCAAACACCTGTCTCACCACCCTTCTGTTAGAGATTATAGAGGCACAGCGCGACCTTATACTTGATATGAGTTGCTGAAACCCACCGGCCCCTTCCGTGGTGGCGGTAACTGTCACGCCCTATTGTAGCACCAGTCTTGCGCGTACCTGTATAATATAGAAACGTTATGAACGGAAAAACACCCGGAGAACAGCCCGTTTTCGATGCCGCCGCCCCAATTGAAAAGGCGGACGCTGCCGGTAAGCCCTCGCGGCGGACACTCGTGCTGGGTATCATTGGTGGGGCGATTACCGTATCCCTGGTGGCGGCCATCATTGTTTATAACGGTAAACTCCGCGAGATGCAGCAGTGGGGCTACGCGGGGGCATTCGTTATCAGTATCCTGGGCGGGGCGACGGTCATCGTGCCGGTGCCCATGCTGCCGGTGGTTTTCGCGCTGGGCGGGGCAATGGCCAATCCCTGGCAGGTCTTCCTGCTGGGGCTGGCGGCGGCCGCGGGCGAGGTAATCGGCGGGCTAACGATTTACATGACCGGGCAGGGCGCCGGCCGGGCGATGAGCGGCAGCAAAAACAGCCAGATGCAAAAAGCCTACGAACGTATGTTGGGCTTTATCGAGCGCCGCGGCGTACTGGCCTTGTTTATCGTGACCTTTATCGTGAACCCGTTTTTCTACCCGGCCGCGTTCGCCAGCGGAGCGCTGCGGATGGGACTCAAGAAATTCATCCCGGTGGTCGTCATCGGCAAGCTCATCAAATGCATGACGGTGGTTTACGCCGGCTATTTCGGCCTCAAGGGCCTTTTCCGCGTCTTCGGGATTAATATCTAAGGCTATTCAACTTTAATAGTTATCGTGACGATCTTCGTACCCAGAAAACTCGGATTTGTATCAGGGTCTCGCGGCGTGAGCGCATTCAGAACATCCATCCCTCCAGTTAGCTGCCCGAAGACGCTGTATTTCCCATCCAGAGAGGGCTGGGCTGTATAGCAGATGAAAAACTGGGAGCCATTGGAGTTCGGCTGTCCGGTGTTGGCCATAGAAAGCGCCCCGGTTATATGATTGTGCTTGGTAATTTCTAGTCCGAAAGTATAGCCGGGGCCGCCTCTGCCCGTTCCGGTGGGGTCGCCACCCTGTGCCATAAAGCCTGGAATCACCCGGTGGAAGGTGCAATTGTTGTAATAACCCGTCGTCGCCAGATAGACAAAGTTGCTGACCGCCTTGGGCACGTCCTTGGCAAAAAGCTCGAGGACGATGTTCCCTTTCTCGGTGACTATTGTGGCGGTATATTTTTTACTCAGGTCAGCCAGCAGCCACGGCTTGGGGCCAGTTTCTTTAAACGCAATCATCGTTCCATCCTTTGCAGTTTCAGTTACTATCGTACTTGCGGTCGAGGTCGTTGCCGTAGTGTTACCGGTCCCGCAGGAAAAAACCGATAGCCCCGCGGCGCTAATCATAACGACAAGCAACCAGCACAATATCTTCGCCTTCATGGACTTTTGCCTCCCCAAAGAAACCTGATACCTTTGAATTTTAACTTATTCAGGCCGGAGAAGCAAAGGCAAAAAAGAGAGAAGGGGCCGGGCGAACCCTCAAGCGCCGCTGCCTGCTTGAGGACTCTCCTAGCCCCTTCACCCTTGGGCTGTTATCAAGCTGGGGAACAACTTGAATAACTACGTTTGAATAACGTTACATATCCAGAATAGCACCGGCGATGTAAACAAATCATAAATATTCCTATTTATTGTGTAAAAAACTTATATATTTTAACAGGTATACCTCGCTTGCCAGCTACACAGTATTTATGCTACATTAAGAATGAATCCGCGGGGCCGTAGTTCACTTGGGAGAATGCATCACTGGCAGTGATGAGGTAGGGGGTTCGAATCCCCCCGGCTCCACCAAGGGTATTAATAGGCAGAACTCCTACAGATTCTATCTTCTTCCCATCAGCCGGCATTGGTAAATTGTACTCTATTTTGGCTTTATCGCCATCTATCGTTATTCATTTCACGAACGACCGGAGAAAGGTTTTACTCTCGGTAACTTGAGCTTCTTCCAGTACATTTTTTATGTCCTGAGCATGAAGTTTGATCAGTTGCTCGTCAATATGAGCTGGTCCTTTCGTTAGCAATTCAGTCTTCAGCTACGGCACAGGCTGGTCTTAAGGAGAATGAGATTGATAAAATGACGACAAAAATTAAAGTACATCACGCCAGCTTTGCTTACGGCGAGATGCACATCTTCCGCGGGGGGCGAACTTCACCTACCCACATAGCTGACCTAATAATAAAAATGACCATACTCGTTTAATATTGTGGGCTAACATAACTCCCGACCACCGAAACCTGACGACCTACATTTTTTTGTTCTGGGGATGAAGTGACCATGGCCTGGAGAGTCTTCATTTATTAGTTTCCGTTATCTTTGTTTGACAATATTCCTAAGGAGTGCTATATTTCTCAAATGTATTATTATTATTAGTACATCTAATTCAAATTGCGTTCAGGAGGTGTAAAACGCCAAAAAATTCTCAGACAATTAACGGGGTTAATAAATAAGTTGAAGCTGGTCTTGGGATACAGTCTTAATTGACCTGCATACGTATCTATCACGTGCCGGCTACTCCGGATGAAGTGAAAAAAGGCCTGGCAGCGTAAAAAAGTAAAGTTCGGCCCAAAAAGCCGGCCGATCAATAACAGGTCGGCTAGACATTAAAATACAGAAGATAAAGGAGATTGAAAGATGGAAACGTACAAGATGTGGATTGACGGTAAATGGGTCCAGGCGACTTCCGGTAAAACTTACAAGGTCGTCAACCCGGCTACGGAGGAAGAAATCGCCCAGCTTCCGCTAGGTGATAAAGAGGATGTTGCAAAGGCCGTGATGGCGGCTAAAAAGGCTTTTCCGATATGGTCGAAGAAGTCCCAGGACGAGCGCACCGTGATTTTGAACAAAATCGCGGCCGTGATGAGAGAACATATCCCGGAACTGGCCAAGCTGGACACGATGGACCATGGCACCCCGGGAAAGATGGCCTTCGGAATGATGATGGGTGGTCCCAAGCAGCTGGAATGGGCGGGCCAGGCCAGTCGTGCTTTAATGGGTGAATATATCCCCTCCTCCCGGGCCGGCACCGCTTTTTGGCTCAAGCGCGAGCCGGTCGGTGTCTGTGCATTAATCATACCATGGAACGGCCCCCTCGCCATGCTCATCACCAAAATGGCCCAGGCTCTGGCCGTCGGCAATACCTGTGTCATCAAACCCCCAAGCATAGATTCCATCACGTCTTTGAAATTCGCGGAAATCCTCGAGAAATGTGAACTGCCCGCAGGTACGGTAAATATTATCACCGGCCCCGGCGGAACTGTTGGCGAAGCAATGGCTTCCCATCCTGACGTGGCGCTGGTTTCTTTTACGGGGAGCTGTGAAACTGGCAAACGTATCATGGAGCTAGCCAGTAAAACCGTAAAGCGCGTAAGTCTTGAACTGGGCGGGAAAAACCCGTTTATCGTTCTGGAAGATGCCAACCTGGACATGGCGGTCAACAAAGCCGTGATGTGCACGCAGATGAACAGCGGTATGGTCTGCGCTTCGCCGGGCAGATACTACGTCCATGCCAAGCTCCATGACGAATTTGTGGAAAAATACGTTGCCGGAGCCAGGAAATGGGTTGTCGGCGACCCTAATGACGAAAAGACGATGATGGGCCCGGTAGTCAGCGCGGAACACCGTGACCATGTTGAACGCCTGGTTAAAAAAGGCGTGGAAGAAGGCGCTAAACTAGTCCTCGGCGGTAAACGCCCCACTACCCCACCCATGAACAAAGGTTATTATGTCGTGCCTACCGCTTTCACCGGCGTCACACAGGATATGACTATTGCGCGTGAAGAAATCTTCGGGCCGGTTGCCTGCATTATGAAGTTTTCTGACGAAAATAAGGTCATCGATATGGCAAATGATAATACCTTTGGTCTTTCGGCCTCCGTCTGGACGAAGAACGCGGCGAAAGGTATCAGGTTCGCTAATGAGATCAACGCCGGCGCCGTCTGGATTAACGACCATATGATTATCGGCAACGAGCTGCCCTGGGGAGGCTTTAAAGAAAGCGGCTTCGGCAAGGAAAACCACGTGGTCGGTTTAGAAGAATATACCCAGCTAAAGCTGATATCCCTTGATTTGACCGAATAAAAATTAAGACTGATAAATAAGAGGAGGTGATTCATGGAACGTTTTAAAATGTATATCGGCGGCAAATGGGTTGATGCTGTTTCCGGTAAGACCTACCGGGCAATTAATCCGGCAAATGAAGAATAAGTAGCCGAGATACCACTTGGCGGTCAAGAAGATGTTGATAAAGCGGTAAAAGCGGCCAAGCAGGCTTTTCCGATATGGTCACAAAAACCCCAGATGGAACGTTCCAGGATACTGGAAAAACTGGCGGTCCTGCAACGTGAGAATGCCGAAGAGCTGACTAAATGGGAAATCCTCGATCACGGCACACCAGTAAAGCTGGCGCGTATGCAAAGCATGTTCTCATCAATGAATATCGAGTATTGCGCGCAAACGGCCAGAGCGCTGATGGGCAGTGCCCCCCCGGCTACCCCCAATGCCATGACTTGCGTACAGCGTGAGCCAATCGGTGTTGCGGCCATCATTATACCGTGGAACTCTCCCATACTAATGCTTACTTCAAAGATGGGGGCTTGCCTGGCAACCGGAAATACCTGTGTGATCAAGCCGTCGGCGATAGACTCGCTGGTAACCCTTAAATATGCGGAGATAATATCCCAACTGGATTTACCGCCGGGTACGGTTAATGTTGTTACCGGGCCGGGCGGCACGGTGGGAGAGGCTCTGGCCGCTCACCCGGATGTGGGCTTTATATCATTTACCGGCAGTTCCGAGACCGGGAAAACCATTATGAAAACTGCCAGCAGCACACTAAAACGCGCTCAAATGGAGCTGGGCGGGAAAAATCCAATCATCGTATTGGAAGATGCTGATATTGACAGGATAATGCCCATGGCCGCAGGCTCGATATGCCATAATACCGGCATGGTATGTGCTTCCCCGGGAAGATTTTATATCCACGAAAAAATCCATGATGTGTTCGTCGAGAAATTCATCGCCGCGCTTAAAAAGGTGGTGGTCGGCGATCCTAATGATGAAAAGACCGATATGGGACCGGTGGTCAGCGCCGAGCACCGCGACCGCGTGGAAGGCTACATCAAAAAGGGTATTGAAGAAGGTGCCAAACTGATACTCGGCGGCAAACGTCCCACCAAACCGCCGCTGGACAGGGGTTACTATATCCTGCCTACCGTCTTTACCGACGTTAAACCCGGCACAACATTGTTCCGTGAAGAAATCTTCGGGCCGGTAGCCTGCTTCATGAAATTCTCCTCTGATGAAGAGGTCATTGCATCAGCTAATGATAATGTGTACGGATTAAGTGCTTCGGTATATTCCAGGGACGTGGGGCATGCCTATAGAATTGCCAGCCGCATTCGCGCCGGTGCCGTAGGGGTGAACGGCGGCAGGACCCTCATGCCGGAAACACCGTGGGGCGGATTTAAAGAGAGTGGCTTTGGCAAGGAGAACTCTCTGTATGGGCTGGAAGAATATACGCAACTTAAAGTTGTCGCCGTTGATTTTTCCTAAAAATGTAAGCATAGCCATTAATTTATGGAACTAGGGTGATAAAAGGAGCATCCAATGGACTTCAAGGGTAAAACCGCGGTCGTTACAGGTTCTTCCGGAGGCATTGGTAAGGGAATTGCTATCGCGCTGGCAAAAGAAGGCGTAGATGTGGTCCTGGCATCGCGGCATGTTCCCAATATGGAAGCCGTTTCAAGGGAAATCGAAGGCCTGGGACGGCGGGCGGTAGTCATCCCGTGTGATGTCTCTAATGACGAGAGCGTTACCGCTATGAAGGACAAAGCTATTGCCACTTTCGGTAATATTGATATCCTGGTTAACAACGCCGGCGTCGGCGTGCGCGGTCTCCTTGAGAACATTGGCCTGGATGACTGGAGATATATCATCAACACCAACCTTATGGGTTATATCCGCAATGTGACGGCATTCCTGCCGCATTTTATGAACCGCGGTAGCGGTTATATCGTCAATGTTTCATCGATACAGGCACTTGCATATGGCTCGGAACCGTTGAATATCGCCTATATTACCACCAAGGCCGGTATCATCGGCTTCACGGATGGCATTAGCGCTTACCTCCGCCCCAAGGGCATCAAGGTTTCCTGTCTTATCCCGGGCGCCGTCGCAACGGAAATCAGTAACAATTCACGTTTCGTCGGCTCGGAAAAGCAGATAAAGCAAATGAAAGATGAAGCCAAGAAATTCTGGAATCTCCCCATTTTCCTTACCCCTGAACAGGAAGCAGCAGGTCTGTTGGAGGGGATGAAAAAAGAGGAGTACCTCATATGCGTTCCCGCTAACATGGCCGAGATGGTCAAAGCACAGGGACGAGACGTTGCCAAGCTCAATGCCTGGGTAGCTAATCCGCCGCCTCCCAGAATGCCCCCGCCACACTCATGATACACATGATGGTTTTACAGAGACAGGTTATTTATCAGATAATGAAAAAACAGGAAATCATTGGGGGATAAAATGCAAAAGGTAACGGATAATGTCTATGCCGGACTGAACTTCAGGGGATGCAACTCTAGTTTTGTGGTGACATCGGAAGGTACGGTTATCATCGATACTCCCATGGTTCCGGCGGAAACAAAAAAATGGCGGGAAGAGGTAAGCAAATTTGGCGAGATACAATATGTCATTAACAACGAACCACATAACGACCATGTGGCCGGGAATTGCTGGTTCACTGGCATCAAGCTGGTCGCTCATGAAGGCACCCGCGAGGTTATCAAATACAATCGGATAGAAGCCCTTGAAGGGCAGATGAGATGGATGTCTCCT
>JBEKAC010000047.1:0-19267 GCA_050018395.1 Dehalococcoidales bacterium
CGGCCGCACAGCTCATTGGGAGGGTTAAGTCCTTCAGAATATGTGCGTAGATATCAGCAGAATCTTAAACTAGAAGCATTAGTCACTTAACTCCTGGTACTAAAAATGGGGGCAGGTCAGGCCCCCTCTCTTTTTTACTCCCCTTTCCAGCCAGCATTAACTCCAGAAAAATTCTATTATACCGGGCTGGAAAGGGGAAAAAGGGGATAGGCATATAGAGACAACAAATGCAAATAGTACCAATAAAACCTTTCCACTTGCCCTTAACGAAATAATTAAAAATTGACCAACCCGGATACAATTGTGTATAATAACGAACGGGTGTTATCTAATGCAGAAGCTTAAAGATAAAGTCAGGAACCGGATAATCGCCGCCGCTTTACAGGAATTTTCCGGCAACGATTATGCAAAAGCATCGATGAGGCACATCGGTAAGGCGGCCGGCATCAGCGTGAGCAACATGTATAACTATTACCGGAACAAAGAAGAGCTGTTCGAAAGCATCATCAAGCCCGTGTATGAAACCGTGAAAAATCTCTTCCGGCAGTCCCTGATGCAAGCCGCGCAAAAGGCCGCCGCAGGCCAGAATACGTTGACGGCCATCGACGATATTTTCCAGACGATAATCAACATGGACGACCAGCAGCTCCGGTTATTCATCATCTTGTGTGAAAACAGTTCCGGCACCCAATACGAAAAATCGAAAGAAGAAATGACGGTTCTGCTAAGGATGCTGCTCGCGGAGGCGGTACGTCAACCCGGCGGCGCACCGCAGATAGCCGAAAGCCGGAACGATGTACTTAATATCATCGCGGAAAACTATATGGACGGTTTTTTGAAGGTCCTGAAAGATAGCCGGGACCGGGCGCGGGCGGAAGCCAACCTGCGGACGCTGTTAGCCTATCACACTAACGGCATCAAGACCCTGACCGGATAGCATTTAATTTTAGTAGCGTACAGGCGTTCATTAATAAAAAACAGGCACGGTGGACACTGTAACTATATCTTGTACCCGATTTTCGCACCGTCCGCGATGGCGTTAACGATAAGGCCCGGCTCGGCGCTGGTGCCGATGTTATAAACCTCCGGGGCTTTATCGGCAAAGTCCTGCAAAATGCCGGGGTTGGGCAGGTAGGGCAGGGTCACGATAATGGTATCGGCTTCCAGCGTTTTCCTCTCGCCCTCTTTGGTGGTAATGACCAGCCCTTTGTCCGTGACTTCTTCATAACGCACTTCGGTGTAGCGGGCGATGCCTTTTTTATCCAGCCAGGGGAAGAGCCGCATCTGGTCCTCGACGGGAATGCCCTCGGCCAGGACTTTATCCGTGTGGACGATGGTCACCTGGCGGCCGCGCTTGATAAGGAACTCGGCGGTCTCACAGCCGTGAATCGCCCCGCCCACGACGACCACCCTTTTGCCGACGGGCAGCCAGATTTTGGTGAGGCGCTGCAAGGTTTTGACGCTGAAGAATTTCAGGAAAAAGCGGAGCTGTTTCAGCAGCCTGGCGCTGGGCACGACAATCGATTTATCAGCGCCGGGGATATTGAGGCTATCCGGCAGGCCGCCTGCCGCCAGCACCAGGACGTCCGGCTTAAAAGTTTCGATTTCCCTGGCGCTGATTTTCTTGCCCTTGTTTACGTCGATTCCTTCCTTTTTCATCTGGGTTTTAAAGTACTCGACCACTTTGAGGAAGTCGTCCCGTTCTAAATCCTTGACCATCGCTGCCATCGGCACCAGGCCGCCGAGGCGGGATGTTTTTTCGTAGAGGCTTACCCGGTGGCCGTGCAAAGCCGCCACCCGCGCCGCTTCCAGGCCGGCGGGACCGCCGCCCAGCACCATTACCCGTTTTTGCTTCTCGATCGGCGGCGGGTTATATTCACGCTCGCGGCCCAAAGAGGCGTTGACCATGCATTCCAGGAGCTGGTTCTTGTTACGCACATCGATGCAGTGCAGGCAGCCGGTGCAGGGGCGGATATCCTCCAGCCGTCCGGCGATGACCTTATTGGGCAGCTCGGGGTCGGCCAGCAGGCGGCGCGTCATGCCCACGAAGTCCAGCTTGCCCGCCCGCAGGTATTCCTCCCCGATAACGGGGTCGAGCCGGCAGGCGCAAAAAACGGGCACGCTGACGACCTGCTTGACGGCGGCGGTGAGGGGCACTAAAGCGCCCTTGCCCTGGCGGGTCCAGTCCAGGTCCTTGGGTAGGTCGTCCGACGGCTCCGGGTAAAACATTTTTTCCGGCTGGATGAGGCCGTCCCGGTGATGGTAGCTGTGGGCGCGGCATTGGATGGCGTCCGCGCCGGCGGCCGCTAAATATTTAGCAATCTGCACGCCTTCCTCGATGGTCGTGCCTTGCGGGTGCCGGTATTCTACGATGTTAATGAGAACGGTCACCGGGAAGTCCGCGCCGAGTCGTTTTTTGATTTCCCGTACGATGTCGCACATGAACCGGGAACGGTTTTCGATGGTCTGGGGGCCGTACTCGTCATCGCGGCGGTTCCAGACGCGGGACAAAAAGGTGTTAATCTGGTGGCAGGTACCGCCGTTAACCTCCACACCGTCAAAGCCGGCTCTGGCGGCGCGCTCCGCCGCTTTCGCCCAGATATCGACGTAGTCCAGCACCTCGGCATGGCTCATGCCGCGCGGTACGGCGAAGCCGGGGCCGGGCAGTTCCTCTTTAGTTAAGGCGGAGGCGGCCTTGGTATCGCGTATCGGCAGGAGGCCGGTGGGATTCCAGGGGCCCGCGTGTTGGAACTGGATGAACAGCGGGCAGCCGTGCTTGTGCACGACTTTAGCCAGCTCCGCGTAGCTGGGAATATACTTATCGTCGTCGAGATGGAACTGGACGGGAGGGTGCTGGACGCCCAGCGGGTATTCGACGCCGCAGGACTCGGAAATAAGCAGCCCCACTCCCCCCTTAGCCATCGTCTCGTAATAGGCTAGCGCTCTATCGCCGACAAAGCCGTCCCGTTCGATGAAGGAGGTGCCGTTGGCGGTCTTGATCATGCGGTTGCGCGTGGTCACCCTGCCGATCTTGCCCGGCTCAAGCAGTTTTTCAAATTGATTATTGCTCATGAGAAACTCCAAATTCTTCTATCATTTTTTAACCGCGCTGTTAGCACAGGTGCAGAAACTCCTCGACGTATTTCATGGCGGGTTTAAGGACCTCGATGGAACGGTCTAAAAGCTCCCGCTCATCGGGGGAGAGCGGCAGCTCGATAATCTTAATCGCCCCGCCCTTGCCGAGAACGGCCGGCACGGACATGCTCATGTTGCGACAGCCGTACTCGCCGTCCAGCGCCAGCGAACAGGGAATGGTGGCGCCGGTGTCCTGCACGATGGCGCGGCAGACCTCCGCCAGCCCTGTTGCCGTCGTCCAGGCGGCCGTGCGCCCGGTCTTTTTACGCAGGTCGTCCAGCAGCTTTTGCCCGTCCGGCACCTGCTGGCGCAACTCGCGCTTCGTTTCATCGCTGAAAGATACGGGGCGGCCATCGATACGGGCGGTGCTGAAAAGCAGCACCTGGCTATCGCCATGCTCGCCGATAACGTAGCCCGATACCCGGCTGGAAGCCACGCCCAGAGCGCCGGCCAGCCTCATACGGAAGCGGAGGGTATCGTTATAGGAATAGCCGATGGCCTTCGACCGGTCCAGCCCCGAGCAGCGGTACATGGCATAGTTAAGGGGGCAGACGGGATTGGAGGCGGTGATGACGATAGCGTCCGGGCAGAATTGCCGCAGCTTACGGGAGACGTCCTGGATGATGGGGAGGTTGGGGGCCAGGACGTCCATGCGGGAATTTACCATCTCCGCCGAGCCCGCGGCGACGATAACGATGTCCGATCCGGTCATGTCTTCAAAGCCGCCGGCACGTACTAGCACATCTTTACCGGTGACAGCCGTAGCGATATCCATGGCGTGGAGGGTAACCATGTCCTTGCGGGGCAGGTCGATGAGCACCATCTCGTCGGCCAGCCTTTGCACGGCGATGGTAAAGGCGGCGCAGGAGCCGACATTACCGGATGCCCCGATAACGCTGATCTTCACCGGGCCGCCTCCTGGTAAATTTCCCCTGCTTTATTAAACATAATATTATTCATCTAATTAAATTATAAGATAAAAAGGACGGTCTGCATACGGAAATACATTAAAAAATTACAACAAATTATATGATAGTGGTATAACTTTTACTTATACGGGGCTGGAAGAGCCATGCGGCCGGGGCTATTTGTCCTCCGCCAGCCGCGCCCGCGCTTTTTTCAGCCAGTCCGTGATGGGGATTTTCTTGCCGCAGGCGTTGACGCAGACGCCGCAATCGGTGCAGGCGTCAAGGTTATGCTTTTCCCGGCGGTACTGTGCGCGCGCCATGGCGTTATCGCTGTACATGGCGGCGTCGTTATAAATCTCGAAGATGCGGGGGACATCGATGTCCTGCGGGCAGGGCATACAGCCGCGGCAGGCGGTACAGGGGATGGGCTTTAGAGCGCGGTAGGCGTCCCGGGCCTGACTGATGACCAGCTCTTCCGGCACGGTAAAGCCGTCCGGCAGGGCAATAGCGGCGAGGGCGACGTTTTCCCTAACCTGCGCCAGGGTGGACATATCACAAGCGACGGTGGCGACCTCCGGGTGGTTCCAGACCCAGCGCAAGGCCCACTCGGCGGGGGGGCGCTTTGGTTCCGCCGCCGCCCAGATAGCCGTCACGGGTCCCGGGATGTTCTTGGTGAGGCGGCTGCTTAAAAGCGCCTGGGAAACGATTACCCCCAGCCCCCTGGCGGCGGCAAGCTGGAGGCCGCTAACGCCGGGGTGGTGGTCGATATCCATAAAGCTGTACTGGAACCGGGCGAGTGCCCAGCCATCCCAGGCTTCCAGGACATCGCGGAGGAACTGGTACTGGTCGTGGAAGGCAAAGCCGAGATAGCCTATTTTTTTAGCGGCCAGCGCCGCCCCTGCGCGATGTAAGACCTTTTTGCTCTCCAGTTCCGGCCAGGTGAACCGGTTCAAGCCGCCGAGCAATAGGAAATCGACATTGTCCTGCTGGAGCCATTTCAGGAGCTTGACCAAACAGCGGTCGAAGTCCGCGGGCGCTTTGATTTCAACGGCGGGAATGGTCACGGCAATCTTTACCTTTTCGCGCTGACCGGCAAAAGCTTCCCGCAGCACGCGGGAAATATCATCGCTGTTTGCTAAAGCGAAGGGCCAGTCGATGTCCAGGTAGTTGACGCCGCTTTCGAGGGCAAAATTGAGTATTTTTAAAGCTTTGGTTTCATCCGGCGGCAGGCCGACCAGGCCGAAGCCCAGTGCCGAGACCTGCCAGTCCAACCGCCCGAATTTACGGTATTGCATGTTGTCCTCTGTGAGGAAATAAGTACAAATGACAAATAAATACCAGTGTCAAATAAGTACCAATGACAAATGCCCCACCCCATTTCCCCCATTTGTATTTATTGGTAATTATTTGTAGTATTCCTGCTTATTAACCTTTCGTCTCCACCCAGGGCGAGGCGTGTTCGCCGCTCAAGCAGGCGACGAAAAAGCCGTAGGGCTTATCCACCCAGCGTGTAATCAACGGGAGGTGCGGGAAACCGCCGGGGCAAACAACGCAGGTAGGCGTATTGAAAACGTGCCTTTCCAGGTCTTTGCCCATGCCCAGCTCGAGCTCGGCGCCCAGATAATCCGGCTTGTCCGGGTCCAGGCCGACAAAGCAGAGGATTTCCGCCTCCGGGTGGTAGTGGGACTCGCCGCCGCGGTGCCACTTGCCGCACTGGCTGTAGAGCCCCCAGGTGAAGTTGACCTTGAACCCCTCCAGGTCCGGCCCGTAAAGCCAAACGATTTCATCGCCGTTACCGGGGCCGACGCCGAATTTGGCCGGGCGCATGATGCCGTCCCGCCCGATGACGGATTCGTAGCCCATGCCGCTACCAATAGCCTTGGGGTCGACGGCGGTAATCATTTTCTTGATATATTTGGCGTATTTCTTGCCTTTGGACACAGCGGCCCCGACCTTGGTCGGGGAGGCTTTATAGGCGGCCGCCAGCCCGATGGAGTAATGCACGATGGGCTTGCCCAGCTTCCGCACTTTTACCGTGCCGTGCGGCGTGCCTTTGGGGACGAGGACGACGGTGGGCTGGGTAAAAACATACTCCTCGCGCTCTTCGCCCAGCTCGACGGAGATTTCCGCGTCGAACTCCAGGATATTTTTAGTATTGCCGCCCGTTTCAAAGACCAGCAGCTCGTCATAGGGGTGGACGATGGCGCCCTCCAACGGGTGGAAAGGGCCGGTGGGCTTTTTGATGAACCCGAAGGAAAAATGAGCGTCAAAGCCTTCCAGGTCTTTGCCCTCCATCCAGATGCGGGGCTCCGGGTAAAGGCCTTTGGGCGGGGCTTTGATAATCATGGGTTTAACCAGGTTAGCGAACTCTTTTTTAGCCATTTGAGCAGGCTCCTTTCTTAAACGGGGTTTTGTGTAAAAAGTGAACTTTCGCCCAAAGCATAGCAGACGGGATAGATAAGGTCAAATGAAGACGCCCCGGTTTTACCCCGGGGCGTCTTTTTTTGATGTCGTATTGTCGGATTCTTACGGTCGTCCTGATTATACCGGGACTCCCTCAGAATGACAAATCGTAGTTAGGTCGGTTTCTCGTAGAAATTAAGCGTCGTCCAGTCGACCGTATTTGTCTCGTAGATAGCGAAGGGCATGGAGATATACCCGCCGTCGATAACCAGCTCGGTGCCGTTGACGTAGCTGGACTCGTCGGAGGCAAGGTAAAGTATACCGTAGGCGATGTCCTCCGGCGTGCCCATGCGGTCCAGCGGGTTCGTCACGGACAGCATGTGGACGGCGTGGCCCACGCCCTGCTTGTCCACCATCTGCGCCAGCTTGCGGAAAAGCGGCGTTTCGATGTTGCCGGGGTGGATGCTGTTGAAGCGGATTTTATCGCGGGCATAAACGATGGCGTCGGACTTGGTCATGGCGCGCAGGGCGCCCTTGGAGGCATCGTAAAAAGCGACGTCCGAGGCGACGATGCCGTATATCGAGCAGACGTTGACGACGCTGCCGGGGCCGGTCTTGAGGATATAGGGGACGGCGTACTTGGTGCAGAGCCAGGCCCCTTTAACATTAACAGCAAAGACCTTATCGAACATTTCCGCTTTGGCTTTATGCGCCGGCCCGCCGCCCAGGCCCACGCCCGCATTATTGACCAGGATATGCATTTTGCCGTACTTCTGGTAAAACGCGGCAAAAGCCTTTTTGACCTCTTCCTCGATGGAAACGTCCGCGTGCTCGAACATGGCTTCGCCTTTGGCCGCCTTGATTTCCTTGACGACCCGCTTGCCGTTCTCGTCGTCAATGTCCACGATGCAGACGGAAGCTCCCTCTTTAGCCAGGAGTTTGGCGGTCCCTTCGCCGATGCCGTTGGCGCCGCCGGTAACGATGGCCACTTTGCCTTTGACTCTGTCCACGATTCTCTCCTTATTTCTTTTTATTAAGTTTGGCTGCTATTTGTTTACCCATATCGCGTGCCTGCTTGACCAGCTCCGGCTTGTCTTTGGCGTGCCCCTGGCCGGTGTAGCCGGCAAGAACGATGCAGCTGGCTTCCGGCAGGCCGGCGAAAGCCTTGAGCGTTTTGATGGTCTCATCCGCCCCGCCGCCGCCCCCGATGGCGATAAGGCCGGCGACTTTGGCCTTTTTCTTGCCTTCATGGGTGAAGGTGAAAAAGTTCCGGTCGATGAAGGCTTTCATCTGGGCGGTAATATCGTAAAAATAGACCGGGCTGGCCAGGATAACGGCGTCCGCCTCGTTGAATTTTTTAATGATGGCGGGGGCGTCATCTTTCACTTTACAGACGGTGAAGGTGCCGCATTTATCGTGCGCTTGGCACGGGCCGACGTTGCATTCCCCGAGGACGATTTTTTCCGTCTCGATGCCTTGTTTAGCCAGCTCTTCCAGAGCGAGGCCGGCGAGAAAGCTGGTATTACCGTTAACGTGGGGGCTGCCCACAATCGCGACGACTTTCATTTGCCACCTCCTGCGTGATTATGGATATCATATCACGAACGGTAGAAAAATGCTCGCCGGCAGTAATCGGACCCATTATGAATGAATATCGTGATTTCACCTTCAGGATTCTCTAATGCCCCTGAAGTGTTATAACTCCTTAACAATTTTTAGACGGATTTTAGAACTATTACACGATTGCAATCTTAGAATATCTTAGATTAACATGGAGAGTCCGGCGCCTTGAACAGCAGGATGCCGGGACAATTCGATGTGATTATGAACAATGTGTAAGATAAGAATGTGAAAAGCCCAAAATCAAGTTTCCCGGATGCCCGGAACGGAGGTTTTTATGTACGAATTGATCATCGTCGGCGGCGGTCCCGCAGGAATGACGGCAGCTGTTTATGCCGCCCGCAAACAATTGAATACCCTCCTTATATCCAGCGATATCGGCGGACAGGTGATGTGGACCAACAGTGTGGAAAACTACCCGGGCTACCAGATTATCGAAGGCGATGAACTAATTGCTAAATTCCAGCAGCAGGTAAATCAATTCCCCATCGACCAGAAAATCGGGCCGAAAGTGACGCAGGTCAGGAAAATAGATAGAGGTTTTGAGGTTACCGCTGAATCAGGAGATAAATTCCAGGGAAAAGTGGTCGTTCTAGCCAGCGGCAAACGTCCCCGTAAACTGAATGTCGAAGGAGAAACGGAGATGGCAGGACGCGGGATAACGTACTGCTCCGTCTGTGACGGACCGGATTTTACCGGTCAGAAAGTGGCCGTCATCGGCGGCGGGAATTCGGCCATCGAGGCAGCCCTCGATATGGTGGTAGCCGCGGAACATGTCGACCTCGTGTCGGTTACCCCTCTTACCGGCGACCCCATAATGATTGAAAAGTTGTCCGCTGCCGGTAACCTGACGATTTATACAGAACACAAAACAGAAAAGATTCTCGGCCGGGACAGGGTGGAAGGAATTGTTATTAAAGACCTCAAGACAGGGAACCGCCGGCAGCTGGATGTCACCGGCGTCTTTGTCGAGATTGGTCTGGTGCCCAATTCCGATATGATCAGGGATTTGGTAATACTGAACCCGGCCGGCGAAGTGCCGGTCAACGGTTCCTGCGAGACAGATGTACCCGGCCTTTTTTCCGCCGGTGATGTTACGGATGTGCCGGAAAAGCAGATCGTCATCGCCGCCGGTGAGGGGGCGAAAGCTCTGCTGCAGGCGCATCGCTATCTGCGCCGGCTTGCAGAGTAGGTAACACTCGTTATGGTTATATCTTTGTCTTTCCCGGCACCATTGAACGTGAGGTAGAAATTTATGATAGATGAAAATGAAACCCCGTTGGCGCCCGACTTCACGGCAACCGATAGCGAAGGCAGAGTCGTCCAGCTTTCAGGTTACCGGGGGAAAAACAACGTTGTGCTCGTATTTAACCGCGGCTTTTTCTGACCGCACTGCCGAAGGCATATGGCGCAGTTGCGCCAGGATTACCAGAAGTTCGTGGCAAGAAATACGGAAGTAATAACCGTGGGACCGGAAGAAGCGGATAAGTTTACCGGCTGGTGGCGCGAACATCAAATGCCGTTTATCGGCATACCCGACCCCAAGCACGATATCGCCAATCTTTATAGCCAGCAATTTAAGATTTTCAAGGGCGGCCGCCTGCCGGCCCTAGTTGTAATAGATAGAGATGGCAAAATTCGCTTAATGCATTATGCCGATTTACCGAGTGATATTCCCGCAGACGAGGAAATCCTATCCTTGCTGGATAAACTGAATCAAGAAAGTCATACTGGATAAAGCAACCGCCGGGAAAAGGGGCGGGAAAACCGGAATAGCTAACCCTGAACGGAAAGAAAGCGGATACTAAAGCCGGTTTATTTCAGGCTTCGGCGACGGCGGCGGTTTCAAACTGGCTGTAGTAGAGCGAGGCGTAGAAGCCGTTGGCGGCCAGCAGATCATCGTGGTTGCCCTGCTCGACGATATCGCCGTCCTTCATCACCAGGATGATGTCCGCGTTGCGGATGGTGGAAAGCCGGTGCGCGATGACGAATGAAGTGCGGTCCCGGGTGAGCTTTTCCATGGCTTTCTGGATGAGCACCTCGGTACGGGTATCGACGGAGCTGGTAGCCTCGTCCAGAATCAATATCTTGGGGTCGGCCAGGAAAGCGCGGGCGATGGTGATGAGCTGCTTCTGACCCTGGGAAATGTTGCTGGACTCCTCGTTGATTTCCATGTCATAGCCGTGGGGCAGGGCGTGCACGAAGGCATCGACGTAAGCCATCTTGGCTGCCGCCACCACCTCTTCGTCAGTGGCGTGCGGGTTGCCGTAGCGGATATTTTCTTTAATCGGGCCATTGAAAAGCCAGGTGTCCTGTAAAACCATACCGAACATAGCCCGGAGGTCTTCCCGCTTCATCTTGCGGATGTCCACGCCGTCCACGGAGATGGTGCCGCTGTTGACATCGTAAAAGCGCATCAGCAGCTTGACCAGGGTGGTCTTGCCGGCGCCGGTGGGGCCGACGATGGCCACCTTCTGTCCGGGTTGGATATCCGCGGAGAAGTCCTTGATGATGATTTTCTCCGGTTCGTAGCCGAAGTGGACGTGGTCGAACGAGACATGGCCCTGCACATCTTTTATCGTGACAGGGTTGGCCGGGTCCGGGATTTCCTCTTCCTCGTCGAGGAACTCAAAAACGCGTTCGGCGGCCGCGGCGGTGGACTGGAGCAGGTTGGCGATGTTCGTCGTCTGGGCAATGGTCTGTGTGAAGTTGCGCATGTACTGGATGAAGGCCAGGATATCGCCTACCTGGACGACGTTCTTGACGACGAGATAACCGCCCAGGATGCTCACGCCGATGTAGCCCAGGTTCCCCACGAAGGTCATTACCGGCATCATCGCCGTGGAGAGGAACTGGGATTTCCAGCCGGCGTCATAAAGCTCGGCGTTGAGCTTATCGAACTGCGCAATGGACTTCTTCTCGCCGTTATAGGCCTTCATCACGTTATGGCCGGTGAACATTTCTTCAATATGGCCGTTGACGTGCCCCAGGTACGCCTGGTTCTTGCGGTAATATTTCTGCGACTTTTTGATAATGAACTGTACCAGAACCAGAGAAAGGGGCAGGATAAAGAGCGCCGTCAGTGTCATCTGCCAGCTTATCCAGAGCATCATGGCCATCACGCCGACGATAGTGGTAATCGAGGTGACAATCATCGATAGGTTCTGGCTCAGGGTATTGCTCACGGTATCCACATCGTTGGTGACACGGCTCAAGACCTCGCCGTGGGTCTTATCATCGAAGTACTTGAGGGGCATGCGGTTGATCTTGGACGCGATGTCCCGGCGGAAAGCGTAGGTTATTTTCATCGCGATGCCGGACATGATCCAGCCCTGGACATAGTTGAAGCCAGTGCCGATGAGATAAAGACCGAGCAAAACGATGACAATCGTGCCGATATAGTGAAAATCGATGGCGGTGCCGGGGATGTGCATGATCTTGTTCATCACGCCCTTGAAAAGCACGTTGGTGGCGTTGCCCATCATCTTGGGGCCGATGATGGCAAAGACCGTGCTGGCCATGGAAAACAAAAGCGCCAAAATAATGGCAGCGCGGAAAGGCTTGAGATAGTGCATCAAAGCCTTCATCGTGCGCTTGAAGCTCTTGGGCTTTTCACCGGGTATCATGGCTGCGCCGTGCCGCATCCCGCCGCCCATGGGACCGCCGCCGGGTCTGCCCGGTCCGCCGCCCATCGGGCCGCCGCCGCCGCCTATCGGGCGTCCGCCGCCCATCGGGCCGAAAGTCATGGGCACTTTCATGAAGCCAGTTCCTCCTTGGAAAGCTGGGACTGCGCGATTTCCCGGTAAACTTCACAGCTATCCATCAGCTCTTGGTGCCGCCCGATGCCTACGATCTCGCCGTGGTCCAGCACCACAATCTGGTCCGAGCCCATGATGGTGCTAATACGCTGGGTGACGATGAGCACGGTGGCGTTGTTCGTCTCTTTGCGCAGGGCCTTGCGCAGCGCGGCATCGGTAGTGTAATCGAGCGCGGAAAAGCTGTCATCGAAAATAAATATCTCCGGCTGCT
The DNA here is from genome assembly GCA_050018395.1 of Dehalococcoidales bacterium. Lineage (GTDB taxonomy): Bacteria > Chloroflexota > Dehalococcoidia > Dehalococcoidales > RBG-16-60-22 > RBG-13-51-18. Next base: position 12,096 of record JBEKAC010000047.1, read on the forward strand.
TGGCCAGCGCGCGGGCGATGGAGAGCCGCTGTTTCTGGCCGCCGGAAAGGTTGGAGCCTCCCTGGGAGACAACCGAGTTGAACCCGCCTTCGCTTTCCTTGACAAAGTCCATCGCCTGGGCCGTGCGGGCGAACTTCTCCAGGTCGGCATCGGTGGCGGCCTCGTTGGCGTAGCGGATGTTGCTGGCGATGGTGCCGGAAAAGAGCAGCGTCTTCTGGGAGACATAGCCGATCTTTTCCCGCAGGTCGTGCTGGGAGACCTCGCGGACATCAATGCCGTCCACGAGCAGCTGGCCGCCGGTGACATCGTAAAAGCGGGGGATAAGGTTGACCAACGTGGACTTGCCGCAGCCGGTGCTGCCGATAATGGCCGTGGTCTGGCCGGGTGTGACCGTGAAATTAATCTTTTTCAGCAAATCGTCTTCCGCGCCGGGATAGCGGAAATAAACATCTTTAAAATCTATCTGCCCCTTGACGTTACCGTTATACTGGCGGGGCTTTTGCGGGTCTCTGATGACGGGCTCGGTATCCAGCACTTCGTTGATCCTCTGGACGGAGACAATGGCACGCGGCAGCATCACGAAGACCATGGAGACCAGGAAGAAGGACATAATAATCTGCATGGTGTACTGCATGAAGGCCATCATATCGCCCACCTGTATCTTGCCCGCGTCCACCTGGTGCGCGCCGATCCACACGATGGTTATCATCACGACGTTCATGACCAGCATCATTACCGGCATCAGCAGCACCGTAACGCGGCTGATAAAGAGGTTGGTCTTGGTGAGGTCTTTATTGGCGACATCGAACTTTTCTTCTTCGCGCTTCTGGGTATTGAAAGCCCGGATCACCATGAGGCCGGAAAGGATTTCACGGGTGACCAGGTTGAGTTTATCAACCAGCTTCTGGACAATTTTGAAGCGGGGCACGACCACGATGAGCATGACGCCGATCATCCCCAGTATGGCCATGACAGCCGCGGCGATAATCCAGGACATGGAAGCTTCGTGGCCGATGACCTTGATGATGCCGCCGACGCCGAGGATGGGAGCGTAAAAGACGGTACGGAAGAGCATTACCAGCAGCATCTGGATCTGCGTGATATCGTTCGTGGAGCGGGTAATCAGGGAGGCCGTGGAGAACTTATCAAACTCCGTATTGGAGAAATTTTCCACCCGGGTAAATATCTGCTGGCGCAGGTTACGGCCGAGCCCGGCGGCGACGCGCGCCGAGAAGAAGCCCACGACCACGGAACAGGCAGCACCAAGCAGCGTGATGAGCAGCATCAGGCCGCCGATACGCAGGATATAGTGCGTCTGCGTGGAGGAAAGGCTCATCCCGATAACGCCGTATTCCTTGATGAGGTAGCCGGTGGAAGTCTGGTTGATGATGGTACCCGGCAGGGCGTCGATGCGCTGGAAAGCGGCATCGCGCAGGGCATTCAGCTGCACCGCCGGCATCTGGGCAATCAGCGTAAACGGATCGGTGCCCGGGGGAAGCTGAGTTTGCTCGCCGGTCAAACCGGAAAGTCCGTTCTGCTCGATACCGACAGCCAGGACAATCGGTTTGCCGAAAATAGAGTTGAGTTTGGCAATAGTCTCTTTGTTCTTTGTGTTTAAAATGTAAATCGGTTCGTTGGCGAGGTCGGGGTACTTTTTTACGTCGCTGGCGAAGTCGCCCGCGGCAAGCTGCTGCTTGTCCAGCAGCACGTAGTTGCTGGTCACCTCGGCTTTATCGCTGTCGCTCATCAAAAGGGTGAGCTTATTAAGCTCGCCGGCGCGGATAGCCTGCGGGACGCTGTTCTGGATGCCGCTCGCCTGTATGCCCACGTTGACGATATCCGCCATGTAGCCGGGCAGGGCGAGGTCGGTCATCGCCTGCACGAAAAGCAGGCCGAAGATAGCCACGATAACCCAGACAAAAGGCTTAAGGTGTTTGATGAGTTTCAGCATGGGCCTTTTCTTTCATCTCGTGGTAGACATCCATCTTGGAAAACAGGGCGACAAGTACTTTCAATTCCCTGTTAGAAAGCGGCTCGAAAACCCGTGACATCGAGGCCACCTGGTCTTTTTTAAATTGTTCCAGCTGGCTTTGCGCCAGGTCGGTAAGCTTCAGCCGGACGATACGCCGGTCGCTGGAATCACCCTCCCGCGCTACCAGGCCTTTTTCCACCAGCATATCCACGAACTGCGTTACGGCGCCCGGGGTCACGCTGGAACGCTCTGCCAGCTCTTTGGCGGAAACGCCTTCTTTTTTCATGGAAATGGAAAAGAGCAGGTGCAGCTGCGGCGGGGTCAATTTCAATATCGGCTCCGGGGGCGGGCTGCCATGGCGCGCGTGCCGCATCACGGACATCAGGCGTTGGATAAGCGTTTGTAGAAGGTCTTCCCGGGTTTTATCCATAGTTCTGCATAAAAAACCGGCGGCCGGCCGGCGGTTGTTATCCTTTTAAATTACATTTATACTTTAGCTACTTAATAGTTTAGCACCTAAAACAATAGCTGTCAAGGGGATAGGAATAAAGTACTATAGGTTAAGTTGACAGTTAACAGTTGACAGTAAGAAGGAAGCACTCATAAATTGAGTTCTGCCAGCTTCTTTTCCAGTACGGCGTTGGCCGGTTCCACCAGTACCGAACCGTCCGGGAAGAGGATAGTGGGGACGCTCTGGTTGCCCCCATTCACTTTTACCACGTAAGCGCACGCCTGCTCATCCTGCTCGATGTCATGCCAGGCGAATGTGACGTTGTGCCGCCCCAGGACCTGTTTGGCCCTTAAGCAATCCGGGCACCATCGCGTGCCGTAAACCTGTATCTGTTCCATGAGATATTTTCCTCTTAAAATTATTGGTCCTGATAATATTCTAGCAGAAATGGCGGCGCCGCATGGGGAACGGGCAAAAAGGAGGGGGGAGCATCACTGCTCCCCCCCGTTGGTTTTATCCCTTAGCTTGTATAAAAGCTAGACCAGAGCGCCGCCTTCCGGCGATACGCCGTTGGGGTCGATGGCTTTGATGGTTTTATTCCACCATAAATTGTAGTTGCAGAGTGCCGGGCCGATTTCGTCCTGCGGCCCCATGGTGGAGGCGAAGTATTTTTCCGTGAAAGCGCGGCGCGTCTGCTCCTGCTGCCATTGCTCCACGGCCTTCTTGGCGACGGGGTTAGCGGGGGAGAATTTGCAGAAGATTTCCGTTTTGCCCAGGTGCCCCTGCTCCACGCCCCACCCGAAGAAAGCGCCGCCATCGTCCACGATCAAGCCTTGCTTGATTAAAGGTTTCTTCGCTTCACCGGCGCCGATGGCCCATTTGATGGTGAGGTCGCGCTGGCCCATGATGGGTATCGAGTTGAAAGCGCCGCCCGGGCGGAAGGTCTCGCGGATGGAGGCCGAGATTCTAATGCACTGGCACATCAGGATGCCCTCGAGCTCCGGGTCTTCCAGGGTCTTTAGAGATTTACCGTCGGCTTCTTTAACGATTTTCTCGATGACCTTCTTTTTGTAGGCGAAGTCCGCCGCGGAGTAACCGCCGACGATGACGAAAAAGCCCGGCCCCTGGGTTTCTTTATTCAGTTTGTTGAACATTTTTTCGTCTTCTTCGTTGCAGGTGGTGATATTGGCGGCGACCATGGCCACGTTAAAGCCCATCAGCTCGTAGCAAATTTCTTCCTCGCCGAGTTTCAGCTCGGCCTGCCACATTTTTTCCACCGTCGGGAAGCTGTAATAGCGCGCCATCATGTTGGCGGGAATTTCACTAAAGGTGTACTTGGGGGAATGCCCGACGATAGGGAAGGCTGAAGGCCCCGGCCAGTTGTAAAGTTTGATGGCCGCTTTGGTGAAAACGCCCGGGGTTACGCCCGGCGGCACGGCGCTGGTGAGTATCGCGCGCAGGGACGGGCCCGGCCCGTCGCCGCAGAACCATTCGTCGGCAGAGCCCAGCGCGCCGGACTTGACGATGTCCCCTTCCGGCGTCACCCACTCGATAGCCAGGTGGTTGCGGTCGTCGCCGCTGGTGGTCTGGTCCATGTGCCCGTGACCGCGGAGCATCGCCGAGCAGTTCGAACCGGCGCCCTTGATGCAGAAATTCAGGCCCCGTTTCATGAGCTCGGCCTGGAGCTCCGACGAGATAACGTAGGGCTCGACCACGGCATACATGTTTTTCTCGTTGATTTCAATGATATGGTTCATCCGGCGCAGGTCCATCAGGATGATGCCCTTGGGGAACATACCTGACCAGCCGGTGCAGATGGGGCGGAACATCATCTTGTGCTTGTTGCATAGCTTGACGCAGGCCTGGACTTCCGCGGTATTGCTTGGGAGAAGCACGGCGGCGAACTCGGTGTTGTAGTATGCGGGCATAATCGCCGGGTCGTCGCAGATATTTTCTTCTCCCAGGACATCTTCAAATTCTTTATATATCTCTTTACTTAAAGCCATATTTCATTACCCCCTTTCCTAAAGTGCCTTCTCGACGAGTTCAACGATATCGTAGACCTTGAGGCTGCTGCCGCTTTGCTTGATGGCCTCGTTAAAGGTCTTTTCACACCAGGGACAGGTGGTGACCAACGCCTCGGCGCCGGTAGCCACGGCTTCCTCGATGCGTTTCTGGGCGGTCCAGGTGGCAAAATCGGGGTTGGACTCGTTAACGCCGCCGCCGGCGCCGCAGCACCAGGAATATTCCTTGATCCTCGTCATTTCCGTGAACTTGATGCCGGGGATAGCCTTGATAACATCGCGCGGCGGCTCATAGACGCCGTAAATGCCGCGGCGGTATTCCTTGGGCGGATCGAAGACGAAGCGGTCGCCCGGAATCTTCTTGCCGCTCCAGTGTATCCACGGCTCGCCCTGCCGGCCGAGACGGCACGGGTCATGGTAGGTAACGGAGAGGTCGACCTTCTTCTTGAGCTTGAGCTTGCCGGATTTCACCAGCTTGGCGATATACTCGGAAATATGCAGCACTTCCAGGTCGCCTTTAAGGTCGAACTTATCGTAGAGCACCTTGAAAGCCTGGTAGCCGTCCGCACAGCCGGTAACCAGCGTCTTCACGCCGGCTTTTTTGATCATGGCCATGTTTTTCTTGGCCTGGGCCAGGAAATCATCCTTATAGCCCATCTGGTAGGCGCGCCCGCCGCAGCAGGTCTCGGCGTCGCCGAAGATACCGAAATCGACGCCGGCTTTCTGGAGAATTTTAGCGGTGGTCTTGGCCAGCTTTTGCATTTCCGGGTCGAAGCTGGTGAGACAGCCCACGTGAAAGAGGACATCCACTTTTTCTTTAGTGGCGTCTTTAATGCCCAGACCGGCCGCCCAGGCACCGCGCTTACCAAGGCCGCCGACCATATTGCCGGTTTTCCGCAGCCCGGCGATGGCCTTTTCCAGGGCGGGGTTGGTCTTGCCGTCCTCGATGCATTTCATGCGGAACTCGGTAATCGGCTCGAGGACTTCCATGTCCATGGCATATTTGCAGGAAGTATCGCAGGCGCCGCAGAGCTGACAGTTGTAAACGACGTGCAGCAGCCTGTCCGTATAGTTCATCCCGTTCTTCACAGCCTGGTTGCCGATGTTGACCCGGCCGCCGCCGGAATAAGCATGGAAATTATACCGGGAAATACTGGGGCAGACGTAGGAAAAATCGGTCCCCTTAACCTTCTGCATGGGTACAAATTTGCAGGCAGAGCACCTGCAGCACATTGCCAGATCGCCTGCGTATTGCTCTAGTGACATCTTCGTTCCCTCCTCAAGTTATTCAATGATAAACCGATATTATTCATTTAGAAGCCCACCTTCCCCGGGTTCATCACGCGGTTCGGGTCGAACATCTTCTTGAGCTTGTTTAAAACAGCGACGGTGGCCGCATCCCGGTTCATGATCATGCCGGTGTTCACGCCGTAAGGCCGTGAGAAAAAGGCTTCTTGAGCCATCAGCTTCTTGACGGCGGCGGTGGAGAGGTTCTTTACCCGGGCGCGCTCGCTCTCGTTGGCTGGGTCATAGAACAGGGTGAACTCGCAGTGATAGCCGGTGCCCTGGACGATCGATTGGATATAAACGCCGATGTCCGAGGTTGGATAACCGGCCTTGTCCGCCAGCGTGTTCATCGCCGCTATCTGTCCGGCCAGTTTGTCCTGAATGGTCAGGAACATGACGTCTTCGCTGGCGCCCTTGTAGCGCAGCTTCCAGTAGGGCTCGGGGCAGGGCTGCTGGACGGCTTTAAGTATTTCATTGGCGGAAACACCGCCCACGGCCTTCAGGGCTTCCAGACCCAGCCGCTGGGTGATGTCCGTGATGCCCTTGACGTGTGAGCTGATTCTTTCCTCCGGCAGATACTCGTAGCCGGCTACATTATAGAAAAGAATCCAGGGAGGCAAGGTATTCTTGAGGCTTTGATAGTCCTTGGGCCATTTCTTGGCGAAGATGGCCGCCAGGCTGGTGCTGTTGAGAATGAAGCATTCGTTAGCCATGCGCAGCCTGACCAGCCAAGACGTGAGATCGAGCAGCGGTTCGAGTTTGGCGGAGCCGATAACGAACGGCTCTTCGAGGCTGGGAAGCAGCTCGCACCGCATCGAGGCCCAGGTAACGATGCCGATGGTTCCCTGCGCACCCTGGACCAGCCGGTGCCAGGAAGCTACGCCCGGCCCGTACGGCGCTTTTTGCACGCCCCCCACCGCCCACTGCTCTTTAACGCTGCCCGGCCCGGCCGCCTGCCCGGAGCGGAATTCGTCGCCGCAGCCGAAAATGACCTCGATGCAGGCCAGCGGGTCGGTGATGTCCCACTGGAACTTGGGCATGATGACGGGCTCTCTTTCCAGCAGGCTGCCGACAACGGTTTTCGATTTGCGCGGCAGGAGCGGTAAGTTGAGCCTGATGCCTTCCTTATCCGCCGCCGCAATCAGTTCGCCGAAGGTCACACCCGGTTCGACCATCGCCACGCGGCGCGGACGATCGACATTGATGATTTTTTTCATGCCGCTTAAGTCCACGATAAAAGCGCCGCCGGTGCTGGGAACGGTATCGCCCCGGAAATGAGGCGGGCCTGAGCTTACCGGTATGAGCGGTGTGGCCGTCTCGTTGGCAAGTTTCACAATGGCCTGGACATCGGCGGCGTTTTTGGGCTTGACCACGCCTACCGGCCGGACCGTGTTCACAAAGCTGACATCGCTGGCAAATTCATCCAGCTTGGCTTTGT
>JBEKAC010000048.1:0-19018 GCA_050018395.1 Dehalococcoidales bacterium
TCTTGATAAAATTTATCGTATGGTAAACTAGTTACTCCTGGCTGAATTACATAAACTGTGTTATCTTCTCGGTGGGCGGAAGTGAAATTCTCATAATCTGTTTGCTCTAACCCCGCTTTAATAACGTCAGACATTTTAGATTTCCAAAGTTTAAAATTTTGATTATCATAATGAAGTTTTCTTAGGTTAGGTATTTCCGTTAAAGACTGTTTAATTAATTCTACTGCTTCTTTTTTCTTCATCTTCTCTTACCTCACCCCCTTTAAATCCCTCTCCTATCTCCCCTTACGAAGGGGAGAGGAACACTATTGTTTACCTGTCATTGCGAGCCATCCCGACCGCAGTCGGGAGGCGCGGCAATCTCCTGAAGGAGAAAAGGGCATGTACGAAATCACCGTGGAAAAACACTTTGACGCCGCCCATTATCTGCGGGATTATCAGGGCAAGTGCGAGAACCTGCACGGCCACCGCTATACTATCGTCGTTAAGGTGAGCGCATCAAAGCTGAATGACATCGGCCTGGCCTATGACTTTACCGACCTCAAGGCGCACGTGGACAAGATTTTAGACCGCTACGACCACACCTGCCTCAATGACGTTAAGCCCTTTGATAAAATCAATCCCTCCGCGGAAAACCTCGCGTCCACCATCTATAAGGAACTCAAGAAGTCCCTCGGCGCTGCTCGGGATAAAAAACTGGCTAAAGACTATGTTAAGCTTGTTAGCGTCTCCGCTTTTGAGACACCGGAACAGGGCGTGACTTATACACCTTAACCCCCCACCAGAGCGTAAGATATAGACGGTAGCCCTAGCACCTTCTCCACTTTATACTAGACGTCCTTAAAAAACTAGGATACAATGATTTGTGCCCGGAGGTACTAATGGGAGTCTTACATAGAGTAAATTCTTCTTATAATCTCCAACTAATTTTAGGTGATACCAGAGAAGAGCTTAAATCTCTACCTGATAAGGTTATTCAGTCGTGCATAACTAGCCCGCCGTATTGGGGTACCAGAGATTATGGAATAGGTAAACAAATCGGCGCTGAAGACGTATACGAACAATATATAAGCCACTTAAAAGAAGTATTTATGCAAGTTCATAGAGTATTAAAAGATGATGGTACTTTATGGCTTAATATAGGTGATACATATACAAGTGGTGACCGTGGGTGGAGAGCTCCAGATCGGAAAAATCCAGCAAGGACAATGAAATATCGGCCACCAACACCGAATGGGCTAAAACCTAAAGATTTAGTTGGTATCCCATGGCGAGTGGCGTTTGCTCTCCAACAAGCTGGTTGGTATCTACGGTCGGATATAATTTGGTATAAGCCAAATGCGCAACCAGAATCAGTAAAAGATAGACCGACGAGAGCACATGAATATCTCTTTCTCTTTTCTAAATCGGAGCATTACTATTATGATTATGAATCAAGTCTTGAGCCTTCCAATGGTGGGCATTCAAAAAGAAATAGACGAAGTGTATGGTCTATTGTGACTGAAGCTAGACATCCTCCTCATCTCGCTGTCTTTCCACCCCAATTAGTAAGACTTTGTGTTTTATCAAGTACCAAATTCGATGATACAATACTAGATCCTTTCATGGGTTCTGGTACTGTAGGGTTAGTGTGTAAAGAAACAAAGCGTAAATTTATTGGGATAGAATTGAAGCCTGAATATATTGATATTGCACTCAAACGGTTAGGAGATGTAAATGCAAATGAAGAAAAAAAAAGATGTGTTTCCGCTAATAAAACCTGACCTGCAAATATCTTTCTATCACCGTCTTCAGACTTTTCGTAATTCATATTTAGCTGAAGCACTAAGCTCGACAGTTAAAAAATCAAATATCCCTAAATTAGATACTGAACTTGCAAAATATGTTGACGCTCAAAGTCACACAAAACTTGCCTCTTTTGGAATTAGAGCAGAAGTCCTTTTTCCGGTTCCTTCTCTAATCATCGAACGCCCTTCTTTAGTTGGATATTATCGTCTTCTTTATGGATTGTCTCGAAAAGAATTTTATCGTATCTCCGTAATGTCCCAATTCAAAAGATTAGAAGAACGGAATCTAATTAGTGATGAAGTCAAGCAAGTTCTGCCTGCGCTGTGTAAATGCTTAGCTCATACCGCGAGATTGATGATTGAGGGTGTTGATGAATTGAGTATGAAAACGATTGGTGACCTCCAACTACTCACACTCGGAGCTCAATTAAGGGGAGGCCAAAATACCAAACTCGGAAAGGATGCTGCAGCCGAGGTTTTTGGTATTATTGAGAAAATAATACACAAGGATTTAGTTGAAGAAGGTCCTCGAAAGTTAGTACTAAAAAATGCCGCTGGTAGAGAAGTAATTGTTTCATTTTCAAGTGATCCCGATATCGCTATCACTGAATCTCTGGCTTCTGTTGTAAGGCCAGTTGTTTCAATTGAGATTAAAGGCGGCACCGATATATCAAATATACATAATAGGCTTGGAGAAGCTGAAAAGAGTCATCAGAAAGCAAAAGCTCGAGGGTTTTTTGAATTCTGGACTATAATAGCTGCTGAAGTTAAAATTGAAAAAGCTCACCAAGAATCTCCTACAAGCAGTAGATTTTTTCATCTTTCGCAATTACGAAAGACAACCAGTTCTGAATACAATGAATTTTGCGACCTCGTTCAATCTATGGTTGGTATTAAGAGCGTATAAAAAATTATTGGCTCTTTGAAGATGGGGTTCATCGCGGTTCTCCTTCCCCTCTTTAAAATATTTGGTTATGAAACCCCCTCCTCCTTGCCCGCCAGTTTCGCTTTCACCTGAAAAGCAAATACACTTCACTTCTTGGTGATTGTATCTTGGTTTTTGGTTTTTCTTGCACAGGTAAAAGCTTTGTATTAAAATGGGCTTAGTTGCACTCAAAGGTAAGCTATGCTGAATCATCCGGTGCTGGTCCTCAACCAGAGTTACGAGCCGCTAACGGTCTGCCGCGCCCGCCGCGCCGTCGTCCTCATTTACGAGGGCAAAGCGGAGATGATAGAAAACGGCCTCGGCAGCATCCACTCGCTCCGCGCCACTTACGAGCTCCCCTCCGTCATCCGCATCGCCCGGCACGTCCGCCGGCCCTACCGCCAGCGCAAAATGACCCGCTACGAGATTTTCAACCGGGATAAGTACACCTGCCAGTACTGTGGCGAGCAAAGCCGGCACCTCACCCTCGACCACGTCATACCGCGCTTCCGGGGCGGCCAGCACACCTGGGAAAATGTGGTCAGCGCCTGTGTGGAATGCAACCGGCGCAAGGCGGGGCGCACCCCCAAAGAAGCCAACATGAAGCTGGTGCGAACGCCCGGCCCGCCGTCAGGCAACCCGCTCTTCAATATCCCCTACCAGTACCTCTCCCACCGCGACGAGTGGCGCAAGTATTTGTACCAGTAAATTCCTGCCGCCCGCCGTAGTTTTAACGCAGGCGGGTCATTACGAGGAGCCCCGTGATATGGGAATCGTGAAAAATTCCTTGTCATTCTGAGGCGCAAAGCGCCGTGAGAATCTCTATAATCGCATTGTGCCGATATTCGGGATTGCCACGACCCCGATGGTTCGACAGGCTCACCATGAGCGGGGTCTCGCAATGACCACCCTTATTTCCCGTTGAGCTTCATCACGCCCTGCACCTCTTTGGTCCCCTCGTTCAGCTCCCTGATGGTCTTTTTCAGCATGGGATGGACGACATCCGGGGCGATTTCCGCCAACGGGACGAGGACGAAGGCGCGCTCCGCCATCTGCGGGTGCGGGATAACGAGGTTGGGCGAATTGACGACCTGGTCGCCGTAAAGGACGATGTCGATATCGATGATGCGCGGTTCGCCGGAGCGGCTGTACCGCCCCATCTTCTGCTCGATGGCCTTGACTAAAGCCAGCAGGCCCTCCGGGGTCAGGCGGGTGAACGCTTCGCAGGCCAGGTTCAAAAAGCGCGGTTGGGCAATCGGGCCCACGGGCTCCGTATCGTAAACCGAGGAGACCTTGCCGATCCGCATGCGCTCGGAAAGCATCTGTAAAGCGCGGTCGAGGTTTTCCTGTCGATTCCCCAAATTCGAGCCCAAAGATAGATAAACCGTTACCGGGTCATTCACTGATGGCCCCCCTTCTGATAATTGCATCGCTCATGCGGCAGACCAGCACCGTCTGCCTGACGTCATGGACGCGCACCATATCGGCCCCGTTGGCGATGCCGATGGCCGTCACCGCCAGGTTGCCCTCCAGGCGCTGCTCCGCGGGCAAATCGAGCACCAGCCCTATCATGCTCTTGCGCGAGGTGCCCAGCAGGATGGGCTTGCCCAGCGCTTTAAGCTCCGCCAGGCGGTTGACCAGCTCCAGGTTTTGCTCCAGTGTCTTGCCGAACCCGCACCCCGGGTCGACGATGATGTTCTCCGCGGTAACGCCGGCGGTTGAAGCTATTCTGATGCCCGCTTCCAGGTCCGCCAAAACTTTCGCCACGATGCCGGCCTTCGGCGGGGCGTCCCGCTCGTTAGCCATCAGGATAATCGGCACTTTTGCTTGGGCGGCCAGCCGGGCGAGGGCGGGGTCTTTTTTCAGTCCCCAGATATCGTTAATCATATTCGCGCCGGCCTCTAAAGCGCTTTCCGCCACCCGGGACTTATAGGTATCCACGCTGACGGGCACGGAGACTTCTTTAGCGATACGCTTAATGGCGGGCACGACCAGCTTTATCTCGTTTTCCACGTCTTCGACGGAGAGGGGTTTGGTGCCTGGCCGCGTGGACTCGCCGCCCACGTCGATTATGTCCGCCCCCTCCGCCACCATGCGCCGCGCCTGCTCCGCCGCCCGCACCACGTCATCGCCGATGCCGTCGCCGGAAAAAGAGTCCGGGCTCAGGTTCACGATGCCCATGATGTAGGTCTTTTCCCCCCATCGGAACTCGGTATCGCGGCAGCGGGTAGGCGCTAAAGCTGTTTTCATGGTTTTTCAACACCTATTTTAGCACCTTGAGAACGCGGATAAAAATATCTCCGTTTTTAAGGCGGCGGCGGACCGCCGGTGCGAACGGGCGGCTGCTCGTGAGGCGGCTTGTCCTTTAAAAAATAAGCCGCGACCGCTCCGGCCAGCACTACTATCAGTCCTACGAAGAAAGCACGGGTAATCGCGGAATTCAGCGACTCTTTGAGAATATGCATTACCTGGTTGTAGGTGCCAGGGTCGATGCCCGGCTGGCTGAACATTTGCTTTAGTTTTGCCTGGGCCTCCGGGCTTACCAGGGCGTTCGGATTTCTCGCCAGTATGGTTAGTTCGTCCATCGGCACAGAACTTTTTATGTTTTCCGGGATATGACTGAAAAATGCCGGGAAAAAGCGGTTGTTCATGACGGCGCCTAAAACCGCCAGCCCTACGGAACCGCCGAAAGAGCGGACGAAATTATTGGTTGACGTGGCCACTCCGAGTACGCTATAGGGTACATCGTTCTGGATGGAAATGGTGAAGACCGGCATCGAACAACCCATGCCGACGCCGATGATGCAGATAGCTATAATTACGTTCCAGTAATGTGATGCCGTGGTCAAACGGGAAAGCAAAAATAGCCCCACGCTGATTAGTAGTAATGCGAGCATGCCCTGGACCCTGTATTTTCCCACCCGGCGGGACATTATATTGCCGAAGATGATGCTGGAAACCATCACGCACATCGACTGCGGTATCTGCATATTACCGCTGCGCGTCGCCGATGCTCCGAGTACCCCCTGAAAATACAGCGGCACAAAAATAATCGACCCGAACATGCCCATGGCCATCAGGAAAGAGGCGAGGTTGCTGATGGTGACGGTACGGCTCTTAAATAAAGACAGCGGGACTATCGGTTCTTCCGCCCGGCTTTCGAAGAACAGGAAAACTCCGAGCATGACCGCCGCAAAAGCAAACAGCCCGGTGATTGCCGGAGAACTCCAGGCGTAAGTATTGCCGCCCCAGGATAAAGCCAGCATGGCCGGGGACACCATCAGGATCAATGCCGCCAGCCCCTTGAAATCCACTTTATGTTTGATGTTATCCCGGTGGAAACTGGGGAAAAATTTGATGAATACCAGGATAACCGCGATGCCGATGGGCACATTGACAAAAAAGACCCAGTGCCAGGAAATCTGGTCCGTTAAAAAACCGCCGGTGGTAGGGCCGATTACCGAGGCGAAACTGAAATTGGCGGTCAAAAGGCTCTGGTATTTTGCCCGCTTTTCGGGGGGAAAGAGATCGGCAATGGCGGTGAAGGCGTTGGTCATCAGGGTGCCGCCGCCTAAACCCTGAATGCCGCGGAAAATAATCAATTGCAGCATGCTGTGGCTAAGGCCGCAACAAAGGGACGCCGTCGTAAAAACCGAGATTCCTATCATATACAATATCTTGCGGCCGTACATATCGGAAAGCTTGCCCACTATCGGTACGGCTACGGCCGAGGTTATCATGTAAATAGAGGTGCCCCAGGTATAGAGGGAAAATCCGCCCAGGTCGGCGATAATACGCGGCATGGCGGTGCCGACGATGGTCTGGTCCAGAGCGCCCAGCAGCATAGCCAGCATCACGCCGGCCAGCGTTCCGTAGACCTGCCGCCGGGATAACGTCTGGGCATAAATGGGGGTGGGGTTTTGTCCTTGCATGATTACTGCCTGTCCATCCTGTCCGCTAAAATCTCCGCGATGAACTAACCGGGTCGTTCCTCGAACCGGGGGCCGATTGCTTTCAGTTTATTCAAGGAAAAAGAAAGCTCTGCCAGCTCTCTTTCCGTTAGATTTGCCAGCAATTCTTTTACATGGTTTTTCAGATGCCTGTCGCACTGGAGAAAGACTTTTTTCCCCCTGGGCGTCAATTCCAGATTCGCTCTGCGCCGGTCGCATGTATCGGCATTTCTTTTAAGGAGGCCGGCCGCCGCCATCTGCTTGATCAGGTAGGTCATACGCGGCTTGGGTATTAAAAAGGTATTGGCTATCTCGGTGATCGGACACCGGCGGTGATGCAGCATGACCAGCACCGCGATATGCTGACGCGTGATATGGATCCCGCAGTCAACATCGGGCGGGTCTATTCTCATGAGTCTTTTATGAATTACCGGGACCGCGTAAAAAAGGTTTTCAACGATATTATCGATGGTGTTTTTGGTCTCCATAATGCCCGTTTAATTAGTTACTTTTGTGAACTATTATAGAAGATTCCATAGAAAATAACAAATTTGCTTTGAAACACCATTTTCTTCGTAACTTTCGCTTTTCTTGACCTTTACCTATGGAATTGTTACACTTTTCATTGTTTCCAGGGAAATCAAATCCAGCGGAACGGGCAGAAAAATGGCGTTAAAAAAAGTCGGCATCCTTTACCACCCCAAGGTGGCGATTACGCTCGAAAAAGCTAAAGAACTGGAGGGCTTCCTCAAGGCACAGGGGGTGGCCGTGTGGCGGTGCTCCGCCTGGGAGACGGAAAAAGCCTGCGAATTGCTCAACGGCGCCGACCTGCTTTTAACGGTGGGCGGCGATGGTACGATATTGAGGGCCGCCCAGGTGGTCATGCAGACCGGCACGCCGATTACCGGCATCAACCAGGGCAAGCTCGGGTTTTTAACGGAGCTGGACGCCGGCGAAGCGCTAAAGAAACTGCCCTCTCTTTTGCAGGGCAAAGGCTGGCTCGACGAGCGGGCGATGCTCCAGGCAGAGGTGAAGTCTTCGGGGAATAAAACCGAAACTTACCACGCCCTGAACGACGTGGTGGTGGGGCGGGGCGAAATCGCCAGGCTGATACGGGTTGACATCACCATCGACGGGCAGGAGCTGGCCACTTATAAAGCGGACGCGGTCATCGCGGCCACGGCTACCGGCAGCACCGGCTATGCGCTGGCGGCCGGTGGCCCCATCCTTTACCCCGCCTCCCAAGATTTTGTCCTGGTGCCGGTCGCGCCCCATTTAAGCCCGGCTTACTCGCTGTTGCTTTCCGCGGATTCGGAGGTGGTTTTACGGTTGAATACCTACCACAACGCCACCTTGAGCATTGACGGGCACATCAATTTACCCCTCTCTAACGGCGATACGGTTACCATCCGGCGGAGCATTCATACCACCCGCTTCCGGCGCATCCGCCCGGAAAAATCGTTCTATCGCTCTTTAGAAGATAAATTGAAAGGAAAACAAGGTGATTCAGGTAGAAAAAGCTAAAATTGCCGACGTGCCGCAGATACACAAGCTCATTAACGGCTTTGCCGATAAAGGGCAGATGCTTGCGCGGCCGCTAAGTGAGATATACGAAAGCCTTCGCGACTTTTATGTCATCCGGGAAAACGGGAACGTCATCGGCTGCGCCGCTTTGCACATCGCCTGGTCGGACCTGGCGGAAGTTCGGTCGGTGGCGGTGGCCGAGGAAAGCCAGCGTAAAGGGCTCGGCGGCAAACTGGTGGCCGCCTGCCTCAAAGAGGCGGCGCTGCTCGGCATCGATTCCGTGTTCTGTTTTACCTACCGGCCGGATTTCTTCAAACAGTATAAGTTTGCGGACGTCGAAAAAATGGAGCTGCCGCGGAAGGTCTGGACGGACTGTTTCCGCTGTCCCAAGTTCCCCAACTGCGATGAAATCGCGCTGATTTACCATGCCGAATAATAATCCGGAACCCAAACCGGAAAAACTGCTCCTGCGGAAGTACCTCTACGAGGGGTATATCCTGAAGCTGCGCGTCGATACGGTGGTAGCCGCCGATGGCCACCGCGGCACGCGGGAAATCATCGAGCACGGCGACTGCATCGGCATCATCGCTGTAGACGCCCAAAACAATATCCTGCTGGTCAACCAGTATCGCCTGCCGGTGGCGAAAAACCTGCTGGAGATACCGGCCGGCGGCATCGATAAAGGTGAAAACGCGGCGACGGCCGTGATAAGGGAAATGCAGGAGGAGACCGGCTTTAAACCCGGCAAGGTGGAAAAACTGGGCGGGTTTTACCTTTCGCCGGGGTTCAGTACCGAGTTCATGCACCTCTTTTTAGCCACGGATTTAACGCCCTCCCGCCTCCACGCCGAGGATACCGCCGGCATCGTGCTGGTGCCCACGCCCATAGCCGAAATACCGGGGCTTATCTCCTCCGGTAAAATCCAGGACAGCAAGAGCGTGGCGGGGCTGCTGTATTATTTGAAATTCAAAATCTAACCGCAGGTTTTACTTTTTTCAATGGCAACTTATATTTCCCTGCTCCGCGGCATCAACGTATCCGGGCAGAAAAAAACCGGCATGCCTGAACTGGCTGCCCTGTACGCATCGCTGGGCTTGCGGAATGTACGCGCTTATGGGCAAAGCGGCAATGTTATTTTCGATTCTCCCCGGACGGACACCAACCAATTAGCCGGTCTGATTGAATCAAAAATAGAACAAGTCTTTAAGTTTACCGCCGCGGTCTTAATCAGGACCCCGGATGAACTGGGAAGAATAATCAGGGATAATCCCTTTTTGAAAGAACGGGATATAGATACTGGCCGACTGCATGTTACTTTTCTGGCCGCTGAACCGGCCGCGCCGGCCCTAAAAAACCTCAAAGAAAGACCGGGCACGCCGGACAGGTTCGTGCTTTCGGGCCGTGAAATTTACCTGTATTGTCCCAACGGTTACGGCAGGACCAAATATTCTAATAATTTCTTCGAAAAGAAACTTAATCTCACGGCCACCACAAGAAACTGGAACACCATTAAAGCGCTGTTCGCCATAACTGCAAGCCAGACAGACGCACGTAAATAAACCCATCCACCCTGTTAACTGGCCGCTGAAAGTACCGGTTTACTTCTTTAATATCACCCGGCAGGGCCCGGCATCACCGCTTTCTATACGGAGCGTCAGGCACATCAGCTCGTACTTGCCCGCCGGCACGCCGTCCAGGTTAATGGCTTCCAGGATAAAGATGCCGTGGCCGAGGAACGCCTTGTGGACTTTGTTGATAGCGTCCGTCGGTTCCATGTGCCCGACGGTCAGGTAGTCCAGCCCTACCAGCCTTATCTTTTTAGCCACGAGGTAATCCGCTGTTTCCGGCGTAATGGCCACGTAGGGGCCGTTATACTGGCGGACGTCATAAACATGGGGCGAGTTCTTGGTCTTAAAGAGAATACGTTCGCCTTCTTTGATTTTATATGGTTCAAGCTCCTTGACCGTAACATCTTTTTCGTCTTTGATCTCGATAACGCGGCAGGGGCCGTTGTTGGCCTCGATGGGCATGGTGTCTATCGTCGCGCCGCCGGGGATAAAGTGGAGCGGGGCGTCGATGTGCGTGCCGTCGTGGGAAATTAACTCAAGGCGCGCCATGGTGACCGGGTCGCCCTTATTCACATCCTGGATGCGGTAGACGGACGAGGGGGGATTAGCCGGCGGGGGCTTCAGGTTCGGCGGGAGTTTCATCTCGGGCAGGACACGGATCATCTGGTTTAAGGGCAAGGTCAAGTCAAAATACTTAGCCATACAAATGCCTCCTGAAAAAGGATAAATTACCTGGCTAGACTATACTTCTTTTTCCCCTCCACGTACAAATCCCCGCCGTAGATATCATTGATAACGGTGGCGGGAAAATCTTTGACTTCAAGGCGCAGGACAGCCTCCGGGCCCAGCTCAGGGTAGGCCACCGGGTCCGCTTTAACGATGGTTTTAGAAATCAAAGCGCCGGCGCCGCCGGTAGCCGCCAGATATACGGCGCGGTATTTTTTGATGGCTTCCTTGACCTCCGCCGAGCGTGTGCCTTTGCCTATCATCCCCTTGAGCCCGGCGGCGAGGAGGCGGGGGGTATAAGCGTCCATGCGGGTGGCGGTGGTGGGCCCGGCCGCGCCGATGACTTTTCCGGGCGGGGCGGGGGAGGGCCCCATATAATAAATCGTTTGACCCTTGATATCAAAGGGTAAAGTCTCCCCTTTATCCAGCGCCTCTATCATCTTGCGGTGGGCGGCGTCCCGGGCCACATAAAGCACGCCGGAAAGCAGGACATTATCCCCGGCCTTAAGGCTGGCGACGGTTTTTTCCGTTAACGGGAGCGGGATTTTCTTTGGCATCTCAAATTCCCTTTTTATCAACACCTCAACTGTCATTGCGAGGATCGCTCATGGTGAGCCTGTCGAACCATAGCGACCGTGGCAATCTCTATCGCCGCTTTCAAATAATCATAGGGATTGCCGCGCCCCGATTCTAGAGGTAAAGGTCTCATCGGGGCTCGCAATGACAACATCAAATCACCATCTCTTTATGCCTGGCAGAGTGGCATTGCAGGTTCACCGCCACGGGCAGGGCGGTGATATGGGCGGGGAAACTCTCTACATGGACGGCGAGGGCGGTAATGCGCCCGCCGTAGCCCATGGGCCCAATGCCCAGCTTATTCACCTGCTCCAGAATCTCGCGCTCCAATTCGGCGTTTTCTCTATCCGGGCTCGGCTCCCCTACTCTCCTGATAAGCGCGTGCTTGGCCATGAGCATGGCTTTCTCCGCCGTGCCCCCTATCCCCACCCCGATTATTATTGGTGGGCAGGGATTGCTCCAGGCCTCGCTCACGGCATTAATGATAAAGTTCACCACCCCTTTTTTCCCCGCCGCCGGCAGCAGCATGCCCACCCGGGCCATATTTTCCGCCCCGCCCCCCTTGGGCAAGACGGTAATCTTGAGCTTGTCGCCGGGCACGATTTCCGTATGAATCACGGCGGGAGTATTGTCCCCGGTATTGTGGCGGGTGGAAAAGGGGCGGGCGACCATCGACTTGCGTAGATAGCCTTCCCGGTAAGCGCGCCGCACGCCTTCGTTCACGGCATCGTCGAGCCGGCCTTCAACGACTAGCACATCCTGTCCCATCTCCAGAAAAACCACGGCGGTGCCACAGTCCTGGCAGAGGGGGATTTTTTCCGCGGCGGCAATGCGGGCGTTTTCCAGGATGGCATCGATGGCGGCGCGTCCGGCGGGCGATTCCTCATCCTCCCGCGCCTTTTTTAAGGCGGCGAGGACGTCCTCGCCCAGCTCATAGTTGGCCTGCTTGAAAAGATTGGCGACGGCAGCCGTAATATCTGCAGCATCGATTAAGCGCATTACGCTTTTTCGCCCTCCGCTAGCATCTTCCGCAGCTCGATAATCATCTCCGGCACGTCGATTTTCACCGGGCAGCGCTGGCGGCAGCGCCCGCAGGTAAGGCAGGTGTAAGCCAGCGAAGCCGCCTTTTCTTTATCCTGATTGACGATGGCCGCCCAGACCGCGCCGATGCCGGTAAAATACTTATCGCCGAAGTGCCCGGCCGTCACCGCGAAGACAGGGCATTCGTAGAGGCAGCCGCCGCAGCGCAGGCAATAGAGCGCCTGGCTAAGCCTCGGATACCTGGCCAGCCGCGTGCGGCCGGCGTCCAGGAAAATGACGTGGAACTCCCTGGGACCATGGGCGCCGTAGGTGGTCACCTTCTCGATGTCGCCGGTCTTGCTGGGACCGGAGATCAGGCTGACGTAAGAAGGCATGGTATAGTTGGCATAGCGCCAGGTGACCTCGCTCACTTTATAAGCGTCGCTCAAGGTGGGGACGAGCTTCTCCATGCCCACCAGCGCGATGTGGACGGCCGGGGCGCCTGTGGAGAGGCGGATATTGCCCTCGTTCTCGATGATAAAAAGCGTGCCGGTCTCCGCGGCGACGACGTTGGCCCCGCTGATGCCGATGTCCGCGCGGAAGAATTTATCCCGTAAATATGCCCGGGCGGCAGCCACCAGGTCCGCGATTTCCGCGTCCGGCGCTATTTCCTGCCCCATTATCTTGGAAAAGAGGCGGGCTACATCCTCCCGGGGGACATGGATGGAGGGGGAAAGGATATGCATCGGGCGTTCGCCGCGTTTTTGTACGATGAACTCGCCGAGGTCGGTCTCGTACACTTCGTTGCCCGTGGCTTCCAGGTGCTCGCGCAGGCCGATTTCCTCACCGGTCATAGACTTGCCTTTAACGATAAGTTTTTTCGTGCCGACCAGCCCGCCGATAATCTGTAAGGCTTCTTCCGCCGTCCTGGCGATATACCCCTTGCCCTTGTTCTCCTCGATGGCGGCGATGGCCTGCCGGGTGAGCTTTTCCATGTCCGGGATGGCTTTTTCTTTGATTTTACGCACTTCTTCGGCGAGGGAGATGGTGTGGGGGAATTTCTCCAGAGCGTTTTTCACGTTGCCGCGGAAGCTTTTCACGGCGCGGGAAAGCGCCAGGCGCAGGCGGTCATCGTGGGCCGCGTCCATGATTTCTTTTTTGTATTCTTTAAAATCCGATGATTTTTTCACTATCTATTCAGTCCAATTCATTTTTGCTCTCGACCTCTCCTCCTAGCCCCCTCTCCGCTGGCGGAGAGGGGGAACTAAAGGGGGTGAGGTTCGGAATCGTTTATTCTATGGACGCCGCCACGACCTGTGCCAGGTCCAGCACCTCTACCCCCACGATTTTAAGTTGTTTCAGCCCTTCTTTAAGCTGCATGATACAGCCGGGGCAGTGCGTAACGATAATATCCGGCCTGGTCTCCATCAGCTCGGTAACGCGGTTGACCGCCAGCACCTCGCTCAACGCCGGGAAAACCGTCTCGAAGCCGCCCCCGCCCCCGCAGCAGGTCGCATACTCGCCGTGGGTCCAGTCCGTCTCCACCAGCTCGATGCCTTCGATGGCTTTAAGGATGCGGCGCGGCTCCTCGACCAGGTTCATATAGCGTACCAGCTGGCAGGGGTCGTGGTAGGTTACCCGCACCTTGCGCGGATATTTAAGCTTGAATAGCGATATTTTCCCGGCGACGATTTCCACGAAATGATGCACGTCGATGTCGTACCCGTCCACATAAAGCGGGAAAAGCTTTTGCAGGGCGTGGGTGCAGTACGGCACGATGCCGATGACTCGTTTGACACCGCTGGCCTTAAGTGTTTTGTAAGCGTTCCGGGCGTTAGCCGCGAACTTCGTTTGCAGCCCGGCATGGTGTAAAGGTGCGCCGCAGCAAGGCTCTTTTTCCGCCAGGTAGCCGGGCTGGAGGCCCAGCTTGCGCAGGACTTTCACCGCGGCCTCCAGCGGTTTGACCTCGTCATCGCCGCCGTGGGCCAGGGCATTACTATAAATGCCGGGCAGGTTGAGCCCGAGCTTTTTCTGGAATCGGGCGAAGCGCATGGGCAGCTCCGAGCCGATAACACTTTTATCGGTGGATCTGGCCAGAGACATCAGCACTTCCAACTGGGCGGAGTACTGGTAGCCGCAGCCGGCGAAGAAAATGGTATCCGCCCGGGCACGGAGGTCGAGCTTCTGCGCCCAGCGCGCGCCCTGCTCCTTGGAAACGCCCAGGATATTCTGCCGGGTGATAATATTGTCCGCGAGGTAGGTAAGGCCGGGGGGAACTAAGTCTGTCTCCATGAAAATGCCGCTCCAGCACCATGATACAACGGCAATTCGGTGATAGCAAGTTGAGGGAGAAGGGGGAAGAGGGGCCTAGGCTTTTTCTTTTGACAGAGGGATTTCGAGTTGACGGCAAATCTTCCTGGCCAGAGAGATTACAATTTCCCTGTGGCGGGGAACGGTGGCAAGATGGCCATTTTCCGGATTAAAAAATACGGTATGTTTGGCGCCTTCGCGGTGCATCACACAGCCTTCCTTTTTTAAATGGCTGATGAAGTCGCGGTGCTTCATGGCGCTAAACTTTGACCTGTATTTTTCTTTTCAGGATTTCTCCACCGGCTTTTTGTTCGATCAATTCACGCTGGCTTTCCAGGATAAGCCGCACCGCTTCTTTTAAATTATTCTCAACTTCTTTAACAGTTTTACCTTGGCTGAAGGCCCCAGGAACGGCGTCCACCCAGCCGATGTACCATTTATCGCACTTTTCAATCGTTGCCTCGAAAGTCTGTTCCATGATACCAACTCCTTTGGTCAAGTATACAACATGTAATGCCATAAAACCATCATATTCTCCGCAATACAAACGAGGTGTGCTATAATAATGCCACGGTTTCTTGGAGGCCACATGGAAAAGCTGTTCTGGACGCGCCTGGACGAGCTCATTAATAACTCGGAAGTAGTCATTGACCGGCCCAAAGGGACGGCGCATCCCAAGTTCCCCGACCTCATCTTTCCGCTGGACTACGGCTATTTAAAGGGTACCTCCGGCGGCGACGGCAACGGCATCGATGTCTGGCGGGGGACGGCGGGGCACTTTAAGCTTACGGCGGTTACCTGTACGGTGGATATCAAGAAAAAAGACGCGGAAATCAAGCTGATTATCGGCTGCACCGATAAAGAGATAGCTATTATCGAGAAGTTTTATAGCGGCCGTTACATGTCCGCCATTATCATCAGGCGGGGAAATGGAGAGGGTTAACAGGCCGTCTTACCGCGAGATTCTCCGCTGCGCTCTACTTCATCATGGATTTCGTAAAGCTATCGTATTCGTTTATCGATAATGCCTGGTGAACTTTGAATTTGATATATCGGAAAAAGGGAAATACTCCCTTTGCCGCTTCGGTCCAATTTTTATCAGATATCATGTAGCCCCTGGTTTCGCCGACAAAAATTCCCCAATCGCTTATCAGACCTTCCTTTTGAACCTGCTTCAACATTTCTATATTCTTCATATGGAATGCCATTGACTCCTTGGGGTCGGTAGGATACTTGCTCAAATCTGCTTCCCACGTCATAAAATACTTAGGCATCTTATTCTCCTTTCAACTTGTTTTTATATTTAAGAATAATCATATAGAAGCAATATATCAATTCTCTCTTATACAGGCACCTTTTTACCTATTAGGGCATCACAACAGCTAGCCAATCATTTTATCTACCTTATTGTAGACATACGATTTGGGCATAATGGCAAAAAGCGCCGCTAAAAACTTGTAAGATAATCCCGGTATACATACAGGCCGGTTTTTTTCTAGATCTTTCATTGAGCATTCGACTACCGATTCAGGAGTCATTTTCTTGAATTGGTCCATTTTCTTCTTGGTGTCAGCCGACCAGTTTCTATAGAAATCCGTATCGATAAATCCGGGGCAAACAGCCTGTACTTTAATCCCTTTGTTCCTTAACTCCAGGTGAAGTCCTTCGGAAAATTGTTTAACAAAAGACTTGCTCGCGCCATAAATCGAGGATTTTTTCGGCGTAAGAGTCCCGCAAGTGAAGATAGGTTGATGATTGCCCCGCGTCCACTTTTAGTCATCCCGGGGAGAGCCGCGTAAGTCAAGCGTACCGGGGCTGTCATCAGCACCTTCATCATTACCTCATGGACAGCCAGGTCCGTTTTATCAAAAAATTCCGGAACGTCGTTATAACCGGCGTTGTTTATCAAAATATCAAGGTTTTCGAGGGACTTTATCGCTTCAACCACTTTCTGGATATCATTATCAAGGGATAGATCCGCCAGTATTACCTTAATTTTCACATTGTATTGCTTGGTCAATTCGTCCGCCAGCTGCTGGATGATTTCCTTTCTTCTTCCCGTAATGACCAGATCATGGCCATCTTTTGCCAGTCTTCGGGCATAGGCGGCGCCTATGCCGCTGGTGGCCCCGGTGATAACCGCAGTTTTGCTCATGAATTCCTCCTTTAGAGATAGAGTAGTGTTTATTTCGTAAAAGTTACACAGATTGTACAATAAGGAACACAGATATTCAATAGTCAAACAAACAGGGGCTTGAATGCCCCGCCTGAACGCGTTAAAGTAATATCAGAGTTGACCATGCACGAACACAAAGGGCACGCCAATGACGTTGCCAGCCGGCCGCTGCAAATAACGCTGGGCCTGGTGCTGCTGATTATGGCGGTGGAGATAGCCGGCGGCATTTTAAGCAACAGCCTCGCCCTGATCAGCGACGCCGCCCATATGCTTACGGACGCCCTGTCTTTAGGTCTAAGCCTCTTTGCCATCAGCCTGGCCCGGCGCCCCGCCACCCCTACCCGCACCTTCGGCTATCACCGCGCGGAAATCATGGCGGCGCTGACCAACGGCTCTATCCTGATCGTCCTCTCCGTCTTCATTTTTTACGAGTCCTACCGCCGTTTCTCCGAACTGCCGTCCGTGAAAAGCCCGCTGATGATGGCGGTGGCGGTCATCGGCCTGATTGCTAACCTCATCGGGATGTTTTTATTGCGGCGGGGCAGCCGTAAAAGCATCAACGTTAAGGCCGCTTTCTGGCACGTCATCGGCGATACGCTATCTTCCGTGGGCGTCATCATCGCCGGCGCCATTATTTATTTTACCGGCTGGAAAATCGCCGACCCCATCCTGGCGGTCGTCATCGGCGTCATCATTCTCTGGGGCGCGGTGCGCATTGTCCGCGAGTCCTCGGATATCCTGCTGGAGTCCGTGCCCGGCCACGTCGCTATAGAAAAAGTGACCGCCGCCGTGAAGACCATCCCCGGTGTAGAAGACCTGCATGACATTCATATCTGGACGATCACCACCGGCATCTATGCCTTGAGTGCCCACCTGGCCATTACCGACCAGATGGTAAGTGATAGCTTTGATGTCGTGACGAAGGTGAACGCCGTTCTGGAGGAGAATTTCAATATCACCCACACCACGCTCCAACTCGAATGCGAGTCCTGCCCTACCGGCATCGTCTGCAACCTGCCTCAATCCGAAAAGAAGTAATATGCTTCCCTTCCTCTTTCCCCTCTCTCCCCGCTGGAGAGGGATAAAGGGTGAGGGGGTAAAAATCTCCCTTTATCCCTCTTTACAAAAGAGGGAAAGATCATCTTAAACTTTGACACAATGGTTTGTCATATCATCCTCTCCCCCTTCATAAGGGGAGAGTGAGAGAGGGATTAGGGGAAAAGGGGCGTTAATAAATCTCCCTTTATCCTTTCCTTCGGCATGGTTCGACAGGCTCACCACAGGTGCTCTGGACAAGCTTTACAAAAGAGGGACAATCAATCGGGCAGAACTAAAACATAAAATTAAGAAGGATAACATCGTCTCCCTTGTCAAAGGGAGAGCCGAGAAGGATTTCCCAACTGCCCTTGAACGCCCCGCCCCGACACGCTAAAGTATTAGTAGAGGACTCTTTATGACAATTAACTCCAAACACATCGATAGCCTGCGCCTGATAGTAGGCCGGACGAATGTGCTGGTCTCTTTAGAGGATTTGAAGTCTTATTCTTACGACGGCACCGCCATGTGGTCGCACCTGCCGGACGTCGTGGTCCTGCCGACGACGGCGGCACAGGTATCGGAAATCCTCAAGCTGGCCAGTGAAAACGATATTCCGGTCACGCCCCGCGGCGGCGGCACCAACGTCAGCGGCGGCTCCATACCCATCAAAGGCGGCATCGTCCTCTGCACGACGTGGATGAACCGGATTATCGAGATAAACAAGACCAACCTTAACGCCACCGTCGAGCCGGGCGTCGTCCTCCAGGACTTTCAGGAAGCGCTGGCGAAAGAGGGGCTTTTCTTCCCCCCCGACCCCCAGAGCTACGCGGGGTGCACGATGGGCGGAGTGGTAGCGGAAAACTCCGGCGGTCCTTCCTGCCTTAAGTACGGCGTGGCCAAGCAGTACGTGCTCGGCATGGAGGTGGTGCTGGCGGGAGGGCAAATTGTCAAGCTGGGCGGCCTCACGCCGAAAAACCGCACCGGCTACGAGCTGATGATGCTTTTTACCGGCTCGGAGGGGACGCTGGGCGTTATTACCAGAATATCTTTGCGGCTGTTGCCGGCCGTGAAAGCCAGCCGCACCGTGGTGGCCGTTTTCCATGACGCGGCGATAGCCGGCCAGACGGTAACCGACATTATCGCCAGCAGCATTCTGCCCTCTAAGGTTGAGTTCATGGACAACTGGACCTTCGAGAAGTTCCGCGGGGTCATCCCGGATAACGTCCTCGATTCATCGCAAGTCATTCTGCTGATACAGGTGGACGGTCTGCCGGAAACCGTGGACGTGGAGGCGGCACAGGTGGCCGCTATCTGCAACAAAACGGCGCGCGAGGTCAGGGTGGCCGCAGACGCGGCGGAGGCGGATAAATACTGGGCGGCGCGGCGGGCGCACTTCTCCGATATTTCCAGCCGATGCC
>JBEKAC010000049.1:0-18947 GCA_050018395.1 Dehalococcoidales bacterium
AAGCTCATCCAGTACCCGGATTATCTGCTCTTCGGTGAAGCGCTTCCTTTTCAAGTCTTCCCTCCTTGGCCTATTTTAGCGTTTCACCTAACTATTGGCACTATTTTCGGGGAGCAGGTCAGAAGCCCCCTCTCTTTTTTACTCCCCTTTCCAGCCAGGAATGACTATGAAGAAATCAATATACCAGGCTGGAAAGGGGAAAAAGGGGATAGGTACGTATGATACAAATCAAACAAAGATCGTCATACTTGCCACCGCTATAGAGATTTAGGTCACAGACGCTGTTTAATCAAAATAATATGATATAGTAAGAAATGTAAAGTACTTTTTGTCTATTTTGACTGCAATGACAGAAGATACCAAAAAATCACGTAAAGTAAATATCCATATTACCGGAATGACCTGCGTTAATTGCGCTGCCACGGTAGAAAAAACACTGGCAGAGACCGAAGGCGTCGGGCAGGCGCGTGTGAATTTCGCCTCGGAAAAAGCCTCCATTGAATACGATCCGGCGAAAGTCGATTTCAAGCAGATCAGTAAAGCCGTCACGGAAGCGGGCTACGGCGTCGCCGTACAAAAGTCTATTTTCCCCGTCAGCGGGATGACCTGCGCCTCCTGCGTGGCCCGGGTGGAAGAAGCTTTACGAAGCGTGCCGGGGGTGGTCTCGGCTAACGTCAACCTGGCCTCGGAAAAAGCCACCGTCGAATACCTGGAGGGGACTACCGTCGCCGACCTGCGGCGCGCGGTAAAGGACGCCGGCTATGAGTTGGGCGGGGAAACGGAAACACTGGAAGATGTCTCCCGGGTATCGGCGCGGGAGGTAAAAAAAGTCCGGGACCGGTTTATCTTCGCCGTCGTGTTGGCCGCCGTTATTATGACGCTGATGTGGACGCCGCAGTTTACCGGCCTGAAGTATGTCTTGTGGGCCCTGGCCACGCCCGTGCAGTTCTGGGCGGGCCTGCGGTTCTACCGGGGGGCGTGGGGCGCTTTAAAGCACCGCCGGGCGGATATGAACACCCTCATCGCCGTGGGCACCTCCGCGGCCTATTTTTATAGCGTGGTGGCGGTCCTGTTCCCGTCGGTATTGACCATCGGCGGCAAGACGCCGGACCTGTATTTTGACACCTCCGCGATGATTATCGCTTTGATTTTACTCGGGCGCTATCTGGAAGCCAGGGCCAAGGGCCAGACCTCTGACGCTATCAAGAAACTCATCGGCTTACAACCTAAAACAGCGCTGGTGCTGCGCGATGGCAAAGAAGCGGAAATCCCCGTTGAAGAGGTATCGGTCGGCGACCTCGTACTGGTGCGTCCCGGTGAACGCGTGCCCGTGGATGGCGTTATCCGGCAGGGTAGCCCCTCTCTGGACGAGTCGATGGTCACCGGAGAAAGCCTGCCGGTGGAGAAAAAAGAGGGGGATGAGGTCATCGGGGCGACGATCAATAAAACGGGCAGCTTCCAGTTCCGTGCCACGCGCGTCGGCAAGGACACGACACTGGCGCGCATCGTGCGCCTGGTGGAAGAAGCCCAGGGCAGCAAAGCGCCCATCCAGAGATTGGCGGACATCATCGCCGGTTATTTCGTGCCGGCGGTCATCGCTATCGCCGTGATTACCTTTATTATCTGGTACTTTTTCGGCCCGACACCGTCGTTAACCTATGCTTTTCTTAATTTTATAGCCGTGTTGATTATCGCCTGTCCCTGCGCCCTGGGTCTGGCCACGCCCACGGCTATCATGGTTGGCACGGGTAAAGGGGCGGAAAACGGCATCCTTATCAAGAGCGCCGGCGCGCTGGAAAAGCTGCTCAAGGTAAATACTTTGCTACTGGATAAGACCGGCACGCTGACCGAGGGAAAACCGGAGGTGACGGATATCATCGCTGTCCCGCCTTATGCCGGAGATGAGGTGCTGGCCCTGGCGGCTGCCGTGGAACACGATTCCGAGCACCCGCTGGGCGCCGCGGTGGTTAAAAAAGCCGCCGACAAGGGGCTGGCGTTGGCCCCGGTAACAGATTTCCAGGCTATTCCCGGGCATGGCGCGGCGGCAAGTTTAAACGGTATCATAATACTTTTAGGTAACGCTAATTTATTCAGTGAAAGAGGCATTGCCCTGGACGGGCTAAAGGAAAAAGCCGCAGCGCTCTGGAACGACGGTAAGACCGTAATCTTTCTGGCGGTGGGGGGCAAAGCCGCCGGTCTTATCGGGCTGGCGGACACGCTTAAGCCCAATGCGCCAGCCGTTATGGCCGCATTACAGGGGATGGGCATCGAAGTGGGCATGGTCACCGGCGATAACCGCCGCGCCGCCGAGGCTATCGCCCGCGAAGCCGGCATCAAAACGGTGCTGGCGGAGGTATTGCCGGAGCATAAGTCCGGCGAGGTTAAAAAGCTCCAGGATAAAGGCAAAGTGGTGGCCATGGTCGGTGACGGCATTAATGACGCTCCGGCTCTGGCCCAGGCGGATGTGGGCATTGCTATCGGCACCGGTACGGACATCGCCATGGAGACCGGGGACATTACTTTAATCCGCGGCGATTTGGGCGGCATCGCCACCGCTATCGCTTTAAGCCGCCGCACCATGCGGACGATCAGGCAAAACCTGTTCTGGGCTTTTGCCTACAACGTCATCCTCATTCCGGTGGCGGCGGGCGTGCTTTATACCGCTTTTCACGCTTCCGGCGTGCCATCCTCTTTAAGGTGGCTATTGGGGGATTACGGATTTCTGAACCCGATTTTGGCGGCGGCGGCGATGGCGGCCAGCTCTATCACCGTGGTATCCAACTCTTTGCGCTTGAGGGGTTTCCAACCTAATGTCATTCTGAGGGCACACAGTGCCCGTGAGAATCCGTCTATTATTCATGAAATAGCAACAACAGATTCAGGAGGCACGAATATGGCAATCGACCCGGTATGCAAAATGACCGTTGACGAAAAAACAGCGGCCGCCACTTCAACCTATGAAGGCAAGAAATACTACTTCTGCGCCGTGGGCTGCAAAAAGGCCTTTGACAAAGACCCTAAAAAATACCTGAAGGCTAAATAGTTTTGGGGTATTGGCGTCTCCCTTTCGTAAAGGGAGATAAGAGAGGGATTTTGCCCCTGCTACTTAGCGAGCGCCATAGTTGACATAAATATCATGCGGCTAGCTCTCACCCTCTAAATAACCCGCTCGTCGGACAGCTTGGAAATTTCTTCTTCTGTGTAGCCCAGCATCCCGGCCAGGATTTCCTGGTTGTTTTCTCCCAGGAACGGCGCCGGCATATCTATCTTCCCGGGTGTCTTAGACATTTTGAAAAGGGAGCCGGGCACTTTTACCTTGCCGGAAATCGGCTGGTCCACCTCGATGATCATGTTCCGGCTCATCAACTGCGGGTCGTTGCACACCTCGTCGAAGGACGGCAGCCTGGTACACGGAACATCAGATTTTTTCAGGAGCTCGGTTATCTCCTGGGTGGTCTTCGTTTTCACCCAAGCGGCAATGATGTCATCTATTTCCTGCCGGTGCTGGAAACGCTCGTTCTGGTTGGCGCCGAGGGGGGTATTGATCAGGTCGGCCCGTCCCATCGCGGTATAAAGGCGATGGACCTGCGCCAGCACGCCGGCACTGATATAAATTTTACCGCCGTCTTTAGCCGTATAAAGGTTGCAGGGGATCATGGCGGCGTGGCCGTTGCCCAGGCGTGGCGGTATCACGTGGTTCAGCCAGTAATAGGGCGCGAATTCTATTGAGGTTAGCTGCCAGATGCAGTCCTGCATGGAAATATCAATCGTTTGCCCCTCCCCCGTTTTGAGCCGGTGGTATAGCGCCGAAACGATAGAGAGCGTGGCAAAAAAGCCGGAGGAGAAATCTGCGATGGAAACGCCGCAGCGGGTGGGTTTGTCCGGGAAACCGGTGACATCGGTCATGCCTCCCATCGCCTGTGCCACCGGGTCGAAGCCGGGATAATCGCGGCGCGGGCCGGTCTGCCCGTAGGCGGAAATGGAAGCATAAATCAGTTTGGGATTCAGCTTGCATATTTCCTTGCTGCCCAGTCCCAATTTATCCATCGTCCCCGGGCTGAAGTTCTCCACCAGGACGTCCATGTCTTTAATCAGCTTTTTGCAGATATTCCGCCCTTTTTCCGTCTTCAGGTCCACGGTCAGGCTTTTCTTGCCCCGGTTCAGGATAATGAAAGGCCCGCCCTCGTTGCCTTCGGTATGTGGTATATCGTAGCGTATCAGGTCACCGGATTCCGGTCTTTCCACTTTTATTACATCCGCCCCCAGGTCTTTGAGTAACAACGTGCAGTAAGGCCCGGAATAAACCTGGGTGAAGTCGATAACTTTAATGCGTTCCAGAACGCCGGCCATAGGTACCTCCCGAAGTAACGTAAATTGCACCATTAAGGCGCGCGCTTTTTTAGTTGCATTATTATACCATTTAGAATAATTAAATTAATAGTGTAGATGACATAAATATCGCTGATAATGCCTGAAATACGTTAAAATGTACTTATTTTCGTTTGACATGGGCTGCTGGAGGGATATAGTATATTTTAACACGAACAAAAATCCCAGAATTATTCCTTGATTACTCAGTCTGACCCGATAGGAGGATTTCAGGCATGGCCGCGAACAAATATGATAAGTATTTTCTCCGGGATAGCCCCTGGAAGCAGTTCAAGTTTATCATGGGGCCCATCATCCAGCGGATGGATTCCAAGACCATCCGGGGGAGCAACTTCTACTTCATCCACTGGGTACTGCCGCACGAAGAGCCGCGGATGACGATCGGCCACCCCCCGCATATCCATAGCGAAGCGGAATTGCTCATCCACATCGGCACCAACCCGGACGACCCCGATGACCTCGGCGCGGAAGTTGAGCTTTACATGGGGCCGGAGCTGGAAAGGCATGTCATCACCCAGACCACCGTCGTCTTTATCCCACCCAACTTTATCCACGCCCCCTGGAACCCCGTCAAAACTAAACGCCCATGGATCTTCATCGAAGTCAACCAGGGCCTGCGGCACACGGAAAAGTTTTATCCCCAGCTTTTGACCAGGGAGCACCGCGCCCAACTGGATTGGAATTTCTGGCATGACGATGTCATGAGCGCCGGCTATCCCAATATGGTCAAGCCCAAGGACTGGAAGTTTGAAGGGAAACACTAAGATGGTTTATAAAATCAATACCAGGAAATGCCTCAAATGCGGCCTGTGCGTCACCCAGTGTCCGGATAAAGCCATTGTCGTTGACGCCAAAGTGAAGGAAAGCGACGGCCTGGTACTCTATACCACCAGGATCGATCCCAGGAAATGTACTGACTGTAACACCTGTGTTTCCTTCGAGTGGTGGTGCCCGGCCAAAGCCATCACTAAAGCAGGCTGACCGCCAAAAGCCATTAGCGATAGGAGATATTACACTAATGGTGATATCAGGGGAGGAGAACGTTAAGATGGCTAAGGCCAAGTACGGGCATCTGATCAAGGAATTCTCTTTTAAAGACTTCGGGACGGGGATGTTCCGCCAGGGCGCGGAGATGGACGGCGCTTTCCTGGGGTACGATGTGAACATTCAGTACGGGGCTTACTGGGCGGCGGGGAAAATGGGCAAAAACCCCGGCCAGGCGGAGGTGCATGACTTCGACCAGGTCATGCTCTTCATGGGGCTGGATACCTACGACCTCGGTTATCTGGGGGCGGAGATCGAGTTGACGATGGGCGGGGAAAAAGAAATGCATATGGTCACCACCGCCACCGCCGTGGCCGTCCCCAGGGGCACTTCTCACGGCCCGGCCAACATTTTAAGAATGGACGACCGGTTCCTCTACATGACGGTGTCCCTGGCGCCTAAATTGACCGCCAAAACCGTTAAACTGGACGATAAGCCCGGCAAGCAGGCCGACTTTATGCGGTCCAAATACCGCGAGAATGTGCAGCACCTGGCTTTCACCCGCAACGGCCCCTGGCACTATGGCCCCCTTAACCAGGATACCCATGACGGCGCCATCGCCGATGTGCACGGCAAGGACTTTGAATTTCACATGTCCTATGAGAGCATGAATAAGGCGCCGTACCGCTTCGGGCCGGTGCCGGATAAACCCCACGTCCACCCCTATACCGAGTTCCTCCTTTTCATGGGCGCCGACCCGGATGACTTGAGTGATTTCCCTGCGGAGGTGGAGATGTACATGGGCAAGGAGATGGAAAAGCACGTCATCACCAGGCCCTCGGTCGCCATCCAGCCGGCCGGCCACGCGCATTGCCCGCTTATCGTTAACTGGCAGGACAGCCCGTGGATTTTTGCCGTCGTGCGCCCCTGGGGGCATACGGGAAAAGGTAAAGAAGGGTACATCAAATAATTAGCGAGGAGAAAAAAGTGGCTAAAACGAAATACGGGCATTTTTTTAAAAAACTGGTTTATAACGAGTTACCCGGCGGTAGTAAGAGTAAGCCGGAATATATCACCTGGCCCAAGGGCTCGGACCTTGAAGGTCTGAATTTAAGCTTTGTCTGGAGCTATCATAATAAAGTAGGGCCGTGGGGTGTTGGTGGGGAATACGGCCACGTTCATCCCTACGGTGAGATTTTCCTTTTCTCCGGCCTCGATTATGATAATCCCAACAAGATGGATGCAGAACTGGAATTGACCATCGGGGAGAAAGCGGAAACGCACGTTATTGCCTCGCCCTCTATCGTCGTTTTGCCTGCCGGCACGCCTCACTTGCCCATCGTGGCAAAAAAAGTGAATCGACCTTACGGATTTCTGGGAATTTCCATGAGTGGCGAGGACAAGACCAGGGAACTGACCAAGCGGGAAAAAGCCTTTATCCTCGCGAATGATTACGGCGACTGCGTCCGCCGGATGGAACTGCGCGACATGCACCGCAAGGAGGGTGCCAACGCGGACTATTTCTGGTTCTGGAACGGCAAGAAAGACCCGGGGTTCGTGCTCAATTTCACCTGGGCGTTCCACACCGGCACCGGCTACTGGCATAAAGATGACCCGCATGTCCAT
The DNA here is from genome assembly GCA_050018395.1 of Dehalococcoidales bacterium. Classification (GTDB taxonomy): domain Bacteria; phylum Chloroflexota; class Dehalococcoidia; order Dehalococcoidales; family RBG-16-60-22; genus RBG-13-51-18. The sequence continues at coordinate 7,000 of JBEKAC010000049.1, forward strand.
CCCAATGATGAAGTGCTGGTATTTTTGGGCATGGACCCGGAAAGACCCGATTACCTTGGCGCGGAAATCGAATTCCGGATGGGGGAGGAGCAGGAGGTCCATGTCTTTGATACGCCTACGGCCGTCGTCGCTCCCAAGGGCTTCGTCCATTGCCCGCTGATTACCCGGAAAGTAGAAAAGCCCTACGCTTTCACCGCCATTTGCCTGGCCCATGAACATGAAACCAAACAGCTAGGCGGTAAAGAATGGAAGGGATAAGGGTTATTCAATAAATCCGCTGAAGCCCCCCGTAAAAAACGGGGGGCTTTTTTATTTACGCTTTTTGCCGGTAATGGCCTTCATGGAGGTTGGTATTAGATTGGTAACGGGGGTGGATTGGAATCTCGCAAGAAAGTCACAGATTAGTCGTAGGCCGGCTCTTCGCTTTTTACCTGGTGGGCGTTGCGGTTGAAGGCGATGGGCCAGATTTTGCCATCGCCGGGCTTGGTCCGCCAGTTTTCATTGACCGCGTGCTCTTTTTTGACCATGACTCCGGACAGTGAATTGGTCTTGATATAACCCAGGCTCAACGCTTTAACGGCGGCCGGGCAGAATTGAGTGCCGGAGCATTTGCCCAGCTCCCGGATAGCGTCTTTCACGCTGGAAGCGGCGCGGTAGGAATGTTTTACCGTCATGCTGTCAAAAGCATCGGCCACGGAAATCAGCCGCGCGCCGACGGGTATCGTTTCCCCCTTCAGCCCGCACGGGTAGCCCTTGCCGTCGAACCGCTCGTGGTGGTAAAGAATGAGCTTGCTTACCTCGTTCAGGGCGGGAATGCCGCGGAGCAGGTTGTAGCCGATAACCGAGTGCTTGCGGATGATGCTCCAGTCTTCTTTGGTCAGCGCCTCGCGTTTTTTTAGTATCTCCGGCGGCACGCCCAGCAGGCCGATGTCGTGCAGGATGGAGCCGTACTCGATGATCTCCTTTTCCTCTGGAGAGAGATTCAGCTCGCTGGCGCCGATAAGCGCGTATTTGGAGACGCGTATGGAGTGCTTGCTTTCGGTGCTTTCCCTGGCGTCGGCTAGCGATACCAGCTTTTGCACGGTCCTTTTGTAGGAATAGAGCAGGTTTTCGTTGGCCCTGATGTTGGCAATCGTTAAAGCGGCGCCGGCCGCCAGCCCCGCCAGCGTTTGCAAGTCCTGCTCGTTGAAGTCATTCCCGTCCAGCTTGTTGAGGGCCTCCACCGCGCCGATGATTTTCCCCTGGAAGACCAGCGGGGCGCAGATGACGGACCTGGCGACGAGGCCGGGCACTTCGTCCCTGTATTGATTAAAGCGCTCGTCCTGGGAGGTATCCCTGATCAGCACCGGCTTGCCGGTTTGCATGACCCGGCCGGCGATGCCGAGCTCTTTGGGCGTCTGTACCTGGGAGAACTGCTGGCCCAACGGACTATCGGAAAATTTATCGATGGCCGGGCTGGTTTCTCCTTCCCGGGAAAGCACGGCGGCCGCGGACGCATTAAGGGTATAGCGGGTCATTTCGTTGATGGTGGCGATGACCGGCATTTGCTCTTTCGCCGGCATGATACTGTTGCAGATGTCATCGAGCAGATTGAGACGCGCCTTGCCGGCGTCCGTTTGCTGTGCGGTGTGTACCCCGGTATGGCTTTTCCTGATCAGCCTTCTCGATGTTGTTTTGAGCATGCAGCGTTATCCGCGTTGTAGTATTCTAGGTCAATTAATATTTTGTTCTCAAAATGATAAACAAACCATAAATAATCCGCGCGGAAAACGTAAATACCCGTAAATATTAGTTGTGGATACCCAGGGCGGCTGGGTGTTTTTCAGAACCGGTGATGCGGAAAAACCACCAGGTCCGTGAGGAAAGAGACGGAAGCTTATTCGCCGGTCTTTTACGTGTTGCGCCGTGTAGTTGCGATGTCCCGCAGCCGCGCCGCATAGGTAAGCAGTTTTTTGCGCAGCCGGATGTTCTGCGGCGTCACTTCCACCAGTTCGTCCTTTTCAATAAAGTCGATGGCCTGCTCCAGGCTGAACTGCAAAGGTGTTTGCAGTCTCATTACGAGTTCCTTGGTTGAAGACCGCATATTCGTCTTTTGCTTTTCCTTGCAGACGTTGACGGGTATGTCTTGCGCTCGTGAGTTTAAACCAACTATCATGCCTTCATAGACCAGTATCCCGGGTTCGATCATCATCTGGCCCCGTCCTTCGGCGTTACGTATCCCGTAGGTTACCGCCGTACCACTTTCGGATGACACCAGCACCCCGCTTCTGGCGGAAATGATTTCCCCCTGCCAGGGCTCATACCCGAGGAATAGGGTATTCATGATGCCTTCGCCCCGGGAAGCGGTGAGAAAGGCGCTGCGGAAGCCCAGCAGGCCTTTGGTGGGGATGTGGAACTCCAAGCGGACGTTGCCCTGGCCGTCGTTGTGCATGTTGGTCAGGCGGGCCTGCCGCTTGCTCAGCATTTCGGTAATGACCCCGATGTATTTTTCGCTGGTATCGATGGTCAATGCCTCCACGGGCTCCATCAGTTTGCCTTCTACCATTTTGGTGATTGCCTCCGGGCGTGATACCTCGAACTCGTAACCCTCCCGCCGCATCGTCTCGATAAGTATCGCCAGGTGCAGCTCGCCGCGGCCTTTGACCAGGTAGGTATCCGGGCCGTCCGTGTCCTGGACGCGCAGGCTTAAATTGGTCTCCAGCTCCTTGTAAAGCCGCGCCCTTAGCTGGCGGGTGGTGCTGTAGCGCCCCTCCCGGCCGGAAAACGGCGATGTGTTCACCCCGAAGGTCATTTCTACCGTCGGCTCGCCCACCTCGATGCGCGGCAAAGCCTCCGGCTGTTCCACGCTGGCGATGGTATCGCCGATGCTTACTTTATCGATGCCCGTTACCGCTACAATGTCTCCCGCGTCGGCCTCCGGCACGTTGAAACGTTTCAGCCCCAGGTAGGTAAACACTTCGTCGATTTCGTAGCGGTCCTGGCTGCCGTCGGCACCAATGCTTACCACCGGGTCGCGGGGTACCGCTTTGCCCCTCCATATCCGCCCGATGGCTATCTTGCCCTTATGGCTATCGTAGTCCAGGTTGGAGACCATCATCTGGAACGGCCCGTTTTCGATGCGGGGCGGGGGCACTTTTTCCAGGATGCACTCGAAGATGGGTGAGATGTCCCTCCCCTTCAGGGCGGGGTCGGTCGTCGCGGTGCCTTCACGGGCGCTGGCGTACAGTATCGGGAAATCGAGCTGCTCGGCGTTTGTGGCTAATTCCAGGAAAAGGTCTTGCGTGAGGTTGCGTACCTCGGCGATGCGCGCGTTGTCCCGGTCAATCTTGTTAATGACCACGATGGGCTTGAGCCCCCGCTGCAATGCCTGCCGCAGCACGTACTTGGTCTGCGGCATCGGTCCCTCCACGGAATCCACCAGCAGCAGGCAGCCGTCCGCCATGCTGATAACGCGCTCCACCTCCCCGCTGAAGTCGGCGTGGCCGGGGGTATCGATGATGTTGATTTTCACGCCTTTGTACATCACGGCGGTGTTTTTGGCCATGATGGTGATGCCTTTTTCCCGTTCCAGGGTATTCGAGTCCATGATCAGCTCTCCCACGTTTTCGTTTTCGCGGAAGACGTGGCTTTGCTTGAGCAAAGCATCCACCAGCGTGGTCTTGCCGTGGTCAACGTGCGCGATAATGGCGATATTTCTGATATCGTTACGGTAGTTCATATGTCAAACCTGTTTGATCTCACGCGCTGGGTATAACAAACCAGATTGGTGTTACCGGCGCGGTTTTATGCTGGCGTCAACGCAATGTGACGCGTTATTTCTTTGCCTGACGATATTAATTATATCGTGTCCGGGGAGATTAAGCTATATAGGAATCTGATATTCCCGCCGGAAAAATACTTAACATAAAATGACCAAAGTTAGAAATCAGTGTTTAGAGTCTCGAATTTACCTCTGGTCATCATTGCAGTTATCAATTTAGCCGGCGCATTACTCAACTAGGAGGATTACCAGCGCCTGACCATTCCAGAAAAGTTTCAGCCCCCCGGTAACCCCCGCCAGGGGGCTGAAACTTTTTAGTATCTTTTCGCCGATAGCGGCAATACGCCGTGCTTCAATGCGTTACCGTCTGGGTCACCGCCGATGAAGTACTATCGTCGAAGTTCAGACTGCCGGCATACTCGGCGATGATGGAATGGTTACCCAGTAACAGAGTGTACACGATAATTTTCGCCTGGCCGTTACTATCGAACATCGCTACGCCCAATACTCTTCTCCCATCCTTAAAGGTCACCATACCGCCCACTACACCGGCAAGTACGACGCCCACCCCGATCGCGCCGCCAACCACCTGGCCACTGCCGCCTCTGGCGACGTCGAGTTCGGCCACTAACAGGGGATTGATTATCGGTATTATCGCCGCCGTAATTGTGGTGGGATTGATCGTCTTTTTCCTTGTCCGGGCGTTAGCGCGGCGACGCTAAAGTTACCGGCACTGATTTTATTTTTAACAAGCGTCCGGCTAACTCGTCCCGGCAATGTCTAAAAACCTTTGCCGCTATTTCTGATATTTGACCTGGCACGCACAGTTATTCCACTTCTTGAGTTAGATTCCCATTTTTTGCTGAGCTGGACGCAGCTACACAAAGAAAAGTTGAGGGATAGGGTTTGCCAGCTTATAATTGATGATAAGCAATACTTCAAGGCTTAAAGTTATCATTTTTGGACTGCTAAATACGGAGGGCAAACTTATGTTTGAGGTATTTGAGTTAGGTAAAGATGAGCGTGACCGACGCTGGCAGAAGGTACGCGGAGCCATGAAAAAACGCGGCCTCAGAGCCCTGGTAGTCTGGGGGTTTGCCGGGTTCGACTCCTGCGAATCCGCCAATTTTGTGTACCTGACCAACGTCCCGACTTTTGGTTGTCTGGCCTTACCGGGCTACGTGATATTCCCCCTTGAGGGCGAGCCGACTATCATCGGGTTCGCTAAAATGCCCGGAGACAAACTCTGGGTGAATGACATCCGCGGTAAACGGCCGACGTATTCCAAAGCCATTATCGAAAGGTTGAAGGAACTTCACCTCGAAGACGCCAGCATCGGCATCATCACCACGTCCGTTGTCGGCATTGGTTCCACCGGGGAGAGGGCCTTCCCCTATATTACTTACGTGACACTTCAAGAAAATCTGCCGAAGGCCCGTTTCGAGGATGCCACGAATATTCTTGATGAGGCCAGGAGGATAAAGAGCGACGCTGAGATACGCTGTCTGGAATTGGGGTGTGAGGCGGCCAATGCCGCGATACAAACTGTGGTAGATACAGCTAGACCCGGTGTCCGGGACTATGAGGTAATGGCCAAACTAGTGGAAACATTGGTGCTGAATGGTTGCGAGGTGGATACACTCTTTCTCTATGGTTCCGGGAAGGACTATGTTGATTCCGGGAACGGACAATTTCTAAATCCCCGTTACCTCAGGACTCTTGATGCCGGCGATTTTATTCATACCGAGTTCAACGCCAAATATAATAACTATACGGCCCAGTTCAATCAACCTTTCTCGCTGGGAGAACCCGATAAAGAATGGCGTAAGGTCTTCGCAACGGCTCAAGCATCCTTTAATAGCGGCCTGAAGGCCTTAAAACCGGGGATAACTCTTAAAGAGCTGACCGCGGCCTTACATGCTCCGATATTGGAGGCGGGTCTGACCACCATCAGGCCGGTGTTTCACGGGCTTGGTCTGACCTCTGAAGAACCGCTGGCTTCAACTTTAATGGGCTCTTCCTGCATACCGTACGACTCATTTCTTATTCAAGCGGGCATGGTTCTTGAGCTCGAGCCGCATATCATCACTAAGGACGGGAAAAAGGGCACGACGCTCGGGAATCCTGTGCTGGTCACTGAAAAAGGTTGCCGCTCGCTCAATAAAAATAAAGCGGAGGTGAAAATAATAAGATAGCGAATTTATCGCCGAAGACAAAAACAAGCTAAAGTATATAAAACCCATTCACTTGGACTCGAAAACAGAAATTAGCAAAATCGGCGTGGGAAGTTTACGATGGTGGGCTACCGTGTACAATAGGCAGAACTTTCGAGTTAGCTTTTAGCCTTAATATTTAGCCCATGCAAACCAGTAATTTGTTAAATAAGCCTGTAGTATTGGAGGAAACGTTCTATTCAAGCTCAGTTTTGCTTCACTTGTATTTTTAGCCATAATCGAACGGGGTTCAGTGTAGTATTCAAAAAGTTCTTGACTTTCTCTTAATTGTCTTTAGCATCAGCCTTGATAGTGAATGATCAGCCTCGATTTTCCTTAGCATTAATCAGTTTTATTTAGCTAGTTATGATAGTTTTCGTGTTAGTCTTCAGTTTACTCTAGCCTCAATAGCCTCGACGCTTTTTAGCTTTGATGAGATCTAATCGTCTCTGATTTTCAAGACTAATTGAATTTATTAACGGGATCGTCGTGCTACTAGGAAAAATGATACCGGGTTTGGTCTATTCTAGGGCTTGAAAAACTAAGTACTGTCCGTGGAAACATCATTTTATTACTGTGTAGATTATCAAATATATAAATATACTTAAAATCAAAGCTGATGTCAAACATCGTCAAAGCTAAGTAAAATCATAGCTGATCATAGCTAAGGAGAAATCGTAGCTGATTATAGCTAATGAGAAATCATAGCTAACGCAATAATCGTCAAAGCTAAGATATCAAAGCTAGGTTAAAGGATAATCAAAGCTGAAAGTATTATATAACCAGGTTTCCACTTCATTGTCAAAGGAGAATCAAAGCAAAACCTAAAAAGAAGTATCATAGGTGATTTTAAACATTTTTATTACTTCATGGTTCGATCTTTCCATCAAGCATAAAAATGTTCTTTCCATAAGATGTATTCCTATTTTCCCCTTTAACTATCATCAAAATACCTTCAGTTGCCTTTTGCTTCAGTCTGCTTCAGTTTTTTTCTGTTGCAGTGATATTAACAATTAAATAGGATTTTCGATAAATATGACAAGAAAACAATCAAGATTGACAATATTTCTCCAGCCAGAATCTTTTTCAGGTATACAGGGAAGGTTAAAACATTGCCTTCTTATATACTTTTTTCTGGCACATCTCTTGATTAACTATCGCGGGCAACTTTAATTACCTGTATCGATTGACTGGTTATGATTTTTCCCCCGAGTGGTATGCTTTGATTGGTTTCTCGATTGACGATACTGTAATTCCCCTTTGATTTTTAAATAATACAGGGCTTTTTTGTCCAGCAAGCAAAATGGAGCGATATAGTCAATATTTAACAAATTTATTCCGGGATGAGTTGAATATAATGCAATGCATCTGAAATATATTTTATAATTCGCTTATAAATATTGATGCGATATAACTTCAGATAACAAAACAAGCTATTGCTACCTACCCGATTTACTCTTTGATTGTCCTGCGCGTTTCTGCCAATTCTCATCACGGAACATATTAAGCCCAAGATCTACTATCATCCCATCTTTTGTCTTTACAGTGGGGTGTTTTTCAAAGAAATCCATGTCCAACTCAACTCCCCAACCGGGCGTGTCGGGCACCAAGAAGCAACCCTCGCTAAGACCGGGATATGGTGAACCTATTTTTTTGCATTCTACATCCACAAAGTCATTAAAGTGCTCCAAGACTTTCCCGTTTCTCAGTCCGGCCATCAAATGAATACCGACCATGGTTGAAATAATGCCACCCACATTGTGAGGCGCGACCATCATCGAATATGTTTCAGCATTGGCTGCAACTTTCTTTGCCTCAAGCACACCAAAGTTGGTAGGATCCACCTGGATGATGTCTACACAGCGACGTTCAAATAACTCCCGATATTCCGCTCGTGTATACAAACGCTCGCCTGCGGCTATCGGGATAGTAGTATGCGCCTTAACTTCAGCTAAAGCGCCAAGATCATCAGGTCTGCAAGGTTCCTCGATCCATCCCGGTTTCAGTTTTTCAATATCTTTAGCAATCTCTATCGCCTGATGCGGAGCAAAACGGCCGTGCATTTCAATAAACATCTGGACACCTTGCGGAAGCACACTATGAACAGCTTCGATTATTTCGATCGACTTATGATACTCTTTTCGGCTTAGCTCCAGATTGCCGGCACCGAATGGATCAAATTTAAGTCCGGTATATCCCTTCCGGGTGACCTTCCTGGCAGCTTCAGCAAATGCATTCGGAGTCCTGTCAACTCGATACCAGCCATTTGCATACGCTGGTATCTTCTGAATCGGTTTGTCTCCGGCTAATACCTTCCCTCCGAGAAGCTTATAGACCGGCAAACCTGCCCGTTTCCCCACACAATCCCAGCACGCAATTTCAAGCAAAGAAAAAGCAGTTATAGCTATGCTACCTGCTTTATCGAAATCCAATAAAGTATATTTTTGGTATAGACCCTCTATGTCAAAAGCATCGTGGCCTATAAAGTGATCCCTTGTTTCTCTCAGCAACTCCAGAACAGAATTGGTTCTCCCGACGACTCTCGCTTCACCAATGCCGGAGATACCCTCATCAGTGTCCAGTACCAGATATGTTAAATTTCTCCACGGCGTACTTACGACATACGTGCGGTAACCTGTGATTTTCATAAATAAGACCCTCCTGCGGGCGGCAGATCAATTACCAATCAGCCTTTCTGAACAGTAACAGGAATTGAATCAAAGGGAATACGTCTTACGTAATTCACTAGGTCACTGCCCATACCTTCAAAATGTATTTGAATTTTATCATTATTTTGATAGGCGACCCTATTGCCGGACGATAGCTTCATTGTACCGAAATAGTGAATATGAACATCGCCCGGAACCCGAAATTGATGGAACTTGAAATGATGATCTTCGAGGTTTGCCAGCGAATGGCTCATATTATCCTCGCCTGTTAATAGCTCCCCTGAATTGTAAATTACTGTACTCCCACGATGAATTCGACAGCGGCCCTTTATATTCTTAAAAGACTGGTTTGTAATCAACTCAGGTCCAATAGAGCATGTTTGCAACTTTGACGCCGCAAGCCATAGATAATTACTACGTTCTGTAATATGATCCGACCATTCATTGCCGATGGAAAAACCAAGACGATAAGGCACTAGATTATTACCAATGATATAACATCCTGCGATCTCAGGCTCCTCACCACAGTCCTCGGAGAATGATGGTATGTCCAGAAAATCATTATGGCCTCTGAGTATTGATCCGGTGCCTTTGTAGAACCACTCGGGTTGAATCCCTCTTTTACCGGATTCCGGTTTCCCACCTTCCAAACCCATCTCAAACATTTTCTGCGAATCCGTTTTTTGCTTTAGTTCATCAGTCGCCCCACCGTCAGAAAGATGAACAGCTATCTTATGCATTGTATTACGCTGCGATGCGCTTCCGAGATGGGTTAGACCGGTTCCAGTTACTACACAATGTGCAGGGTCAGAATGATCCAACGGCGGAAGTATCCACATTTTTTCCCCAGGACGATTGGTTAACAATTCATGGTAACCGCGAGTGACCGGACTCTTGCGAAAATCAGAATTATAAACATACCCTTCCAGATTCTTTCCGGCTTGCAATGCGTTAAAAAATATCTTATATATGCTGTTCCAATCCGGGTTGAAGCTGCTTAGGTCAAAAACTGAGTCCTCTTCTATCAAGCCAACGCGCCGGCCAATACCAGAAATCATAAACTGTATGAGTCTCATTCTCTAATCCCAATTCTTTGACATTTATTTATTAGATAGGAGAAAAAATTACAGATTCCGTAATCCCGGCCATGTCCGTCGAATATTAACAGTATTGTACCACAGGCAAATAATAGATAACTACTAAGGAAAATGTCCGCTTACCGGGATTGGAGCCTCCGGACAAAAGCTTAGATGAGTTATTCGATTATTTCGGATAAAAAGGAGGTACGTATGACCCGGCGCAATTATCCTGGAAGACTTGACGGCTGATGAGAAACATGAAGTCAAATGCGCCTTACAAGAAATGTGCCACTTTTCCGGAACCTGTCAGGCCTATCTTAGCCTGTATTCACATTTTACTTCGAATTGTAGAACAAAAATATTAATGTGCATCATGAATTGGGACCCAACGCCGCCATGCCGTTGGGCAAATTCCACCGCTCCACGGCAGAATTGCACATTCCGCTAAATTGTTAAAATTCGGCTATAATTTTCCTTTTATCGGCTAGATTTTGAAAAAGGACTGTATTCTTTGGGATAATGGAACTTTTATGCTGACTTTTAGTAACAGGTCAACAGGCGTGCCCCCAGCTTTACCAGGTGATCCCATTTCTCTGAGTCTTATCGTCCGTCCGTTCTTTATCCCTACCGGGACTTTTATCATTAAGTCTCTGGGCTTTCCCCTTTTACGATAGCGATACTTCACCTCGCCACACTGCTGGGCTATTTCAGATGTGACTCTTAGGGTATCAAACTGATTCTTGCCCCGTTCCGGAATTTGAGTTCTGAAGACATTTTCCAAAATGAAATTTTATCAGTTTACCTGCGCATCCCAATTGGAATAAAGGAGATAACGGCAGCGTACCTGATTCACCGATTTGTGTGGGATTATACACGTAACTTTTGAAAGTAATACCGGACCGGTTATATTCGTAACTCCGAAACCCCGAACCATAAAATTCCCGGAAAATCTCATCTGCATTACGAAAGCCAAATGATCTGGAAAACTCCTGGAATATCTGCTCGATATCCGAACCTCTGAAAATATCTTCCTGGGAATGGGCTTGCCGATAGCCCTCATAAGCTGAAGAGCCGCACATTTTCCTAAGCGAATCATACTCTCCTCTTTTCACTGGATCAGAAAGAGTGGCATACGCCTCGTTCAGGGCTTTCATTTTATCGCTAGCGGAAGGGGCATCCTTATTCCTGTCGGGATGATATTGAAAAGCTAGTTTACGATAGGCCTCTTTAATTTCTTGCTGGCTCGCACTACTATCGACGCCAAGTACCTAATATAGTCTCTCGGATATGAAGTGCTCACTGTTTAATTATAATACTTCTAAAGCATACTTGATCAGTAGCATCTTCTCGGGGGGTGACATTCGTGTCCCTATCGTCTTTGTAGGTTTACCATTATTGAGCCGACACCCAAGATGTTGGAATGAAAATGATTATTGAACTAGGTTGAACTAGACATCAAGTGGGAGAATATATCGTTCACACTTAAAAATTATCGGTATCCGGCGACGTAACCGGTGATAGCGCCATCCTAAGTTGATATGGGAAAACACGAATCAAATCTGTAAAAAGCAAGAAGAGTTACTAGTTGTATAAAGGAGTCTCCCACGCTGTTCGATAAATATTTACTCGAATATGACTTCACGGAAATCCACACCTAAAAATCAAAGCATCCCTGGAAATTGCCTACCGCAAGATGACGGAAATTACAGAGCGTAAGTTTCGCCGGCGGTACAGTTTTTATTCTGGCTAGACTCTATACGCATCAGATCAGAAAGACGTATTATAGGACGATGGAATCGCCTATTCATCAACCCTCGCTCGACCAGATGATGAATAACGGCTTTATCAAAATCGACGAGGTAGTAGGGAGTGAAATCGTCTTCGGCCTTATTGTGCCCAGTAGTATCGGCAGATTCTGGAAAAAGTCACTTGATAAACGGGTTATCCCTGAAATGTAGAAGAGTTTCTCGACTTCAAGGACAAAGGGGAGCATTTCTGCTCCCCTTTTTAAATGTCAACTGAATCTAGATTCATTAACACTACATGAACGTCTGGATGTTTGTCCAGCCATGAATACGACTATTTGATACCGTTTAGCTCACTTCACGTTCAGTTTTACAAAAAGGTTCAAGACTGCATTGTTAATTCCTTTAAGCTGTCCGGCGTACATATAGAATCCACTGGGATAATCATCATCAATGGTTAAAGCAGGTGTTCCCCCGAACAA
>JBEKAC010000050.1:0-18050 GCA_050018395.1 Dehalococcoidales bacterium
TCCGGTTCAGGGCGGGTCGGCGGCTGAAGTAAGACGAGATGCTTTCGCCATCTCGGAGGGACTGGAGGAGGCGGTAGAGCGACTCGTTAACGCGGAGGCCGCGTACGGGCTGGCGAGCCACAACGAAGTAGCCGTTGGCTTCGTCCCGCAGCGAGGTACCCGGCGGCAGAGAAAATACAAAAGCGTCCGTGGGAAACCTCCAGCTATATTTACTTAAAATTACTTACAATCCGTGCCACAGGGTGATAACGGATCCTTCGCTGCGCTCAGGATGACACGGCAGGCGCTTTTTTCAGGACGCCTTCTTTAAGAAAGAGCCGGTAAAGCTTTTCGGCAAGCTCATCGGGGCCGCCTTCGAGGATTGTGCCTTTGCGTTTGGCGATGCCGCCCTCCAGCAGCTGGAGGATGCGGTAGAAAGCCGGCAAAGAGCTATCCAGCGGCGGCGTTTTAGCGGGGAGGGGGCGGGGGAAAGCAAGGCCGATTATTTTTAGCGGGCCGGATTGAAGCTCAATGGGCGATATGCCGAGGTCGGCAGGCGTAAGTGTCTTAATTTCCGCGGACTTACTGTCGATGAGCTTATCCAGCGAGGCATAGGGGAGTTTTCCCTCCCCCTTTACCGCGAGCACGGCCGGCAGGGTACAGCGCAGCTTTTCCCGCTCCCCGCGGCCTAAATCTTTAACCACGGAAATGCTATTACCGGACTCGGCGGCAATGGAAAACACATTCACCACGCAAGGCAGGCCGAGTCTTGCGGCTAAAAGAGGGCCGACCCGCCCGCTGGCGGTATCCAGGCTTTTTACGCCCGTAAGGACAAGGTCGGCGCTGGAGAGAGATGCAAAAGCGGCCAGCAGCGAAGCTTTTTGATAAGGCGTACCGACAAGACCTTCATCCCATATGCGGATGGCTCTATCCGCGCCCAGGGCGAGGGCATTTCTTAAATAGCTTTCCACACGGGTGGGGCCGATGGAGACTACGGTGATTTCTGCTTCTGTGTTTGCCGCCTTAAGACCGAGGGCTAAGGCTAGTGCGGCAGCGTCATTGGGGTTAAGGCGGCGGGGGATGCCGCTCATGGTGAGCCTGTCGAACCATGGCGGCATATGACCTGAAATGTAGTCCAGGCTCAAAGCCGGGTCGACAACTTCTTTAAGGCAAACGATGATTTTCATAGCTATTATTAAGTCAGTCGGTAAATCACGCCGTAGCCGCCGCGCGGGTAAGACCAGTCCAGTGCGCCCTTATCGCAGATGACGTGGCAGGTGCCGCATTCCAGGCAATTTTCATAAACAACACTTAGCAATTTTGTGGCTTCGTCCCAGGTATAGCAGTTGGCCGGGCAGGCGGTAACGCAGGCGAGGTGGTCGCAGGTTTTGCAGATTTCTTTATTGACGATGATGTGCGACTGCTCATCCACGTGGAACTGGGTCAATTGAGTTAAATTTTCGATGTTCATAACAACGACCTGCCTATCTTAAAGCCGTCGGAAATCAGGCCGCTAAGCCCTACCTCTTTCATAGCTTCTTTACGGGCCAGTTTCAGCAATTTCGAGCGCGGCGTGCCGTCATTGCGGTACATCCTTTCCATGAAAGCGGCGAGGACCTGCGGGTAGGTCTGGAAAAGGCGCTCCAGGTGCATGATGCCGGCGGCATTTTTAAAGGTTTTCATATCCCGCAGAACGAAGCTGGCGTCCAGCTTCTTTTTATACAACGACAAGAACCGGGCGGAAAAATCGCCGTCCTTCAGGGCCTTAATGGCCGTCTCCGCCGCCAGCCCGCCGGAGGTCATCGCCAGGTTGATGCCTTCCAAGTTGATGCCGTTGGTATAGCAAAGCCCGGCGGCGTCCCCCGCCACCATCAAACCGTCCGTAAAGACGGGCGGGATGGCGCGATAGCCCCCCTCCGGTATCAGGTGGGCGGAGTATTCCAACGGCATGCCGCCTTTGACCAGCTTTCTCACCTGCGGGTGCTGTAAAAAATCATTTAATGCGTCATAGAGCGTCTTACCGGAGGCTTTTAAGGAATCCAGGTGCAAAACCAGCCCCACGGAAACGCTCTCGCGGCCGGTGTAGAGGAAGCCGCCGCCACGCATATCGCCCGCCGCCCCGAGGAAGCTGATGTCCGCCCCCTGGTCGCGGACGAGGTGGAAACGTTCATTGATCATCTCTTCGGGGAAGCCTAAAAGCAGCTTGACGCCCACGCCGGTTGTGGTCACTTCAAGGTTTTGGCGCAGTCCGGCCTTTTGCGCCATGAAAGAAAGCACGCCGTCGGCGGCAATGACGATACTGGCACGCAGCTCCCCCTCCCGCCCTTTTACCGTCACCCCGGCGATGCGCCCGTCCTGGCGGAACAGGTCTTCGGCAGTGCAATCGCAGAGTAATAAAGCCCCGGCATTGACCGCCTGCTCCGCCAGCCACTTATCGAAGGCAGGGCGGAAAACGGTATAGCCGTTGTAGGGGGGATTATCGAAATTCTCGTTATCGAATGAGAGGGAAACGGAGGAGGTGGGTGTCAGGAAAGCCATGACTTTTTTATAGACGTGCCTTTCCAGCGGAGCGCGTTCGGTAAAGTCCGGGAGCAGGTCGTTCAGGACGGGGGTATGATGCAGCAGCCCGCCGAACATGTTCTTGGCGCCGGGGTACGGGCCGCGCTCCAGGAGGCAGACCTTGACGCCGGCGCGCGCCAGCTTCAGCGCCGCCAGGCTGCCGGCGGGTCCCGCCCCGACGATAATAACGTCAAAGAATTTCGCCATCTGCTCTGGCCTTCTTTATCCTGGCAATGAGTTTGGGCAGCACTTCCTTAAGGTCGGCCACGGCGCCGGCATCGGCGTTCCGGAAGATGGGCGCCTGCGGGTCGCGGTTAACGGCGACTATTTTGCCCGACTCCTGGATGCCGCCGGTATGATGGGTGGCGCCGGAAATACCGAGGGCCAGATAGAAATCCGGGCTGACGGTCTTGCCGGTCTGGCCGATGAGGCGGTCGCGGGGAATTATGCCGCCATCCACCACGGGACGGGTGGTGCCGATAGCGCCCTCGACCAGCGCCGCCAGCTCCGCTACCAGCGGGTAAAGCTCATCGGTGGCGGCGCCCATGCCCGCGGCCACGATGGTGTCCGCCTCGGTAACATCCACGGTCTGGAAATCAGCCGGCAGGTATTCAAGATGGGTGGTCTTGATTAAGTCGGCAGGCAGGTTAGACTCGATAACGATTGTTTTAGTCTTTACCTCGGCGGTGGGCGGGGCGGGGTTAAGCGCTTTAGCGTCCATGGTGACGAGCATCGTCTTATCGGTTGCAAAAACAAGCTCCTGGTAAAGCTGGCCGCCGTAAACGGGGCGGTAGAACTTTGGATGCTCTATATCTGAAAAATCCATTTTTACACAGTCGGAAACAAGCCCGGTTTCCAGTAGGGCGGCTAAATGGGGCGCCAGCTCGTTGCCTGCCGGAGTATTACCCATGAGCAGGAGCCAGGGCTTTTCCTGGCGGACGCGGGGTAAAAGCGCCGCGGCATAAGCTTCTGCAGAAAAACGGTCGAAAAGGGCATCGTGGAAGATATAAGCGTGCGGGATACCCTGATTACCTAAAGTTTTGGCGACATCAAGGGGGCGGTCGGAAAAAAGCAGGGCCGTGACCGCGCCGCCGACCTTTGCCGCGATTGTGCGCGCGGCGGCCAGCAGGCCGAGGCTTTGTTTAGTGACCTCACCATCAGTCGGGTTGATTTCCGATAAGACCCAGATGTTTTTTATCTTTGCTCTTCCTTTTTTGTCATTGCGAGGAGTGAAGCGACGTGGCAATCTCTATCATATTACTAAAGCCATCTTGGAGATTGCCGCGCCTCCCGACTGCGTCAGGATGGCTCGCAATGACAGTTGCTAAATGGCTCGCCCCACCTTGTCCCCTTCCAATATGGCCATGTCTATTTTACGCGGCGCCACGCAGTCGCCGACGCGGTAGAGCTCTTTTACTTTCCCCTTGAGCGCTTGATATAAAGCGTCGTCCACGCGGCTGCCCATCGCGTAAACGACGGTATCATAACCGGTGAAGGTGTGCCATTCGTTGTTGTAGTAGTTCAGCCCCTTGACTGAGGTGCCCTGGATTTCCGTTACCGCAAAGTCCGGCGTGAACGTGACGCCTTTTAGCGCCAGGCGCTGGTGGGCGAGGTAAGCGTCCTGGCTGGGCCCGAGCTCCGAGCCGATGGTGGAAGAATTGGTGACGATATGGACCTGGCAGCCGCGGTCGACGAGGAACTCAACGGTGGCGGTGGCCTGGTGGTGGCCGTCGTTATCGATGAAGAGGACTTTTTTGCCGAATTTCGCTTCACCGGTGAGCACCTGCCAGACATTAAAGATATTGGGGCCATTGGCGCCGTAAACAGTGCAGGGCTTGGGCAAAGCGCCGGTGGCGATAATAACTACTTCCGGCTTTTGCCCGAGGACGAATTCAGCAGTGACCTCTTGACGCAAAACTATATTTACCGGCAGGAGCTTAAGCTGATTTTCCGCGTTGCGGATGACGGACTTAAGCTCTTCCCGTCCCGCCCCTAAAGCGGCGATGTTGACCTGCCCGCCCAGACTGGCGGCTTTCTCGTAAAGCGTCACGGGATGGCCGCGGCGGGCGGCAACTTCCGCGGCGCGCAGGCCGGCCGGCCCCCCGCCCACCACCATCACTTTTTTCTTCACGGGGGCGGGTTTTATCGAGTCAGCATCCCGTTCCTTTTCGCAGCCGACGTGCGGGTTCTGGATACAGCCGATATCTTTGTTGAGCCCCACCCGCCCGTAGCAGCCCTGGTTGTCCGCCACGCAATAGCGGATTTCTTCCAGCCGGCCCTCTTTGGCCTTGTTCGCCAGATGGGGGTCGCAGATCTGGGCGCGCACCATGCCGACCATGTCCGCCTGGCCGTCCGCCAGCACCTTTTCCGCCATGACGGGGTCGTTGATGCGGCCGGTGCAGAAAACGGGCAGGCCGACGACGCTCTTGATGCCGGCAGCGAGGGGGATGGTATAGCCCAGCGGCGTGTGCATCGAGGCGCCGACGAGGTAAAGGTTGTAGAAAGTGGCGAGGGTCAAATCGATGAAATCTATGTTTTTACAGGTTTCAAAACGCTTGGCGATTTCCTTGACGTCGTCTAGCGTCAGGCCGCCCTGCACCATCTCATCGGCGCAGAGGCGGATGCCCAGCGTATAGTCCGGGCCAACCGTACGGCGGACGGCGGCGATGACCTCCAGCGGAAAGCGCATCCGGTTTTCCAGCGAACCGCCGTAGGCATCGGCGCGGAGGTTGGTGAGGGGCGAAAGAAACTGGCGCAGCAGGGAACTGTGGCCTAATTGCAGCTCAATGCCGTCGAAGCCGCCCTCACGGACGTGAACCGCCGCCTGGATAAAAGCTGTAGTAACCTCTTTAATGTCCTCGATTTCCATCTCCTTGGGCACTTCCCGGAACATGAAGTCGGGGACGGGGGAGGGGGCTAAAACCGGCAGGCGGGAATAAGAGCCATCGCCCTGGGCGCCGTTGTGGTTCAGCTGGGCGAAGATTTTCGTTTCGTACTCATGGACGGCGCGGCAAATCTTACGATAGCCGGGGACGGCTTCCGTCTTATAGGCATCGATAAGCTTTTCGTAGGCGTGGTCGGTGGGGTGGACGGACTGCTCCTCGGTCACGATAAGCCCCGCCCCGCCCCTGGCACGTTCCGCCAGGTAATACATATAGCGTTCGGAGGGGAGGTTATGCTCGGAAAGATTGGTGAGGTGGGCGGAAAAGGAGATACGGTTGGGCACGGTGACCGTGCCGATGCGGAGGGGTGAAAAAAGGTATTTAAACTGGCCGTACATAGTTTACCTCTTAAGCGCCATTATACACTTTAGAGAGAAAAGGGGGAAATGAAAAATCAAATCTCAAATCTCAAGAACACAAATCAAACGAGGCGCGGCGAAGGGTAGAGGGGATTTAACGTCCGTTTATTAAGCGGCAGGTTCCGGCTCCAGCGTTATAGGACTGCTGCTCCGGGTAATGCCGCCCGCCTTGGTAACCGTGACGGTCATTGAGTGGCTGCCCGCAGTCAGGTGGAGCGTCGTGCTGAACGTGCCGTTAACGACACTCAAGGTCATTGGGGAGCTGTCGAATGTAAGCACGGCTTGAGTTATCGAGGGGTCGTTGACGGTCCCGGCTACGGTGATATCACTGCTGACAATAGCGTCGTTTTGCAGACTCGTTATCGCCACGACAATATCGGTGACATTAATGGTGACGGACCCCGATGCCGCCACCGGCTGATTGCCGGGGCCTTTCCCGGAAGCGGTGGCATGATTGGTCAGATTGCCAATTTCTTTGTCTTTGACGGTGTAAGCGGCGGTAAAGACCCAGATTTCATTTTCGTCTAAAATACCATCCGCGTTAGTGTCACCGCTTAAATACCCGGGCGAACCCGCCCGGTCATCGGCGACGGTGATACTGGATAGCGGCACATCACCCTTATTACTGACCTGGTATTGATAAGTTACCGTGTCCCCCGGGAAAGCTGACTGGCGGTCGCACGTCTCAACGATAGACATTTTAGCCGTCACGGGAGCGGGAGTTGGAGATTGAGTCGGGGCTGGGGTATGAGTCGGAGTTGGCGATTGAGTCGGGGCAGGGGTATGAGTCGGTGTCGATGACGGCGTAATTGTCGAGGGCGGTGTGGTAGTCGGTGTAGTAGTCGGTGTGCCCTGGTCCGGCTCGGGCTGTCCGGGGGTTTCGCCCGGCACTACAGTGGAACGGGTGCCCTGGGTCAGCAGGACTTCAGTTCCCTGGGCCACCACGCTGACCAGCCCTTCAATATTATCGACGACGGTAACCCCATTGGGGTCAACGGAAACGCCCAGTATTGTGCCGCGGACACCGGCGACTGCGGCAGCGGTCTCGACTTGAAAACTGGACGCCGGGTCGATAAGCTTTTTCACCCGGCTGATAGTATTGCCGATTGTCTGGCTGACTTTAATGTTGTTGACGTTTCCCTCTAAATTCAACTCGGTCAAACTGATTTCCGTATCTCCGTCCAGGTCGATAGTGCTGCCTTCAAAGAACGAAACCTGGGCTTTGCCGCCTGTGTCCGTCCGGATTTTGTCGCTGGTTTCCAGGGTCATACCCACCTCTCCCTTGACCCATTGCGTGCTGCCCTGTTTCATGACCAGCACGTTTCCCCCGGCGATGGACAGCATCGTAAACGGAGAAACTGAATCTTTCGGGGTTGGCGTGTTTTGACCGGCCGGCGACGCCTTGCCGCATGCGGATAAAGGCAGGGCCAGCATGAGCAGCGAGGCTGCCAGCAGGGCTATCCGGTAAACATTACGGTGCTTGGTCATATGGTATTTATAATCCGGCAATCTGCACAGAACTAATCTCTTGAGAAGTATTATACACTTTAGGGAGAAAAGGGGGAAATGAAAAATCAAATCTCAAGAACACAAATCAAACGAGGCGCAGCGAAACAGAATTTCAAATTACAAATGACAAATATAAAATGAGGAAAAAACTCCCCAGGCCCTTCTTTAAGCAAGGGGGGAATTACAGCTCTCCCTTTTAGTAAAAGGAGCTTAGCTTCAGGGCACGAAGGTTGCCGACAAGGTTGCCGTGACTGTCCCGGAAGTAGCCGTGTTGCCGAAAACGATGGAGTAGCTGTACCCGGAAGCAACCGGGGAGGTGACGGTGGTGCCGGTGCCGAAATTATAGCTGGACGAGGTTTGCTGCGTGTTATTGGTCACGAGGATGTATCCCGTGGAAGAGTTGCTGGTGCCGCTGATGGAGACATAGCCGGAGGAGGAGGCGTTAAACGTGTATACCAGCGTGGTAGTCGAGGCATTTTGCGTGACGGTCTGCGATACGAAAAGGGTGGTGCCGGTGGATGACGATGTACCGGAATACGTGCCGTTAAGGACCGCCGTGACCGTCCCGGAGGTATCCGCATTGCCAAAAACTATCGAATAGTTGTAGCCGGAACTCAACGCCGCCACAACTGTGGTACCCGTGCCGAAGGGATAATACGCCAGGGTGTTCAACGAATTGTTGATTATCTGGATATAGGCGGTCGAAGAGCTGCTGGTACCGCTGATATTAATATAGCCTGAATAGGGGGGAGTGAACGTATAAACAAGTACCGTTGAGTTGGCGTTCGCGATAATCGCCTGCGAAGAGAACAGCGTGGCGGTTGTAGATAATGGTGATGCTAAAAGGTTGGAAACCTGCTGGTTAAGAGTAGTTACCGAACTTTGCAAAGAAGTTACCGAAGTCTGCAGTGAGGTAGTCGTATCCTGTAACGAGGTCAACTGGCTGTTGATGGTAGTCATTTGATTTTTTAAAGATGAAATTTGTGTGCCGGAAGAGTTCAGGGTACTCTGTATACCGGAGATAGTGGTATTCATGGAATTTAGTTGCCCGGTCAACGATGTTAATTGATCGGTCACCGAGGACAGGCTCGACTGTAAGGAGGTTATTTGCGCGCCGGTATTTAGTTCCGAGTTTTGCAAAGATGTAATGTCCGTTTGGGCGCTGGTCAGCTGACCGGTTAAGGAAATTATCTTCGCTTCGGCAGTTCCAAGCTGATTTTGAAGGGCCGTAATATTACGATCAGCCGAGGCGATATTCATTGAAGTGATGATACCCAGGGCAGTGCCGACGACGGCCAGACAGGCAACCAGTGCAATCAGAGCGATCTTTAATTTAGCCATACACAACCCCCCACTAACCGTATTATTATCAAGATATTGTTAAGTAATAATTAAATTATGTGAAAATGGAGCCGATATTTCAAGGGAATAACGGTAACAAACGAAAATAATCTTTATCACTCAAGAAACAGTTTAAAGACTGGATTATTCCAGGGCGCGGCTCCAGCTGACGAGGCACTCGGGGTCGGCGGCGTTCAGGTCTTGAGTGAGAAAGTAAGCGACGGCAGGACAGCCGCCGCGGCAATTTTCAAAACGCGGGCAGGCGCGGCAGGCAGAAGGCTCAAGGTGGCGCAGGCGCCGGAATGAAGGCGCACTATCCCAGATTTCCTTAAAAGATTTTTCCCGCAGGCTGCCGGCGCAGAAAAGCCCGTCCTGTAAAAAGGCGCAGGGAAAAACGCTGCCGGAAGGGTCGATGCAGGCGGTCATTTTGGCGGCGCCGCACATGTCCAGCCCCATTTTCCGGCGCCCGTCCTGGGAGATGGCAAAAAACGAATCGCCGGTGAGAATGGAAAGGTCGCTCTCCAGCCAGGCGGCGATCTCCTTCAGCCGGGCGGGGTCGAGCTTTAAAGCGTCCCAGCTCTGCCGGGCGCGGCCGGACGGGCGAAAGCGCGAGACGCGCAGGTTGGCGCTGAAAGATCTGGCTAACTCTTTAAGCTGGTGCAGTTCCCCGAAATTCCGAGAAGTAACGACGGTATTGATAGAAAGGGGGATATTCCTGCCGGAAAGAAGTTTAATTCCGGAAATAATATTACGGAATGTTCCTTCCCCGCGGATGCGGTCGTTGACTTCCGCCGTGGCGCCGTCAAGGCTCACCTGAACGTTGACGAGCGGATTACCGGCAAAAAGGGCTACCGCTTCTTTCGTAAGCGCGGTGCCGTTGGTGCTAATGCAGGTCACGATGCCCTTGCCGTGGATATAGCGTAAAAGGGGGAGGAAATAATCTTTTAAAAGCGGCTCGCCGCCGCCGAAATTGATTTCAAAAACCTTCAGGACCGCCAGCTGGTCGACGATGTCTTTACATTCCTCGAAAGTAAGCTCGTCCGGGGAGGCTTTACTGCTGGCGGAGAGGCAGTGGATACAGCGCAGGTTGCATTCGTGAGTGATTTCCCAGGTGATGTTGACGGGGGCGGAAAGCGGCCAGTCAGCGTATTTCATCGGCAAGCATACCGCTATGGGAAAGCTGTTCGGTCAACCTGGGGAGGGCGCGTTCGATTTTTTCCGATGACGTGCCGGTGCGCCGGGTAATATCACCGGCGATACTTTCCAGCGTCCAGGTGCCGTCAAAGTGGGCGGGGGAAAGCCAGCCGCGGCTGCGGACGAAGCACACTTTATGGCGAGATTGGTGGTAGAAAAGCAAGCCCCAGCTTTCGCGGCGGACCTGGACACCCGTAGCGAGGCGGCAGGGCATCAGTACACCCCGCAAACGCCGTCGATGCTAAGCTCTTCGACGACGATTTCTTCGAGGATTTGGGGGTCCTCGGGAGAAACGGAATCATTATTAGCGGTTAACGTGAAATCTTTTTCCATTATTGACCTTTCGGAACCTCACCCCCTTGTATTCCCCCTCTCCGGGGACGGAGAGGGGGTCAGAGGGAAAGGTCGTATTCTTCATTTGCGGTGAAAGCTTCGTTATATTTGTTACTTCAAAATCCCCCTCTTATCCCCCTTTGAAAAAGGGGGACGAAATAGAGCAGGTTATTTACATCGCGCCTTTAAGAACGTTCATTACCTCGTCATGGTCGAAAGACCTGGGGTTACCCTGGGAGCAAAAGTCGTTGGAATAGACCTTGACGATGTGCTCCAGGTCCGCCTCCTTGAGGCCGAATTGCTTTTTCAACTGGCCGGGTACGATTTCCAGGTCGAGGAGCAGCTGCTCGATCTCCTCGAACCAGCGGTCGGCGGCCTCCCAATCGGTCAGGCCGGTGGTATCGATGCCCATCGCGCGGGTCATCGCGGCCAGTTTCCCGATGATAGCGGGCTGGTTGTACCTTTCGCCGGCCAGCATCATCACGGCGTTAACGCGGCCGTGGTGGCAATCGGTGACGGCGCTGATCTGGTGGCCCAGCCCGTGAATGATGCCGGCGCCGGCGCCGAAGCCGATGCCGATGCCGCCCATGGTGGCCGCCCAGCACATCCGCTCGCAGGCGACGTTGTCCATGCGGTTGAAGGTGAACTCGCGGAGGTTTTTGTAGACCAGCTCGACGCAGCGCAGCAGCATGCCGTAAGCGTAGGGGCTGGCCACCTTGGTGACGAACGCCTCGACGCCGTGGGACAAAGCATCGAAGCCGGCCCAGGCAGCGTAATTTTTGGGCTGAAGCCGGGCCAGCAGCGGGTCGATAATGGCGATGGTGGAGTGGATGTTGGGGGCGCTCACCAGCACCTTCATCCTCGATTTGGGGTCGGATATCGCGGCAAAGGAGGAGACCTCCGCCCCGGTGCCGGACGTCGTCGCCACCGATATCTGGGGGACGGTGCAGGGTTTCATTTTCTGGAGCGTTTCAATCCAGGGAGGGTCGAGAAAGACGGTGAAATTCATGATATTTTTACCGCCGTTGGCGACCATGACGCGGACGCCCTTGCCGGTATCGATCGAGCTGCCGCCTCCCACGGCCACGACGCCGTCGCACTGGCTTTCCTTAAAGACTTTATAGGCCTCCGTAATCTGGTGGGTCTTAGGGTTGGAGGTCACTTTATCATAAACTTCCGTGGCGACACCGGCGTAGTTGATAACGCCCTTGATTTCATCGATAATGCCGGTGCCCTTAAGGCCGGTGGTGACGATGAGGGCTTTTTTCATGCCGGCGGCTTTGCATTCGTTACCGACGGTCTGGTAGGCCCCCCAGCCGATAGCGATCTTGGGGATGGTGTTGGTGTAAAGAATGGGGAACTCAAAAATCTCCTTGTTGAACACGGCCTGCCTCCTTGCGCGTTAAAATCCCTATCTTACTCTCTCCGATTTCACCCTCACCCTTCGACTTTGCTCAGGGCTGGCCTTTGCCAAAGGGAGAGTATGTCATATTTGCTTCCCGATTTCATCGTCAGCCTTCGACTTCGCTCAGGGCGGGCCCTGCCCTTTCCCATCAAGGGAGAGGAAATTAAAAATCCCTCTCTAACTCTCCCTTTACGAAAGGGAGAGGATGATAGATGCACCACTGTGATCAGCGGTTTGTTTAATCATCCTCCCTCCTTTATAAGGAGGGATAAGAGGGAGATTTTCACCTTTCTAGTTTCCCCCTCACTCGACCTTTCCTCCTAACCCCCTCTCCGCAGGCGGAGAGGAAAACGCTATAAGTTTGATTATTAGTGTTATTTTAGGCTAAAGCGAAGCTTTCATCAAGCTACACGCAGCAGTATCTTGATGTTGGCTTCTTTATCGTTGATGAGCGCCTCGAAGCCCTTTTTAACGGCGTCTTTAAGCGGGACGATGGAGGAAATGAGGGGGGAGGGGTCAATGCGCTTATCGGCCAGGAGAGCGGCGGCGGTGCGGCCTTCGTCAACGTAGATGGAGCTGCCGACGAGCGCTTTCTCGGTGAAGGTAATGGAGGAAAAGTCTAGCGTGCCCGGTTTTTCAAAGAGGCCGACGATGACGGCGGTGCCGCCCCGCCTTACGAGGTCAACCGCCAGCTGCGGCGTTTCCGGCCGGCCAACGCATTCGAGGGTAGCGTCCGCCCCCGGCCCGCCGGTAATTTCCTGCAGTTTTTTCACCAGATTGCCTTGGGTGGAATAAATAACGGCGTCGGCGCCCAGCCTGGCCGCTAAAGCGCCCCGCCCCTGGTGCTTGGCAATAACATAGACTTCCGCAGCACCGGCAGCCCTGGCGGCGAGCAGACAGCACAGGCCGATCGTCCCGTCCCCCACAATCGCCACCTTCTCGCCTTTGACAACATGCCCCTGCTTTACAGCGTGCAGGGCCACGGCCAGCGGCTCCACCAGCGCGCCGAGCTCATCGGAGACGGAACCGGGCAATTGATAGCAGGAATAATGCGGGAGAAGAAAATACTCCGCCATGCAGCCATCAGAGAAGAGGCCGGAGAAGCCCTGGTTCACGCACAGGTTATAGCGGCCCATTTTGCAGGCATAGCACTCGCCGCAGTACCAGTTGCCCACTCCGCTTACCCGGTCCCCCGCTTTAAAGCCTTTGACGCCCTGGCCGACGGCCGCCACCGTGCCGGAGAACTCATGACCTATGGTGACGGGGACTTTATCCGGGGGTATAAGGCTGGGGCCGTAGGCATATTCCTTAAGGTCCGAGCCGCAGATGCCGGCCAGGGAAACCTTAATTTTAAGCTGGCCGGGGCCGGGGGAAGGCTCCGGGGCGTCAACGTAACGCAGGTCTTTACGGCCGTACCAGCGCAAAGCTTTCATCAAACGTAATTATTAAAGAGGGAGAGGAGATTGTCAAGGAAAAATCAAATCTCAAATCTCAAAAATCAAAAACACAGAGCAAAAGTTACAACTGACATCTCTTACTCTTATCCCTCTCTGCGGCGGCAGAGAGAGGGAGGAGGAATTTTGTTGAAGGGCGAGGTAGTGTATAATGACAGGAAAAATATACGGGCGGGGGTAAGTTATGATGTTCTTAAATTCAGATATGGCTCAAACACTTAGTTCACAAGAATCTAAATATC
Source organism: Dehalococcoidales bacterium (assembly GCA_050018395.1). GTDB lineage: Bacteria > Chloroflexota > Dehalococcoidia > Dehalococcoidales > RBG-16-60-22 > RBG-13-51-18. The sequence goes on from JBEKAC010000050.1 coordinate 13,318, forward strand.
AAACTATTATCAATCAACCCCATCGGGGTTTGACAGGCATTGCGTTAAAAATAAATAAAATCCTTGCGACTATATTATTTTTCCCAATATTTCCCATTCAACTTATAACTACATTTGTTCTTGGTATCTTAACAACAATTACATTCGGTATTTTTGCTTGGCTAACTACTGGTATCTGGTTGTTGTTCTTAGGCCCATTATTGGGCACTAGCTGGCTTTGGACAAGACTCCCATTTTTAAGGCCAATACTCATACTTCCCGGTGTTTTATGGGCTAGAGCTTCAGGTATTTGCGCCACCATATTTCCAAGTATGGGAGATTGGAGTGCGCGAAAGATAAAACTTGATATATGTGATATTTGGCCACTCTCTTGGAACTTACTAAAAACAAATATCTCATAGTTAAAAGAGAGACTAACGAGCAACTTCCCGGCTCCAGTTGACCAGGCACTCCGGGTTGGCGGCGTTCAGGGCTTGAGTAACGAAGTAGGCGACGGCGGGGACGCCACGATGAAACATTGGAGAGGCCTTAGGAGGTGAGGGATGACCGTTTATAGCAAAGTTACCAGGCACGGACAAATTACGTTGCCTGCCTCGGTACGCCGGGAATTGGGTATTGAAGAAGGGGACCTGATAGAAATTTCTGTTAGGGATGAACAGGCTGTTCTAATGCCGAAAAAACTAATCGATAAAAGACAGGCTTATTTCTGGACAAAAAAATGGCAGGACGGGGAAAAACAAGCCGACGAAGATATCAAAGCAGGACGCGTAAAAGCGTTTGATTCTGTTGAAGACCTGCTTAAAGAACTAAACGGAAAGTAGAACATAATCCAGGTGCACAGGATTTATCTAAACTCTTCCATTAACGCCTCAATCTTCATCGGGTCTATCGGCTGGTTGACCAGCGGCCCCGCTTTTAGCTGCGGCAGAGCGTCCTCGTAAAGCGGGCGTTCCTGTTTATAGATAATCCCTATCGGTATCTTATCGCCCCACTCCTGCGCTTTAAGCATGGCGGCGGCTTTATCGGAGGGGTTATAGTCCGCCCCCAGCTTGTAAACGCGCTGTTTGTACCAGGCAAACGTATTGACGTGATTAAAAGAGACGCAGTTCTGCAGAATATCGACTAAAGCAAAGCCCTTGTGCGTTACACCCACCTTAATCAGCCCTACCAGGTGGTCGATGTCTCCGCAAAAGCCCCGCGCCAAAAAGCTGACGTCCGAGGCTAAAGCCAGCGTCAGCGGGTTGAGCGGCTGGCCAGCGCCCAGGGGCGTCGTTTTGGTGACGAAACCGAGGTCGGACGTCGGGGAGGCCTGCCCCTTGGTAAGGCCGTAGACCTGGTTATTGTGCACGAGGTAGGTGATATTTACGTTGCGGCGGGCGGCTGCCAGCAGGTGCTGCACGCCCTCGCCGTAAGCGCCGCCGTCGCCATCGATGCCGATAACGGTCAGCCCGCGGTTGGCGATCTTGGCGCCGGTGGCGGCGGGCAAAGTGCGGCCGTGCAGGCCGTTGAAAACATTGCCTTTAGTGTAGTGCGGCAGCTTGGGCGCCTGGCCGATTCCGGACACGAAAAGGACATTCTGCGGTTCAAGATTCAATTCAACGAGGGCCTTTTTCACCGCCTGCAAAATGCCGAAGTCACCGCAGCCGGGGCACCAGGCGTTGGGAACATCCGATTTATAATCCGTTAGCGTTACCATGCTTTCACCTCCCGCGTCAGGCGGTCAACTATCTCGTGGGGGGAAAAGGGACGGCCGTCATATTTTAAAATCATGCCGTCGACCGATTGGCCTGTCTCCCGCCGTATCAGCTGCGCCAGCTGCCCGGTGGCGTTCCCCTCGACGGCGATATTTTTCCCGTCCTGCTTGAGCGCCGCCGCGGCGGCATCCGCCGGGAAGGGCCACAGCTGGCTGAAATGGAGGGCATTGACGGGTTTACCGTCTTTCTCCAGTAAAGCGGCGGCTTCCAGGATAGCGCCGTAAGTGCTGCCCCACCCGATTAATGTCACCGCCGCCCCCTGGGCTTCGTGGAACTCCGGCGGCGTTATTTCCCGCTTCAGGCCGTTTAGCTTGCGCAGTCTTTTTTCCACCTGTGCCTGACGCGTGGCAGCGTCCTCGATCATGTGGCCGGCCTCGTCGTGCTCATCGGAATCGGTCACGACCAACGCTTTACCGTGCCCCGGTAGGGCGCGTGGGGAAACGCCGGAAGCGGTCACGGCGTGCCGCTTATAATCCGGGTCATCGCTGGATATTAAGTCGCCGCGCTCGATTTTAACTTGAGACAAGTCAAATTTATCCACGGTGGCGTAGGAGCTGGCCAGGTGATGGTCGGTAAGGATGAGCACCGGCGTCTGGTACTTTTCCGCCAGGTTAAAGGCTTTCACGGCGACGTTGAAAGCGTCCGCGGCATCGGCCGGAGCGAAAAGGGCGCGGGGAAATTCGCCGTGGCCGGCGTGCAGGGCGAAGAAAAGCTCCGCCTGCTCGGTACGGGTGGGCAGGCCGGTGGCGGGGCCGGGGCGCTGCCCCAGGACGACGACGACCGGCGTTTCGGTCATACCGGCGAGGGCCAGTCCTTCCACCATAAGGCAGAAACCGCCGCCGGAGGTGGCGACCATTGACCTCACACCTGTGTAGCCCGCCCCAACGGCCATGTTCATGGCGGAAATTTCGTCCTCGACGTGCATCATGACCGCGCCGTACTGCCGCCCCTTGTCCGCGATGTATTCCAGGATGGGGCTGGACGGCGTCATGGGATAGCCCGCGACGAACTTGCAGCCGGCGGCTAAACTGCCCAGGCAAAGCGCCTCGTTGCCGTTAAGGAGCAGGTGTTGGCTCTTTCCCGGTAAAGGGTGGATTTCGGGGAGGGGAAAAGCTTTACTATTTTCCCGGGCGAAATCGTAACCGGCGCGGGCGGCGGTAATATTATCTTTAACGGTCTTTTCGCCGTGCCGGCCGAACTCCTGCTCCAGCACGCCGGAGAGGATTTCAAAATCATAATTTATTAGCCCCAGCGCCGCCCCCACGGCGACGGAATTGGCCATCAGCTTGTTCTGCACCTTTTCCTGGGCGAGGCGGGCAAAAGGCACGTTAAAAGACCCGGCGCCCTCGGTTTTCGACCCGGTCTGCTCGGCATCATAGATGATAACGCCGCCGGTTTTAAGCTCGGCACGATGCAGGTCTACCGTTTCCTTATTAAGCGCCACCAATACATCCAGCTCCAAGGAAATGGCCGGCAGGCCGCCGGTCACGGCGCGGATGCGGAAAAAGTTATGGCCCCCCCGCACCCGGCTCTCGTAATCCTGGTCGGCGAAAACGGAGAAACCGCCGCGGGCGAACGCTTTGGCCAGTATCGCACCGACGGACTGGACGCCCTGCCCCGCCTCCCCGCCCACCATGATGTTAAAATCCGCCGTCATTATTCACCTCCCGCCGCAACTTTTCTGACACGACAACCATATCATAAAGCCATTTGAGAATAAATAATGTAATATTTGTCACGCTGGTAACCGCTGCCCATTATATTGCTAACGATATTTTAACATTCTTTCAATAGCATCGAGATAGTTAAACTGTTATAATATGCAGGGTTTTAATAATATAGAAAGCGTTAGGTAAGATGGAAGAAAAAGACGTTCAAAAGATAAAAGACGCGGCGGAAAAGGTCAAAGCCAACGTCGAGCGCGTAATCGTGGGCAAAGGGGAGGTAGTGGAACTAACAGTTGTCGCTTTACTCTGCGAGGGGCACATCCTGCTGGAAGACGTGCCGGGGCTGGGCAAGACCGTCCTGGCCAAATCGCTGGCAAAATCCATCGGCTGCACTTTCCGGCGTATCCAGTGCACGCCGGACTTACTGCCTTCCGATATTACCGGCACCTATATTTTCAACCAGAAAACAGTGGACTTCGAATACCGGCCCGGCCCGGTGATGTCGCAAATCGTGCTGGCGGACGAAATCAACCGCGCCACGCCGCGCACGCAGTCGGCGCTGCTGGAAGCCATGCAGGAGCGCCAGATAACCACCGAGGGCGATACCCGCCCGCTGCCCCGGCCCTTTTTAGTGATGGCGACGCAGAACCCCATCGAGCTGGAAGGCACTTTCCCCCTCCCCGAAGCCCAGCTCGACCGGTTTTTAATGAAGATACAGATGGGCTACCCCAGCGCGGAAGACGATAAACTGATTCTTTCACGTTTCCGCAAGGACGACCCGCTAGAGGAGCTAAAGCCGGTGCTTTCCGCCGCCGAGCTATTGAGCATGCAGAAGCTCTGCCGCGAGGTGCTGATTGCCGCAGACGTGGAGGACTACATCATCCGCCTGGTGCACGCCACCCGGAAACACCCCGCCGTCGAGCTGGGGGCCAGCCCGCGGGCAATGATGGCGCTTTACAACGCTTCACAGGCGCTGGCGGCCGTCCGCGGCCGGGCTTACGTCATACCGGACGACATCAAATACCTGATGACGCCCGTTTTAATCCACCGTCTTATTCCCAAGTCCGAGAGCCGGCTGCGCGGGCAAAAAGCCGACCAGACACTGAAAGAAATCAAAGACTCCGTGTTCGTACCGGTAGAAGAGGAAGGCGCGGCCGGAGAGGGGTAAAGGATGCGGGGTAACTACTGGCTTTTCATCGCGTTCCTGATTCTGGTTGTCAGCCTGGCGCTGCGCCAGGTGCCGCTGGCGCTGGTGGCCTTTTTGTTCATCCTGACCGGCGGCGCCTCGCGGCTTTGGAACAAGTACTGCCTG
>JBEKAC010000051.1:0-17539 GCA_050018395.1 Dehalococcoidales bacterium
AGCTCATCCAGTACCCGGATTATCTGCTCTTCGGTGAAGCGCTTCCTTTTCAAGTCTTCCCTCCTTGGCCTATTTTAGCGTTTCACCTAACTATTGGCACTATTTTCGGGGAGCAGGTCAAGCCGGGCAGATTTTTCGCTCCATTTTCCTTGACAATTCTTGCGTATCTCCACTAAACTCATCTTGGTCACAAATACCTCTTTACCGCTTAAAACTCCAGTGTCAAAGGAGGAGCCATGCCTAAATTCCCCTTTATGCCCCGGGAGCAGAAATTCTTTGACCTCTTCGAGCAAAGCACCCAAAATATTGTTAAGGGCGCCCGGGCATTAAAAGATATGATTGATACCTGGCAGTTCATTGATAGCCACGTGGCGGAGATAACCGAGTTGGAACATGAAGGCGATTCCATCACCCACCAGATAATTTCTCTGCTGCACCGCACCTTCGTTACTCCCTTCGACCGCGAAGATATCGCCCAGCTGGCGCATACAATGGACGACATTATCGACTTTATCCACGCCACGGCCGATGCCATGTTCATCTATAAAATAACCGGCCCTACCCAGCGGGCTAAAGAGCTGGCGGACATTATCCTTCAAGGCGCGATCGAGGTGGAAAAAGCTGTCAAGGGTCTGCGGCACAAGTCCGAATTTAAACAGATACTGGAGCGTTGCGTGGAAATCAACCGGCTGGAAAATATGGCCGACCGTGTTTACCGCGCCGCTATCGGTGAGCTCTTCGACGATACCACCAATATTCCCCAGATAATCAAATGGCGTGAAATTTACGAGCATATGGAAAGCGCTACGGACAGGTGTGAAGATGTGGCTGATGCCCTCGAAGGGGTGGCTCTTAAGAACGCCTGAGATTCACTTTTAGATATTCAACTCTCTGGGCACGGCGCGGCATTTTTCCGCGGAAATGATGGACTTGATCGCCTCGACGGTGTTGGCCGCCTCGCCGTGCCGGTTCACCACCACGTAGTCGAACATCTTTATCTGTTCCAGCTCCTGGTTGGCGGTATCCAGCCGGAGCGCTAGCTCCGCCGCCGTCTCCGTGCGGCGCTTTTTCAGGCGCCGCTCCAGATCTTCCATCGTGGCGGTCAGCAAAAAGACGAACACCGCCTGTGGAATCTTTTTCTTGATGGTTATCGCACCCTGTACGTCGATTCTGACAATAACGTCTTGTCCCTTTTGCAGTGCCTGGCGTACCGGTTCAACCGGCCGGCCGTAGTAATTACCGTATACCGTGGCCCATTCCAGCATCTCGTTGGAGTCAATCATCTTCTGGAATTGTTCTTTAGTAACGAAGTAATAATCATGCCCTTCTTTTTCGCCCGGGCGGGGGGCGCGGGTGGTGGCGGAAACGCTAACGTACAGGGGAAGGCCGGACTTGCGGAGGCCGTCCAGTACTGTGTCTTTACCTGCTCCGGAAAGCCCGGAGAGGACGATCAGCAGTGGTTTGGGGTCCGGGCTTAAAGGCGAAAGCTTATCACGCCTCATCGGCACCGTCACTCTGGTCCTGTTTGGCCGGTATGCCGGAGCGGCTGGACTGTAACCGGCTGGCAATGGTCTCCGGCGCGAGCGCCGCTAAAACAATATGGCCGCTATCGGTAAAGATAACGGCCTTGGTCCTTCTGCCGCTGGTCATATCAATGACTTTGCCGTTGCTGCGGCCATCATGGATGATGCGCTTGGTGGGGGCGGAGTTTGGTGAGGCTATGGCGATAGTCCGGTTCATGGCCAGTATGTTGCCGAATCCGATGTGCACCAGTTCAATACTCATGTCTTCACCTCATCATGTTCGTAGGGCTGCCATGCGCGCATCGGTACGGGGAAATATATGGTCAACAGACTCGCTGGAAAAGCCCTCCAATAAACTATCACTTGTCCACAGCCTTGTCAAGGGCGAAAAAGTACCATTTTTGCCTGCCCTGCACTCCGTAACCGCCCTTTTCATCGACCATATCGGCGCAAACCGGTCGTCCCTCTTTTCGCAAAGCTCGCCCAGCCATGCCAAGGAGAGGGAGCCGATGCGGATTTCCCCTCCCCACAACCCTGAAACATACTTTAAGTGGGGTTAAGTTACCACTTCCCACCAGCCAAATATGAATTTCTTACACTTATTCCTACGCTATTTGGGTGTTTTTTTAACAATTGGGTCTTTCTTTATTCCTATTCCTGTGCTATAATACAAAGCGTAACTCGGAAATAGGTCATTAACAACTATATAGTACCTGGTGAGAGATAAGTCTCTTGGTGGTTAGAGCGAGGTGGCACCACCCGTTCCCATCCCGAACACGGAAGTGAAACGCCCCAGCGCAGACGATACTGAGGGGACAACCCTTTGCGGAAAATATGCCACTGCCAGGAGACTTTTCTTATCTCTACCTTTCCTGAGCACCAGTGATTGCTCGGGGAAGGGCGGATATCCATATTTGCGTTGCCAGCTTCTATGATATAAGATAAAAATAGAGTGGTACTCCACTGGATAATCTAGCACCGGAGAAGTTAATATGGCCAGCAGGTTTGAAAAGTTCTCTGAAAGAGCCCGTCGCGTGCTTACCATCGCCCAGGAAGAGGCACGCAACCTTAATCATAGCTATATCGGCACCGAGCATATCTTACTTGGCCTCGTCCGCGAAGAAGAAGGCGTGGCCGCCAAGGTTCTCACCAATCTGGGCATCGGCCTGGGTAAAGTGCGCTCGGCGGTAGAGTTCATCATCGGCCGCGGTGAGAAGCCCGGCTCCGGCGAGACCGGCCTGACACCCCGAGCCAAAAAAGTTATCGAGCTTGCCATCGACGAGGCCCGCCAGATGGGCCATAACTATATCGGTACCGAACATCTTCTACTGGGTCTTCTCCGCGAGGGAGAGGGCGTCGCTTCCAGCGTGCTGGACAGCTTCGGCATTACCCTGGAAAGGGCACGTGCCGAGGTCACCCACATTCTTACCCAGGGCACTCCCAAAGCCAGGATGACCCGCAGCACCAGCAAGACACCCGCTTTAGACCAGCTCGGCACGGACCTCACGGAAGCCGCCCGCAAAAAGAAACTCGACCCCATCATCGGGCGGCATAAAGAGATCGAGCGCGTTATCCAGATTTTAAGCCGCCGCACCAAGAACAACCCCGCGCTTATCGGCGAGCCGGGTGTGGGCAAGACCGCCATCGTCGAAGGGTTAGCCCAGCAAATCGTTGCCGGCCTTGTTCCCGAAACTCTGGAAGACAAGAGGTTGATCGCCCTGGACATGGGCTCGTTGGTAGCCGGCACGAAATATCGCGGCGAGTTCGAAGAACGCCTCAAAAAGATCATCGACGAGATTAAGACCGCAGGCAACTGCATTATCTTTATCGACGAATTTCATACGATGGTGGGCGCCGGCGCCGCCGAAGGCGCCGTGGACGCCGCCAACATTCTTAAACCTTCACTGGCCAGGGGCGAGCTGCAGTGTATCGGCGCCACCACGCTGGATGATTACCGCAAGCACGTGGAGCGCGATGCCGGCCTCGAGCGCCGCTTCCAGCCGGTGCTGGTGGAAGAGCCTTCCGTTGATGAAACGCTGCAAATCCTCCGCGGTATCCGGGAAAGATACGAGGAGCATCACAAGCTGCGAATCAGTGATGATGCGTTAGCCGCGGCGGCTTCATTGGCGTCACGCTATATACCGGACCGTTTTCTGCCGGACAAGGCTATCGACCTCGTGGACGAGGCTGCGTCCCGCGTCAGGATACGCCACAGCACCATGCCGGTTTCTTTGAAACAGACCAAAGAAAAACAGGACTTGCTGCGCAAGGACAAAGATAACGCTCTGGCCACGCAGCAGTATGATTTTGCCGCGGAACTCCGCGAGCAGGAGCTCCAGAACGAAGAAAAGATCAAACAGCTGGAAACCGAGTGGAAGAGCGAGCAGGAGCGCGAGGACGTCATCGTCAGGAAAGAAGACATCGCCGAAGTGGTCAGTATGTGGACCGGCGTCCCGATGGTCCAGCTCGCCGACGATGAAGTCAGCCGGCTCCTGAACATGGAGGATGCTTTACACAAGCGCATCGCCGGCCAGGACGAGGCGGTCAAAGCCATTTCCAAGGCCGTCCGCCGCGCCCGCTCGGGCATTAAAGACGCCAAGCGTCCCATGGGGGTTTTCCTCTTCCTCGGACCTACCGGCGTAGGCAAAACGGAGATGGCCAAGACCCTGGCCGAGTACATGTTCGGCAGCGAGGACGCCCTCATCCGTATCGATATGTCCGAGTTCATGGAAAAATTCGCCGTGTCCCGCCTGGTGGGAGCGCCGCCCGGCTACGTAGGCTATGATGAAGGCGGCCAGCTGACCGAGGCGGTACGGCGTAAGTCTTACAGCTGTATCCTGCTGGATGAAATAGAAAAAGCCCACCCGGACGTTTTTAACCTGCTTTTGCAGATTTTCGATGACGGCCACCTGACGGACGCCAAGGGGCGCCGCGTGGACTTCCGCAACGCCATTATCATCATGACCAGCAACTTCGGCGCGGTGGAAATTAAACGTGGCTCGGTCGGCTTCGCCCAGCGCGGCGATGAAGCCAAGGCGCGGGAACGCACTTACGAAAAGATGCGTGACGACCTGCTGAACAAGCTGAAGGACAGCCGCGAGAGCTCTTTCCGCCCCGAGTTCCTCAACCGTATCGACGATATCATTGTGTTCCACACCCTCACCGAGGAGCAGATCAGGGCCATCGTAGACATGATGCTGGGCACCGTCAGCAAGCAGCTGGCGGAAAAAGAGATTAAACTCCAGGTAACCATGACCGCCAAGGATTATCTGGGTAAAGAGGGCTATAAAGAGGAATACGGCGCCCGCCAGTTGCGCCGCGTTATCCAGAACAAAGTGGAAGACAAGCTCTCTGAGGCGGTGCTGCGCGGCGGCTTTAAGAACTTCAAGAGGGTATACGAGATTAAAGCCAATATCAAGCTTCCGGATATCATCGATTCCGTGCTCAAAGCGGTCAACGTTGTCCCGGATAAGCGCGCGGCGGATAAAGAGGAAGACAAATACCGCGTCGTGCCGGAAATTATCCTTACGGAAAGTTCCAGTGATAGCATCACCGTTTATGCCACGGAAAGCATGAAATACGATATCGAGAAGATTATCAAAGAACATCTGGAAGACGCGAAACGGGACACGTCTAAAAAGAAAATCCAGGTGGACAAAGAGTTCAGCATCACGGAAAACTCCTACGTTACCGAGGTGGTGGTTGACGTTAAAGACGAAGAGATCACCATCGAGTCGCTGGAACACTTCTCTATGCCGAACGTCGCGGTAGGCGCCGGCGCCAAGTAAACCGGCGTGACTTGACCGCCGGAAAGGAAGTCCAGAAAGCTTTCTGGCGGGGGCACTGGGGGTGTCCCCCAGCCTTCCCAGTCCCCCAAGAATGGGGGATATAGGGGGTTGATAAAGACTTATTCAGAGCTTTTTAGTATAATGGGGCGGTGGCAGTGCAAAACTCCACCGCTCTTATATTTCCGGAGCGTACCGCGAAAGGGGGGCTCGAGCGTTGGCCAGGGAAACCGTAGTGGTGCCTATCACCGGCAAAATTATCAGCGTGGACGTAAAAGTGGGCGATAAAGTGAAAGAGGGCGACGTCCTCTGTGTGCTGGAGTCCATGAAAATGGAAAACCCCATCGTCGCCACGGTGGACGGCACGGTAAAACAGGTAAGCGTTAAAGAGGACCAGGTGGTCAAGCCCGGCGACGTTATCGCCGTTATTGAATATTAGGCTTTAAGCTATAAGCTTTAAGCTTTAAGTTGTAAGTTCAAGGGGGGGCGAAAAGCCCCTTTTTTTTAAAAAAACCTTTCTCCGGTTTCCCTTTAACTAAGGGAGACTTGCCAACCGTGATTTGAAATTTTTCATCCCAAACAACCCTAGTGTAATTAGCTTTAATCATGGTTTTTTGTTTTATGTATATTCAGTTTTGCCGGGCGGGGGATTCGTTTTTTTGATTTAAGGAATCAAATTCTTTTAACAATTGCGGCTCATGATAAGCCACCGCCGAGCGCATGGCTTCAGGGCCTAAGGGCAGCAAGATATGACGGAAAGCGTTCTCCACAGCTTTTCCAATTTGAGCCTGCTCATCCGTAAAGACGCGCTGGCGCGTGCGGATAAGTTTTTCCAGGGCATAGGCGGCTTTGGATAACGGCACCAGATTCTTGATGTCACCCCCAGTGACAGCTTTTTTTATTTCAAAGCGCAGGAGAGTAATTTCTTCATCAATGCCGTTGATGCCAGCGGCAAGGGAGAAGTCATACTTTTCTTTTTGATTGAACGCACGCGAATAATAGCCGTGTTTGATGGCGTTTTGGTTGCCTAACTGGGCGCCACGTTTACGTTTTTGCTGGTTTTTCATACCCCACCTCCGCCTATTTGTACGGAGATATTAACACGGCAATCACGAAGATACTAGAGGATTTTGTCGCCTTGGAGAGGGGGGATACAAAATGTTTATCTAAAAAGAACAAAGAGCAAGTAAACTATTCCCGAAAGTCTGGAAAACTTTTTTGAACTATACCAATTAATTCTCTTTGAAATTGTTTACGGCCACTTGTGCCAACATACATACCCTTCAATTTGGTCCTATCCCACTTTTCATCGCCCCAATTCTCTTTAATTGGCATTATGTATTTCTTGATAATTTCCTCACTTAATTGACTCTGACAATGTTTAAGAATTGGTTTCAGCAATTTAAGAAAAGCAGAAATGCCACGATTAGTAAAAATAATATATTTTTCTGGATTATCCCATTGTAAAGAAAATATAGTTTTTACTACATTAAAGTAAAGACGAAAAACACTAATATACTCTTCAGAATTATTGGAAGGGTAGTATTTACGAAGCATCCCCCTTGGGCCTAAAAGTGATTGTAAATCATCATTGGTAAAATTCCTAAGGGTGATATATTGTTTACCAATGTCCAACAACTTGATTTTGTCTTTAAACGGACTACAATTATTTAAACCCACTACTACTTTTATTGCCATGAGTTCACGATTTTCCTGACAATCAACTTCATTTTCAGTGTATTTTAGATATGTGACTAAATTGGCATCAACTCGACGCATATTATCATTAATAGCTATAAAAATATCCCGTTTTTTGTTAGAATCTAGATTCTTCAGTCCTATTACCGTTAAGTTAAAATTTTCTCTGGTGAAAGGCTCGGTATTAACAAACCCAAAAAGCCTGTGTTGCCCATCGATTATTTCAATTGAGGCATATTCGAGGGGTATGCTCAATATTCCAAGTTCATAATTCTTTTTTGCGAGAGTGATTGTTTCACCTTCAAGATCTTTTTCCGGTATAGGTATTGGGTTCCATTTCACATTATCATTTAAATATACTATTAAGTTAGGTGGTAAAACAGCATTATTTTGAACCACATATTTCTTCATACTACCTAATCGTCTTTTGTTAACCATCCTCTGATACGTGTTTGCGCTTCCTTGAGCCTTACGGAAAATAACACAAGTTTTAAGTAATTTTTCTGGAGATGTGGTAAACATAAATAACTCGGAAAGCGAATTATTATAAGGTTGCTGAAATTTCAATGCAAGTAAATTGTGAATATTAACTTCTTCGTCAGTCTTTATTCCAAATGAATGGATAATCTCATATTTTGCATACTCACCTATAGTATCAACGATAGCTTCATAATAACTAAGTTCCTTTTCTCCCCAAACTTGAATGTGGTTTTTATTAGCATACTCTTTTTCTTGTTCATTAACATTTATATTTGTAAAAACAAATAGACAAGCATTTGCTTTTGCTATTTTAGTTAATTGAATAAAGTCATGAACATATGTCGAAAATGATTCTGGTAATTTCTTTTGTGTTGTGTTTTCCCTTATTATTTTGACAGATAACGGACCTATACTTGCGGATAAATCTAAAGACCTTGTTTTTTTATTGGTAAGTATAACTTTTTCTTCATCAGGATTATTTGAATTAGGTTTTGTGTCAAAACCCGCTCTTTCAAATAATGACCACACTCTGATGTTTAGAGCATCACCTTTATCTACCATTATGGACTCCATGTATTTTATGCTTGATAATATACCACTTGCGTGCATACAGTCAAACCTCATGTTACAAAGACGTTGTAGTAGGTTTGAGACTTGATTTTTCTCACTTCCTTGCCTTCTTATCTCAAAAATACTAAACTCTAGCTGTGAGTAAGTCCCAGGGGAAAATCGTTTACGTCTGCAAGGAGTGCGGCAAGGAAAGCCTTAAGTGGCTCGGGCGCTGCCCGGACTGCAACACCTGGAACAGCTTTAGCGAGATGACTATCCGGGCGGAGGCGGCGTTAACGCGCCCGTCCGGCCAGCCGTCCGTAGCGCAGGAGCTTTCGGAAGTAGAAATCCTGGCTGCGGACCGCACCCCTATACCCCTCCCGGAGTTCAACCGCGTGCTGGGCGGCGGCCTGGTGGCGGGGTCTTTAGTGCTTATCAGCGGCGACCCCGGCATCGGCAAATCCACCCTGCTGCTGCAGGCGGCGGCGTCCTTCGCCAATGAAGACAGCCGCGTGGTCTATGTCACCGGCGAGGAAACGGTGCACCAGATAAAGCTGCGGTCGGACCGGCTGGGGCTGGGCGGCGGGGGCCTCTATATCATGGCGGAGACCGACCTCGATGCCGTGCTCGCCCACATAGAACAGGCGCAGCCGGCGCTGGTCGTCATCGATTCCATCCAGACGGTCTATATCCCCGGCGGGGAATCGGCGGCGGGCAGCGTCTCGCAGGTGCGGGACTGCACGATGCGTCTGATGCAGTGGGCCAAGCTGCGCGGCGTCCCCGTCTTTATCAGCGGGCATGTCACCAAGGAGGGCGCCATCGCCGGGCCGCGCATTCTGGAGCACATCGTCGACGTCGTTCTGTACCTGGAAGGCGAGCCTTTCAGCGCCTATCGATTGCTACGCTGCGTCAAGAACCGCTTCGGCTCCACCAACGAGGTGGGCGTTTTTGAGATGAAAGAGGAAGGGATGATCGAGGTGGGCAACCCCTCGCTAGCGTTCCTTTCCCAGCGCGGCACGGAAACGGTAGGGTCGGCGGTGGTGCCGGTCATCGAGGGCAGCCGCCCGCTTTTAGTGGAAATACAGGCTTTGACGACGACCAATAGCTTCGGGCAGCCGCGGCGCACCGCCAACGGCGTCGATTTTAACCGCCTGCTTTTGGTGACGGCGGTGCTCTCCCGGCGGGTGGGGCTAAAGCTGGGCAACCAGGACATCATCGTTAACGTGACGGGGGGCTTAAAGGTGGGCGAGCCGGCTGCGGACCTAGGCATGGCTTTAGCGATTGCCTCCTCCTACCGCGACGCGGAGGTTATGCCGCAGGTCGCGGCGGTGGGCGAGGTGGGCTTAAGCGGTGAGCTGCGCCCCGCCGCCCAGATGGACCGCCGGCTTAACGAGGCGATGCGGCTGGGCTTTAAGCGCTGCATCGTCCCCAAGCTGGGGGCGAACCTGAACCCCCCGAAAGATATGGAGCTGATTATCGCCGGGACATTAAGGGAAGCGGTGACGAAAGGGTTAAGGGGAGAGGGGAAAAGGGAGGAGGAACTATCTGGATAGCAGCTGGATTTTTAATCATGTCATTCTGGCGAAGGCCAGAATCCAAGTATAAATTCAGCATGATATTAGAATTTAAGCAATGGATTCCAGCTTTCGCTGGAATGACAGAATGAGTAATTATTTTCCATATTAATTTATGTCCTCATGTTTTGTTTAAAAAATACTCCTTCAGAATGACAGGAGAATAAGGATTTATATGCCAGATTCTAAAGTCTTTGCTATCATCGTGGCCGCCGGGGACAGCCAGCGCATGCAGGGCGTGGATAAGATGTTCGTGCCGCTGGGCAGGATACCGGTACTGGCGCGCGTGCTGAATACCTTCCAGAAATGCAAGAAGATCGACCAGATCGTCGTCGTGATGCACGAGAAGAACATCGAGGAATGCCGCCAGATGGTGGCGGCGGAGCACTGGTATAAAGTGACCGATATCTGCCTCGGGGGGAAAAGGCGGCAGGACTCGGTCGTGGAGGGCATGAAGCGGATAAAAATAGCCGATTGGGTGGTCATCCACGACGGCGCCCGCCCGCTGGTCACCATCGACCTTATCGAGCGGGGGCTGGAGGCGGCTAAAGAGACCGGGGCCGCCGCAGCCGCCGTGCCGGTGATAGATACCATCAAGCAGGTGGACAAGGGCGAGATTGTGCACCAGACGCTCCCACGTCAAAATCTAAGGGCTGTCCAGACGCCGCAGGTCTTCAGCTTCGATATCATCAGGAATACCTACAAATATGCCGGCGGAGACGTTACGGATGATGCCACGCTGGTGGAAAAAGCCGGCTTCAAGGTAAAACTATACCCGGGCTCTTATGCTAATATTAAGATAACCACGCCCGACGACCTGGCGATGGCCAAAGCATTTCTGGAGTAATATGAGCAGCAACCTGCGTATCGGCATCGGCTATGACGTCCACCCCCTCGCCGCGGGGAGGAAGCTGGTGCTGGGCGGCGTGGAAATCCCTTACGCTAAAGGCCTGGACGGCTGGAGCGACGCCGATGTCCTCACCCACGCTGTCATGGATGCCCTGCTGGGGGCGGCGGCGCTCGGAGACATCGGGGAGCATTTCCCGCCGGGGGAGGCGGAGTATAAAGCGGTTTCCAGCCTGTACTTGCTGGATAAAGTCGTGAAAAAGCTCAAGGGGCGCGGCTTTAAAGTCAGCAATATCGATGTTACCGTGGTGGCGGAAAAACCCAGGCTCCACGACTATATTGACACGATGCGGGAGAAATTGAGCCAGACCATGAATATCGACGTTGCCAGAGTCAGCGTCAAAGCCAGCACCAATAACGGGTTGGGCTTTATCGGGGAAGAGAAGGGCATCGCCGCTTACGCGGTAGCGCTGATAGAAGAAAAATAATAGTGTCAAGAATGAGTTTTGTAGTTAAAGATGGATATTTCTTCCGAAATTCCTCTCCCTTGAGGGGAGAGGTTAGGTGAGGGTGAAGGCATTGAACCAATACAGTGCTCCCCCTCATCTTAATCTTCTCCCCCGGGGGGGGAGAAGAAACAAGTTAAAGACCAAGGTTATTGTAGACTGTAAACTGTGAACTGTTAACCATTGACTTAAAAAGGAACTTGATATGAATATTTCCGACACTTTGACCGGCAAGAAAACCGAATTCAAGCCTCATGGCGACGTGGTGACGATGTACGTCTGCGGTATCAACCCTTACGCGGATTCCCACATCGGGCACGCCATGAGCTATATCATCTTCGATGTCGTCCGCCGCTACCTGGAGTTCCGCGGCTATAAGGTCAAGCACGTGGAAAACGTCACGGACGTCGAGGACAACATCATCAACCACGCCAACCGGCTGGGCATCACCGTCAAAGAGCTGACGGAGAAGTACACCCTGCGCTACTTCGAGGACATGGACGCCCTGAATATCCTGCGGCCGCACTTTACCCCCAAAGCCACGGAGACCATCCCGGAAATCATTAAGCTGACACGGGGGCTGATCGATAAGGGGTTCGCCTACGCCGTCGGCGGCAACGTTTTCTTCCGCGTGCGCAAGATGACGGACTATGGCAAGCTTTCCAAGCGCAGCGTGGAACAGATGATGGCCGGGGCGCGCGTCGAGGCAGCGGAGCAAAAAGAAGACCCGATGGACTTCGCCCTCTGGAAGGAAGCTAAACCGGGTGAGCCTTCCTGGGACAGCCCCTGGGGCAAAGGCCGGCCGGGCTGGCACATCGAGTGCAGCGCCATGTCCATGAAATTCCTCGGCGAGCAGATAGATATCCACGGCGGCGGGCAGGACGTGGTCTTCCCCCATCATGAAAACGAAATCGCGCAGTCGGAAAGCTATACGGGCAAAAAGCCTTTCGTGCAGTACTGGATGCATAACGGGCTGCTCCAGATGGGCGCGGAAAAGATGAGCAAGAGCCTGGGCAATCTGATAACCATACGGGACGCGCTGAAAAAATACACCGCGGACGGTTTACGCCTGTTCGTTTTAAGCTCCTACTACCGCAGCCCGCTGACCTATACGCCGGAAGCCATCGACGCGGCGCAGGTTGGCGCCGAAAGACTCTTAAGAGTCGCGACGAAAGAGACCGCCGGAGGCAAGGGGCAAGTGCTTGACGCCAAACCGTATCGTGAAAAGTTTATCGAAGCGATGGATGACGACTTTAACACTCCCCAGGCCATCGCCGTTTTGTTCGACCTGGCGCGGGATATCAACCGGGCGGAGGAAACGGGGATGAACGCCGCCAAAGCCCGCGAGGCTTTAAAAGAGCTGGGCGGGGTACTGGGGCTGAATTTCAAGGCAAAAAAAGAATCGCCGCTGGACGTCGCACCGCTGCAAAAGCTGGCGCTATCCTTTAAAGAAAAGCTGGGCGGGGCGGGGCTAAAGATGGATGACCTGCCGGAAGATGCCGATGGCATCATGGCAGTATTGATCGCCGCGCGGAAGGACTTGCGTAAAGCCAAACAGTTCCAGCTGGCGGACGAGCTAAGGAACAGCCTGGCGGGGCTGGGCATTACACTGGAAGACACGCCGGCCGGTACTATCTGGAAACGTAGGAGATAGAACGAAAAAGACAAGTATATGAGCTATACTTTGTCAGTGATAACAAATAAAAAGGGAGTAACCGCAGAGAGGGACTTGCGTCCCTCTCTTTTTTTCCCCCTTCCTTTGGCAAAGAGCCTGTCCTGAGCCTGCCGAAGGAAAGGGGTCAGAGGGATGGATTTTAACGGGGGACAAGGTGGGGCAAACCCCACAACTTTACTCCGCCAGCACCAATCTTGAGGTAACTAGCCCCAGGCCTTCCAGTCCGAAAACAACGATAAATGCGGCCGCCAGTATTATCAAATAGCCGATATTCAGCTCCATATCGGTCAGGCCGGCCACGATAAAACTGACGGCGTAGATTATCGTTATAAGGTGGTCGAAGACCATCGTGCGCAGGGCCAGAGACTTCTGTACCTCCCTATCGGTCAGTCCTTGTCTAAAGATAGTGCGGATAATCCATATTATCAGCGGCAGCAGGATAATTGAAATATAGACGCTGATGACGGGCACCTTAAAAAAGACGTTAACGATGATATTTATGTAGCACAGGACGAGCAATGCAGCGTACAGGATGCCCGCCTTCTCTCTGCCCAGCCGGACCGCCAGGTTGTTTTTACCGGAAAGCTTATCCGACCTTATATCGGGGATTTCATTCATCAATATCACCAGGAAAACGCTGATAGCCCCGGGCAGGGAAGCCAGCGTCGCTACGGCGTCGAGTCGTCCGGTCTGAAGGTAGTAGCCGGTGATGGTAGCCAGCCAGCCGCAGCTGAACCAGATGCCTATTTCACCGAGGCCCCGGTAGGAAAGCTGCAACGGTTTGGCGGTATAGCCGTAGCCGATGAAAATGGCGATAGCTCCCAGTGGGATGGTCAGCGGCCCGGTCCGGAAATAGAAATACAGCAGCAGGCCGATGCCGCCGGCGGCGGCGAGAAACACATAGGCGGCGATAAGAGCACGGCGCCGGGGGATAAGCCCCATCGGCAATATGCGGCTGCCGCCGGAAAGCAGGTGAAAGTCTTTATTGGCCACATCGGTATCGTAATCGTAATACTCATTTACGAGGAAAGTCATCAACATGATACAGAGGACAGCTATTGATGAGAGGAGTAGTATCAACCAGTCGATAGGGTTGCCCTGGCTCCAGGCGATGACGGCGCCGAGCAAAAAAGGAAGAATACCGCGCGCGGTAGCCCCCAGGCGGAAAAGAACCAGCCATGAAAGCATACTTTTCCGGGTGGAGATACTTTTTCCCGACTTATCTCTTATCACGGTACATATAACTCGCATAACTCACAGCAAACAGGAACAGGTTTTTTCAGATAACGAAAAGCTCCGGTAAGAAGAAATTTTAGTGCAAGCCGTATTTCAAATCAAATAAGGCACTGCCGGAGCAATGCCTTATTCACTATTTCAATACACAGACTACTACAGCAGTTAGCCCGGTCGGGGAAATTCCCATTTCATTCCCAACCGCTTTAATGCCGAATCGCGGCTAACTCACCAAACCCGGGCCTGCAACCAAGCTGCAAACCCGGTTTGTGTCCACAGGACGGGAGAAGCTATTGCAGGATTATCCCTTGCCGATGCGGAACACCTTGGTGCTGCAGCTGGGGCAAGTTCCCTGGGTGGCCGGTCTCTTGTTCTTCAGGGTGACCGCCTTGGCATTTTTCATTTCAACTTTCTTCCTGCATTTCATGCAATAGGCCTGCATCATGCACCTCCTAAGTTGTCCTTGCCTAGCAGAGTAGCAAACCTGAGCGTATTTGTCAATAGCCGCAGGCATAAAACGGTCACAATTTTCATGAATTCAATGTAAAATGAGGAAAACCGGGTTTTTTACCCCGATTTATAAGGAATAATGACAGTTCCGGAAAAGTTTTAAGTGCCGATTCTCAAAGATACTATCGAGAGGACAATGAAGATGACAACCAGCGCGATGGTAAGCTGGAAGAGGGTTTTTTCCACGCCCCGCTTGGTACGATAGACCGTATCCGCCTGGCCGAAGATGCCGCCCAGGCCGCCGCCCTTGACCTGTAGCAACGATACGGCAATCAGAGCTACCGCGATAACAATTTGTGCGATATATAAATAATTGGACATTACCGTTTCTCCCCTGCTGCTACCGCTTTTCCGCCAGCTTCCGCTTGAGTACCTCGTTAACGAGCTGCGGATTGGCGCGCCCCTTGCTCGCTTTCATCACCTGGCCGACCAGGAACTTAAGCGCGTTCTCTTTGCCCGCCTTAAAGTCGGCGACAGGCTGCACATTTGATTGTATCACTTCAGCGGCTATTTTCTCAAGCTCGTTCGTATCGCTTATCTGGCTGAGTCCCCGCTCTTTAATAATGGCGGCGGAATCTTTGCCGGTATTGTACATCTCTTCCAGTACAGACTTGGCGGTGGCGGCGTTGATCGTGCCGTGAGAACTTAAAACGAGGGCGGATAGAGCGGCGGGGCTCACTTTCTTCCGGAAAACATCGATATCGATATTACCGGCGTTCAAAATGCGGCCTACCTCACCGATGAGCCAGTTAGCCACCTCTTTAGGCGAAACTTCTTTAGAGGCTTTAACGCCTTCCTCAAAATAGTCGGCTAGCGCTTTGGACTCGGTAAGCAAATTAGCATCGTACAACGATAGGCCGTAGGCGGTAATAAACCGGTCGCGCCGGGCTTCCGGCAGCTCCGGCAGCTTGCGCTGTACTGCCTCCACCCATTCCCGCCCGATGACCAAAGGCGGCAGGTCCGGCTCCGGGAAGTAGCGGTAGTCGTGGGCGTACTCCTTGCTGCGCTGGGTGACGGTTTTACCTTCCGGCTCCACCCAGCCCCGCGTCTCCTGGACGAGCTTTTTACCTTCGGCGGCCGCTCTGCGCTGGCGCCTGGCCTCGTACTCCATCGCCAGGAAGACGGCCTTAAAGCTGTTGAGGTTCTTCACTTCCACCTTGGGGCCGAGCTCTTCAGCGCCCACAGGCCGGATGCTGATGTTGGCATCGCACCGGAAGCTCCCCTCCTCCATGTTGCCGGTGGAAACGCCAAGATACTGCAGGATGCTGCGCAGCTTCACCAGGTACTGGCGGGCTTCCTCCGGCGAGCGCAGGTCAGGGTCGCTGACGATTTCCATCAGCGGGACGCCGGAACGGTTGACATCGACAAGGCTGTAGTCCTCGCCGCCGGCGCTGCGGTGCTGCATTTTGGCCACGTCCTCTTCCAGGTGAACGTGATTGATGCCGATCCGTTTTGTGGTGCCATCAACCTCGATGGTAATATGTCCCTTTTTACTGATGGGGGCGTAGGCCTGGGAAATCTGATAGCCCTTCATGAGGTCAGGATAGGGGTAGTTCTTGCGGTCGAACCGGGTGAACTCATTAATGGCGCAATTCAAGGCGAGGGCGGTCATCATAACGTATTCCACGGCCTGTTTATTGATCACCGGCAAGACGCCGGGCAGGCCCAAGCAGACAGGGCAAACGTGGGTATTGGGGGGGCGCATTGGCGTAGTCCGCGCTGCAGGAGCAATACATCTTGCTTTTGGTCAATAGTTGGGCGTGAACTTCCAGCCCGATGACGGTTTCGTATTCCATAGCGATATCAGATGAAAAATAACATTTCAAGTATAACACACTTGAAATTCTAAACACTAAACTCGAAACTCTAAAAGGGGGAAGAGCCTAATATTTAGTATTTAGAGTTTAGGATTTTTATAAAGAAGCTATTTTCCGGCGGTTTTTCCGGCGCTGACTATTTTCTCTCCGCCAATAACTTATAAAGGCCGGTACGGTCCTCCGGCGGTGCTATCTCTTTTTCCTTCTTGACCAGTTTAAGCGCCTCCGACGGGCAGGACGCCACGCAGTTGCCGCACCCGATGCAGCGGTCAAGGTTGACCGTGGAAAGCCCGCTCTGCTCGTCGAGCTTGATGGCATTCATCTGGCACCTTTCCACGCACACCCCGCAGCCGCTGCAAATGTCGGTGTCTATCGCGGCAAAAAAGTTGTGAGACCAGTTTATCGCCGGTTTGGGTAACGCTTTCTGTATCCTCATGACGCCGCAGCAATCCCCGCAGCAGGAGCAGATGAAATCGATTTTCTGGTAATTGGTGGGCTGGAGGACAAGCCCATCCTCCTCATTTTTACGCATTATTTCCAGGGCTTCTTCTCTGGATATCTCTTTATTTCCAGCATTAATCCCCCGCTGGGCCCAATCGCCGAAGCTCATGCAGGTCTCGGTGCGCGTGGTTACGTGACACGGCTGCCCTCTTCGCTTGGCCCCTTCCCGGCACATACACGGGTTAATGGCGATGGGCCCCGGCGTGGTTTTAATAATTTCCCTGATCTCATCATAGGTAGCAACATGGTGCTCTACCTTGAGGCTTTGCTCTATCGGAACAGTCCGCATCTGGGAGACTTTGGTGCTGGCAAAAGCCCTGCCGTAGCCTTCCGCCATATAATGGTTGAAATCCATGAAGAATTGGGGCGTGGCTTTGCTCGCGTGCTGCTCCACGATACCCACCAGCAGCGGCATGGTGTAATAATGATCCTTGCGGTCCTTTTCCATGCCACCGATGGCGCCGGTGCTTTCCATGGCCGCCAGCAAGTCCTTCACCTTTTTCAAAGATATGCCGCTGCCTTTAGCCTGATTATAAATTTCCTGGGCTGACTGAGGTTTATAATTTATATACAGCGCCAGCTTGGCCTGTTCCGGAGTGAATAATTCCTTGAGGATGCGTATCTCGACCCCGGACCTGGTAGCGGGAAAACCCACGGCCTGCTTATCCAGGTGTTTCTGAAGATCGGTATAGATGCTGTCCGCTTTTTCCACGGTAGTTACTGACCTGCCCCCATTTTTAGTACCAGGAGTTAAGTGACTAATGCTTCTAGTTTAAGATTCTGCTGATATCTACGCACATATTCTGAAGGACTTAACCCTCCCAATGAGCTGTGCGGCCGGT
>JBEKAC010000052.1:0-16898 GCA_050018395.1 Dehalococcoidales bacterium
TCTGCGCAATATCGCCGCCGATATCCTGATAAGGAAGGACGAAATCCTGGCTGCCAACGCGAAGGATTATAAAGCGGCTAAAATCGCCGGCTTTAGCGAGGCGATCCTCGACCGCCTGATGCTCGACGAGCGGCGGCTGGAAGGCATCGCCGCCGATACCCGCGCCGTCGCCGCTTTACCAGACCCCGTCGGCGAGACGTTTGAAATGCGCACGATGCCCAACGGGCTGCAAATCGGCAAGAAACGCGTGCCCATCGGGGTCATCGGGGCCATCTACGAAAGCCGGCCCAACGTTACCGTGGATATCGCCAGTCTCTGCCTCAAGTCCGGGAACGCCGTCATCCTGCGTGGCGGCAAGGAGACCATTAACTCCAATACCGCCATCGTAAAAGTCATCCAGGGGGCCTGCAAAATGGCCGGTATGCCCGCCGGCTGCGTCCAGTTCGTCGACGATACGGACCGCGCCCTGGTGGACGTGATGCTGAAAATGAACGACGTCATCGATCTAATTATCCCGAGGGGTGGGGCCGGCCTGATCAAGTCCGTGGCGGAAAACGCCACCATGCCTGTCGTCACGGGGGGCATCGGCGTGTGCCATACCTACGTGGATAAAAGCGCCGATATCCAGAAGGCGGTGGACATCGTCTATAACGCTAAAGTGCAGCGGCCTACCGTCTGCAACGCCCTAGACACCGTGCTCGTCCATCAGGACATCGCGGAAGAATACCTGCCGGAGATGGCCGCCGCGCTGGCTAAAGACGGGGTGGAACTCCATTGCGACGAGAGGTCGATGGCGATTCTCGCCGAAGAGGACGGACTGGACCTGGTGCCCGCGGAAGAAACGGACTGGGGCAAGGAATTCCTGGCGCTCATCGCAGCGATTAAAGTGGTGGACTCCCTCGAGGACGCGCTGGAGCACATCGAAAAATACGGCTCCGGCCACTCCGAGGCCATTCTCACCGAGGACTACGGCAGCGCGATGCGCTTTCTCAACGAGGTGGACGCGGCCTGCGTTTACGTTAACGCCAGCACGCGCTTTACGGACGGGGGGCAGTTCGGGCTGGGGGCGGAGGTGGGCATCAGCACGCAAAAGATGCACGCCCGCGGGCCGATGGGTCTCAAGGAATTGACCTCTTACAAGTGGATTATTTACGGGACAGGACAAGTAAGGCCATAATACGTTATGTCATTCTGAGGAGTCTCGACAAAGTCGGGACGACGTGAGAATCTATTAGGCATACTCAATCAATTACCGATATTTCGTAATAGAGATCATGCCAATCCGGGTTAAAGGCGTTTATCAACGCCACTTTTTTCTTACGTACCCAGCTTTTTATCTGCTTCTCACGCTCGATGGTAGCTAATATATCCTCGCCAATTTCATAAAAGACTAGCTTGTGTATGCTATACCTCTTGGTAAATCCTTCAACCATGTTATTTTTATGCTCATATGTCCTGCGGAGTAAGTCATTGGTAACCCCGGTATAGAGCGCCGTGTTCTGGGCAGTAGTTAAGATATATAAATAATATTGATTGGCTGGCATAATAATATACCGATCGGATTCTCACGGGCACTTCGTGCCCTCAGAATGACAATTACGTTTTACTTTGAAGTTTTCAAAGCTTCTTGCTGGGCTTTGAAAAGCTGTTGAATTCCCTTTTCCGCCAAGGCCAATAAATCGTCGATGGACTGGCGGGTAAACGGCTTGCCTTCCGCGGTGCCCTGCACCTCGACGAACTCGCCTTTGCTGGTCATAACCACGTTGAAATCCACGCCTGCCT
Organism: Dehalococcoidales bacterium; assembly: GCA_050018395.1. GTDB lineage: Bacteria > Chloroflexota > Dehalococcoidia > Dehalococcoidales > RBG-16-60-22 > RBG-13-51-18. The sequence continues at coordinate 1,783 of JBEKAC010000052.1, forward strand.
GCGAGTCCTCATCATAACAGAGGTCCAGCATCATGTAAGTGTTGACAATACCAACGCTGGTGGCCGCTACGGCGCTTTTCAGCGGACTTTTAGAAATAACGCCCATCTTCATCAGCTTTTCCGCCGCCTGGTGTAAAGCCACGTAAGCGCCGGTGATGGAGGCGGTACGCGTGCCGCCGTCCGCCTGGATAACATCGCAATCGACGATAAGCGTCCTCTCCCCTAAAGCGGCCATATCCGCCACAGCCCTTAAAGAACGCCCGATAAGCCGCTGGATTTCCTGGTTGCGGCCACCAACGTGACCGCGCGTGGAATCGCGCTCGCTGCGGGTGACGGTGGCGCGGGGGAGCATGGCGTATTCCGCGGTAATCCAGCCGGTGCCGCTGCCTTTAAGGAAAGGGGGCACCCTTTCCTCGACGCTGACGGCGCACAGGACATGGGTCTTGCCCAGTTTGATTAACGCGGAACCCTCGGCGAAGGCCTGGTAGCCGGGAATAATCTCAACAGCACGCAACTGGTCATAGGCACGGCCGTCAACTCTTTTCACGGAAAATCTCCAATCTAAGTTCATTTTAATACCGCTATGGTTCGACAGGCTCACCATGAGCGGTACTAGATCGAAAAAACAACCCCAAATCCTATAATCTGTCAGAGTATAACATTGATTGATACTGATGGCAATTAAAAAGGGACAAATATCACTGACAATAATGGGTGGTTAAGAATAAGATAAAAATAAAAGAATCCCTTAATAATCAAAAAGGAATTCAAGGAGGCATGATGATGATTCACAGCCAGGACAATACCAAGGTAGAAACCAAAATTACCGACGAGGGGGATTTATTCGTTTTTTGCCCGGAGTGCCGGGGTATCTGGCAAACAAGCCTGAACGTCATCCACGAGCCAAAGGAAGATAGAACAATTAACTATGGCGGAGCAGGAATAACTCTGGCCGCAGTTCCTTCCGGGAAAGCGAAAACCAAGAAATCTTCCGACCGAAAAGCGGCCCTGGCAAAAGAGCTGTTTCCGGAAGCGTATAAATAACTATAATTTCTTTAAATATTCCTTTACCCACTTTAGTGCCGCTTCCGCCGCGCTTTTCTTGTTCTGGAGCCGCGTGCCGTGCAGCTCCAGTTTGCGGTTGGACACGCCGCCCTGGTGGGCCAGGCCTAAATAAAAAAGCCCCACCGCTTTACCCGGCGTGGCGCCGCCCGGCCCGGCGATGCCCGTATCCGCCACGCAAATATCGACGGCTAACGTTTTTTTACCGCTGGCGGCCATTTCTTCGGCGACCTGCGGGCTGACCGAGCCGTATTTTTGCAGCGTCGCCGCTTTAACGCCGATGACCTTCATCTTGGTTTCGTTGGCGTAAGCCGTTACCGCACCTTTGAAGTAGTCCGAACTGCCGGGGACGTTAGTGATAAGGTGAGACATCAACCCGCCTGTGGCGGACTCCACGGTACCCAGGGTCAGGCCTTTTTTCTTGAGGAGTGCACCGATTTCCAGTTCGATGGCAGGCATGTTATGTCACCTCCCAAAAACGAATGTGTGTCACGTTCCCTCTCACCTCGATCCTCTCCCCCGAGGGGAGAGGAAAGAACATGGGGCCCCGCGGACGTTTTTTTTAAAGCCAGGGGAAAACGTTGTGACGGATAAAATCGAAGTTTTCCTTGATTTTGGCGGCCCCCGCCACGATACCCATATGTCCGGGCAGCAGCAGCTCTATATCGAGTTTGGCCAGAGATTCGATGGAGTGTTTCAGGGCTTCGGCGTCGCCGCCGGGCAGGTCAACGCGGCCGGTATTCATCTCGAAAAGCACGTCGCCGCAAAAGAGGACTTTTTCGTTTTTCAGATAGTAGCAGACGCAGTCCGGCGAATGGCCGGGGCAGGGAATCAGCTCCAGCGCAACGCCGCCGAAAGTCAGTTGTTTCTCATCGAGGAGAAAGTCCTCCTTGAATTCCGCCGGTTCTTCCCCCAGAAGGCGTGTGCCGTCAACCACCACCAGCCGGTAGTTTTCTTTCTGGACGGGGTGCAGCGCGATTTTGGCGCCGGATAAAGCCTGGAACGCCGCGTTGCCGCCAGAGTGGTCGATATGGAGATGGGTATTAACGATAACGCCGATATCTCCGGGGTCGATGCCGTCCTTTTTCAGGCCGCTGACCCGGTAGTTCAAATAGTCCGGGTTGCCGGGGTCGATGATGATGCCAGGATTGCCTTTAATTACATAAGTATTGCAGTCCAGCATGCCCTGCTCCGGGTAGCAATATAGATTATTTACCAGTTTCATGCTATATTATCTCCAACGCAACATATTATACAGACGACATCATTATATATCATCCGTAAGGTTACGATAAACCTAAAAGGAGGGTAACCATGGGATTCGTAGCAGCGATCATTGCGGGACTGGGCGTCATCAGTGCGGTGCTGGGCACACTTTCCATCCTCAACATACCATCGGACCCTATACTTAGCGCTAAACTCGTCTGGCCATACTGGATGTCCCTGGCTGTAGTGCTGATACTGCTGGCCATCGCCTGCCTGCTATCGAAGAATCAGGCGTCCGATTAACGGCACGTTATCAGCTGCGTACAAGAAATAACCGCATGAACACCAGCAGGGACAACCGGAATATCCGTCTGGCGGTAAAAGTAACGCCGAACGCCGGCCGCAACGAAATAACCGGTTTCAGAGAAGACGTTCTCCAGGTAAGAATCGCCGCGCCGCCGGACAAGGGTAAAGCCAACCAGGAACTGACCGATTTCCTCGCGGAAAAGCTGGGGGTTAAAAAGTCCGCTATCACCATTATCCGGGGCATGACCAGCCGCCATAAAGTCCTCACTATCAGCGGCTTGAGCCAGGCGGAAATGATGCTACGTCTTTTAATTTAGAAGAATATTCGGATTCTCACGGTCGTATTTCCGTGGAAAGACTCCCTCAGAATGACAGGGACATCACGGGAAAAAGGGAGGGGGGCTTAACGCCCCCCTCTTGCTTTACACTTTCAGCCGTAATCCGCAACCGGTTTATTTTGGTTGGGCCTTCTGCTTGTTCTTGCGGCGGCGCCACCAGGCGAAGTAGAGAATTACCAGGATAATGATCCAGATGGGGCTTAGTATCCCGATCCAAATTATGATATCTAAGAGGACCTTGAAAAAACCTGCCAGACCATGCCATGCCCTGCTGGCGATATTGCCGGCGCTCCAGCCGGGAACCACGTTCACAGTGATATAATCGGTCCTCGTGGATTCGTCGGTATTACCTTTATCGTCGGTTATCTTAACGCTAACGGTGAAGGTACCGGTTTTGCCGTAGGTATGAGCCGGATTAGGTTCGGTGCTTTTGCCTCCGTCACCGAAGCTCCACTCATAGCTATAAGGTGAGATGCCACCGGCAATAGTGGGAACGAACTGCACCGCTTCCCCTACTTTGACAATCCTGGAACCGGCTGTAAACTCCACTGTAAGCTTGGACTGCTCCAGGCTGGCGTTGATCATCGCCAGGGCGGAACTCTGCTCCAGGTACTGCATCTGCCCCTTGATCTGCTCGATCTGGCCGCGGGTACTGGTAAGCTGCTGCTGGACCTGGAGAATATCGGCAACCGTACCTGCCTGTTTCATAAGCTCAAGGAGTTGGGTCTCACTGGCCTCAAGGTTGCGCAGTGTCGAATTAAGGTCGGTATATTGCTCGGTGACATCCTGGCCGGAGGTTGACTCCGCCTTGACATCGACGGCCATATTGCGCAGCGACTGAAGCGTGGTATCGAACTTGGTGGCATCCACGCGGAAGCTGATGTTGCCGTAGAGCCGGTTCTGGTCCTCCTGGATATTGGAATTGACCACGAAACCGCCGTTGCCGGTGGCGAGGTTGGTAATGTCGGTTAAAACCCGGGAAACATCATCCACCACCAGGTCCATCGAGGCCGTACGGATTACCATGCGGTCGGAGGTGGAGGCCGCCATTACACCGTTGTATGCGCCGCCGGATTCCGTAACGACTACAGGCGGCGCGGCGGTAGTGGGGGCCGGAACGGCCCAGGTTACCGTGGGCGCGGGTTGAGTAAAAGTTGCCGCGGGCGGGAACTGCGAGTTGTAATCCTTGCCATAGCTATGCTGGAGATCCAGTGTCGTGGTCGTTGAAGCGAGTGTAACCTTTGGCGGTGACTCAACTTTGGAACAGGCAGCGACGCCCACCAGTACAATCAGTATCAAAACAACAAATACCACCTTTTTCATCACAACCTCCTTGGAATTAGCGTTCTGCTATATTATAACGGATGGTTATGAAAAAGGTTGGTACTAGCCGTTGATTATTTTCCGAAAAAAGAAATACCTGAAGCTATCAGAGGTAAATTACTAGCGGCTGACGATGTCCCTGACCTGGGAGCGCTTGTCTTTGTATTCTTTGATGAGCTTTCTGCCGTCCTCGGTCAGGCGGGCGTAGCCGCCCCGCGAACCGCCCGTGGACTTGATAACCAGCGGTTGCGGCGCCAGGCGGTTCATCGCTTCCACCCAGAGCCAGGCGTTGCGGTACGCCAGCTTCATCGAGCGCGCGGCGGCGGATATCGAGCCAAGCTGGTCGATACGCTCCAATAGCGTGGCCCGGCCCCACCCCATGAAAAGCTTGCCGTCTTTTTCCAGCCACACCTTGCTCTTCACGACAATACCGGACTCCGGTTCATGCCCGGAACGAACACCATGTTTAATGCCAAACTCCGGGATATTAGCTTTGGCGGTCTTTTTCCTGGTCACACCAATGTCACTCCAAGTAGTATGCTACCAGCAACATAACGCCCTGTCAAACCTTAGCGCGGCGGGCCTGTTTTATGATGGCCAATACCTCTCTTTTAATCTAGAATTGACTATTTTGTGACTTTTTTGTGATAATATAATGTACTTTTGTGACTTTTTTGTAAGTACACATCTTTAATATATGAGTAATACGCCCGCTTTGTTAAATACAAGTAAAACATAAGGGATGTAATTAACATAAAGAAGGAGTATACCATGGCAGCAAAAAAACATCCAGAGACCGTAAAGTTGACCTCAAAGGACATCGCCGACTACTGCCAGGTAAGCAAGAGCACCGTCCTGGAGTGGATCAAGAGCGAGCGTCTGAAAGCTTTCAGGCTGCCCAGCGGCCATTATCGTATCGATAAAAAAGACTTTAAAGATTTCCTCGAAAAGTGGAACATGCCCGTAAGGGGATGGCCTTTCGATAACAAGACCCGCTAGAGCAACAAAAGCTGATCGTTAAGGAAGGTGACGAATAGAATAAAAGTAATGCTATTTTCTTTTTCCTGAAGGGTAGGCTAACCATGAAAGTTGTAAGTACTTTTAGTACGCCAAGCAAACAATATCCGGCACCCCCAAGCAGAATGGAAGCGATTGCCTGGGGCGTTCAGGTACGTCTCGAGGAAAGAACCGGGTATTCCAGATCACTGATTGACGAAACTGTAAAAATAGCCAGGGTGCTGGGCGTATCGAATACGGAGATTGAAAAGTGGGCCAGTGCCCGTTTGGGACGCCTGGCCCGGGAAATGGAAAGATTCCGAGAAATCAAGTCACTCCTGAAAAACACATCTAACTGAACCGATTCCCCACCAGAACCGGGAACATACCAGGCTGTTAATATTGCTCCAGCCTTGACCCAGATGCCTTCAACCAGTGAACAATGAAGCTCCTTCCGCCGCGCTTAAATGCAATTTTTGAATCTAACATCTATTTGTTAAGAAGTTTTGTTACACTGTCCCCTGTAATAACCCACCGTAAATAATCTCTTTTTTACCATTAGCACCCCATTACTTATTAAGCGGTTTATACTATAATAAATTGTTACATACGTGTATCCATTGTGAGGCATCATGCCGATGATGAGCGGCGCGGCAGCGCTGGTTGAAATACTGAAACGCGAAGGTATACCGGTTATCTTCGGGATACCCGGGGTGCAAATCATGGATGCCGTGGACGCCATCTACCGCGATAAAAGCATGCGCTGGATTTCCGTGCGCCACGAGCAGACCGCCGCTTACATGGCTTACGGCTACGCCCTGACCACCGGGAAAATCGGCGCGGCCATGGTCCTGCCCGGGCCCGGCGCTTTAAACACGGCCGCCGCCATCGGTACCGCTTACACCGCCTCCGCGCCCGTGCTGCTGATCTCCGGGCAGATCGAGAGCCAGCACCTGGACTTCCACCGCGGCGTGCTGCACGAACTGGACGAGCAGCTGGATATCTTCCGCTATCTGACCAAATACAACGCCCGCGCCGGCCGTGCCGAAGACATACCGGATATCCTCTGCCAGGCGCTGCGGCAGCTCAAGACGGAACGCCCCCGCCCGGCGGAAATAGAGGTACCCTACGACCTGTGGTCGAAACGGGGAGAAATGACCTTTTCCTCTACCGAAAGATTGCCACCGATTCCCCCGGAACCGGCTGACATCTGGAAAGCCGCGGAGATATTGGGTAAAGCCAAACGCCCTCTGATACTGGCCGGCCGCGGCGCGGTAAAAGCCGCCGTTTCCCAGGAAATCACGGAGCTGGCGGAAAAGCTCAAAGCGCCGGTGGTGATGATGCCGGAGGGGCAGGGACTGATACCGCGTAATCACCCGTTCTGCGCCGGTAATTTTACTTTATGGCTCAACCCGGTGTTCCAGGAGGCCGACGCCATCCTCGTCATCGGCAGCCGGCTGCGGGCTTCCGGCAATACCAGTTTATCCCTGCGCCCGGACCAGCAGGTTATCCAGGTGGACTGTGATAGCGGCGAGCTGGGGAGAAATCTCCGCGTCGAACTGGGCATCGCGGCGGACGCCGCTTTTTCGTTAACTGCACTGTTGCGGAATTTAAATGAACCCGTGGCCAGCCTCTGGAAAGAAGCCGAGATTGCATGGCTGCGGATGGCGCTAAAGCAAAAGCTGGAAAAAGCAGCCCCGCTGCAAATGTCCTACATCGATGCCATCCACAAAGCTATAGGAGAAGACGGGTTTATCGTGCCGGATATAACCAATTTAGGCTACTGGTGCGATATCGCCTACCCGGTCAATAAAATTTATACTTATGTTGACTCTTCTTATTTCGCCACGCTCGGTTTTGCCTTCCCGACGGCACTGGGAGCCAAAGTAGCCCACCCAGAGAGCCCGGTCATCGCCGTTTGCGGGGACGGTGGTTTCGCCTACGCTTCCGCGGAGCTGGCCACCGCCGTGCAGGAAAAAATCAATGTGATTGCCCTGGTTTTCACCGATAACGCTTACGGGACGGTGACGGGCATACAGCGCCGCCAGTACGGCGGGAGATACATCGGTAATAAGCTGCATAACCCGGATTATGTCAAATTTGCCCAGGCTTTCGGGGCCGTCGGGATGAGGGCAAATAGTCCTGAAGAGCTTGGAGAAAAGCTATCTGAAGCGCTGGCTACCGATAGCCCGGTCATCATCGAGATACCGGTGCCGCCGCTGGACACACCCTGGGACTCTCTTTTAGAGAGTAAGTAACAAATAACAAGTAACAAGTAACAAGTATCAAGGGACAAGTAACAAGGAAAAATCAAATCTCAAAAATCAAATGGCAAATAAACAAACTAAAGATAAAATTACCCCCTATTTCCCCCCCCCCCATTCTTGGAATAGCCTATTATTTTAGTTTCAGCACCTTCGGCTTGAAATTCTGCGTGGCAAAAAGGTCGTCGAAGGTTTCCGCGCGCTGGATCATTTCCACCGAGCCGTCCGTGCGTAAAAGAAGTTCCTGCGGGCGGAGCCAGCCGTTATAGTTGCCCTCCATGGCCGGGCTGTGCGCGCCGGTATCGTGCTGCACCAGGATATCGCCTGTTTGTGTTTTGGGGAGAAGCCGTTGTATCGCAAACTTATCGTTGTTTTCACATAACGGTCCCACCACGTCCACTACCTCTTCCCCACCCTGCCGCGGCCTGCCTTGCGGGTCAAGTATCGTGATATGATGATAGGCTGTCTGATAAAAAGCCGGCCGGGGATTGGCGGACAGGGTGGAGGCATCGATGCCGACGTATTCGCGGTACTTGGACATGCGGTTGATGACCGTGGTCACTAAAGCGCCGTGGGGGCCCGTCAGGTAGCGGCCGAACTCGGTGAAAAGGTGGGGCAGATAGCCCTGCCGCTTTTCAAATGCGGTAATCAACGCGTTGGCCTCCATGGCGAGGGCCGGCAAATCGAAAGGCTTATCGTCCGGGCGGTAAGGGATGCCCACGCCGCCGCTGATGTTGAAAAACTCGAACTTGATGCCCAGCGCCTGCGTGACCATCGCCATCACGTCCAGCAGCATCCTGACCGTCTCCACCATGTACTGGTAGTTCCGCTCGTTGGAGACAATCATGGTATGCAGACCGAAGCGTTTGGCCCCGCGCTGCATCGCCTGCCGGTAGGCCTCGATAACCTGGTCGTGGCGGAGGCCGTACTTGGCTTCCACGGGAATGCCGATAATCTGGTTCCCGGTGCGGCGCTCCCCGGGGTTATAGCGGAAACAGATCAGCGCCGGGAAGTCCCTGACCTTGTCGATCATGGAAATATCGTCGAGGTTCAGTATGCAGCCGCCGTCCGCCAGCGCCAGTTTAAAAGTATCCGCGGCCGTATTATTGGAGGAGAACATGATGTCTTCCCCTTTAAACCCGTTGCGGCGGGAGAGTATCAGCTCCGAGGGCGAGCTGCAGTCCACGCCGAAACCCATTTTCTTAATTATTTTCAGGATAGCGGCGTTGGGCAGCGCCTTGACGGCGAAAAACTCCTGGTAACCGGAGATATCCTTAAAATCGGCTTTTACTTTAGCGCCGGTCTCCAGAATACCCTGCTCATCGAGGATATGGAAAGGCGTGCCGAAATAGGCGATGATTTCCGGCAGCCGCGGGAAAAGCCTGCTTTGGAATGCCTGCGACATGGGCACGATAGATACTCCTTACGTTGTTTCCATAATATTCATAGAAGAGCGAAAACAACCAATATTCACTTCGATAAAAATCAAATCTCAAAAATCAAATCTCAAAAATATTGTATTTGGTATTTGATATTTGTCATTTGTCATTTTAGCTCGTTCCCAATTGCATCAGCTGCCCGACCATGTAGCTGCACACATCCGAAGCCAGAAAAGCCACCACCGGCGCCACGTCCGCAGGCTCGCAGAGACGTTTGAGTAAAGACGCCTGCCGTTCGCCTTCCAGAAACTCCTGCGGGGCGCGGTAAACGAGGCCGGTCTTACCCAGCCCCGGCCCCACCGCGTTAACGATTACCCCCTGGGCCGCCACTTCCCGGGCTAACGCCTTGGTGAACTGGACGACGCCGCCCTTGGCCGCCCCGTAGATGGAAATATTGGGGATACCCTGCCCGCCGGAGGTATTGATAATGCGCCCGTATTTTTGCGCGATCATATGGGGCAAAACGGCGCGGGCGACCCGCATCTGTCCAAGAAGGTTCACGCCGATATCGAACTGCCAGTCCTCTTCCGTCATTTCGAGGAAGGGGCGCAGTTTGCTGCTGGCGCCGGCGTTATTCGCCAGGATATCGATCCTGCCGAATTTCTTTATCGCCTTGGCCACCATGGCGTCTACTTCCGCCTGTTTGGTCACGTCCACTTTAACGGCTAGAGACTGCCTCCCCAGGGCTTCCACCTGCGCGGCTGTCTGTTTCGCCCCGTCCAACACAATGTCCGCGGCGATAACGTCACAGCCCTCCGCCGCCAGTGTCAGGCAGATGGCCCGCCCGTAGCCTATCTGGCTGCCGGCCCCGGTGACCAGGGCAATTTTATCCTTCAATTTCAAGTCCATAGATAACCTCCTGATTACTTGAGGATTTCATAAAGCCGCGTCAGGTTCATGGCGATGACCCCGGTGGAACGTTCATCGCGGGGGAGGTTGGGAAACCGCGCGAACATATCAACGTTTTTCAGGACTTCCTCTTTGGTCATCCCCTTGGCAATCGCTTTCATGACGGTATCGGTCCAGATAGTGACGGTTTCGTGCATTTCCTTGAAGCTGTATTTATCGCCGACCTCGCCGTGGCCGGGTATAACATAATCGACGTCCAGCTTTTCCAGGTTCTTCAGCGTCTTGAGCCATTTATCCGGCAGGGCTTGGTGGAAAAACGGGATGCCGCCGCGGACGACGTTATCGGAGGTAAAAACCGCCCTCTCTTCCGGGACATAAACAGCCACCTGGTAAGGCGTGTGTCCCGGCATATGAATGAGGCGAAAAGTATGGTCCCCGAGATAAAAAGTAAGGCGCTGGGAGAGCGTGATATCTGGCGGGCGGAAGCGGAAATCCTTATCGAGCTCGGCGCCCGGCGCGAACCTTTTAAGCATGTCCTTCATGCCTTCAACTTTAGATTCCAGTATGGCGTCGCGGGTGCCTTCATGAGTGATCAGCGTCCCGCCAAAGTAGCAGTCGCCGGAAATATGGTCGCCGTGGGGCTCGGTGTTAATGACGTAGCGAATCGGCCCGAATTTGGCGGCTTCAGCGGCCCACTTTTTAGCGCTGGCGGGCAGCATGGGGGTATCGATAACCACGACGCCTTCTCCGAAGACGACAAAGCTGCTGTTGCAGACGCTTATCTGGCTCTCGACATAGATATTATTGGTGATTTTTTTCAAGTGATTCCTCCCGTGCTACTCGATGAAAAAGTAATACTTCACCCGACGATATATTATTTACTTTAAACGCAAGACAATAGAGTGTCAAGTAACTGGAAAATATGAAGAAATGCAGAGATTTTTACGGGAGTCTCTAAAAGAAAATTGGTGGTGGGGAAGGGGACAGTTCCCGAACTCCGGTTTGAGAAGAAGGGACTAATACCAGCCGTGCAGCAATTGCTGGTTTCCCGCGCAGACTAACAACATTCCTGTGACAAGTGCTAAAATACTCGCAAGAGTACTAAATGATGCAAGTCATGGAGAGCAAGCGATGAAGAATATCAAAAACGTTCTTATTGTCTGTGGGGGTAATACATGTCGTTCACCAATGGCCAAAGTCATTTTGGAACAAATGCTCAAGAGCAAAGGACTCGACGGACAATTCAAAGTAGATAGCGTAGCATATAGAGGGACTGACGGTTCCACTGCTCATACTAATGCCCGGCAAACCATTAAAGAACTGTTTGGAGAAGACTTACTGGCAAACCATGTGCCTAAAAAACTAACCAAGGCAATGGTGGATGAGACTGACCTCATAATTGTTATGGAAGATTATATGAAAGCCAGTCTCCCCGCGAGTAAGGTGATTGTCTTAGAAATAGCAGACCCATATGGGCCAAATATACAAAAATACAGGACGTCTGCAACCGACATACAGCACAACCTTCAAAAGAATTGGCCGTATATAGTTGGGCTTTCTACAACGTCTCAGAATACCGCGACACAGCTACCAGTCACTGCTTCAAAAGTAAATCGAACTGAATTCTCGAAGGATTTTGGAGAACTGCTGAAGAAACACTATATCCAACCGCGAACCACTCCTGATTGGGTTTATAACGAAGTAATTAAAATTGCTGAAAAAGTGGATTTTGGTCGCGGTGAGCATGCCAAAACAGTCACCCGCCTAATGCTCAACATATATAGCGAAATGGCAAGAATAGGTCTTATTAATGACGACTACGATAAACATAAGCTCGCCGAGATAATTGGATTGGCGCATGATATAGGAGTAGGCAAAGAACAACCTGGTGAGGGGCATAATGGCGCTGGATGGCGAATACTCAAGGAAGAGGTATGGAAAGAAACGCTTTCTTCTGACCAGAAGAACCTTCTCGCAATAGTAATGTATGGCATTTTCTACCACAGGGATAAAATTCTCGACGGAAAGCTTAAAGCCCTGAATGACATTCCACTTCATGACTACCGTGATACCGCAGAATTAGTTTCTATAATTCGTATTGCTGATGGTCTGGACTACGGTCTAGTTAAAGGTTCTCCAGACAAGATAGAGAAAATAGAAATGGCTAGAACATCCAAAGGAGTTGAATGCAGAGTTTTCCCACGGTCTGGAAAGAATGTCACTGAACTTGTGGCTAAATCTTTGGATAAACGTGAAGTGTTTGAATCCACGTTCGGCAAATTAACTTTCTGTTTGCCCGGAGATAACGGCGGTTGGATTCCCTGGCAGCTATAAAGAATTATATCGTGTCAAGTTAATAGCATTACCAATAGTTGAGTTCAATCTGTGTAATTATTCATGCGAAAGAAGACTTTTTGAAGCTAATTAATGGTCATTATATTACCATTATGGTGGAGCTAAGTGGACAGAACAAAGAACTTTTAATTTGTCTTTTATCCTCTCCAAATAACTTAAATTAGGAAAACTTAGTCCATTAGACGTTGAGGGGGAGAGTCGAACTTTACCGGAAACAATGTTCTTCTATTCTCCTAAATCATTCACCCCAACACTTAGTCACAAGGAATAATTTCAAATAAACCTTAGATTATTGTGTACACCCCACAGCGGAGTCATGATAACTGGGTTGTTTAACTCAGGTTATGAGATTGTATAATATTTGCTTCATGAGGACATCGGAAAAAGCTCCTGGAACGCATGAACGACAATATCATTAAGTGGCTGAGCCAGAACTATCGACCTGAGGACCTGGAAGAGGCTTTTTGTTTGAGTCTGGAAAGATGGCATGAGGATAGATAGGAGGTCAAGCAACTAAATATAATCACTTTCCTGATAAGTTATAGGAAACATCATTATCAGTTATTGAACTTCCAAAAACCGCTGAAAGTGAGGGCAGCACCCAATGATATTATCTTTTTTTACGGAGCTGCTCTGCAATACAATAGGTACTGAAACCAAGAATCACTACCATCATCGTTGTTTCCAGTATCAGCACCAAGTGGTTAGATTCATAAATGTAAAAGTTGCCATAGGCCCAAATCAAGCCAAAATGGCACAGCAGGAATGACGCCATAGCGAAAGCTAATAGTCCTAAAATACAAACCCTGAGCGTCATACTTACTCTACTGACTCGAATCTCTTAAAACGTGCTCTTCCAGCCGGGATTACGATGAATCTAATGAAGATTCTCTTATTATCATATTACAGAAAGGAACGTACTCACAGACTACATAGGTACTAAGGGGAGTTAATACTTTTAGGCTATCAGGAATGAAGTGAAGCGGATATTTTAACGAAGGATGCTCCGTAATTCATCCTGGTTGACCGGCTTTTGTTCCCGGAAGAGATGCACCGAGGAAAGAGGGAAAATCAGATATACCTGCTGGTCTATCTCCAGTTTCATCTCCTCAAAGCTGCGGCGGGTGACCAGACAGGTAATTTCGTGCGGCAGGGCGGCGGTAACATGATATATCCAGCCCTTCTTAACGATGCGAGTGACGGTAGCCGGCAGGCAGTTTATGTTGCCTGTAACAGCAGGCTTGGCAGAAATCTGTATATCCTCCGCCCGGATTGACGCGCGGCAGGGGCCTTCCAGCTTCGTTTCAGATAATAATTCCATCCCGTCAGCTTTGAAAGCATAGTAGCTGTCCTCTCTTTTCACCGCGGTGCCTTCCAGAATGTTCCTGGCCATGACAAAGCGGGCGACAAATTCCGAGTTAGGATGCTGGAACACTTCTTCCGGCGTCCCTACCTGCCTCAAACGTCCGTCGCCGATAACAGCCACGCGGGTGCCAAGGGCCATAGCTTCTTCAAAATCGTGTGTGACGTGTATTACCGTGTTTTTTAAGGTCAGGTGTAATTTACGCAGCTCTTCCTGCACGGCTTCCCGGCTTTCGGGGTCGAGAGCGCTAAGCGGTTCATCAAGCAGCAACACGTTGGGTCGCGTGCTTAACGCCCGGGCTAAAGCCACCTTCTGTTTTTCACCGCCGCTTAATGTTACAGGCTTTCGTTTAAATAGGTGGGAAATATTCAGCAGGCCATCCAGCCACTGCAGCGCCTCGGATAGTTCCTGCGACGTCTTCTTACGTAATCTCAACCCGAAGAGTATGTTATCCCTGACTGTAAGATGCGGGAAAAGGACATGGTCCTGGTAGACGATACTCATGCCGCGTGTCTCCGGTTTCTGGCCCGTTATTTCCCGGTCTTCAAGCCAGATAGCGCCCCTTTTTACCGGGTTTAAGCCGGCAATCGTTTCCAATAAAACAGTTTTGCCCGCGCCGGTAGGCCCGACGATGATAAAATACTCGCCGTCTTCTATCATAAGGTTGATGTCATTTAAGACGAATTTTCCAAGAACAACGCGGAGATTATCGAGTTTAATCATGTTTATTTCTCCGCGAAGTCAATACCCGCAGCACGACAAAAGCGATGACACAGACAATGATGAGAAGGGCGGCAATCGGCTGGGAATAGCTCAAACCGAGGGTTTCGAAGCGTTGATAAATAAGCGTCGGGGCCGTCATCGGATAATAAGTCAGGATAATCACCGCGCCGAACTCACTTATTCCCCTGGCCCACATCATGATGTTACCCGCCACGATGCTTTGCCAGGCCAGCGGCAGCGATATTTTTGTAAATGTCTGCCAGGGCGAGGCGCCCAGACTGCGGGCAACTTTTTCGAGGCGGATGTCTATTTTATTGAAACCCTCTTTAGCCGAATCAATAAGAAAAGGCACGCTGACAAACAGCATGGCGATAACGATGCCGGCGACGGAATCAACGAACTGGATGCCGAGGTGCCCGAAAATCCTGCCGATGATGAAATTACGCCCGAAAACAAAAAGCAGCGCGATACCCGCGGCCGTGTGCGGCACCACGATGGGTACGTCGATCAGCCCTTCAATCAGACGTTTGCCCCGGAAATTGTACCGGGACAGGAGATAGGCCAAGGGCACCCCCAGCAGGCAGCCGAATACCGTGGCGATGAGCGCCGCATAAAGCGACAGCCAGATGGCGCCGATGACCTCGCGGTCCAACAGGCTATCCCACAATTTTCCGGGGTTGGAACCCAGAATCATCTTCCCCAGCGGCACGGCGATGAAAAGGAGGATGATGAGCCCCAGCAGGCCGAAGAGGAGGTTAATCTTGTTAGCGGCAAGCTTTTTAAAAAACATGTACCAACGTACCCCCGGTGATGCAACAGGTGTTATATATAATACAGGACAGCGCCTATTTAATAAACGGTTTCAATCCGGCGGGTATATTATTCAGGCCGT
>JBEKAC010000053.1:0-16717 GCA_050018395.1 Dehalococcoidales bacterium
CGACGGCAAGGTAATACCGGCGGATAACGTCGTTATCAATAAACCTGTCCTCATTCAGAAGCTTCTGGAAGGGTCTGATCCGATATTTAAGCCACCCGATATGTCAAAATACGATAGGATCATTGATGCTACAGGCAAAAGAGTCTATTTGCCGCCCAGACCGGCCGATAAATACGTTACCATACACCAGATGCGTCTTCTTGATGAAAGCTGCACCTACCCGAGCATCAATATCCGCTGGGATAAAGACCATAAAGACATGCTGTATATTATACCGGTCGGCGATGGCACGGTCCACATAGGCTATGGTTCCCTAATCGCGCCGGAAAAGTGGCTGGAAGAGCTGCATAAATATATCAAAGACAAAAAAGTGATCTGCAGCTGCACCAGTGCTTTATGGTTCGGCGGGCCAACTTTCCCCTTAGTACAGGGCAAATTTATCGCGCTCGGCGAGAGCGCCGGTCTGGTCGAAACTTGTAGTGGTATGGGCATTACTCCGGCCATGGATTCCGCCGCAGCTCTGGTCGCCTGCTGGGATAAACCGGCCGGGTACGAGCGCTACATCAAAAAGAAATACTCATTTATGTCCAGATTAAAAAGGGCGCGTGACGGGGAACCATGGGCTTCAAGGTTTTTTGATGTTGCATTATCCGTGAAGAACGAATATAGCCTGCTGGGTTTCCGGCCGGGCATCGCTACGGTGCTGCGCAAACTTTCCCCGAAGTGATAGCCGCGAAGCTGATAGTATGATGGTGCCGCTATTTCCCTAATTCCAACCTCGTCACCAGGTTAACGGGCATTTTAGCCTGCATCATTTTATCCTGGGTGGCGCGGATATTATACTCTACGCGGTGCAGGCGGAACATACTTCCCTCGGAATCGTAAATGCCGTAGCTGGCGCGCGGGTCGCCGTCCCGCGGCTGCCCCACTGCCCCTGGGTTGATGATCATGCGGTGTCCCAACATCACCAAGCCGATGTTCTCCGAGAGCGTTATCGAGGTGCAGGCGCTGCCTTCCAGCTTGAAGGCCAGCGGCACATGGGTATGCCCTACCAGGCAGAACTGCGTTTCAAAAAAGGTGAAGTTCTTCTGGGCGACGCTCGTGGACATGACGTATTCCAGCACCGGCTGCATCGGGCTGCCGTGCGCCAGGAAAAAGTCGCCTTTAATGGCGGTCCTGGGCAGGTCCTCAAGGTAGCGGATATCCACCGGGTTCAATGTTTTTGCGGTCCAGGCGCAGACCTCCGCCGCCGACGGATTGAAATACGAAAGCTCCATCTTGCCCGCCGCGCCGAGGTCGTGGTTGCCGACGACGCAGACAGGTTTATATTGCTGTAAAAGCCGGATACACTCAGTGGGCTCCGGCCCGTAACCGACGATGTCCCCCAGGCACCAGTATTCTTCCACCCCGCCCTTCGCTTCAATATCTTTGAGTACGGCCTCCAGGGCAGCCAGATTGGCATGAATATCCGCGAGAACCGCAATACGCATTTGGAAACAATATAGCAAATCCCGAGGAAAATTGAAAGTCGCGCGCCCTCAAGACTGAGGAACCATTCAATCACGGGACTTGACTTGTCCCGCCCGCAATCATAGAATCGTCGTAATATAGTAATTTAGCGGAGATAACTGATATGGAAGTTGAATGGCTCATTTTGGCAGACGCCGCCCAGATCGTGGGTGCCAAGCTTTACCTCCTCGGCGGCGGGTGGGACGTGCTTACGGTGAACCGGGCGTTTCCCGTCGACCAGAGGTGCGCGCTCGCCCTATCGATCATCGTCCCCTGGAACGAGACGAACAAAAGGCATCCTTTTGAGGTCGAAATAGTTGCCGAGGATAAAGCTACCGAGCAAACGCACAGCATGGTTAAGATGGGGGGCCAGTTTGAAGTGGGGCGGCCGCCGGGCATTCGCTAGGGTCAGGACCAGCGTTTCCAGGTAGCCTTCGATATGAACTTGAGGCTGGAAACACCCGGTACGAAGACGGTGATCGCCAGCATCGAAGGGCAGCCGGTACGCAGGCTGGAGTTCACGGTCTTGCCCGGTCCGGCAGCGCCTAAACCCTGAAAATCAGATGATGTTCATTCACCTTCTTGAGCGGATATCCCACAGGAATACGCCTGATAGTGAACGTTGGATATCGGAACACAATTCAGATTGATGATTACAAAGCGAAGAAATTATCCATCCAGCGGGTAGCCGAGGATTCTGGACTGCTTTAGCGCCTGTTTCTGTTCCTTCTTTTCTTCCGGTACGTATATTTGCTCTTTGGTCAGCAGGGCATTAACGTCTTCGAGGCGGAACCTGCGGTCGCGCCGGTAGCCTAGCCGGTAAGTTTTGAGGATACCGCTATCGCTCCAGTTTCTTACGGTATTAGGATGAACACCTAAAATCCGGGCCACCTGCGATACGGTGATCATGCCCCGGAATAAAGGCTCGCTGTTTTTTTCCTGTATTGACATCTAAAACCACCCACCGATTTCCCTTAATTACTATATATATCTTACTTTAAGTCCCCATTTCCTACAGCCAAGTAATCCCTGATAGACGTTAGTGAAAACACCCATCTTCTCCCGCGGCGGACACTGGCACCCAATTGAAAAATAAAATCTATCCCGGTGAACAAAAAGGGATAAACTTCAGTGGATAGCCAAAAGCGATGAAAGTAAAATAAAAGTGATTTAGGGCAGGGTGATGCCGAAGAAGTGCAGTATCGAGCGCAGGCCGAAGTAGCCCAGGTAGCTTAAAACGATAGCCTCGACGAACTTGCCCGCCCAGCAGACCAGATAGAATTTCCAGAAATTGTAGCGCGCCGCCCCCATCCCCATCACCACCGGCATCAACAGTGGGTTGGGATACATGCCCAACACAAAGACCGCCCATAACGCGTGCTTGCGGGCCAGCTCCTTGGTCTTGGGCAGTTTAAGTAACTTAATCATTTTGCTGAACAACCCGGGTTTCCGGGTATCGGCTTTGTTTTCTTGATTCTCCTGATTCTTTTTGTCTTCCTTGTTACTATTCCCGGAGAGTCCCAGGTTCTTAAAAAACGCCAGCCCGCCGCGCCCGGTGAGATAGACCAGGCTGTTGCCGCAGGCGTTGCCGAAACTGGAGACCAGCGCCACGAACAGCGGGTTGAAGATGGTGCCCATGGTAAAGGTTAAAATCATACTGGGAGTGGGGATGGGTATCGGCGAGCCGGCAAACAACGCGATAACAAAAAGGCCCAGCAGCCCCTGGCTTTCCAGTATCGCCATGTACTTCCTGTTGAATATCAAAAGCACGGAGACGGCGATACTTGCCGCTACCACAACCACCAGTATGCCGATGGCGATATATCTTCTGACTTTAGATACTTCGTTCACGGACACAACACCCCATTATATGCTATCCGGCCCCTATTTTAACAGAGTGCAAAGCCGGAAAATACCGCTAAATTGTTGAAAAAAGTCGAATAAGTAGCGAATATGCTATAATTTTAGGCATGAAAGTCTCGGAAATCGGGGAGTTCGGGCTGATCGATTTACTGGCGAAAATGGTGGCGGAGACGCAGACCGATAAAGCGGCGCCGAACCTGCTGCTCGGCATCGGTGACGATGCCGCCGCCTGGAAGTGCGAAGACGCCATCCAGCTGGCTACAGTCGATTCCATGGTGCAGGACGTTCATTTTTCCCTGGAGATGACCGGCTGGCAGGACCTAGGGTGGAAATCACTGGCGATCAATTTAAGCGATATCGCCGCGATGGGCGGCTTGCCCCGTTACGCGCTGGTAGCCCTTTGCCTGCCGCCGGAAACGGCCGTGGCAGACGTCACCGCGCTTTACAAGGGGATGCTCGACCTGGCGGGGCAATTCAAAGTGAACATCGTCGGGGGGAACATCAGCCGGTCGATGGAAATATCCATCACGATTACCGTTATCGGCGGCCGGCCGGACAATGCCATTCTCCAACGCGCCGCCGCTTTGCCCGGTGATGCCATCGCCGTCACCGGTTATCCCGGCAGTGCCGCGGCCGGACTGGAAATGCTGTCAAGAGGCCTTCGATTCAAACCGGCGACTGCCCGGTACTTTAAAAATGCTTTCCTCCACCCGGTGCCGCGCATCGCCGAAGGCCAGGTGCTGGTCAAACACGGCATCGCCGCCGCCATCGATATCAGCGACGGCCTCCTCGCCGATATGCGGCATATTTGCGAGGCCAGCCGTGTGAGCGCCCGCATCATCACCGATTTACTGCCGGTGCATGACATGGTAAAGGAAAGCTTTAGCGAAAAAGCGCTGGCGCTGGCCCTGGGCGGCGGCGAAGATTACGAGCTGCTCTTTACCGGCCCCACCGGGAAAATCGAAGAAATAAAGAATGAGCTCCGCTGCCCGGTGACCATCATCGGCGAGATTACGAAGGGGGAAGCGGGGAAAATAGACCTGGTGGACGCCGCCGGACGCCCTGTGAAAATCGGCCGGGCGGGGTGGACGCATTTTTAAAATCGGAGATAATATGAATGTAATTCCTAGAGTGATCCTGGATACCGACCTCAACGAGGGTTTTTGCTTCGGGTGCGGGCAAAATAACCCGATGGGGCTCAAACTCCATTTCATTAAAGACGGCGATAACATCCGCGCCGAGTTCACACCGGACAAAATGCACCAGGGATGGCCAGGCCTGCTGCACGGCGGCATCCTGGGCACGCTGCTGGACGAGGCAATGAGCAATATCGCTTACGCCACAGGCAACACCTGCCTGACTGCCAGCATCGAAATCCGGCTGCGGCAGCCGGTCAAAGTGGCTGTACCCTTGGTCGTGACCGCCTGGATAATCCGCCAGCGGAAAAAACTCATCGAGACCGGGGGCAGGGTCTGCCTGAAGGACGGCACCGTCATCGCGGAAAGCACGGCCAAGCAGTTCATCGCGGAAAACCGGGCGGGGCAGCCGGACAAGGTCAAAGAAAGCCGCAGCCATGTCTGACCCTCACCTCGAGGCGGTGCTCTGGGACATGGACGGCGTCATCGCCGATACCGCGGAATATCATTACCAGGCCTGGAAGGAAATCTTCGGGGAGAGGGGCGTGGCTTTCAGCAAAGCGGACTTCATGCGCTACTTCGGGCGGCGGCATGATACCATCGTCCGCTTCGCTCTCGGGGATAAACTTTCCGCGGCGGAAGCCCAAACCATCTCCGAAAAAAAACAGGCCCTTTACCGCCGGCTGGTGTCCACCAACGTTATTCCCCTGCCGGGTGCCGTGCCGTTGATTAAGGCGCTTAACAGGCAGGGTATCAAGACCGGCATCGGCACTTCCGCCGTACCGGATAACGTCGCCGTAATTCTCCAGGGGCTGGGCATCGAAAACTGCTTTCAGGCCATCGCCTACGGTACGGAAGTGCCGGAGGGCAAACCAAGCCCAGCGATATTCCTGCTGGCGGCGCAGAAACTGGGCGTCAAACCGGTAAACTGTGTAGTCATCGAAGACGCCATCGCCGGGGTGGATGCCGCCAGGCGAGCCGGCATGAAATGTGTGGCGGTGACCAACAGCCACCCCGGGGACAAATTAAGGGACGCCGACCTGGTGGTGGGAAGCCTGGAAAAGGTAAATGTTCAAGTCCTCAAGGGACTTTTTTATCCCGCTCATGGTTAGACCTGCCTGCGCAAAGGCTGCGGCGGGCAAGCAGGCTCACCATGAGCGCAAAAAATTAACCGTAAAAACAATAAGGAGTAAATAATGGAAAGGTCTCTGGTCCTCGTCAAGCCCGATGCCATGGAAAGAGGGCTGGCCGGCGCCATCATCGGGCGGCTGCAGGGGGAGGGGTTAAATCTGATCGGTCTTAAGATGCTGCACATGGATAAAGCCCTGGCGGAGCGGCACTATGCCGTCCATAAGGGAAAATCATTCTATAACGATTTAATGGCCTACATGACTTCCAAACCTATCGTGGCCGCCGCATTCGAGGGGGAGGGCGTAATCAAACGCATACGGGATTTGATGGGCGCCACCGATCCGGCTAAGGCCGCTCCCGGCACGATACGCAAAGACTACGCGCTGGATTCACTGCATAACTCCATACATGGCTCCGACTCACCGGAGAATGGGGAAAAAGAGGTGGCCC
This sequence comes from Dehalococcoidales bacterium, assembly GCA_050018395.1. Classification (GTDB taxonomy): domain Bacteria; phylum Chloroflexota; class Dehalococcoidia; order Dehalococcoidales; family RBG-16-60-22; genus RBG-13-51-18. The sequence continues at coordinate 6,090 of JBEKAC010000053.1, forward strand.
TGTTCTTTAGTAAAAAAGAGTTGTTTGTATAGGCAGGATTGCCGCACGTCCCGATGGTTCGACGGGCTCACCATGAGCGGGACTGCGCAAATTAGTGAGCTATTGAATCCGCAGGACAAGTTTGGCTTCCTGCCAGAGCTCGTCGAGTTTATAGTAATCGCGTTCCGCCGCGCCGAAGACGTGAACAATCACGTCGCCGTAGTCCAGTAATACCCAGCCGGAGTCCGTCGACCCTTCATGGTGATGCGGCAGGACGCCTTCTTTTTTCAGCGTTTTTTCAATTTCATCGCTGATAGTACGGATTTGCCGGGCGCTCTCACCGGCACAGATCACAAAATAGTCCGTGAAGCTGCAAAGGTCACGGAGGTCCATTAAAACGATGTTATTGGCCTGCTTTTCGGAGGCCACTTCCACGGCTTTGCGGGCTAATTCGATACCTTCCAGGCTTATATCCCTCCGCGTATTTTTCTTAGCTGATTATATCATACGCCGCCAGGCAATTCCCGGCAACAGTGCTGGCCTTTAATCCGTGGAAGCTTTATACTGGAATTGAACCTATTTTAGTCCAGGAAAGAAAAGCAAAATAATATGCCGGAAAAACCGCTGATTAAAGTATTGACGGAAGCCGGCGCCGGTTCACGCCGGCGCATGGCGGATGCCATCAAACAGGGTAAAGTCAGGGTCAACGATAAAGTGGCCGAGTCTTTCAATCACCCTGTCGATGCCGCCAAAGACCGCGTTTCTCTCGATGGACGCGCCATCGACCTTAAACCAGAGAAAATAATTTGCCTGATGCTCAACAAACCAGCGGGCATCGTTTCCACCACCAGCGATGAAAAGGGGCGCCGCACCGTGCTTGATATCCTGCCGGAAAAATACCGTCGTTACCGGCTTTACCCGGTGGGCCGGCTGGATATCGATACCACCGGGCTGCTGCTGCTCACCAACGAAGGCGACCTTACCTACCGCCTGACCCACCCGCGCTACGAGTATGAGAAAGAGTACCTGGTGGCCATCCGCGGTAGCCTTACCGCCGAGGAAAAACACCAGTTGCAGCGCGGCGTCCTGCTGGAAGACGGCATGACCCATCCCGCCAAAATAAAGGAGATTTCCCTGCCGCCATTTAACTACAGCGTCACCATCCACGAGGGGCGTAAGCGGCAGGTACGCCGTATGTTCGAGCGTCTGAAACACAATGTGGCGACGCTTAAGCGCGTCCGAGTCGGCAATCTGAACCTGGGCGACCTTAAAGAGGGCGAGTTACGTCACCTCACGTCTAAAGAAATCAGTGCATTGCTGGAAAGCAAACAACTAGGTAATCAGCCTGATTAAAGAATAAATTAACGCTCCGATTATCGCGGAGACCGGTATCGTGAAAAGCCAGGCCCAGACGATACGCAGCGTTACCCCCCACCGCACAGCTGAAAGCCTGTTTACGGCGCCCACGCCTGAGATAGCCCCGGTAATCACATGAGTCGTGCTGACCGGAATGCCCAGGTGGGTGGAAAGAAAGATGCTGGAAGCAGCCGCGGTCTCGGCGCAAAAGCCGTCTATCGGTCTCAATTTAGTTATTTTCTGCCCCATTGTCTTTACAATCCTCCAGCCGCCGGTCATCGTGCCTATCGCGATAGCGGCGTGAGCGGCTAGGACGACCCATAGAGGAATATAGAAATGGCTGGTAACTCCCCCCGCGAAGAGAAGGCTGGCGATAATGCCCATGGTCTTCTGTGCATCGTTGCCGCCGTGTCCGAGGCTGAAAGCCGCCGCCGAAAATACCTGCATGACCCGCGACCATTTATTGATGTTCGTCGGGTTTTGCTTGTAAAACATCCAGGATGTCGCCACTTTTAAAATAAACCCTAACACCAGACCGATTAACGGCGCGAGGACGATGAATATCAGCGTTTTCGTCCACCCGGAGCTGATAATCACGCCGAAACCGCCCTTAGCGATAGCCGCCCCCGCGTATCCGCCGATTAATGCGTGAGAAGAGCTGCTCGGTAGGCCGAAAAACCAGGTAATAAGGTTCCAGGCTATAGCCCCTATAAGCCCTGCCAGGATTACCGAAGGGGTGACAATGGTGATGTCCACCATTCCTTTACCGATAGTACTGGCCACGCTTGTTCCGAATATCAAAAAAGCGATAAAGTTGAAAAACGCCGCCCAGACTACCGCCTGCCGGGGGGAAAGGACCCGGGTGGAAACGATGGTGGAAATGGAGTTGGCGGCATCATGCATGCCGTTAGTAAAATCGAAAACCAGGGCGATGCCGATGATAGGAATGATAAAATAGAGGCTAGTTTCCATACGGTGTACCCTGGAAAAGTATCATACCGAATGCATTATACAGGAAAATCTTGCCTTTGGCTAAAATGTTGAGCACTTTTCAAATTTAGCGGCGGTCTGCTATACTGGACATATTCCGATAATTTATCCGTGGTATCGTCGTATTTTTTCCTGACAACTACTAAAGAAAGGCACTCTCATCGCCGATGAACCTGACCGCGATTTTAAAGAACGCCGCTGACCGTTACGGGGATAAGACGGCCATCATCATGGGCGAGCGCAGCACTTCATTCAAAGACCTGGAAAAAGATGCCAACCGGGTGGCCCACGCTCTTTTAAAGATGGGCATTAAAAAGGGCGACCGCGTGGCGATGATGCAGGCGAGCAATCCGGAGTTTGTGGCAATCTTCTTCGGGATATTAAAGGTTGGGGCTATCGCCGTACCGCTCGATTCCCGCTATGTCCCGCCGGAGCTGGCCAGCCTCTTCGAGGACTGCACACCAAGGGTATTTTTCATCGAAAATCCGCCGCTGGAGTCGCTCTTGCCGGCGCTGCCAGGGTTCCGGACCATCGAGCATATAATTACGGTCAACTACCAGCCCGATGCCCGTTTTACCCGCTACGAGGACATCATAAAGCAAAATCCACCCTCGGAAGTCAACGTAGAAATCAAGCCGGAGGACACCGCCATCATCTCCTATACGGGCGGGCCCACTTTCCACCCCCACGGCGTGGCGCTTTCCCACCAGAACGTTTATACCGAGGTGGTTAACTCCGCCGCGACCTTCCGGCAGACGGAAAAAGACGTGATGATGCTCTTTGCCCTGCCGATGTACCACCAGTTCGGGCTGACGGCCGTGCTGCTCGGGTCTTTATATAAAGGCAATACGATGGTGCTGGTACCGGGCACGGGACGGTCCGTGGACAGCTTTATGGAAGCGGTGGAAAAAGAAAAAGGCACGATCTACTGCGGTGTACCGTATATCTACTCGCTGATGATCAACGTGGCGCGCCGCGCCGGTATTAAACATGACCTCAGCTCGCTGCGGCTGCTGGTCAGCGGCGGCGCCCCGCTGGAGCCGGTGGTCATCAACCAGTTCAAAGAGCTGTACGGCTTTGACATCCGCGATATCTACGGCCAAACGGAGTCCGTTTGCCACGTTACCGTCATGCCTATCGACGGCACGGGGAAAATCGGCTCCTCCGGCAAGACGCTACCCTGCTGGGAAATGAAAATCTTCGACGACAATGATAACGAGCTCCCGCCCGGGCAAGAAGGTGAAATCGTTCTGCGGGGGCCATATATGACCGGGTTTTACCAGAAACCGGAGGCTACGGCCAGAGCCCTGCGGCACGGCTGGCTGCATACCGGCGATATAGGATATATCGACGCGGACGGCTATCTTTTCATCACCGCCCGCAAAAGGCAGATGCTAATCCTCAAGGGGCAGAATATCTTCCCCCGCGATATCGAGGAAGGGCTAATGTCCCATCCCAAAGTGGCCGAGGCCAAAGTAATAGGGCACATCGACCTCGTACGCGGGGAAACGGTCAAAGCGCTGGTGCGGCTCAAACCGGGCCAGACCATCACCGAGCAGGAACTGCGGCAATACTGCCAGGGACGCATGGCAGACTACAAACTGCCGCGGGAAATCATCTTCGTGGACGTGATGCCCACTGAAATTCCTATCTGGCGCCGGACGAACTTTGAGCCGGCTGACCTTAAGTTAGAAGGATCAGACTAGTATTCCAGATAACGATCGCCCCGTAAGCCAGTACAGCCACCCAGGCTGCAATCACCCCCACCCTGGGGAACCGCTTAAAGACATCCCACAGGATAAACGCGCATAACAGCGAGCCGACAATCTTGATGAGCATAAAACCTACATGACCGACCATCGGCTCCAGGAACGGATTTGCCTCCCGCACATCCCCCCGGGGTATCAGATATTCCGTCAGTAACCCGTCCAGAATGACAAAGGAAACCAGTGCAGCGAGCAGGACCAGCATTTTCTTTTTGCCGCCCCGCGAGGCTCTCTTGACGATACTCGCCATATTCAATTCTCCCCAGTATAATAGCCCATTACTAGACGATGATGTTCAGCGCCGCCGGCAAGATACGGAATTTTGCCGGTGCCTCCCCCAGCAGCTCCCCATCAGCCTGAAGATGTATTTTACCGTCCAGTGATTTTACCTCGATCTGTTTTGCCTTTTTTAAATTGACCTTGGGATGCGTTAAATGCGTGCCTTTATAGATGCGCGGTAGCGAGAGTAGCAGGTCCTCCTTGCTCAAGTCCCCCACCACCAGCACGTCCAGCAGGCCGTCATCCAGGTCGGCGCAGGGCGCGGTAAGCATGCCGCCGCCGCCGTATTTACCGTTATTCATGATGACCGTGCAGACCCGCTTTTCCTCCTCTTTCCCGTCCACCACCAGGGACACCTTTTTATTAGTATAAGCTACCAGCGTGGCGAATGTGCCCAGGAGATAGGCAGGCAGCGAGCCCAGCGCCTTGAACTGCTGCGAGGTACGCCGCACGATTTCCGCATCGAACCCCATCCCGGCGAAGTTGACGAAAAGCCGCTCGTACTTCTGTCCGTTTTTGGTGTATTCCACTATGCCAAGGTCGACGGTGCGTTTTTGGGGCTGGAAGAGACGCTGGCAGGCATCCTTAAAAGGGCGCGGGATGCCGCAGGTACGAATGTAATCGCTGCCGGTGCCCGTGCTGACGATGCCCAGCAGAGCGTGCTGGAGGCCGCCGGACGCGTAGAGGCCGTTAACGATCTCGTTGACCGTGCCGTCCCCGCCGACCGCAATGACCATGTCATAGCCGTTTTTCGCGGCGGCTTTGGCGAGTTCGATAGCGTGGCCGGGCGCTTCCGTAATGTCCCGTTCGAAGCGAAGCCCGTGCCCTTTGAACTCCCCCATGATCCTCGGCCAAAGACGGCCCGATTTACCCGCGCCGGCGGCCGGGTTGACAATAACCTTGGCAAATTGATTATGCAAACTGTGTTCCCCAACTTATTCTTTAGGCTTATATTAAATGCCCTGAACATATAACGCAAGGTTATCATAAAGTATTAATTCGGTATCAATTTGCCATAAGGCAAGGCCGGTTCCATTTTAGCTCCATTCGCCGGCATCTTTCCAGACGCGCGCCATTTCCTGCGCCAGAGGCTGGTGCTCCCGCCCGGCCATATCCGGGTCCTGCCGGAACAGCTTGATGGCTTCATTCCGGGCCAGTTCCAGCAAAGCGACATCGGAGATTTTAGCCATGCGCAGGTCCGGCAGACCGCTCTGCCGCGTGCCGAAAAACTCACCCGGGCCCCGCATCTTCAAGTCTTCCTCCGCCAGCTTGAAGCCGTCCTGCGTGTTTTCTATTATGTCAAGTCTTTCCCGACCGATTTGCGACGGATTTTCCGCCAGCAGCATGCAGTAGCTCTGCTCTTTGCCGCGCCCCACCCTTCCGCGGAACTGGTGCAGCTGGGAAAGCCCGAAGCGGTCGGCGCTTTCAACGAACATCACCGTGGCGTTGGGAATATCGATGCCAACCTCGATTACCGGCGTGGAAACAAGGATATCCAGCCGGCCGGCGCGGAACTCCTCCATGACCGCGTCCTTTTCCGCCGAGGCCAGCCGGCCGTGCAGTAGGCCCACCCGCAGGTCAGGGAAAACTTCTTTAGAAAGCCGCTCGTACTCGACCACCGCGGCCTGCGCGGCGATAGATTCCGATTCTTCGATCAGGGGACAGAGGATGAACGCCTGCCGCCCGGCGCTGACCTGTTTTCTCACGAAGGCATAAGCGCTTTCCCGCTGCTCCGGCCTTAGCCACTTTGTTTTAATCACCTGCCGGCCCGGCGGCAGTTCGTTGATGACGGAAAGGTCGAGGTCGCCATAGAGCGTCAGCGCCAGGGTGCGGGGAATAGGAGTGGCAGTCATGACCAGCATATGCGGGTTGAACCCCTTTTCCCGCAACACGGCACGCTGCTCCACCCCGAAGCGGTGTTGCTCATCGACCACCGCCAGGCCCAGTTTGGCAAATTCCAGGCCCTTTTGCACCAGGGCGTGCGTGCCGATAACGATATCGATTTCACCGTTCTGGATTTGTTTCTGGATTTTCTTTTTCCCCGCCTGCTTGATATCGCCCATCAGCAAAGCTATTTTCAGCGGTTTCGGCAGAAAGCCGGTATAGCATTTAACGTTCCCCTCCCCATCTTCCGCCCCCAGTTTTGAAAGCAACTGACTGATAGTCGCGTAATGCTGCTCGGCGAGGATTTCCGTGGGCGCCATGAAGGCCGCCTGGCAGCCGTTGGCCGCCGCCATGAGCAAAGCCACCGTCGCGACAATCGTTTTGCCGCTGCCTACCTCACCCTGTAACAGGCGGCACATCGGAGTTTTCCGCTGTAAATCCGCCAGAATCTCTTTAAGGACTTTATCTTGAGCCGCAGTCAACCGAAACGGCAGCGAGCCTAAAAACTGCTCCAGCAGCGGCTCGCTGATAGTAAATGAAGTGCCCGGCCGGCTCTCCTGCCAATGGCGCTTCCGGCTCATCACGCCGAGCTGGAGCAGGAAAAGCTCATCGAAGGCCAAGCGGGTGCGTGCCTTATCTTTCGTTGTTTCATTTTCCGGGTAATGCGCCTGGCTGATGGCGGCGGGTAGCTCCAGCAAATCGAGCCTTTGACGCAGCGCCGCGGGGAGGAAATCGGTCAGTTGCCCGGCCCAGGCGTCGATGAACTCTTTCATCAGGCGCCGTACCTGCCGCGGCCGCAGGCCAGCCGTCAGGGGATAGACCGGCACCAGGCGGGCAGTGTGCACGAAGTCCTGTCCCTCCGCCGGCTCCCACTCCGGCGAGACGAAGACGTGCTGCCCCTTGAAAAGGCTGACGCGCCCTGAGATGATAATTCTGGCGTTAGTCGCCAGCGTTTTAACCATGTAAGGCTGGTTGAACCAGACTACCCGGATGTTGCCCGTCTCATCCCCCACAATGGCCTCTGCGCTGCGCCGGCCGCCGGGCCGCGTCTCCTGCGCCTGCCACACGTTGGCGACGATGGTCTGCTCCTCGCCTTCATTAAGCTCGGAAATTTTCTTCAGCCTTGAGTAATCGAGGTGGCGGTGGGGGAAGTAATATAAAAGGTCGCGCACCGTTTTGACGCCCATTTTGTTGAATTTAGCCGCCAGTGCCGGCCCCATGCCCTTGACGACAGTGACCGGAGCGTCAAGCGACTTAATATCAGAGTTCGGAGAGGATTTCCTGGCCGGCGGCGGGGCTTTTTGCTTCGGCGGTGCTGCCGTTTTGGCCTTTTCTGCCGGCGCTTTGTTTGGTTCCTTTTCATCCAGAAAAGTGATAACGTCCTTAATCCACGTTTCCCGCTGTGCCGCGGACATGGCGGCATAATTTACTTTAAAGAGCCGGTGAAAGCGCGCCAGCTGCCGCGGGTTGGCGATGGATGCCGCGGCTCCGGAGGCCCAGTTGGCCAGGAATTTATCCAGCCCGCCGAAGACGGCGGTATCGCCATAGGCGCGGCGTTTTTCCAGGTCGAGAACTTTGCGTAAAGATTCGGCGTTCATATCTGGTCATATTATAGACGGAATGTTGATAAAAATCATACCAAGTCAATTTTTTTAATAAATGTCTTTATGTATTGACAAGTATATACCTATAGGTATATACTAAGTTCATGAAGAATTATGGATTACATCGGTATTTTCATTGTAATAGATGCGGATACAGTTGGCTTCCACGTTTACCAATAGAGCCAAAAATATGTCCATTATGTAAGAGCCCATATTGGAATAAGCCTAAAAAATTGAATCCAGGAGGAGAAAAAATGTTAGAATGCCCTATTTGTAGAAAAGAATATAATTCGTTTCTTAATCTAGCTCGACATATGGTTATGACCGAGCGAAGAAAAGAACACGAGGGACACCAATTATGGTTATCTTTATTTACTGGAAAACCGTTCGTCGAATATGCCTTCGGCAAAGATGGTCAGATAGCGATTCTAATGCAAAAATATTATAGAAGAAAAAGGTGTTTACCATCTCTAGAAGAACTTCTTGGTGATACACTTGTTGAAGGAGAACATGAATAAACTAATTGATATAATCGGTTGGTTTTATGAGCCTGTTATTGACTTCGTGAATTCGTGGATGACAACGGTGGTATCACTGAATGCTCAAGGTACTTTTAAAGCAGATAAAAAGGGTCATTACAAACAGCAATCCGGTTCGGCTGTGATCGTTGTTATCAACAATAGTCGTAATCCATTAAAAGTTGATGATATAGGTCTAATATTCAAGGATGGGAGAAAGTTATCTGTTACACATGATCTTACTGAAGAAGTACTCTTCCCGAAGGTTGTTGATGGAAAAGACCACGCTTTTTTTACGATTAAGCGTGACTTATTAACCAAGCTAGGTCACTCTGGTTTATATGCTATAAAAAGTGTATACATTACGGATGCCACTTTCAGAGATTTCAAGAGTAGAGTACCAGAACAACACAAGAGGCAAATTGAAGCTAGTTACAATAATTTAATCGTGGTGAAATGAAATATATCATTTATCGCCCAGCACTGCTACTAATATTAAGCCCGGCCCCGTATGCGCGCCGATGACCGGCGTCGTGCGCGAGCGGTAAATCTTTTCTTCCGGGAAAATCTTACCGAGGCGTTTCGCCAGCTTGTCGCCGTCCTCCGGGCAGGCGGCGTCTTCCACGGCCAGCGCCTCGATGTGTTTATAGCCCGCCGCAAAGTCATACAGGTGATCGAGGGCTTTAGACCGGGAGCGCGCCCTCCCCGCTGGATCCACCACGCCGTCTTTTATCGCCATGATAGGATTCACCTTGAGCATAGAGCCCAGTAAAGCCTGCGCCTTACCGATGCGCCCACCCCGCTTCAGGTATTCCAATGTATTGAAAGCAGCGCGTATTTCCACCCGCGGCATATCGGCATGGACTATCTTAAGAATCTCATCGAGGTTTTTGCCTTCCCGTGCCGCCTGTGCCGCCTTGATCGCCAGAAAGCCTTCCGCCATGACTGCCACGCCGGAATCCACAACTTCGATGCGGCAGTTGCTTTCCAGCAGGCCGGCGCTCTGCACGGCGGCGTTATAGAGGCCGCTGAGCTTGGCGCTCAGCATGATTACCAGGATTTCGTCCGTTTCTTCAGCCAGCCGGGCATAGGTGCGGGCGTACGCGTCCATGGAAGGCACCGAGGTCGTCGGTATGACTTTTGATTTGACCAGCCGCTCGTAAAACTGGTCGTTGGTCATATCGATGCCATCGCGGAAAGTCTCTTCCCCGAAGCGCAGCAACACCGGGATGATGGATATATCCAGTTCGGCAACGACCGAGGCGGGGATGTCAGCGACGCTATCGGTAACAATCCTGACTGGCATTATTACTTTTCAGCTTCAAGCACGGTAACCGCAAGAGCCAAAGGTCCGGAATAGGTCCCGATGACCGGGCTGATAACGGACCGGTAGATTTTTTCTTTGGGATAGATTTTACCAAGGCGCTCCACCAGCTTATCGGCATCAGCGCGGGTAGTGGTGTGTTCTACCGCCAGCCCTTCGATTTTAGGGACGCCGGCCGCCGTATTATAGAGATAGTCCAGCCCGGCGTTAAGGGAGCGTACCCTTGTCAACGGGGCCATTTCGCCATCACGGGTTGTCAGTATCGGCTTAACCGACAGCATCGAACCCAGGAGACCCTGCGCTTTGCCGATGCGTCCGCCCCTGGCTAAATATTTCAGCGTATCAAAATAGGCATAAAGATGCGACCGAGGTACAGCCTTGCGCGCCATGTCCGCAACCCTGTCCAGGTTCGCCCCTTCTTTGACCGCCTGCGCGGCGGCGATGACAATAAGCCCCTCCGCCATCGCCACCTGAAGGGAATCCACGATTTCAACCCGGCACTTGCCTTTAAGATAGTCCCTGGCCTGCATCGCCGATTGATAAGTGCCGGAAAGCTTGCTGGATACCACGATTACCAGGATTTCATCGGTCTCTTCCGCTAATTTCTTATAAACAGCGGTAAAATCGTTGGGCGTGGGTTGCGTGGTCGATGGCAGTTTGGGTTCATTGACCAGGCGGCGGTAAAAATCCTCGCTGGTGATATCAACGCGGTCGCGGTAAATTTCTTCGCCGAAGCGTACGTATAAAGGAACTAAGGTGACATCGAGCTTGGCAGCCAGGTCACCGGTAATATCAGATAGAGTATCAGTTACAATTTTAACCGTCATGCGGAGATTCCGCCTTTCTACTCTACGGAAATAATGTAGCTGTAATGCGGCTGACTGCCTTTGATGACCTCTATCTGTAATGGCGGATATTGCTCTTTAAT
>JBEKAC010000054.1:0-16364 GCA_050018395.1 Dehalococcoidales bacterium
AAAAATCTAAGCTCATCGTGGAGCAAAGGTTCGAGTATCCGCAGATGATTGACGGTTTCAGCCGGGCTATCGAGGCTGTGCTGGACGGGAAAGGCCGGAAAAAGAAGGTTTCACCATGAATTTGATGGTTTTTTTGAGACGCTGTAACGCGTGGCGGCGGAAGCTCTTCCGTAAGAAGGTGGCCTGGCACAACTTGAGAAGCGTCCATCCCCTCAGCGATATTTACGGCCTGGACCGCGGGCAGGCGCTAGACCGTTATTACATCGAGCAATTCCTGGAGGCTAACCGGAAGCACGTTAAGGGGATAGTCCTGGAAGTGAACGACAACCTGTACACCAAATTGTATGGCGGGAATAAAGTCACGAGGTCGGAGATACTCGACATCGAAGCCAGGAATAAACAGGCCACCATTATCGCCGATTTATCTAAAGCCGACGCCATCGCGGCGGGGACATTCGATTGCTTTATCCTGACACAAACGCTCCAGTTTATCTTTAACACCGAGGCCGCTATCGTCCACTCACAGCGCATTCTTAAACCGGGCGGCGTGCTGCTGGCCACCCTGCCCTGCGTCAGCCGCATCGATTGCGTGGCCGGTATCGAAGGGGATTTCTGGCGGTTCACCCGGGCCTCCGCGGAACGTTTGTTTACCAGGTACTTCGGCCAGGAAAACGTCACCGTAGAGACGCACGGCAACGTGCTGGCGGATATCAGCTTTTTAATGGGCCTGGCTTCCGACGAATTGACACGTAAAGAGCTGGATTTTAACGACCCTGATTTTCCGCTCATCGTGAGCGTGCGGGCCGTGAAAAAGGAATAGCCGGTGAAGAGTACCAGTAAGACTATCGCGACACTAAAACGCTATAAGCTTTACACCCCTGCGCGCGGCGCTTACACCTTCTTTTCCAGTATCGGCAACGGCCTTTTTCGCGGGCCGGTCATCCTGGTCTATCACCGGGTGGCTAAGCCGGACTGCGACCCGTTTCTCCTCTCTGTAAGTCCGGAACACTTCCGCGAGCAAATGGAATATTTAACCAAGAACTATCGCATCGTCAGCCTTAATGAATTAAGACAAAACATCGACAACGGGAAGCTTAACCCTAAAAGCTTGGCGGTTACCTTCGATGACGGTTATGAGGACAACTTCAGCAACGCCCGGCCGGTGCTGGAGCAACTGAATATCCCGGCTACTATTTTTGTGGTCAGCGGACGCATCGGCTCCAATAAAGAATTTTGGTGGGATGCCCTGGAGCGGATGTTGTTAACGCCGGACACATTGCCGGATACTCTGGAACTGACCATCCAAGATAAGACTTACCGCTGGCCGACCGGCGGTAAAAGCCTTAATGCCAGGTGGAACGTCACCCAGAGCCCTTTGAACGAACGCCACCGGCTGTTTATGGAACTTCAACATCTGCTCCGTTTGATGGATGATACCGGTCGCCAGGAAGTACTATCTGGGATAGAACATTGGGTTGCCGCGGCCCTACCCCAGAGTAAACCGGTTGCTTCATTCATGTCCCCGGTGGAGCTAAAGCTGCTCGCGGGTAGCGGCCTGATTGACATCGGGGCGCACACGGTAACCCATCCGGTTCTTTCCGCCCAGCCTCCCGAAGCTCAACGCCGGGAAATAATTGAAAGCAAACGCCAGCTGGAAGATATTGTGGAGCGCCCGGTGACCGCCTTCGCCTACCCCTACGGCAGCCGCGAAGATATCGGAAAAGAAACAATCGACCTGGTCCGGGAGGCGGGGTTCGGTTTAGCCTGCGCCAACTTCCCGGGTTATGTCAACCGGCACACTGATCCGCTGTTGCTCCCCCGCTGGGTGGTCAGGAATTGGGATGCTAAAGAGTTCGCGGCCCGCTTTAAGTCTTTGCGTTCTTAGTCAGAACGTTTTCGCGATACCACTCGATCGTCTCTTTCAGCCCATCTTCCAGGCTGGTTTTAGCTTTAAACCCGAATTCCTGGTAAGCCCTCTGGACATCGAGACGGCGCCGCGGTTGCCCGTCCGGTCGGGTAGCGTCCCAGACTATCTCGCCGTCATAGCCACAGAGCCGGGCGATCAGTACCGCCAGGTCTCTTATCTTGATTTCAAAGCCCGCCCCCAGGTTGACCGGCTCGCTCTTGTTGTATTTTTCCGCGGCCAAGACAATGCCCTCGGCGGCATCCGCCACGTAAAGGAACTCGCGGCTGGCATTGCCCGTGCCCCAGGCGATAACCTGTTTTTCGCCTTTTTGTTTGGCTTCCAGCATCTTCCGGATCAGCCCGGGAATAACATGGGAAGACTCAAGGTCGAAATTATCGGCGGGGCCATAGAGGTTCACCGGCAGCAGAAATATCGAGTTAAAACCATATTGCTGGCGGTATGCCTGCGACTGCACCAGCAGCATCTTCTTGGCCAGGCCGTAAGGGGCATTGGTCTCTTCCGGGTAACCGCTCCAGAGGTCTTCTTCTTTAAAGGGCACGGGGGTGAATTTAGGGTAGGCGCAGATGGTGCCCAGCGCGACGAATTTTTCAATTTTAGCCAGGCGCCCCTCTTCCAGCGTCTGCACACCCATCATCAGGTTATCGTAGAAAAAACGCCCAGGGTTTTGGCTGTTGGCCCCGATGCCGCCCACGATAGCCGCCAGGTGAATCACGACGTCCGGCCGGGCGTCTTGGTACAGGCGGCGCACATCCTCCCGCGCAACGAGGTTGTAGTCCTGGTGGCGCGGGACAAAAATCCGGCGGCAGCCCTTCTTCTCGAGTTCTTTGATGACAAACTTTCCCAGAAAACCGGCGCCGCCGGTCACGGCTATCCGCTTATCCGCCAGCCAGCTCATTCCATATCTCGCAAAGTATGGCTAAATAAAGCCGTATCCACCGTGTTAAGGCCGTTACGCTGCAGGATGGCTTTACCTTCGCCGATGGGGCTCAAACCGGCCACTTCCATATCGGCGTCAACCATGATTCTTACCAGGTCTTTGAAGCTTATCTTGGGCTCCCAGCCGAGCTCTTTCCTGGCTTTACCGGCGTCGGCAATTAGTTCATTCACTTCCGTGGGACGGAAGTACTTGGGGTCGATCCTGGTGTACTTTTTCCAATCGAGATCGGCATAATCGAAGGCTTCTTTAAGGAACTCCTCCACCGAGTGCGTCTCGCCTGTCCCGATGACGTAATCGTCCGGTTTTTCCTGCTGGAGCATCATCCACATGGAAGGAACGTACTCGGGCGCGTAGCCCCAGTCTCGCTTCGCCTTAAGGTTCCCCAGGTACAGGGCTTTCTGGCGCCCGGCCTTGATCTGGGCGATGGCCCGGGTAATCTTGCGGGTGACGAAGGTCTGGCCGCGGCGCGGCGATTCGTGGTTGAAAAGGATGCCGTTGCTGGTGAACAGGCCATAGCCGTCGCGGTAGTTCACCGTCATCCAGTAAGCGTAGAGCTTGGCGACGGCGTAAGGGCTGCGGGGGTGGAAAACGGTCTGCTCGTTCTGCGGCGGCGGGGATTCGCCGAACATCTCGCTGCTGGAGGCCTGGTAGAACCTGGCTTTGATGCCGCTTTTCCTGACCGCCTCCAGAATGCGGGTGGTACCCAGCGCAGTGATGTCCCCGGTATATTCCGGCATGTCAAAACTGACGCGTACATGGCTCTGGGCGCCCAGGTGGTAGATTTCTTCCGGCTGAATCTGGTAAATCCAGTTGGTGAGCATCGAGGCATCGGAGATATCGCCGTAATGCAGGAACATCCGCGCCGATTTATTATGCGGGTCTTCGTAGAGATGGTCGATGCGCGAGGTGTTGAAGGTGCTCGCCCGCCGGATGAGCCCGTGCACCTGGTATCCCTTGCTTAAAAGGAACTCGGTGAGGTAAGACCCGTCCTGCCCGGTCATCCCGGTGATGAATGCCCGCTTCATAAACTTTAAGCCCTTTTACAGCTGCCTTTTATTTTACTCCGGCCGCGTTCGCCGTGTACTGGAAGATTTTTACCTCCGGTACGGTGGTGTTGTCCGAGTACTGTATTATTTGACTGGAGCTAAAGGCTACGTTGAAGTCCGGCACCGCATCCAGGGGCACCGGGCTGATAAAAGGATTGACGCCGATAATCCTTGTTTTGTCCGATGGATGGTTCTTAATATAGTCCAGTGCCGCCTGGTAGCTGGACGCCTGCTCGGCATCGGTAATCTGCTGGTAAGCATGGCCCTGGCCATCGGTTTTATCGACGTAGGTAATCACCAGCGGGGACACGTCCGTGACTGCCTGGCCGTTAAAATTATAAAGCCGGACCAGCAGGCATTGATAATATTCCGGGGTGTAAACCTGTATCGGTTGAAGCTGGTTGTTGTTCATGATGTAATATACCGCCGTATAGTCGTTCTGGGACTGCCCCGCCCAGTTGATTATCGCCCAGAACTTGCTGGTAACCATATAGTAGTCCGAGACGACATAGGCCGTGCCGAGTTCCTTGAGTAGTGATTGGATGGTGGTTTCATCACTGGACAGGAAGAGATTGGCCGTCTTCTGTATCGGAACCGGCGGCTGCGAAGGGTTGGTGGTGGGCAGGCGGTGCGCAATCCGCGTAATCCAGTAGCCGTAGTCCCACCAGCTGGTAACGCCGTAGGCCGTAGCGGGGTAGGTAAAGCCGCCGGGGGCGGTGTTGGTATAAAGGTCGTAGTAAGCTCCGCTATCGCCGAAGGGGTCCGGCGTGTTGTCTTTCATCCAATCCAGCGATGCCTGCCAGGCGTCGGATGGAGCATAAGGCGCCTGCGCCGCCACCTGTTTTGCCTTAACGATATTAAATACGAACACCAGCACGATAACGAGGACGATCGCCAGGGCCGTATTGATGTGGTAGATGGTAATGCCCTCGCTAAGTTTCCGCTTCTGCTTTTTCTCGGCTTTGACAGGGACTTTCTTAGCGGCCGCCGCCTGCGCCGGTTTAGGGACCGCTTTTTTAGCCGGGACGGCCGCTGCCGCCGGTTTAGTGGCGCCCGGTTTAGCCGAGGCCGCCGCCGGCTCCAGGATAATACCCTTCCGTGCCGGGGCCAATACCTGTTCCTGCCTGGCGGCAATCCTTCTTAGACCGGCGTACCAAATGACCTGCCAAGAGATATAAGCGGAGAGCAGAGCAATATTAATTACGAGGTAATAAGCAAAACGGCGCTGGACCAGCGTCGCGATAAATATTATGAGTGACCAGACGAGAAACAGCAGCCGGTGCTCGTCGCGGCTGCGCTGTTTGATGTAAAGTACGATCAGGATAACGAAGGAAATCAGAGCAAACCCCGGGATGGGCCATCCCGGTACCAGGAAAAAGCTGGTGGTAAAGTTGCCCCAGGCCACGGCGGTGGAAAAACTGCCGCTAGGCGAAAGGAAAGGCTGCATTTCCTGGGTGGTGGCGGCGGTGGAGCCTCCCGGCGCGAAGACGAACCGGAACCTGTCCCATAAAATATGAAAAGTCGAGGAATCAACCGCCCAAAAGAGCACCAGGAAAATTACACCGATACCGATTAAAGCCGCCGGGTAATAATATGCCTTTAGCCCCTTACTGGACATCAGCCAGGAAATGACGGCCAGGACCGGCGGAACAAGCATTGCCACCACCACCGGCAGGGAGTAGCTAGTATCTCCTGAAAACGGCCAAAAGATAATCAGGGCAATGAGCACCGTAAAAAACCCGATGATGCCCAGGTGGTCGGTGGGCAGGTGCCTCAAGTGGTTGATAATGAATTGAATCACCAGATAAAGGCTGAGGATAAAAATAAAGAGCAGGCCGCCCTCCCAGGTAATGAGATAAATTCCCAAGAATAAACCGCCCAATAGACTGTAAATGAGCGGGCGCCGGACCGCTTTCCAATCGCGTGCGATGATATTTTTGAAAGTGAGCTGCTGTTTCCCGGCCTCCTTCAATGCCAGTATCACGAACATGATACCTATCGTGCTGAACAGCGTTTCCGCGACATGCTGGTCGGTAAATCCGAGTATCGAGCGCCCCATGAACTCTCCCGGCAACACGGCCACCAGGCCAGCCGCGATAACGCCGGCCCACCGGTTGAAAAGCGCTTTGCCGATAAAATAAGCGGGGATGATACACAGGGCCGCCAATATCACCGGATAATAGGCGGCGATTACATCGATAGTGTGTTGTGTCGGTGAGCCTAGCCCGAAAATCATGCAGATGATAGCCAGCAACCATTGGAAGAAATAGACGCCCCCCACACCCACGCCCGTGGGATAGATCAGGAATGGGCTGAATTTGGTGAGGTGGGGAAAATTATGCGTGATATTGTCCACCAGGTACATGTGGTAGTAGGAGTCGTTGCTGGTAAACTTTATCCAGCTTCCCACAAAGACCTGATGATAGGGAAGAAAGATTCTAAAAGACAAGGAAACGACGAAGAAGCCGGCCAGCAGGATGCCGATAGTGATGAGCGCCGTGTGTTTGCCTATCTTCAACTAAAGTCTCCCAACCCAGCCCGGGCTGAACCTGACTCTGCCTTAATTAGCTTATTATAGCATAACAACTTTGCGGAGTGAATGACAAATAATGCCAGCAATATAACCTGCCATCCCGAACACGGTAATAGAAGGCAGACTTGGAATTGTGTTAGAATATTCATCGAGAATTTTTGAAAATTCTGCGCGGTATACGAATAACGGGGGTAAACTATGGCCAGGAACGCGGCGAACGGTAAAGAACCTGAAAAAGGTAATCCCCTCGCGGAGCTTCAGTCTTTAAACGACGCGCTGAACGCCCATAACGCCGAGCTCCGCGCCAAACTGGACCTGCTGGATAATTTGCTGAATAATGCCGGAGCGCCTATCGTTGTCTGGGACCCGGAACTAAAAATTACCCGCTTTAACCGCGCCGCGGAGCGGCTTACCGGCCGCAACGCCGCTGAAGTACTGGGCAAGCCTGTAGATATCCTCTTCCCGCCGGAGAAAAAGGACAGCCTGCTCCTGGAAATCCGCCATGCCGCGTCCCGGGGGCGGGGGTGGGAGGGCACCGAGATACCAATTCATCATGCAGACGGCACCGTGCGCATCGTCCTCTGGAACTCGGCGGTGGTGTCCGGCGCCGACGGTAAAACGCCACTGGCCACCATCGCGCAGGGGCAGGATATTACCGAGCTCAAAAAAATCGAGCGGCTCAAGGATGACTTTATCGGCATGGTCTCCCACGAGCTGCGTACACCATTGACCGTAGTTTCCAGCGCCATTACCGCGGCCCTGGACGAACGAATTTCTCCCCAGGACCTGCGCCTGCTCCTGGAAGCGGCGGATTCCGGCGCGGAATCTCTGGCCAGGATACTGGATAACTTTTTGGAATTGGCCAGGTATAAGGCCGAGCGCCTGACGCTGGAAAAAAAGCTGGCGGACATATCGGAAGTCGTCCGGAATACCCTGGAAAAAGTCCACCGCCAGTATCCCATGCGCCATGCCGCCCTGGATATCCCGGAGAGATTACCGCCGGTCCTGGTCGACCCTGCCAGGCTGGAACGTATCATCTATAATCTGGTGGAAAACGCATTTAAATACTCACCGAAGGAGACCGAGGTGCGGGTCTCTGCCCGGCAGGATAGAGAAGGCCTGGTTATCGGCGTTAGCGACCGGGGCGCGGGCATGAGCCAGGAAGAGACGGCCAGGCTGTTCGAGCCTTTTGAAAGGATAGGAGTAACCAATATAAAAGGGGTAGGGCTGGGGCTGGTCGTCTGCAAACGCCTGGTGGAGGCTCACGGCGGCCGCATCTGGGTGGAATCGACGCCCGGGCAGGGTTCCACTTTCTTGTTTGTCATCCCGCAGGTTAAAAAATAGACTCTTAATGGGGAACCGGACGGTTTTTGGTTTCGCCCTGGTTTAGGCTTTCTTCTTCTTAGGCGAGGTGTTTTTCACAGGATTACCGGCGTTCAGGACAGCCGCCACTTTTTCCAGCAGCAGCTCATGGTCGAACGGTTTGGTAATGTAATCGTTTGCCCCCAGCTTTAAAGCGTACTTACCCAGGTCCGCGTGGCCGGTAAAGACGATTACCGGTACATGTGAGAAAGTACGTACCTTCACCAAAACATCCGCCCCACTGATTTCCGGCATCATAGCATCGAGCAGCACGATATCCGGTTCCTGGGCCCGGATCAGTTCGATTGCTTCCGCCCCGCTGGTAGTGGTGGATACCTCGTAACCGGATAGGCTGAATTGTATCCGCAGTACCGTACCTATCCCCGGCTCGTCATCGACGATCAGAATGCGTTTCTTCGCGGTCACCTTTATTATTATAACATATTGCCGTCGCGTATCATTTTACGTTGCCAATTAATTACCCGGCTTCGGAACAACGATGTACAGACACATCAACGGTACTAATGACTAAAAGTGTTACAAACCTGGTTACTAACCAAATTCCTTTACTTTTCCCGACTTCTTGATACGCGATTTCTGAATGTTGGTTAATGCTTAAATAATAGTTAGATTCTTCCAGAAAGAAATACTTGTCAAACGGTGACTATTGTTTGATAACACGATTAACACCCAATAATTCGTGCAGATATTCGTCTAACCTCGGGCCGATAACTGGGTCGTTCAAGGATAAAGCGATATTTGTTTGTAGCCAGCCAAAGGGAGTACCCGTATCATACCGCTCACCTTCAAACTTGTAGGCAAATATTGGGGATTTATTCAACAGCCCTTTTAAACCGTCCGTTAACTGGATTTCGTCGTTTCTACCCGGTAAGGTATCTTCTAAAATATCAAATATTTCAGGCATTAAGACATATCTACCCATTATGGCCAAGTCGGAAGGGGCATCCTTAGGTTCAGGTTTCTCTACCAGGTCTGTGACTTGATAAATCCGATCAGACTTCTTTTTTGCTTCGATGATGCCATACCGGGCAACTTCGTCTTCTGGAACTTGTTTAACGGCAATCACGCTTCCCTGGTATTGCCGGTGAATCTGTATCATGTTTTTAAGTACTTGTGCTTGCTGCTCGAAGATGTCATCAGGGAGCATTAGTACGAAAGGCTCATTTCCCACAACTTTACGGGCCGTGAGTAAAGCGTGTCCCAGCCCGAGTTGTTCTTTTTGGCGGACGTATACGATATCAATTATATTGGTAAGACGGTGGATTTCCTCAGCTTTTACCATGTCGCCTTTCTGTTCAAGAACCTTTTCCAGTTCGTACGACCGGTCGAAGAAATCCTCAATGGCTCTTTTACCAAAGGACGTTACGATGACGACTAGTTCAATGTCACAAGCTATTGCCTCTTCCACACTACATTGAATAATAGGTTTATTGAAAATAGGCAACATTTCTTTAGGCTGGGATTTAGTCACAGGTAGGAATCTGGTACCCCATCCTGCTGCGGCGATTACTGCTTTCTTGATTTTCATCTGTTACTCCCGTTATCCTGAAGACAGTGGATTATTAGCTGATGTTTATTCTTAGTTTAGTTAACTCAGGTTGGACGTTGGTTAGAATATGGTGCGAATACAGTTAGATGGCTTTTTATTTTATTTAGTATATTTCTTTCGCCATGCGTCTTTTGACTTCTCCGGACTGGCAACTCAATAAAAGATCGATTAAGCGTCATGTCGGATAAAGAAGTCAGCTTCAAGTCATGACTCATCGATACGGTAAACAGCGTATTTTGCGATACATCTGGTTCGCCAGTTACTGAGCGTTTTTCGCTATACTGTTTGTTTATCACCAAAATCTTACAAAGTATAAACCTGTATCTAACGCGTTTCTCTAAAGATATTATTGAAAATGCCAATCCTCTGTGAAAGATTATGTCCTAACATGTATATCGAGGAAGAAAGAGAGACTAAATGGTAGCCCAAAAAACAAAGCAAGCTGGGGGGAAAATAACCAGAGATAAAGATAACTTCAGCCTTTCAAATAATAAAGGGAGTGCCAAGGTTAGAGACAGAGTAGATAAATCAATTATTTGCGTTCTCGGAATGGGCTATGTCGGTCGTCCCCTGGTCGAGGCTTTTTCTAAAAAAATGAAGGTCATCGGCTATGACCTTAACGCCAGTCGAGTTGCCGAGTTAAGCAGGGAGATCGTTTCCCCTAACCTTACTCTCACCAGCGATGCTAAAGAGATGTCGCGGGCAGATTTTATCATTATTTGCGTGCCAACACCTGTGACCCAGACGAAAGACCCGGATCTTTACCCAGTGGAAAGCGCCGGCCGGGCTGTCGGCAAGAACTTAAAGAAAGGCGCTGTCGTGATTCTTGAATCTACCGTCTACCCCGGTGTTACCGAGGAAATTCTTCAACCAATTCTGGAAGCGGAGTCGGGGCTCAAGTGTGGCATTGATTTTAAAGTAGGCTATGCCCCTGAAAGGGTCAATCCCGGCGATAAAGAACATACCGTGGACAGGATTACCAAGGTTGTTTCCGGCATGGACGAGGAGACATTGGAGCTCGTCGCGGAACTCTATGGAAGAATTATGCCTCAGGTTTTCAAAGCCAAGAACATCAAGACCGCCGAGGCAGCTAAAGTGATCGAGAATATTCAAAGAGACCTGAATATCGCCCTCATGAACGAGCTTTCGATTATTTTCCGGAAACTCGGACTGGACACAAAGGAAGTACTTGATGCCGCATCCACCAAATGGAATTTCCACCGGTATGCCCCCGGACTTGTTGGCGGCCACTGCATACCGGTAGACCCTTATTATCTCATTCACCGGGCCAAGGAATTGGGCTATCATTCACAGGTAATCTCCGCGGGACGGGCTATTAACGACTCGATGGCCAAGCACGTGGCTGAATTGACAATTAAAGGCATTAACGACGTGGGCAAGGTAATCAAGGAGTCACGGGTCCTTATCATGGGACTAACTTACAAAGAGAATGTTCCTGATACCAGGGAGACACCGCAGAAGCATGTTATCGAGGAACTCAAAGAATACGGCACGTTAATCTTCGGCTATGATCCGTTGTTGAACATCGCGGAGGCCGAGAAAGAATACGATATAAAAATGCTGACTAACCTAGAAAGCGGTGCCAAATTCGATGCAGTTATCCTGGCCGTTTCACACGATATCTTTAAAGATAAAAACAAAGGAGTCAGCCTGGACAAATTATTGACGGTGATGAACAGCCGGCCCGTGCTGATTGACATCCGTCGGCACTTTGATGCGGCCGAGGCCGTGAAAAAGGGTTTTTATTATCGTACTTTATAATTATAAAAGGCTCGTTCCGGAAACACCAGAATAAAAACTAAAAAGAGAAGAGGAAATGACACCCGTTCCTCTTCTCTTTTTTTGCCTATTAAGTTTCCGCGGACTGGGATTTCCCAGGAACCTTCAGCAAGAAGTTATGCCCTGGCCACTGCTAACACAATAATAAAAATGGCCAGCGCCCAGCGGTAGTATACAAAGACGTCGGTAGAATGGCTCCGCAGGAAACGCAGTAAGTACTTGATGCAGAGGTAGCCGCTCACTGCCGCCGCGATGAAACCTGCGGCGAAAAATACCTTTTCCGAGTGTGCTATAGCCGAGCCGGCCAATTCGCTTTTAATATCGAACGCGGATTTTAGACCGGCTCCCAGGATGATTGGTGTTGAAAGAAGGAAAGAAAAACGCACTGCGGCTTCACGTTTCAATCCCACAAAAAGCCCGGCGGTGATGGTGCTCCCCGAACGGGAGACTCCCGGGAAAATGGACAGCGCCTGTGAAACCCCGACGATAATCGCGTCTTTTAAAGTTGTATTTTCCAGACCACGTTCCCGCTTGGTGATGCGTTCGGCTGTGTAGAGAGCCAGCCCCAGCAGCGCCGTGATAAAGGCCATCGTTATCATCGCCCACATAGAGGGTGGAATATTTCGCTTGTGGAATAAGTTTTCGATGGCACCTTCGCCCAACCAACCGGCAATTCCTCCGGGGATGGTGCCAATGACTAAAAACCAGAACAATCGTCGGTTAACGTCGTTACCGATTTTTCTTTCGATGATACTGAGCACTCCGGCGCGTATTAGGCGCACCCAGTCTGACCAGAAGAATGCAAGCAAAGCCAGAAGCGTACCCAGGTGCAAAGCAACATCAAAACTAAGGCCCGGGTCAGGCCAATGAAAAACCCAAGGAACGATAATTAAGTGCGCCGAACTCGATATCGGTATGAACTCGGTCAATCCTTGTATGATGCCCAGAATTACTGCTTCAAAAAGAGTCACCAGTCTCCCTCGGGTATTTCAAGTTAGCCGGGTTGAGTACAATTTATCGGTCGCTTTGGCGGTATCACCATAAATCGATTCCATTGCCTTTTTCGCAAGCGGCGAGATGTCTTTTACGTAATATGTTTATCATTATAAACATAGCCATACCGCAGGTCAAGTTGCTTAATGTTACTTTGTTTTTTTTGTTGAGTGTATTTTACTAAAGTACTGGATAAAACATGACCTTTGGGTAACACCATTGTTGCGGAACTTATGATATATTAATAGACAAATAGCAGTTAATAGAACATAGCTCTGATTACAACTTTAAGTCAGTTTTCAGGATGGAGGATTGATATGAATAACCATTATGTAAATGTAAAATGTCCCAGCTGCCATAGCACCATCCAGCTAAAAAGCCAGTCTATTAGATCAGATACATTTTATTGTCCGGTCTGCGAATGCGGTGAAATAGATAATCCCGTTTCCTTGCCGGCGACCCGTTTTACCCAGGTTCGGCAACGGCCGGCGAACCGTGTTCCGGTCTTGGCACTGGTGCGATAGGTTTATTGTTCCACTTTTTGCATTAACTGCATCCTATTACTCCTCTTAAAACCCTTGGGCAATTTTCGAGCCCCTGACTAAATACCTCCCCGACGGTAAAATTCATTTGATTGCCACATCGCTGAATCATTTTTCGTTGCACGTTTATAGCACGTCTACACGACAATTTTCACGACAAAATTACCGATGCCAACAGCTCCGGTTCCGACCTTAACAATGGCTGGTGAAAATTAACATTTCCGACTAAACATTGACCTTTATCTTACTTTATTCCAACTAAAAAAGTTGATAATTTAGGGTAAATGTGCTTAAAATTGCTTCCTTCTTATGCGAGCCATATCTGGCCTGCCAGGTTAACGCTCAACCTTAAATTATATATGTTTGAATGATATGAAAGGAGTCCAGCTATCTGTCCAACCGTGAAATCCGGCTGGCAACTGGAAGGGAAGAGATGAGTAAAGTAGTGGTAACCGGGGGAGCCGGATTTATCGGCTCACACCTGACCGAGGCGCTGGTCGAGAAGGGGTATCACGTCACCGTCATTGATAACCTTTCCACTGGCAAACTAAATAATATAAAAGATGTGCTCCGTAGCGGCAAGTTAGAATTCGTAGAAGGCAGCATCGTTAATCTGACTTTATTGCGTAAATCATTCGCCGGAGCGGACTATGTATTTCATCAAGCCGCGGTGCCCAGCGTTCCCCGCAGCATCAAAAACCCCAGGGCTTCCCACAATATCAATATCACCGGCACTTTGAACGTGCTGATAGCCGCCCGGGACCTGGGCGTGAAGAAAGTGGTTTATGCTTCGTCATCCTCCGTCTACGGCGATACGCCCACGCTCCCTAAGGTCGAGGATATGATACCCAATCCTCTTTCCCCTTACGCCGTTACCAAACTTACCGGAGAATACTACTGCAAGGTATTTCATGGCATCTACGGCCTCAAGACCGTCTGCCTGCGGTATTTTAATGTTTATGGACCGCGTCAGGACCCCAATTCGCCTTATGCGGCGGTTATTCCATTGTTCATCAACAGCATTATGCTGGGCAAACCTCCAGTTATTTTTGGCGATGGCCAGCAGAGCCGGGACTTTACCTTCGTCAAAGATGTCGCCGCAGCCAATATCCTGGCAGCGCAAGGAGAGACCACCGGTATTTTTAACATCGGCAATTCACAGAGAGTGGTTATTAATCAGCTCGTAGAAATCATCTCGCGGCTGGCAGGTAAAAGCACGGTCACGCCGGAATATAGAGATGCTCGCCCCGGAGATATACTCCATAGCCTGGCAGATAATACCCGGGCTAAAGGCTTTGGATTTAACCCTGAATTTAGTCTTGAAGCCGGGCTTAAGGAAATTATCAAGTACATGAAAACCTCGGCCTGAAAAGCCCCGGGGCTTGCCCAAAAAAGAAGGTGCCCCGGCGATACTTAAGAAGCCGGGGCACTAAACAGGGAAGCGGGGCAAGCGGAATACTAGTTGCTTAACACAACCGTAGCCCGCATGACGTATTGTATACTGTTCGCCAGGGCGTAATAGCCTGGATTGTATTTGGCCTGGAGAGCTCCATACTTCGCCCAGATATAATAGTGTGATCTGGCTGTTGGTGAGATTATATAGGTCACGCCGTTCTGGGACTGCATGGTGAACGCCAGCCAGTAATAGGTGTTCTTCGTTACCGGCAAATTGAGCCCGCTGATGGATACCCATCCATTGGTCACGATCACTTCACCGGCATCGAGCAGTAAAGCGCCGGGTTTCCCGTTGACATCGGCATATACACCCAATCTTACCTTGCCATGCGGCGTCGTGTCGTTGATCAGCAGTTCGAGTTTGGTCAGCTTGCCAGTTCCGGCGGTATTCTGGAACCTCTGGAAGTCAATCGCATTACCATATTCCTGGTAAGTCTTACTGCCGGCGGAGAGGCCGAACTTAGCCAGGACAGGATCAATCGTGGTTTTTACCGTGACAGTAATAGTAACCGTGCCGATGTTGGATTCTAATGTACCGTCGCTGACTTTATAGGTGAAGTTATCCAGACCGGTATAGTTGGCCGATGAGTTGTAGGCAAACGAACCATCAGCATTCAGGGTCAGACTGCAATGGCTGACCGTGGTAACCAGGATCGCAGATAGCGTACCGCTGCCACCACTAGAACTGTTCGCCAATATGCCCGGATTATTGACGGTGAGGACCTCGCCCTGAACCACTGAGTAGGAATAGTTGTTCGCGACCGGGGCGGTATCAGCCGGGGCATTAATGGTAATGGTAACGGTGGCCGTATTGGAATCGGCTTTGCCATCGTTGGCCTTATAGGTAAAGGAATCCGTGCCGGTGTAGCCGGTGGTTGGTGTGAAGGTAAAGGATCCGTTGGCGTTCAAGCTCAATGTACCGTGGCTGACGCTGCTTACCAGGGCGGCCGTCAGCGTATCGCCGTTGGCGTCGGTATCGTTAGAGAGGACACCAGGGGCGGCCACGGTTAGGGCCGTGTTGCCGGTCATGCTATAGGCATCATTGGTAGCCACCGGGGCGGTATTAGCGGGGGCGCTGATAGTGATGGTTACCGTAGCCGTATTGGAGTCGGCTTTGCTGTCGTTGGCCTTATAGGTAAAGGAGTCCGTACCGGTGTAGCCGGTGGTCGGGGTGAAGGTAAAGGAGCCATTAGTGTTCAGGTTAAGCGTGCCATGACTGACATTACTGACCAGGGCAGCTGTTAAAGCGTCACCGTTGGCATCGGTATCGTTAGAAAGGACGCCCGCGGCAGATACTGTGAGAGCCGTATTACCGATAGCGCTATAGGAGTCGTTGACTGCCACCGGAGCGGTATTGGCGGGGGCGCTGATAGTGATGGTTACCGTAACCGTATTGGAGTCAGCCTTACCATCGTTAGCCTTGTAGGTGAAGGAGTCCGTACCCACATAGCCGGTGGTCGGGGTGAAGGTAAACGAGCCGTTGCTGTTCAGATTCAGCGTACCATGACTGACATTACTGACCAGGGCAGCTGTTAGAGTGTCGCCGTTGGCGTCGGTATCATTACTTAATACCCCGGGAGCCGCCACACTCAAGACGGTATTGGTGTTAGTAGTATAGGAATCAAGTGTGGCTACCGGCGCATTATTAACCGTATTAATAGTAATGCTGATGGTTTTATTTGCCGTAACACTGGCACTATCGGTGACAAGATAAGTGGCCGATGTAGTGCCGGCCCCCGTCGGCGTACCGCTGATGACACCTGTGGAAGAGTTCAAGCTCAGCCCCGCCGGCAGACTCCCGGAAGACAGCGTCCAGGTGTAAGGAGAGGTGCCGCCCGAGGCGCCAAGCGTCTGGCTGTAGGTAACCCCGACATTGCCAGCAGCAAGGGAAGAAGTCGTGATCGCAAGAGTGGAAGGATTAATCGTTATCGATAAAGCTTTGCTAACTGTGCCGATGCCGTCAGCCACTTTGAACGTGACATTGCTTGTTCCGGCTGTCGTTGGGGTGCCGGTTATGGCACCGGTAGATGAGGCAAGCGATAGCCCCGATGGCAACGACCCGGACGTTATTGACCAGGTGTATGTCCCGCTGCCGCCCGTCGCTGCCAGCGTTTGACTGTAGCTGCTCCCCACCGTCCCCGACGGCAGCGAGGCGGTGGATACCGCCAGCGCTGCGTTGATGGTGATCGACAGAGCCTT
>JBEKAC010000055.1:0-15778 GCA_050018395.1 Dehalococcoidales bacterium
TCCTCTCCCACGGAGGGGAGAGGAAAGATAAAGGATGGGAAGGGAGGAACATTATGTTAAATGGAAAGACGATAGTATTAGGCATCACCGGCGGCATCGCCGCTTATAAAGCCGCCGACCTCGCCAGCAAGCTGACACAGGCCGGCGCTAAGGTGGAAGTAGTGATGACCGATGCCGCCACCAAATTCATTACCCCCCTGACGCTGCGCAACATTACCCACCGCCCCGTGGTCACCGACATGTTCGAGCCGGCTTCCGAATGGAGCGTGGAGCACGTGGCCCTGGCCGAGGCCGCGGACGCCGTGGTCATCGCCCCGGCCACCGCCAACACGATAGCGCGGCTGGCCGCCGGAATCGCGGACAACATGCTGGGCACCGTCGTGCTGGCCACGGAAGCCCCTGTTATCCTCGCCCCGGCCATGAACGATGTGATGTACCGCAACGATGTCACGCAGAAAAACGTGGCCAAACTCAAAGCGCGCGGTTTTACCTTTATCGAGCCGGAGTACGGCCGCCTCGCGTCCGGCAAAATGGGCAAAGGCCGGCTCACAGAGACGGCGAAAATAATCGAGACGATAGAAAAAGTGCTGGGGCAGAAAAAAGACCTGGCCGGGAAAAGCATCGTGGTTACCGCCGGCGGCACCCGGGAACCCATCGACCCGGTGCGGCACATCGGCAACCGGTCCTCCGGTAAGATGGGCTACGCCCTGGCCGAGGCGGCGCGGGACAGAGGGGCGGAGGTCACTCTGGTGACCGCGGCTACCGCTCTGGAAGAACCGGGCGGGGTTACCGTGATAAAAGTGAACACCGCCGAAGAGATGAAAAAAGCCGTCGTTAAAGCCGTCAAGAAGGCGGACGCCCTGCTGATGGCGGCGGCGGTAGCGGACTACCAGCCGGAAATCATCGCCCGGGAAAAGATAAAGAAAGAAGTCGCCCAGAACCTGACGCTGAAGCTGGTGAAGACGCCGGATATTTTAAGCGAGCTTAAAGGCGACTTTATCAAAGTTGGTTTTGCCGCCGAGAGCGAAAACGTCGTTGCCAACGCCAGGAAAAAGCTGGAGACGAAGCACCTCGATATGATCGTGGCGAACGATATCACCCACCCGGACAGCGGCTTTGACGCCGACACCAACCGGGTGACGATTATCGATAAGAGCGGTAAGGCGGAAGACCTGCCGCTGATGAGCAAGCGGGAGGTGGCGGAAAAGATAATGGACAGGGTGGTGGGGATGGTGGGGTAAAAACCCCCTTAATCCCCCTTTTTCAAAGGGGGAGATAGACTGGATAGATTTATGATCATCAAACCTTATTCTCCGGAACATGAAAGCGCCGTTATTGAGCTGTGGCAGAAGTGTAATTTAACCCGCCCCCAGAACGACCCCAGGAAAGACATCCGGAGAATAATGAAGAAAGACCCGGAGCTTTTTCTGGTGGGGCTGGAGGGCAATAAAGTGGTGGCTACGGCGATGGGCGGCTACGACGGGCACCGGGGTGCGGTTTACTACCTGGCCGTCGACCCGGATTGCCGGAAAAAGGGGCTGGGGCGGCAAACCATGGCGGCTTTAGAGAAAAAACTTATCGCCAAAGGCTGCCCTAAACTCAATTTGATGTTCCGGACAGACAACGCCATTGTCGAGGGGTTTTACGAGAAAATTGGGTATAAGCGGGACGCCTGCATCGAAATGGGCAAAAGGCTGATACCGGACTGATTTAAGTAACAAGTGACAAGTAGCAACCCCCCATTTTCCCCCCACTATAACCTGCCGCCTTGACTTTTCCGGCCAGTCGTAGCATTGTAGATACTGTTCTCAAAAAACGGGAGGAGAAAAAGATGGCCACACCGGAAAGACCAATTATCGTGATGACCATGGGGGACGCCGCGGGCATCGGGCCGGAGGTCTGTGTCAAGGCGCTTGCCTCGCCGCAAATCTATGATATCTGCCGCCCGCTGCTTATCGGCACGGAACCTGTCATCTCGGATGTTATCAAATTGTTACATAGTCCGCTAAAGATGAACCCCGTCGCCGGGCCGGAGGAGGTAAAGGGGCGGCGGGGCGTAATCGACCTGCTTGACCTGCATAACCTCGACCGGAAAGATATCGCCACGGGCAAGGTCGGTGCAGCCTGCGGTAAAGCGTCGATGGAATATATCGCGGCCGCCGCCGACCTGGTGCTGAAAGGAAAAGCCAAGGCGATAGTGACGGCGCCGATAAATAAAGAGGCGACCAGGCTGGGCGGCTACGGCGATGTGGGGCACCTGGAATTTCTGGCGCGGCTGACCCATGCCAGAGAATACGCCACGATGCTCGTCTCCGGGCTTTTACGTGTCGTGCACCTGACCACGCATTATTCCCTGAAGGAGGCCTGCGCTTTGGTGACTAAAGAGCGCATTCTGGCCAGGCTTAAGCTGACGGACAGTGAGTTTAAAAAATGGGGTGTGACCAGACCGCGCATCGGCGTGGCGGCCATGAATCCGCACGGCGGCGAAGGCGGTCTTTTCGGGTCGGAGGAAATCACCCAGATTCTGCCGGCGGTCAAGGCAGCGCAGGCAGTCGGCATCGATGCCCGGGGCCCTTTCCCCGCCGATTCGATTTTCACCCGCGCCCTGAACGGGGAATTCGACGTTGTCCTGGCGATGTACCACGACCAGGGGCATATCGCCATAAAAGTCCACGGCTTCGAGCAAAGCATCAGCGTGGCGCTGGGGCTGCCTTTCATCCGCACCTCCGTCGACCACGGCACAGCCTTCGACATCGCGGGCAAGGGCATCGCCAATGGCAAGGGCATGGAAGCAGCCGTCAAGATGGGGGTGAGCCTGGTGGAAGGGAAAATTTTGAACGACCCTTAACGTCAACCCAATAATTTGAATCTCCAGTTACCCGGAACTCCGGCGGTACGTTACGGTGCCAGGAGAGAGCGATGCGCATCCTGGATCTGGACCTGGATTTTTTCCTGAACGATAACGCCTACTCCAGCGGCCATGAAAGTGGCCGGCTGGGGCCGGAATATAAACCTTGGAGCGTACTCAAGGTAAAGCACTTCCTCGAACAGCGGTGCAGCCTTTCGCCTGACGCGCCGGTATCGGGGCGGACGGTGGCCAGCCACGACGGCGTCCTGGACTTCTGGCGACAGCTCGTTAAGACCGGTAAACTTAATACACCTTTCGAAGTAATCCACGTCGATGCGCACCCGGACCTGTGGACCGGCGACGTGCTTTACCTCACTTCGGGTCTATTGTATCTCGAGCCGGAAAGCGGGCTGGCGAAACTTAAACAAAAACTGATTCACGCCGGCAACTACCTGACCTTCGCCATCGCCAGCGGGTGGATAGATTCGCTGGTATGGGTGCCGTTGCGTCAGCACCCCAAAAACCGGCCCGCCTGGGACGCCGATGCGAGGTCGATATTAAGCCAGCTTAAAAAGCCGCAACTAAAGACTGCTCATGCATTGCCGGCGGGGGAAAAGGGGCGGGGCGTTCCCTTTCAAGTGATACCGTGGCAGAAGTTTAAAGTGGGCGGCACCTTCGACTATATTGCGTTGAGCCGGTCGCCGCAATTTACGCCGCCGGAAAGCGACGCCCTTGTACCCATCATCGAAGGTTACATGAAGCTAATATAAGAGAAAATAGCAAGTAACAAGTGTCAAGTATCAAATAACTTGAAAATTTCAAATATCAAATATCAAATATGACCCCACCCCTGGAAACCCTCGGATTAATCCCATGTACGAATCATTTAAGCATGGTATAATATGGGGCAGATTGAATCTCCGGCGGGGGAAAGCCGGCCGGTTTTTAACCACTAGAAAGAGATGATTATGACGGATACAGCGGAAAAACAGGCGGAAATGCCCAAGGCTTACGAGCCGGGCAACGCGGAGGAAAAGTGGTATAAATTCTGGATGGAGAAGGGCTATTTCACGCCCAAAATAGATAAAAATAAAAAACCCTTCGTCATCATTATGCCGCCACCCAATCTCACCGGCGTATTGCACATCGGCCATGCGCTGGTAGCTTCACTAGAAGACATCATGACCCGCTGGCACCGCATGAAGGGTGAGCCAACGCTCTGGCTGCCGGGCGTCGACCACGCCAGTATCGGCGCTACGGTGGTCGTGGAGCGGCAGCTAGCTAGCGAGGGCACTGACAGGCATAAGCTGGGGCGCGAGAAATTCCTTGAACGGATGTTTCAATGGACCGCCGAGTGCCGCCGCACGATAACCGAGCAGCATAAGAAGCTGGGCATTTCCTGCGACTGGACGCGAGAACGCTATACCATGGATGAGGGCTCGAGCAGGGCTGTCCGAACCGCATTCGTGCGGCTTTACGAAAAGGGGCTGATTTACCGCGGCGAGCGTATTATTAACTGGTGCCCGCGCTGCGGTACCGCCCTCTCCGACCTGGAAGTAGAACACAAAGACGTGAAGGGACATCTGTGGTACGTACGTTACCCCATCGTGGGGGAAAAGGGGAAATTCATTACCGTGGCTACCACCCGCCCGGAGACGATACTGGGAGATACCGCCGTGGCTGTGAACTCTAAAGACAAACGTTTTAAGGGCATGGTTGGCAAGAAAGTACTACTGCCTGGAGTCAACCGCGAGATATCTATTGTGGCGGACGAGGCCGTCAGCACCGAATTCGGCACCGGCGCGGTAAAAGTGACTCCGGCCCACGACCCGGTGGACTTCGAGATAGCGCAGCGGCAGAATCTGCCACTCATCAACATCCTGAACCTGGATGTGACAATGAATGAAAACGCCGGGCCATATAAAGGCCTGGACCGCTATGCCTGCCGCAAGGCAATCGTGGAGGACCTGGAAAAAGCCGGGCAACTGGTGAAAATAGAAGACTATAGCCATGCTGTCGCGCATTGCGACCGCTGCAAGACTATCGTCGAGCCTATTGCCAGCCTGCAATGGTTCGTGAAAATCGAACCACTGGCCAAACCGGCCATCGAGGCGGTGAAAGACGGCCAGATAACTATCCTGCCGGACCGTTTCACCAAGGTCTATCTCAACTGGATGAAGAATATACGGGACTGGTGCATTAGTCGCCAGCTCTGGTGGGGACACCGCATACCTATCTGGTACTGCAAAAATTGCGCCGAGATGACAGTAGCCGTGGATACGCCGACCGTTTGCTCCAAGTGCGGCTCAAAAAATATCGAGCAGGACCCGGACACGCTGGATACCTGGTTCAGCTCCGGTCTCTGGCCACATTCTACCCTGGGGTGGCCGGACCAAACCGAAGACTTCCGCTATTTTTATCCTACCTCGGTCATGGAAACCGGCTATGATATCATCTTCTTCTGGGTAGCCCGGATGATAATGCTGGGCATCGAGGACACGGGTGAAATACCTTTCCATACTGTGTATTTACACGGGCTGATACGCGATGACACCGGTGATAAGATAAGCAAGTCCATGGGCAACGTTATAGACCCTCTCGTTATGATGAAAATTTACGGCACTGACGCTTTACGTTTTGCCCTGACGACCGGTACATCACCAGGCAACGATTCGCGGCTGTCGACGGACAAAATGGAAGCCAGCCGTAACTTCGCCAATAAGCTCTGGAATGCGGCGCGCTTTGTCATCCGCAGCTTCGACGGGGCGACCATTTCACCGGAGACCGGGGCGAAAAAGACGGCGGTGGAAGTCCGCTGGATAAAATCGCGCCTGAACCGGACAATCCAGAGCGTAAATACCCTGATGGCAGATTACCAGTTCGGCGAAGCAGAAAGGCAACTGCACGACTTCATCTGGAACGAGTATTGCGACTGGTATATCGAGTTGGCCAAGATTAGACTCCAGGCCGGCGATAGCTCCCCGCTGCCGGTGCTGGCGCAAGTGCTGGAAGCAGCTTTACGCCTCCTCCACCCCTTTATGCCCTTCATCACCGAGGAGCTGTGGCAGCACCTGAAAAAACATATCCAGGGACTGGAAGGCGAATCCATCATGATCGCCCCATATCCGGCCGCCGATGAAGCAGCTTTCGACCCCGCCGCCGAAGCGGAGCTGGAATCCATCATGGAAATTATCCGCGCTATCCGCAATGCGCGGGCGCAATATAAAGTGGAGAGCGCCCGCTGGATAGCCGCCAATATCTATACCCCGGAAGCCGAATTAGCAGCAGTTTCCCGCTATACCGAAGCGGTGAAATCGCTCGCCAGGGCGAACCCTGTCACCTTCCTGGCCGGCGAACCGACCGAGAAAGCCGACGATAAAACACTGGTGCTCTCACTAAGAAACGCCACGGTAGTGATTCCCATGTCCAGCATGCTCGACCTCGATGTCGAAAGAAAAAGAATCGAGAAAGACCTCCAGCAGACTCAAGCCGAGGCAAGCCGGCTCGAAGCCAGGCTGCAGGACCAGGCGTTCCTGACCAAAGCCCCTCCCGTGGTGATTGAAAAGGAAAAACAAAGGCTTTATACTCTTACCGAAAAACTGGAGAAGCTTAAGACCCAGATATCCGGACTATAGGAGGTGAAGCATGTTCCAGAGAGTGCTGGTCCCCCTGGACGGTTCCAAAGTGGGTGAGGCCGCGCTGCCGCTCATCAGCCAGCTGGTAGATAAAATGGCCCCCGGGTTAAAAGTGGAATTGACGCTCATCGGGGTAGTTTCCATATTGCGGCACTGGGTGGTGGTGGGCGAAGCTAGCGCGCCGGTCTCCTATACGGAAGAAGAGCTCACAATCATCAAAGAGAGAGTATCGGACTACCTGGTAAAAGTCGGCGAGTCTATTAAAAGGCCCGGCGTCTCGGTCAGTACCATCGTCAGCTCCGGGAATGCCGCGGATGAAATCCTCAAGGCTGCGGACGCGGTGAAAGCGGACTTGATCGCCATGTCCACGCACGGGCGTTCCGGCCTGCGCCGGATGGCCTTTGGGAGCATCACGGACAAAGTGCTGCACCGGTCACACGTCCCGGTGCTGATGGTGCGCGCCCCGGAGGGGACGGCAAACGAATAGAATAATGAATTTATGCGTTAATTCAATTCCATTCCGATGTAAATCGGAATCCAGTAATTTAGGCTTGCTTAATTTAGCCCTAAACAGTTTTATCTCTGGCTGCCTGGATCCCGACTTTCGTCGGGATGGGTTGATTCCGCTAGCTTTTTCTTCTCACCTAGCTAATTGAGACTAAGGTAGGTGAGGCCGCAGAGAGGAAATCGTTATTCCGCCACCGCCGTCTTAACATCCCCGCCCAGAACGCGGGAAACGCCTTTATGCCGCCACTGGCGCCTTAAGAAATCCAGCGCTTTCTTGGTATCGCTGGCGATTTTCGCCTTCTCGCAACGCTTGAGACGATATTTGAAGAGCCAGTAAGTGAACTCCTTCATTTCGTCGATGGTGATGGAGCTGCGCTGCGGGTGCTGTTTTTCCTGCCGGAATTGCTTTAAAAGGTCGTCCTTTTCCGCGTCGTAGATGCGGTGGAAGGCTTCGTCGGGGGGCTGGTTCCGGCTCCGCAGCAGCTGGGCGTGCCGCTCTTTATCGATCTCCTCCTGCACCGCCAGCAAAAGCGCTTCCTCGACGGTGACGCCGTAGAAATAGTTAAGGTACTGCCCGTACTTTTTCTCGCCGATGAACTCTTTAACTTCTCCGGCATCGAACGCGAGCGGTGGAATGCCGTGGAAAAGGAGGCTGTCTCTTTCTTTTTCCGGCAGGAGGTCGGCCACAGTAGCGCAGAGCCGCTCCGCCAGCAGGAGCCAATCGAAAGCCTCGCCGTCGATGAGGTAAACATAGGTGCGGCCGTCATACTCTTCTTTGGCGCTGGCCCAAAGCCCGATAGCGCCGAGCAGCGCCCGGTACCAGTGATTGCCGCTGCCGATAGCTTCCTTGAGATAGGCTACAGCCTCGGCGTCACCGGCCGCGACGGTCTCCGTAGCGACTAATCTGCTTTCTTCCTGCGCCATGTGTGGTCCGACCTCACCCTCTCGGTCTCCCTCTCCGTTTACAGAGAGGGAGAGGAATCAGCGGTGGGCGCTTTATCTGCGTCCTCCGCCTTGAGCTTTTCATAGAAAGCCAGCTTGCCGGTGGCCGTTAGCTCGGTAAGCTTTTTCACGATGGCCTCCCCCGCCCCCGGTATCTCCTTAAGCCGCCCATCCGCCGCCAATTTACTGACCGGCTCCTGAAGCTCGCTGATAGAGCGTGCCACCTTCTGGTAAGCCCTGATTTTAAAGATGTTCTCCTTCTTGAGCTTCAGCCTCTCCGCGATGTCCGTAAAGATGAAAGAGATTTCCTGATTGGTCATAGGGGCTACTTCCCGTGGCAGTGCTTGTATTTCTTACCGCTGCCGCAGGGGCAGGGCTCGTTGCGGCCCACCTTGCGGGCGCCGGCGTTGGTGTTGGGTTTGTTGTCGCCTTTAGAACCAATCCCGGCTTTTTCCATGGGGGACTGCGGCGCTTTGTTCTGCCGCTTTTCCGTGATGGTAACGTGGAAGATCATGCCGGCGACGTCATGCTGGATGGTCTCCAAAAGCGTCTGGAACTGCTGGAAGCCGGTGCTCTTGTAAGCGTCCACAGAGCGCACCTGCCGCATGGTTTCCCACCCCGCCTGAAGCCGCATATTTTCCATAGCTGTGAGGTGCTCCACCCACAATCTATCGATTATCTGGAGCATCACCAGGCGCTCCAGTAGGCGCATTTTCTCCGCGCCCATTTCCTTCTCGTGGGCATCGTAAACCTGTTCGGCAAGCTCATATAACTTGTCTTCCAACTCTTTGGCGCCCAGTTCTTCCGCGGCTTTAGCATCGAACTCGCGGGGGAGGGGTAAAATGCGGTTGATTTCCGCCAGCATGGCGGCGGTATCGGCGCCTTCGCCGAGGCGGTTGGGGGCGTTGGCGGCGATAATGCCCGCCAGCTCTTTCCTGACCATACTCAGAATGTTGGTCTTAAGATCAGCGCCGCTTAAAATCTTGCGCCGTTCTTCATATATCAGCTCGCGGTGCTTGTTAACAACGTCATCGTATTCGACGAGGTTTTTACGGATATCGAAGTGGTAACCCTCGACGCGTTTCTGGACATCCGTGATAGCGTTGGTGATAAACCTGTTTTCGATGGGCGTGTCTTCATCGAGGCCCACCCAGCCCATGACCGTTTTCATGCGGTCGCCGCCGAAACGCCGCATGATGTCGTCCTCCAGGGAAACATAAAAGCGCGTGCTGCCGGGGTCGCCCTGGCGGCCGGCGCGGCCGCGCAACTGGTTATCTATACGCCGGGCCTCGTGCCGCTCCGTGCCTATAATGTGCAGACCGCCGAGCTCGACGATTTTATCATGCCTTTTTTGCCATTCTTCCTGACTGATGCCATCCAGCGCGCCGCCCAGGATGATATCGACGCCGCGGCCGGCCATATTGGTGGCGATTGTTACAGCCCCCGGTTCCCCCGCCCTGGCGACAATCATCGCCTCTTTGAGGTGCTCCTTGGCATTCAAAACCTGACAAGTGATGCCCGTCTGCCTTTTTAATAGTCCGCTTAGTTTTTCCGAATTTTCAATAGATACAGTGCCGACGAGTATCGGCACGCCTTTTTCGTGGAGCTCTTTAATCTCGTTAGCGACCGCCCGGTACTTGCCCTCTTCCGTTTTATAAATCTTGTCCGGCAGGTCTTCACGTATCATGGGCTTATTGGTGGGAATCTCGGTGACTTCCAGCTTGTAAATCTTGAAAAACTCTTCCGCCTCGGTGGCGGCGGTGCCGGTCATGCCGCCGAGCTTTTCATACATGCGGAAGTAGTTCTGGATGGTGACGGTGGCGTAGGTCTTGGTTTCCTGCTGCACCTTGATGTGCTCCTTGGCCTCGATGGCCTGGTGCAGCCCTTCCGAATAGCGCCGGCCGTACATTTTACGCCCGGTGAACTCATCGACGATGATGACCTCGCCGTTTTCCACGACATACCGCCGGTCCCGCTTATAAAATTCCTTGGCGGTCAAAGCGTTGCGCAGGTGGTGCATCAGCGTGCCGTTGTTATAAAGCGAGTCGCCGGACTGCAAAAGCCCGTCCCGCTTGAGCATTATCTCCACTCTGTCCCAGCCCGCCTCATTGAGGTCGGCGCTTTGCTCTTTCTCCTTAACGTCATAGTCCTGGTCGCGGTTGAGCCGGGTGACCAGCATGGCGAATTTCTGGTACAGCAGACCGGACTCGGTATCCGGGGCGCTGATGATAAGCGGCGTCCGAGCTTCATCGATGAGCAGGTTGTCCACCTCATCTACGATGCAGTAGTAAAGCTGGCCCTGCACGCACTGGGAAAGGTCGGAGACCATGTTGTCGCGTAAGAAATCAAACCCGAACTCGGAGGAAGTGCCGTAGGTGATGTCCGCCTGGTAGGCTTCCTTGCGGGAAATAGGGCGGAAATGCGCCCACGGGTCTTTCTCTTTGCCGGTATCAAACGAGGGGTCATAAAGACGGGCGGGATTATTATCGTCCGGGTTCTGCATGGGGTAGATGCTGGACACACTGACCCCCAGCGCGTGATAGATGGGCCCCATCCAGTAAGGGTCGCGCCGCGCCAGGTAGTCGTTGACGGTGGCCAGGTGCGCGCCCCGCCCCGTCAGGGAGTTGAGGTAAAGGGGAAGAGTGGCGACCAGCGTTTTACCTTCGCCGGTCTTCATCTCGGCGATTTTACCCAGGTGTAAAGTGACACCGCCGTAAAGCTGCACGTCATAATGCCGCTGGCCGATGTTGCGCCGGGCGGCCTCGCGCACAGCGGCGAAAGCCTCCGGGAGAATCTCGCTGAGGGCTTCGCTTTCTACCTTGAGGCGATCTTTTTCTACCTGCTTGACCTTATCCCGGGCGCGCTTGCACTGATTATCCGCGTCTTCTTTCTGGTAATCGTTTTCGGCTTTGAGCTGGCAATCTCTGGCTTCATCGAGCTCTTTTTGCGCTTCCTCAACCTTTGGCTGGATATTGGCCAGAGCCTGCCGGATGCGTTCTTTAAACTCGGCGGTCTTGGCTTTGAGCTCTTCATCGGTCAGCTTTTGGAACTCGGGTTCCAGAGCATTAGTGCTGTCGACGTAGGGCTGTAGCCGCTTTATCTCTTTTTCATTGGAATCGAATAAACCAAAAAACTTAGGCATGGTAATACTCTTTTATTTGTCCCTCTCACTATTTTCAACCTCACCCCCTTCAATTCCCCCCTCTCCGTCGACGGAGAGGGGGTCAGGAGGAGAGGTCTATTTTAAAATCCCCCGCTTATCCCCCTTCAGCATGGTTCGGCAGGCTCACCACAGGGGCTCAAGGCAGGCCTTTTTTAAAGGGGGAAGGTGATGTTTCTCCCGGCGGTTCTTCGCCATCACCGACCATCGGTTGTTTACCATTCATAATCAGGTCCCTGGCCTCGGCCGCCTGGGATTCCAGAACCATGATTTTCACTTCGCCCAAGCCGTCTATCGTGAACGCATGTACCGAGTGAGCGGCATTAGACTTGAGGACGCAGGGAATATTAAAGCTTTCCAGGAGGCTGCGGATGACCTGCGCCTCCATCTCGTTGCGGGCATCATACACTTCCACCATTGGCTGGCTACTTTTCAAACATCGCCCCCACGGACTGCCCGGTATTAATGCGCCGTATCGCTTCGCCCAACAGCGGCGCAATGTTTAAAACCTTGATTTTGTCGATCCGCTTTTCCGCCGGGACCGGCACGGTATCGGTAACGACCAGCTCTTTAACCTGGCATTCGGCGATGCGCTTGACCGCCGGGCCGGACAGTATCGGGTGGGTGGCGCAGGCATAGACCTCTTTGGCCCCCCTCGCCAGCAGGGCGTCAACCACGCCCACGAGCGAGCCGGCGGTATCGATCTCTTCATCGACGATGAGCGCCGTTTTGCCCTTGACATCGCCGATGACGGTGAGCGTCTCGGTGCGGTCTTCGTTGCCGATGCGCCGCTTTTCCATAATCGCCAGGGGCGCGCCCATGCGCTCGCCGATATCGCGGGCCTGCTTGGTGATGCCAAAATCCATGGCCACAATGACCATATTCTTAATTTTCTTCTGGATAAAATAGTCGCTTAAGAGGTAAAAAGCGGTCAGTTCGTCGACGGGGATGTTGAAGAAGCCCTGAATCTGTGCCTTATGCAAATCCACCGTGAGCACGCGGTTGGCGCCGGCCACGGTGAGGAGGTCGGCTATCAGGCGGGCGGTAATGGGGACGCGGGGCTGGTCTTTTTTATCCGAGCGCCCGTAAGCGTAATAAGGAATGACCGCCGTGATGCGCTTGGCAGAGGCCCTTTTCATGGCATCGATCATAATGAGCAGTTCCATCAAGTGGCTATTCACCGGGGTTGAAATGGGCTGGACGAGAAAGACGTCCCGCTCCCGGACGTTTTCCAGGACGCGCACAAAGGTATTTTCGTTGCTGAACTGCATGACCTCGCAATTGCCCAGCGGAATGCCCAGATAGTCGGTAATCGCCCTGGCCAGGGCCGGGTGGGCGTTGCCGCTGAATACCTTTAACTCGTCCATGGATAAAAATCTCCTTCCGATGCCAGCGTTCCCGCAGTTTTATTATAGCACGAATGAGAGAGAGGAGGGAGAAGGGATGAGGGATGAAGGAGGAGGAAAGACAGAATAATCCTAAAGCAACATATCCCTTAAAACTTTCAGGTTAACTACATCTTCCTTGTTGTACTCGCAGAGCTTGTTCAGGGCGTCCAGGTCAAAGGTGTCCACGTATTTCCACCAGAGCCTGACCGCCTCCCAGCCGTTCATGTCCGGCAGGTTGCGGGGGATACCCAGCTGTTTTTCCACGCCCTTGAGCCCGCCGCGCAAGTTTTTCCGCCAGCAATCGTACATCAGGTCGCGGTGGTGAAAGCGCCCCTCCAGGTTTACGCCGAGCTGCGAGCGAATGAAAGGCAGGTCGAAGCGGCTGCCGTTGTAGCTGTAGATGATATCCACGCCTTCCAGGGCTTCGATGATGGCATCGGCGGAGATATCCCTGCCGACGAACTGGACGAACTCGGTCTTCTTGCCGCGGCAGAGGTAAATACCCACCACGGTGATTTCACTCGCCCCGTAAGCAAGGCCGGTGGTCTCGATATCGATATAAGCTTCGGTATGTATCGGACGGGCAGATGCCAAACTGAACCTCACCCCCAAAAAATCCCTCTCTAACTCTCCCTTTTTCAAAGGGAGAGAATGTCAGGGCAAAGCAGATATTATTGATTTTTTCCAATGACCCTCCCTCCTTAATAAGGAGGGATAAGAGGGAGATTTATTTCTTTTTCACCCTCACCTTTCATTCCTCTCCCTTCAGGGTGAACCTTCAGGATGAACCCCTCGAGGGAGAGGTAAAGCGGAAGGACGTGATACTAAGGCGGACACTTGGCGCAGATGGAGCGGAAGAGCGTGGTGCTTAAATAGCGGTCGCCGCGGTCCGGCAAAATGACCACGATGGTGCCTTTCTTCATGCCTTCGGCAACTTTTAGCGCGCCCGCCACCGCCGCCCCGCTGGACATGCCGGTGAAAAGCCCTTCCTTCACCGCCAGCAGCCGCGCCGTCTCGAAAGCTTCGCCGTCCTCTATCGTTATCTTCTCATCTAAAGCATCTGGGTCATAGATGCCGGGGACGACGCTCTCCGTCAGGTTCTTCAGCCCCTGGATGGTGTGCCCCACCGTCGGCTCAACACCCACGACTTTGATGCCCGGTATTTTTTCCTTCAGGTACCTGCCGGTGCCCATCAGCGTGCCGGTGGTGCCCATGGCACAGACAAAGACATCGATTTTGCCCTTCGTCTGGGCGTAAATTTCCGGGCCGGTAGTCTCGTAATGGGCTAGGATGTTGTTAGGATTATCGAATTGGTTGGGCATATAATATTTGCCGGGCTCCGCCTTTAAAGCCTCATGCGCCCGCCAGATAGCTCCGTCCGTCGACTCTTTGGCCGGCGTCATTACCACCTCGGCGCCGAAAGCCTGTAAAATCAGTTGCCGCTCCACGCTGACACACTCCGGCATGAACAGTTTGACCTTGTAGCCCTTGGCGGCGCCGATCATGGCAATGGCGATACCGGTATTGCCGGAGGTCGGTTCGATAATCGTCTTGTCTTTGGTTAGCTCGCCGGACTCCTCCGCCATCTTGATCATGTAAAAAGCGGGGCGGTCTTTCACCGAGCCGCCGGGGTTATTGCCTTCCAGTTTGCCGAAGATTTTCACCCCGGACTTGCCGTTAAGATTGACCAGCTCTACCAGCGGCGTGTTGCCGATGGCGCCCAGAACATTCCTGTTGCCGTTTTTCATAATCTTACCTCGCCGTCCGGCTTATTCCGCAATGCCGGGCACCGGGAAGCGGCGGCACATCTGCATTATCTTCTGACGGACTTCTTCGGCGACTTTTTTATCATCGATATTCTTAATGACTTTCATTATCAATCCGGCGATGGTTTTCATTTCTTCTTTACCCATGCCGCGGGAAGTAACGCCAGGCGTCCCCAACCGTATGCCGCTGGTGACACGCGGCGGCCGGGTATCGAAGGGTATGGCGTTATGATTACAGACTATCCCCGCGCTATCCAGAGCTTTTTCCACCTGCATCCCGGTTTGCCCCGTAGCCGTAAGGTCGACCAGAATAAGGTGGTTGTCCGTGCCGCCGGAGACCAGCCGCAGACCCAGCTTTTGCAGCTCGGCGGCCAGATCGCGGGCATTTTCCAGCACCTGCTTCTGATAGGCCACGAAGGAAGGCTGCATCGCTTCATAAAGCGCCACCCCTTTGGCAGCGACGGCGTGCATCAGGGGCTTGCCCTGTGCCTGCGGGAAGACCGCCCTATCGATAGCGTGCGCCAGCTCTGCCTTACAGAGAATCAACCCGCCGCTCGGTCCGCGCAGGGTCTTATGCGTCGTCATTGTCACCACATCGGCGTACGGAACGGGGGAGGGATGCAGCCCGGCGGCCACCAGCCCGGCAATGTGCGCCATGTCCACGATGAACTTCGCCCCGACGGAATCCGCGATGCGCTTGAAACGCTCAAAATCGATGATCCTGGGATAGGCCGTGTACCCGGCTAAAATGGCTTTGGGGTTATTCTCTTTGGCCAATCTTTCCACTTCCGGGAAATCGATGCGCTCCGTCTCGCAGTTGACGTGGTAATGGATGAATTTATAGGACTTACCGGAAAAGGTAATCGGCGAGCCGTGCGTGAGGTGCCCGCCGTGGGCGAGGTCCATCGCCATGATTTTATCGCCGTATTTCAGCAGCGCGAAGTAAGTGGCCATGTTCGCCTGCGACCCGCTGTGGGGCTGGACGTTAGCGTGCTCGGCTTTAAAGAGCTCCTTGGCGCGGTTGATGGCCAGGTTCTCGATGGTATCCATATTTTCACAGCCGCCGTAGTAGCGGTTGCCGGGGTAACCTTCGGCATATTTATAAGTGAGGAAAGAGCCCAGGGCTTCCAGCACCGCCGGGCTCGTATAGTTTTCCGAGGCGATCAGGTTGACGATCTCTTTCTGCCGCTTCTTTTCGCACTCGATGGCTTTACTGATTTCGGGGTCGGCTTTTTCCAAGAAACTCATAAAAAACACTCCTAAAAGGGGATGTGGGATACAGTAAATAGTCTACACTGGTGATATCGGAGTGTCAATTAGACGCACATTCAAGTTGAGTACAAAACCGCCCTATATTATTCAATCATTCTTGACAGAGCCAAGTAACGGAGAATATACTGGGTTGCTTTAACATAAGGTAAAAAAGGGGGAATGGTAAAATGCCTAAGGTAAAGGTCGGCGATATCAACATGTACTATGAAATCCACGGCAAGGGCGAGCCGCTGGTGATTATCGACGGCCGCAACATGTGC
>JBEKAC010000056.1:0-15667 GCA_050018395.1 Dehalococcoidales bacterium
TGCGGACACAAACAATAAATCGCCGTAGAGACTATAACCGGGACCTTCGGGAGCTTGCTATGCCGCCTGATGATAACAAAGTCTTCGGTTTATAAAGTGTCCCATTTTGATGATTGACAACATCCGGCTTCAATACGAAGCTGATTTGTTAAGGTATTTGTTATATGTTAAGTTAGCTACGATTCCTAGCTAAGTTACTTTTATTTGATTTATGGTAAGTCAGCTCGTGTTCAACGGTTCACAGTGAATAATTAACAGTATACAGGGGGACAGGGAGAATGGGAAGGGCAGGTTGTCGCGAGTTAATGGTTGACAGTTTACCGTAACGGGCAGTGGAGATAATGCCAAAATGGATTCCCGATCAGGCCGGGAATGACGATGGAAACCAAATCTCGCTTAGTTACTTCCTCCGGCAGGATCAGGTAGAGCAGGGGAGAAGAGTGCCGGC
Source organism: Dehalococcoidales bacterium (assembly GCA_050018395.1). Lineage (GTDB taxonomy): Bacteria > Chloroflexota > Dehalococcoidia > Dehalococcoidales > RBG-16-60-22 > RBG-13-51-18. The sequence continues at coordinate 449 of JBEKAC010000056.1, forward strand.
CGAAAAGGCTGGCCTTCTTTTTATGTCTTGACACAACTATAAAAGAAGGTTTTAGTACCGGGGTGAGCTACAAAGGGAACTTTTTAACGAATTAACGGATGCCTTTTAGCGCTTTCAAACGCTTTTTAACACCAATACCAGAGTTGAGAGCAAAAGCCTTTTCAAACAACTCTATGGCTGAAGTGGTGTCCCCGGCCTTATCAGCTATTTCACCCAGCCATCTAAAGGCTTTTGCTCTAGTGTTTGTTGAAATCGAACTAGTAAGTGCTTTTTTAAGGATTGAAACTCCGTCATTTTCATGTCCTGATGTTATTAGGTCCTTTGCCATGTCCATCATCTCATAACCACTTCGTGCGTTCCGTTTGATGATTTGACCATCATATGATACACGGACAATAAAAGGGTCATTAGTCCCATATGGTTTCCCAGCGTCAAGGAAACGACCTTGTCGGTTCAGCTTGATACTCCCTCCAGGAACATCTGGAATTTTCCAAAGTAAATTACCCGTATCAAGTTTCAATGAATATAATGTGGCACCATCGATGTTATCTGCATTATATGTAATAAAGAAAATTTGACGTGTGTCTAAATCAGCAGTCAATTCACCAACTAACGCGTTAATTATTAAAGATTTGCTGATGGTACCATATAAGGTTAGATATGTTTTAAGATGTTCTAAATCTCTCTGAACCCTGATCTCGAACGGTGGGTACTTAATTACTTCTGTATTCATTTACTCTTTCGTAAAATATTAAGCCAATTCTACAATTATTTACATGGCTGTGCAAACGAATCGTTATTAGTGGCTCTTTTGACGTATCTCCTCCAAAAGGCCGGCCCTCTTTTTTTGTCTTGACATAAACACCCGGTGAGACTAGAATATAGCCGCCGCAAAAACTCTGACGATACAAGAAAATCGCGGAGATAAAATTGGGGGCAGGCATCTTTGACATCGTGCCTGTTTCACGATAAAATTAAAACTGCATCACGAGGGAGTTTAGTTGGTAGAGTTTCCCGATTCTATCGGGAATGTCGCGGGTGTTTACGCGGGAGTAACTCAGTTAGTAGAGTTTCCCGATCCTATCGGGAATGTCGCGGGTTTTACGCGGGAGTAACTCAGTTGGTAGAGTTCCTGCCCTCCAAGCAGGATGTCGCGGGTTCGAGTCCCGTCTCCCGCTCCAATTTTTGTAAGTGTAGAGCCTTCCGATTTCTATCGTGACTGTCGTCCCCATTTTCGCAGAGTCTCCCACTTGTGTTTACAAGCCATATCTATTAATATTAAACAAATCAAATAAACAATCGGAAAGTTCAAAACGGCGGGAAGAGACGGAACGGTAGTTATTTCTCGAGGAAAACATGATAAAGCTGAAAGCGTTACTTAAGACTCCCAACTTCTGGTGCGTAGCATTAATGGCCGTTTTTGCCGGTGTTTTATGCTTTGCACCCCAGATATTCGCGTCAATACAGGGTAACTGGAAAGCCGCCTACTATATCGCGGGGTACCGCTTGCTCTTCCCGTTGGCTGTAATCATCGCTGCCTGGCGGTTCGGGGTCAGGGGCGGGCTTATCACCTCTGTCATCGTCGGGGCGGTGATAGTATCCAGTGTCATCGTCAACTCGCACTTTCCTAACGCCTGGATAGACCTGGGCGAAATCGCGCTTTGCTTTATACTAAGCTGGCTGGTGGGCAAGCAGGGTGAAGTCAAACAGCGTCTGGAAACAACTACTGCGGAACTACGGCAGCAATCGGCGCTGTTGAAAACCGAGAGCAGTGAAAGACAACAGGCGGAGGAACAGTACCGCCTTATCGCCGAACACACGGCGGATATCATCTACAAAATAGACATCAAAGAAGAAAGATTCACCTACATCAGCCCTTCCGGAGAGCGCATTTTAGGTTATACACCCGAGGAAGCGATGGCGGCCACGCTCAAGACAGTGCTCACTCCCGCGTCTTATGAGAAACAACACGAAAGAATGTTGTTAGACCTCAAGAACGGCATTAATTCCAGTACGCTCGAGCTGGAACTGATTCACAAAGACGGGCATGTTGTTCCTTTTGAAAGCCATGCCAGTTTCGTTTACGGCCCGGATGGAAAGCCGGTGGAAATCGTCGGCGTGGCACGTGACATTACCGACCGCAAGAAAATGGAAGAACAGCTGATCGTCCAGGACCGGCTGGCATCTATCGGGCAACTGACTTCCGGCCTGGCCCACGAGCTGAATAACCCGCTCACCAGTATTTTAAGCCTGTCTTCGCTGCTGGCGGAAAGAGAGCTCGCCGACGATGCTATACAGGACCTCAAAAGTATCAACGACGAGGCACAGCGGATCGTGGCTATCGTGAAAAACATGCTTACTTTCGCCCGTAAACAGCCGCAGGAAAAAGCGCCGGCAGATATCAACGAAGCCATACGCCGGGTCGTGGAAATGCGGGCCTACACGCAGAAAGTGAATAATATCCAGGTAAATCTCCACCTGGACCCCGAACTGCCCCGGGTGATGGGGAACGTCTCACAGCTGGAACAGGTATTCTTCAATATTATCATCAACGCCGAGTATTTCATGCTCCAGGCGCATCAAAAAGGCACGCTGAACATCGCCACGGAGAAGGTAGGAAAGACCGTACACGCAATTTTCACCGATGACGGCCCGGGAATTCCACCGGAGAATATGGGGCATTTATTTACGCCGTTCTTCAGTACCAAGGAAGCCAATCGCGGCACCGGGCTCAGCCTGAGCATCTGCCTGGGTATCGTCACCGAACACGGCGGCACGATATACGTCAATAGCGAGGTCGGTCAGGGCTCCACTTTCGTGGTCCAGCTACCGGCGATCAAGAACTAGCCGGACTTTTATTCCGGCTGTTTTAATAAGCGGCGGTAAAAGCCCAGGCTCACGAAAAACGGCAGGAAATAATAAACAATTCGATAAAGTATCGCGGCCAGTACTGCCGTCCTCACCGGCACGCCCAATAAGGCGTAGATGCCGGCCATCGAGCCTTCCTGGACGCCCAGACCCCCCGGTATGAACGAGATAAAACCGGCCGCAATGCCCAGGCTGTAACCGGTCAACAGGGTCCCAAGTCCCACCGGATTCCCCAGCGCATAAAAGCAAAACCACAAAGCGGTCACCGTGCTCGTCCAGTCCGCAACCGTCAGCAGGATTAACGTTACCAGCAGGACGGGGCGCCGGCGTGTTACTGCGATGCCCCGCGTCATAGCCGTATCAAAATTATGCAGCCCCGGGCTGATGTCACGTCGGCTAATGGCACGAACCAGCCTGGCCAGGCCACGGAAAATCGCAGTACGGACCGGGGCGGCAAACACGATAACACTCGCCAAAACGAGCAGCAGAGTGAGGAGTCCGGCTGCAATGCTGATGCCCACCCCGCCGCCTCCGGATAACGTATGGCTGTGCAGGACGCTGAAAAGCCCGATCGGTATCAGGGCGAGCAACATCAAACTGGTGAAATAGAGCTGAAAAAGCGACGGTGCCAGGATATCCTCTGTGGCGATGCCGCGCCGCTTCATCAGGACGAACTGGAGCGATATACCGGTAAGCCCGCCCACGTTCATCAGATAAGTTATGACGTTGGATACAAAGCCTATCTGCAGCAGGTATTTCAGGGGCAGGTCGATGCCAAAAGCGCGGTATGCCACGGTCAGGCTGAAGCTTAAACAGGTATAGGAGCTAGCGACAAAAAGAAGCGCCGGCAGCAGCAGCAGCCAATCGGCCTGACTGATGACACCTTTGATTTCACTCCAGTCCAGCACCACGATAAGCGTTCCTCCCACGATGAAAAGCGCCACGAGAATCAGGGTAAGGCGCTGGATATTGAGCTTAAGGTTCATAAATTTTCAATTCCCGCAGTATTTGAGGTTAAAGCACCCGGTTGATGGAAATACCGACACGTGCCAGGCCGATAGGCCCGCCCTGGTAAGCGAGATACCGGTTTTCCCAGGCGGGCTCAAACTTGAGTTTATAGTTGCTGATTCCCTTGGAGTGCACGAAAAAATCGAGGTAATTCATAAGGCGGGTGACCGGTTCCTCCATCGGAGTGCCGCCCGGCACTTGGCTCATCCTGGCAAAGGGCGCCAGCCCCATGTTAAAAGTGCGATAGTTTTCCGCTATCAGCTGAAACATCAGCTCCGTGAAAAGGTAATCCATCGTGCCCCAGTGCGTGCCGGGCCGGTGGCGCATCATATCAAAAGTAGCTTCGCCCGGGCGGTAGGACTTCACCTGGTTGATAAAGGCGATCAGACGGCCTGGCGCGTCACGCAGGAGGAACATGGTGCTGGAAGCCACGTAGTTGCGGTCGAATTGTCCCTGGAGGAACCCGAACTCGCGGTGGTTGGGGAGCGCCAGCCATTCTTTGGAAATTTCTTCCGCCTCATTGTAGAGTTTAAGGTCGTGGGGCGGTACGCTCCGGACGACCGTAAAGCCTTCGCCGCCGAACTTGCGCCTCACGTAGCGGAAGTACTTTTTCTCCGCCGTGCGCTTAGTGAACTTTTCCAGGTCAACCACGGCCTCTTCTCCAACCTTCAGCAGAGATAGGCCGAACTTCTTGTACAAATCCGGGGACTCCGGCACCAGGAAGGCGGCCAGCCAGCCGTTCTGATAGCAATAGTCCAGAAAAGAGCTGATCGTCTCTTCAATTTCATCGTCGGGCCCCACCGGGTCGCCCAGGCAAAATGCCACACCGGAGACCGTTCTGTAGCTAATAAACGAACGGCGTGATTTGGAGAAAAAATAAGATTTATCCGCCCAGGTCTTAAAAAAGTCATAAGATGATTTGCCGAATTCGTTTAAAATATCCCTGGCTTCATCATGCTCGTGAGGCAGCACGCCCAACCGGTAAACTACCGGGCGGAAAAGACTGTACACGGCGAATAAAATCGCCACTATTCCCAGGATGTCCAGCGATTGCAGGAACCAGTGCGCGTAGCGCGTGTGATAGACCAGGTCGCTGTTACCGACGAGAAACAGCTCGCGCAGAGCCCTCCACATAGAGCCCGGAAAACTGAAGGTAATACCGAAATCACGGCGGTCAAGGTACCAGAACCCCAGAGTGCCGTAGCCTACGGCGATGACAATGCTGCCAACGAGCAGCACAAAGCCTTGAGCTATATTACGCATCTCGCTGCGCACGGTAAACCTTTTTTGAAAAATCAGCAGCAAAGCCAGCGTTACCAGAGGGGCCGGTGCCGTATACCAGTTCCCGCGGGTGGTAGCATGCACGGCCAATGACAGCGCCGTAGCGCCAACGGCCACCCACCAGGCCGCCCGTCGATGCTGAAAAAGGTATAAGGACAGGTAAATCAGGATAAAGCCCAGCACCACCGTCAGTAAGCGGCTCCAATGGAACAGGCCGAACGGCGAGACCGATCCGTATAGGCGCGGATGCTGGGGAAAACGTAGAAATATCGTCTGGAGGATACTTAACAGGCCGTTCGCCAGCGTGACCAGCGTCACCAGCCAGACGGGCCAGGCCCGCTTGAAAGTGTTTTCGGCGATGGCCAGGGATTCCCTGAAGCCGGCGGAGGGGGGCGGCGAGGGCCAGGGTTTTACTTCAGATTCGTCATCCGGGGGCAGTTCCACTTCCGGGCGGTCATTTTCGTCATTCATAAACATCGCCCGGTAAATGGACTCCCCGGGTCTTCACTATTCTACCGTATTGCAGGGCTTCCTACCAGACCCAGGGCAGCGGTAAATTTGCAAGGCACGCTGCATCGTGGCAAAATAGGGCTAAAGTTGAGTAGCGACCTTGGCAGTGAATGGAATTTGGAAGCAATCTGAAAAGCGAGAGAGGCAAGCCGATAAAGATTGCGGTGAATAGCGCTAAAGCGTTATCATCAAAGAAAGTACTAAAGCCACTCCATGTCGGGAGTCTTAACGATACATATCAATGGAAAGGAGAACCCAAATGAAACCACCCTATGAGCTAAAAATCGATGCCTACGCCCACATCGTCCCCCCCAAGTACCGGGAAGCCCTGTATAAAGTCGCCCCCAAGATCCACGACGAGCAAATTCTTTTCAGCCCGCCGCTTTACGACCTCGATAAACGGTTCCGTATCATGGACAAATACGAGCCGCTCCGCCAGGTTCTGACGCTGGGCCGCGTTCCGGTGGAGCATGTTACCGGGCCGGCTAAAGCCGCCGACCTCGCCAAGCGCGCGAACGATGAAATGGCGGAGCTCGTCCATAAATACCCGGACCGGTTCGTAGGGGCGTTGGCCACTCTTGCCATGAACAACATGGATGCTGCCCTTAAAGAGACCGACCGATGTATCAAGGACCTGCGCTTCAAGGGGGTTTACCTGCATACGCCGGTGGACGAAAAGCCCCTGGACAATCCGGAATTCCTGCCCCTCTACGAGAAAATGGCGGAGTACGACCTGCCCATTGTTATCCATCCCATGAGAAAAATGGACCACCCGGACTATCTTACGGAAAAAGTCTCGCGGTACAACATGTTCAGCCTGTTCGGCTGGCCTTACGATACCACCTCCGCCATGGCGCGGCTGGTGTTCAGCGGCATCATGGAGAAATACCCCAACCTGAAAATCGTTACCCACCATCTGGGCGGCATGGTGCCGTTCTACGCCGAGAGAATCCGCCAGTTCACCCAGATATCGCGCGTCGGGCAGGAAAAACTATACTTGAAAAAAGACTGCATCGATTATTTCCGCATGTTCTATGCGGATACGGCCATCTACGGCAACCCCACGGCGCTAACGTGCGGCGTCACTTTCTTCGGTGCCGACCACGTGCTGTTCGGCATCGATTTCCCGCTGGGCGATTCCGAGCACGGCGACCGCAACTACCGCCAGACAATCAACGCCATCGAGGCAATGGGCCTCAGCGACGAGGACAAGAAGAAGATTTACGAAGACAATGCCCGGAAGCTGATGCGCCTGCCCATTTAGTTTTTTCACGCTCCCTGAAAGGAGGAACACATGGCTAAATTTAAATATGAAAAATACGTCACCAGGAAACCGGCCATCATCAGGCCCGGCGATTATGAAGAAGAAATCCCCAAAGGCGATAAAGTCCCTTTGCGTACGCCGTTCGATACCGGCCCGCTGGTCATTTTCTCTCAGACTCTCATGCCGGAAGCCAACTCCATCATCGAGTACGGCATCGTCTCCGGGGACATGGTCATCGGGGACGGCAGCTTCGTGAACAAGCACAAACATGACTACGAGGAAATTTTCTTGTTCCTGGGGACGGACCCCAAGGACCCGCAGGACCTCGGGGCGGAGGTGGAATTCTGGATAGGGGAGGGGAAAGACATGGAAAAGATTGTCTTTACCACCTCTTCCAGCATCTGGGTGCCGCCGAATACGGCGCATTTTCCCCAGATATGGCGGAACGTTAAAAGACCTGTCTTTACGGTGGTAGTCATGCCCACGACGGGTAAAAAGGCTTTAAAGCCGGCGGCCAGGGACGCGGAAAAGCCGCGTTAATCCTGGCATTCATCTTAATGTAAAAAGGTTCCCAAAGCCCGCTAGTACTTTTGCGGTCGGCATTAAGCAATAATGCTTAACGGGGTTTTTGAGGAATTAGGTATCCGGTCGGAAGCTCTGTTAGAACTTCATCTGTTATTATCAAGATGAAGGCTGTAAAAGGGTTACATTAAATAATCTCTTTACAGCGAACGTGTTAAACCTGATCGGAGGCAAACCTAAGTGAAGTGGGAACTGGTTATCGCGGTAATCATCGCCGTGCCGATTATTCTTTTTCCGGCGGTATATGTCTGGTACGCCAACGTCGGCGGCGTTTTTCATGCCATGAAGCAAGCCAAAGCTAAACGGCTGGCACGCCGGCAGGTTGAAAAAGAGTAGTTGACATAATACTAATCCAGATAATTGAAGGCCGCTTCAAATATTGGCTGTAACCACGAGGCGACATATCTGTTTATTTCCAGGATGTCGCCCCTTTTTATGCCGATATCCTGCCCCTACCAGGGATTGTCCCGGTTTTTTAATGTGTGAATCAAATCGTCAATCGGGATGGCCGTGAGCGTTAAAGTCTGGGTGGTGCCTTTGGCGCTCAAACGTATCGCCAACTTGGCGACAGCCTCGTTGCTCGGGGCCTCGATAATGTTCACGAAGTCATATTGACCCAGCAGTGCGTACTGGATGACGATTTTGCACCCCATGAACTCTACTTCTTTGTTGATTTCCTTGAGCAGCTCCGGGTCGTCCTGTAAAGCCTTCCTCCCTGTATCGGTCAGCGTCGTCAGCATCAGATAGACAGACATCTCGGCCTCCTTCCGGTGTAGTATCTGGCTCTTATTATGGAGGCATGAGCAGGCTGTTTGTCAACATTATTTTGATGTCATTGCGAGGGAGCGTCAGCGACCGCGGCAATCTCAAACTTCGGCTTAGGCTATCTTGGAGATTGCCACGCTTTCCCTTCAGGAATGGCTCGCAATGACAATATGCTATACTGAAATATGATAAAATTATCACCGGAAGGAACGAAAAAAAGTGGCCGATAACATTGAAAAGTTGAAGGCCGGCGAGGCGCAGGAGCCTATCGCGGCTTTGCTGAATATGAAGCTGGCGGAGCTGACGCCGGGCTATGCCAAAGTAACCATGAAAGTTATCCCGGAGTACCTTAACTTTAACAGCATGGTCTTTGGAGGGATCGTCATGGCGATAGCGGACCAGGCTTTCGCCTATGCCACCAACTCGCTGGTCAGCCCGTCCATCGCCACCCAGTTCAATATCCACCTGATTTCCGGCGCCGCCGTGGGTGACACGCTGACCGCGGAATGCCGCGTGCTTAAAAGCGGCCGGCGCATTGGCGTCTCCGAGATGACCGTTATTAACCAGGCCGGCAAGCTCATCGCCAAGGCCACCGGGACGACGGTGGTAACAGGGTAACAACTTAAATCCAAAAACTCAAATCTCAAAACCACAACGTAAAAGTAAAAACTGACCTCTCCTCCTAACCCCCTCTCCGTGTACGGAGAGGGGGAACTGAAGGGGGTGAGGTTGGAAAGCCACCGGGACGACGGTAGTGACGGGGTAAATATTATCTTTCGTCTCCCTTTATAAAGGGAGACAGGAGAAGGATTTTAATTCTCCAAGGCCACGGGGACGACGGTAGTGACGGGGTAACAATTTAAATCTTAAAACTCAAATCTCAAAACCACAACGTAAAAGTAAAAACTGACCTCTCCTCCTAACCCCCTCTCCGTACACGGAGAGGGGGAACTGAAGGGGGTGAGGTTGGAAAGCCACCGGGACCGACGGTGGTAACGAATTAAGACATTTCACACTGCCCATTGTTGACAGCCTCCTTTTATATATGGTAAGCTGGTCACGTTCGGAATAAAATCATGGAAACATCAATCTATCGCGGCGAATTGAAAAAACAGAAATTCATCTTTACCGGGCGCACCGGAGGTGCGCGTGGGAGGTTTTGAAGGTTCGTTATAGTTTGATAAGCTGTTTATAGCTGCAACTAATAGTTTTAGATTACCTCCCCCGCGCGGGAGGTTTTTTATTGGGGTTTTTAACCGGGGAAAAATGGAAAAAAGAGAAACGATACCGCAGATTATCAAAAGCAACCGCGATAAGTGGGGCGACCAGACCGCCATGTCCATGAAAATGTTCGGCATCTGGCACCGGTACACCTGGCAGGACTATTACGATAACGTCAAATACTTCTCGCTGGGGCTGACCAGCCTGGGGCTCAACCGCGGCGATGTGGCCTGTATCATCGGGGACAACGAGCCGCAATGGTTCTGGGCGGAGTTCGCCATCCAGGCCAGCGGCGGCATCGCCACCGGCATCTACGTGGACTCCATCCCGTCCGAGGTTAAATACACCGCCGAGCATTCGGACGCCAAATTCGCTATCGTCAACGACCAGGAGCAGACCGATAAATTCCTGGAAATCAAGGAAGACCTGCCACTAATACAGAAAATCATCTACTGGGACCCCAAGGGGTTGCGTAACTACGACGACCCTATGCTTCTTAGCTTTAACGATGTTCTCCAGCGGGGCAAAGAGTACGAAAAAACGCACCCCGGTCTTTTCGAGTGGAACGTAGATGCCGGCAAAGGTGACGATGTCGCCTTCATCTACTATACCTCCGGCACGACCGGCCTGCCCAAGGGCGCTTTGCTGACCTATCGCGCCCTCATCACCACGGCCAAAGGCTTCGTCGATCGTTACCCGATGAATGAAAAGGACAACCTGATTTCCAATTTCCCGGCGGCCTGGGTGGGGGACAGCTTTTTCGCCACCGTCCCGCACCTGCTGACGGGCGCCATGCTGAACTTCCCGGAGGAGCCGGAGACCATCGCCGAGGACACGCGGGAAATCGGGCCCAACTTCGTCATTTACGGGCCGCGGCAGTGGGAGGGGCTGGTCAGTGAAATCCAGGTAAAAATGCTGGACGCCCACTGGCTGAAGCGCCTCGCCTATAAGGTTTTCCTGCCGGTGGGCCACAAAATAGCGGATATGCAGTTCGAGGGCAAGACCCCGAACCTTTTCTGGCGGATTTGGCACGGCATCGCTTACCTGGCGCTTTTCCGCCCCCTTAAAGACCGCCTGGGCTTAAGCAAGGTACGCTTCGCCGTCACCGGCAGCTCTGTCTTGAGCCTGGATACCTTCCGACTGATCCATGCCATCGGGGTCGAGCTGCGGCAGTGCTACGCCAGCACCGAGGCCGGGCTGATATCGTCCCACGGCAAGGGCGAAATCAAGTTCGAAAGCGTCGGCCGGCCGGCGCTGGGGACATCACTGCGCATCACCAGGGAAGGCGAGTTGCTCGTCACCAACGACTGCATGTTCATGGGCTATCATAAGAACCCGGACAAGACCGCCGTCACGCTCATCGACGGGTGGTGCCATACCGGGGACGCCGTCAACCTTAACGAGCAGGGGCACATTATTTTCATGGACCGGCTGGAGCATATGGGGCTGCTGAAATCCGGCGCCAAGTATGCGCCGCAGTACATCGAGGGACGGCTGCGGTTCAGCCCTTATATCAAAGACGCGATGGTCATTGGCGGGAAGGACAAGGACTATGTCTCCGCCATTTTGAATATCGATTTCGCGATGGTGGGCAAGTGGGCGGAGCGCAACCGCATCCCCTATACCACATTCGTTGACCTTTCCCAGAAAAAAGAAGTGGCGGACCTGGTACGCCGTGACCTGGAGCGCGTTAACGGCTATCTGCCGGAGGCGTCCCGCGTACGCAAGTTCGTGCTGCTGCACAAGGAGTTCGACCCCGATGAAGCGGAGCTGACCCGTACGCGCAAGCTAAGGCGGGAGTTCATGGAGCAGCGCTATAAAGACCTGATCGATGCTTTGTACGGCGACAAGGATAAAATCGACGTCCAGGCGACGGTGACCTACCGCGACGGGCGTAAAGGCGTGGTGACCACCGGCATCCAGGTACGGAGCATCCGGAAAGAGGCGGCCTAACTTATGGCGGAATTTCTGCAATTCGTTATTACCGGCATCTCCGTGGGTATGGTTTATGCACTCATCGCGCTGGGCTTTGTGCTTATCTGGAAGTCCAGCAGCGTCGCTAACCTGGCACTGGGCCAGATCGTGCTGCTTACCTCCTGGTTCACTTACTCGATGTTGGTACAAGCGCACCTGCCGACCTATATCGCTTTTCCTTTCGTTATTATCTTCGCGCTGGCCCTCGGGTGGATGATCGAGCGTTTCGCTTTGCGGCGTCTCATCGGGCAGCCCATCCTTTCGCTGATTGCCGTGACGCTGGGCATCGGCTACTTTATCGAGGGCGTTATTACCTTCATCTGGCCGTGGAGCGTGGACGCGCTGCCACGCATTTTCCCGACATCGGTCATCCACATCGGGTCGGCAGTCATCCGCTGGCAAGAAGTCTGGGTCATCATTATCTGCCTGCTGGTTTTCATCCTGCTTAACCTTTTCTTCCGCTATCACAAAATGGGTATCGCCATGCGCGCCACCGCGGACGACCAGATGGCAGTGCAAGCCTGCGGGATACCGGTAACCCGCGTTTTTTCCACGTCCTGGATGTTCGCCTGCGTGGTGGCGGCCATCGGCGGAGTGCTGATTTCCAGCATCGGCGGCATTACCCACGGGCTGGAGGATACCGGCCTGAAGTCATTTTCCGTGGTCATCCTCGGGGGGCTGGACTCCTTCGGGGGGGCGATTCTGGCGGGACCGCTTATCGGGCTGGCGGAAAGCCTCAGCGGCGGCTATCTGACCACGTCCAACTGGGGGGGCATCAGGGACGTTGTGCCCTTCATTATTATCATTATTGTCATGGTGATTAAGCCTTACGGGCTCTTCGGCGAGAAACGCATCGAGAGGATATAGCGCAATGAGTTTGCCCTGCGGGATACGCAATTATAACTACGCCCAGGATATGGCCATCGTGCGGACTAAAACGCACTGGGCGTTGCTGCTGGGTTTTCTCGTCCTCCTTTTCGCTTTGCCGGCCTTTTTCAGCAATTACCTGCTGGGCGTGATGAACACCATCGGTATTACGCTTATTGCCGCTGTGGGGCTGAACATCCTGGTGGGCTACTGCGGCCAGCTTTCCATCGGCCACGTGGGCTTTATCGCCGTGGGGGCTTACACCTCGGCCATCCTGACCAACCGGCTGGGGATGCCTTTCCCGGTGGGGCTGCTCGGGGCGGGGCTGGTGGCCGGCTTCATCGGCATCATCTTCGGGCTGCCTTCCGTCAGGGTCAAGGGATTTTACCTGGCCATCACCACCATCGCCGCGCAGTTTATCATTATCTGGTTTATCAACCACTGGAGCTACACCGGCGGCTTTAACGGTATTACCGTGCCCTATGCCTCGATAGGGGGGCTGGTGTTCCGCAGCGAAGCCAGCCAGTTTTACCTGATTATCACTATCACGGTGCTCTGTATTTTCCTGGCGAAGAATATCACGCGCACCAAAATAGGGCGGGCATTTATCGCCATCCGCGATAACGACCTTGCCGCCGAAGTGATGGGCGTCAATCTGCTTTACTATAAGCTTTTGGCGTTCTTCATCGGCTGTTTTTTTGCCGGCATCGCGGGTTCGCTGCTGGCACATTACACCGGCTCGGTCTTCGGCGAGCAGTTTACCTTTACCGATTCGATACTTTACGTGGGGATGATTATCATCGGAGGGCTGGGCACCTCCGTCGGCCCTATTTTCGGCGTCGTTTTTATCCGGGTTCTCCAGCAGCTGCTGACCGTAGCGGTCGTTCCCTGGCTGGGGAACGCTTTCCCCCATTTACCCGCCGGCTTCGCCAGCGGCGTCTCGCCGATGGTCTTCGGGCTGGTGCTGGTCCTGTTCCTGATATTGGAGCCGCGCGGGCTGGCACACCGCTGGGCGCTTTTCAAGGCCGCCTACCGTCTGTGGCCTTTCTCATACTAAATGAAGGAGGAACGCTATATGTAGCCGTTTAAAAACCGGGGCAACGGCCTTTTAACATAATCTTGAGGAGGGAAAAATGAAAAACAGGAAAATGGTCATCATTACCGCCATTATCTGCCTGGCGCTGCTGGTGACAGCCTTACCGGCCATCGGGGGCTGCTCCACGCCAAGCAAGGAAGGCAAAACGCTGAAAGTGGGCATCATGACGCCTACGACCGGCAAGGCCGCCGAAAAAGGCGTGCCGCTGGGCGATGCCAACCTGGACTGCATCAAGTACATCAACGACGAACTCGGCGGCGTTGATGGCTACAAGATCGAGGTGGACTGGCTGGATAGCAAATACGATAACACCCAGGCTGTCACCGACATCAAAAAATTCATGGACGACGGCTGTCTCTTCTTCACCACCTCTTCCTCCACGGAAATGGGCTACGTCCAGGAAATCGCCAACCGAGCGGGGTTCCCCGGTCTGGTGGCCTATTCATCTCCCAGTAACTACCACCCGCCGCAGCATATCTACGGTCAAACACCCGATTACGGTGACGACTGGACCGCCTTTACCCAGTATTATCTGAAGAATATCTGGAAAGGCACCGGCAAGCCCAAGATGGCGCTGATGCTGCTGAACAATCCCACCGGCGCCGGGGCAAAGAACGCTGCTAGAGCCATGGCCGATACGCTGGGCGTAAACATCATCGATACCGAAGAACATGCCGCCACCACCACTTCGGAAATGGAAGCGCTGACCAGGATTAAGACCATGAATCCGGACGTAATCTACATTTCCAGCACCCCCGCGCCGACGGCCGTAATCATTAAAAACGCCAAGGACCTGGGCATGTTCCCCAACGTAACCATCGGCGTATGCCATGCCGCCATGACATCGGCCCTCGTCAGCCTGGGCGGGGCAGATGTGGTTGAGGGCGTTTACGGCGTGTTCCCCACGGTAAGCTGGACGGACAACGTTCCCGCCATCGCCAAGATGAAGGAATACGCCGCTAACCTGCATCCCAAGGACGTCAATAACGGCGACTACATGGCCGCCTGGGCGCAGAGCCTGATCATCGCGGAGATTCTCAAGAAAGCCCTGGATAACGTGGGCTACGACAAGATTGCCAAGGGCGACGCCAGCGCCTGGGCTAATATTGAAAAGTACGGCTTCCAGAAACTCAACGGTTACGATGTGGGCGGCCTGCAGAGCCCGGTAACCTATATCAAGGGCGATAACCGGCTGGGTAAATCGCTGAAGATCGAGCAGGTACAACAGGGCACGATAACGGCCATCACCGGGTGGGAGGAAGCCCCGCTTATCAAGTACGAAACCTACTCCTGGTTTGGCAGCTAATTATATTGTCATCCTGAGTGAAACGAAGGATCCCGGGGTGGGGTGGTTTTATTTCCCCGCCCCGCCCCGGGATTCCTCTGTCGCGGAGTTTACACTGAGCGAAGCGAATGTGCTTCCTCAGAATGAACATTTGAGATAGCGGAAGCGGAGGAGAAATGTAGATGCTCAAGCTGAACAGCATTGAGGTAACCTATCTCAATGTCATCAGGGTGCTGCACGGCGTTTCGCTGGTGGTCGAGGACGGCGCCATCATCGCGCTCCTCGGCGCCAACGGCGCCGGTAAAAGCACCACGCTTAAAGCCATCTCCGGGCTGCTGCACATCGAAGAGGGCGAGGTAACCGACGGCAGCATCGAGTGGAATGGCGAACGTATCGATAAGAAAGGCGCCGAGCACATCGGCAAGCTGGGCATCATCCAGGCGCTGGAAGGCCGTCATGTCTTCGAGCACCTGACCACGGAAGAAAACCTGCTGGTCG
>JBEKAC010000057.1:0-15553 GCA_050018395.1 Dehalococcoidales bacterium
CGGCTTCTGCCCGCCGTGCTTTAAAAGCAGCTCCAGCTTGGCGGCGGTGGTCGTTTTACCGGAGCCCTGCAGGCCTACCATCAAAATAACGGCGGGGGGCTGGGAAACGGCAATGAGCTTGCTGGAAGCGCCGTCCCCGAGGGTCTTGATAAGCTCTTCGTTGACGATTTTAATGATTTGCTGGCCGGGGGAAAGGCTCTCCATGACCTCTTTGCCGAGGGAGCGCTCCCTGACCCGCCCGGTGAAGTCTTTGACCACTTCAAAGTTGACGTCCGCCTCCAAGAGCGCCAGGCGCACCTGCCGCAGGGCTTCATCGATGTCTTTTTCCGTGAGCTTGCCGCGGTTGCCGATCATCTTAAAGACGGCGTTGAGTTTTTCCGTTAATGCTTCAAACATACGATTTAATTATACGGGGAAACCATAGAGTGGGGCAAGGTTGACTTTTTGGGAAAGGTGATTATAATTTACATACAAGAAAAAATTTCTTGGTGATTATAAATGACAAAATCCGTTATACAATACTTAATCAAAGATAATCAAAATATCCCCTTTATTCAATTTCTCAATAATGAGAAGAAAAAACGTGGGTGCAGCTGGAAAAAATTTAGTGATATATGTGGAGTAAATGGACTTCAGGCGTATGTAATGGCACAAACTAAAGGTGAACCTAATCGCCCACCTCATGAAAAATTTCTCAAAATAATACGTGCTCTTGGATATTCAGAAAATGACTTTAGGATTGAAGCTAAAATATTTTGGGGATACAAAGGCAAAAAGCATCAAACCAAGACATATCAAGAATATTTACGAATTCTCGGTGAAAATATCTTGGAGATATCGCAAAGAAGTACACGTCCGCAAAAACTCTCTGTACCTATCATCAAAGAAGCGTGTGGAGATTCTTTTTACCAAAAATATGCTAAAAAATACACAGATAGGCAAAAAATTTATAAACACCTAATTGAACTAGATCCAAAATTCTCGATAATTGAACTTCAACATCAAGAACAACGCAGGACTGGTATTCGAAACCTGGAGAAATTCGAGGAAGAAATTATTTCTACAAGTCTTCTAAATTATTGGGATAAATATGGACAACCATCACAAAAACGTTTACCTAATCACACCATCTCATATGTGCAAAACGAAATCAATAATGAACGAAAAAAGAAAGGGCTTCCTCCACGTACACTTTTTTCAATAATATGGTATGTAAATAAAATATGGAGAGACTATCATAAACCAGGCACATATAAAAGAGGCAGCCCAATAAGTACTGCACGGTTAACCGGCCAAATACTTGTTGAACGTATTAAAGAAATCGAAGAGAAACAACGAAAGACTACAAAAAAGTCATTCGTTTCCAAAGTATTAGTAGAAAAAGATATAGATAATCATAAAAGAGAACTTTTTCTAAGATATTCAAGTGAAGGTCATGCTAATTTGGTCTTATTCCTAACGGAACCTGAAAATTATTCCGAATTTATTAGTAAAGATGTAGAATTATTTGCTGTTGATTTTAATGAAAGTGAAGTTGACGAAATACTAAAAGAAAAATATAAAGAAAAAATGGAGTTACTAAAAACTCGTAGAGAAGAATTACCTGATGAGTCTGAAGTTATTGAATTTATAGAGAGCTGGTTAAGATGTGATGTTATTTTTACAAGAAAGGGAGGAGGATTTGTCATAGTTGAAGTTAAGCAGAGTGCCATAAATAGGAAAAATGGGTTTAAAAATGGTACGAAAGCTTGCCAACAGCTTGCTGCTTATACGGCTGTAATTCTAGATAATATATTTAGACACAATATAGAAAATATTGGTAACTCAAATTACAATCAAATCAAAGAATATGTTGAAGGTTGTTTAGTGGCTTATGATATGGATAATTCAATTATGAATCATCTTAATAGGGCAAGCAACAAACGACCTATAATCATTCCAAAAAAGAAAGTAGAAGATTTTATCACCAAGCTACATAACCGAAGGCAATAAGAACCCACTTTTCTAAATAAAAACCACCCGCCCCCATTGTCGTTTCTGCAATGGTCTGAATCCATTAACTCCTTGTCCATTGATATTTCCTTATTCCTTATTACTTACAATTTGTTATTTTCACCCGGGGACATGCTACAATATCTCTATCTACTTAATTCATAAGGAGACCTATCATGCCCAAATCTAAATATGGTAAATACATCATCACGGAGCTAAAGACGCCGTATTTCCCGCCGGAGGCTATCGCCGGTTATAATACCTTTGCCCGCCGTATTCTCTGGATGGACAAAAACGTCGTCCCGGGCGCTTTCCAGCTGAACTGCTCCTGGTATCTGAAATCAATAGATAAAGGCCCCGGCGCCCACACCCACACCGTTGATGAAATCATCGGTTTTTTCGGCTGTGATGCGGCTAACCCCTACGACCTGCACGGCGAGGTGGAAATCTGGCTGGAAGGTGAAAAACACACCATCACCCAAAGCGCCTATGTCTATGTACCGGCCGGCATGAACCACTGCCCCCTGATTTTAAAGCGGGTGGACCGCCCCATTTTCCACTTCTCCACGGTCACCAGCGGCACTTATGTCGTGGAAAAAGCCAAAGAGAATCCCAGGCCTGAATTTGATTTGAGCAAACTCATTGTCACCGAGCTTATTCAACCGGAAGAACGGATAAAACTGGCGCCGCGCTATAATCAATACGCCAAACGTGTCCTCTGGATGGATAAAAACGTCGTTCCCGGCGCTTTCAACATGAACGTTTCCTGGTACCTTAAAGCCGGCACTACTATCGATGACAAGCCCCATTCGCATAAACAGGATGAGATAATCGGGTTTTTCAGTAATGACCCCGATAACCCCTATGACCTCGGCGGCGAGATAGAAATGTGGCTGGAAAATGAAAAACATATCATCACTAAAAGCGCTATGTTGTTTATTCCGGCGGGCATGGTGCATTGCCCGCTCATTTTAAGGCGGGTTGGCCGCCCTATTTTTCACTTCACCACGGTCACCCACGAGCTATACATCAAGTACGAAAAAGGACAATAGTACCTGATACCTGCATATATATTATTTGCAAGAAGTACGAACGTCCCTTAATTTTCTGCTACTGATAGTCGCTGCTACCTTTCACGGTCAGCAAGTGTTACCAATGGGTGATTTATTGCCGGCGGTAACTGGACTAAGATAAAAGCAGGACAGGAAAATCAGGTTATCAAGCTGGGGAAACAATATGAGAGTCTTATTCAGTCTGGCACTTATCTTGATCGGGCTGGTTTGCGCGCCGGTGGCTTTCTTGAGCAGCATCACCATCACTTCACCGATATCCTTCGTCAACGGCGCGCATTTGTCCCTATGGCTCGGCATTTTCGCGATCGTCATCTTCATCAACGGTGTTTATCTCCTGATCATGGACAACTAGTCCGCACCCGGGCCTGATCAACCCGCCCCTTCATCCCTATCTACCCTTGCCGCCCCACCGACACGAAAGTGGGGTGGCAAGGTCAATTATGCTACAATATTGCCGATGATACCCGTCCGCTTAAAAATGCGCAATTTCATGTGCTACCGCGATGGCGTCCCCACGCTGGACTTCAGCGGCATCCACCTCGCCTGCCTCTCCGGCGATAACGGCAACGGCAAGTCCGCTATCATCGACGCCATGACCTGGGCCCTGTGGGGCAAAACGCGCGCCGCCAGCGATGACGACCTCATCCACACCACGCAGAACGAGATGGAGGTGGAGTTCGAGTTCAACATCGGCGACCAGCTTTACCGCATCCTCCGCAAGCGTTCGCGGCCTAAAAAGCGGGGGGCGGCGGGGCAATCATCCCTGGAGTTCCAGATAAAGAACGCCGAGGGCTTCCGCGCCATCACCGGCAACACTATCGCCCAGACACAGCAAAAAATCATTGAAGTCCTCCACATGGACTATGATACTTTCATCAACAGCGCGTATCTGCGCCAGGGCCACGCCGACGAGTTCACACGCCAGGCCCCGGCCAAACGCAAGGAAGTACTGGGCAATATCCTGGGGCTGAATGTCTATGACGAGCTCGAAGAGAGGGCCAAGGAGCTCGCGAAAAAGCACGAGGCGGATTCCACCCTGCTGGAAAACGCTATCAAAGACATCGACGCCGAGTTGGCGCAAAAGCCGGCCTGTGAAGCGGAACTGGAGCAAGCGCAAACCGCCCTCGCGGCCATCGAAAAGTCCGCTCAGGAAAAAGAAGCCGGGCTGAATGCTTTGCGCCAGAAAAAAGAATCGCTGGAAAGCCGTCAGGTTCAGCTTGAAGAGCTGGAGAAGCGCCTGCAAAGCAGCACAGAGAACCTGCGACGCTGGGAGGAGCAGGCGGCGCAGCATTTGTCCCACATCCGGCAATACGAGGAAGTGATCGGGCGCGGGGCGGAAATCGAGGCCGGCTGGGCGCAGTTCAGCGGGGTAAAAAAGGCAGAGGAAGAGCTCGACCGCAGGTACCGGCAGTCCGTCACGCTGGACAAGCAAAAAGACCAGCTGGAGCGCAAAATCGAGCGGGAAAAGAACGAGCTGCTAAAGCAGCACGCCGTCATTGCCAGCGGTCTCCAGGAACTCGAAAGAAAAAGCCAGTCCCTGCCGGAGCTCAAGAACCAGTTGGGCCAGGCACAGGCTTGGGCCCGCAGCTTTAGAGAATCGGAAGACGGGCTGGAACGGAAAGAGCAGTCCGCCCGGGAAATTCAGTCGCACATCAGCCGCCTGGAAGCGGAAAACACGCGGCTGGAAAAAGAAATCGGGGAGGCGGCGGAAAAGCTGGACCTGATTGCCAGGCACAGCACCGCGCACCAGGAAGCCAGGTGCCCGCTATGCGAGCAGGCGCTGACCCTGGAAGCGCTGGAGCTTATCCGCACCAAATATACTGAAGAGCAACAGGAAAAATCCGCCCTGCTGGCGCAAAACCGGGCAGACCTTGCCGGCGGGCGGGCGGAATACACCGCGGCGCAAAAGGAAAAGACCGCGCTGGAGGCGGCGTTGAACCAGGAAAAAACCCGCGCCCGCAGCCAGGAAGAGCTGCTCAAAACCAAAATAAGGGAAATTGAAGACAATAACCTTAAAATGTCCGACTTGAAAAAAACCGCGGCGGACATCGAGCAAAGCCTGGCCAGAAGTGATTTTGCGGCCGGTGAGCAGCAGGCGCTGGCAGCTATCGAAGCCGAACTGCGTAACCTTAGCTACGACCCATCCTTCCACGAACGGGCACGCCGCCAGTTGAAGCAGGCCGAGCCTTACGAGCGGGACAAAAACCGCCTGGATGAAGCTCGAAGGCTGAACGAGCAGGAAAAAACAGCGGCGGCCGGAGCACAGCAAAACGCGCAAACGTTAAAAACAAACCTCCTGCAGGACAACGCTAAGCAAGCGTCCCTTGCCGCCGAGCTGACCGGCCTGCCCGGGATACGGCAGCAGCTTGCCGCCGCCGAAGCGGAGTACAAAAACACCAGCGCTCTGCGGTCCCAGGCCCAGGAGGCGGTGGGTAGTGTCCGCGCCCGGCTGCAGCGCCTGGCCGAGCTTGAAACCCGGAAAAAAGAAACCGAAAGCCGGCGGACACAGGCGGCCGGGGAAGAGAATATCTACCGCGAGCTGGCTAAAGCTTTCGGGAAGAACGGCATACAGGCGCTAATTATTGATGCCGCATTGCCGGAAATCGAAAGCGAGGCCGACCGCCTGCTTACGCGCCTGACCGACGGGCGTATGCACGTCAAATTCGAGACCCAAAAGGAGACCAAGAAAGGCACCGTGCAGGAGACACTGGACATCGCCATCGCAGACGAATTAGGAACGCGCAACTACGAAATGTTCAGTGGCGGCGAGGCTTTCCGTATCAACTTCGCCGTACGCATCGCGCTGTCACGTCTGCTGGCCAGGCGCGCCGGGGCGCCGCTCCCAACTTTAATCATCGACGAAGGGTTCGGCACGCAGGATAGCACCGGCATGGAAAAGCTGAAAGAGGCTATTAACTCGATACAGGGCGACTTTGAGAAAATACTGGTCATCACGCATATGGACGAGCTCAAAGACGCCTTTCCCACCCGCATTGACGTGACCAAGAGCGCCGACGGTTCGATGATAAACGTGAACTGACCGACCTCTCCTCCTAGCCCCCTCTCCGCTAGCGGAGAGGGGGAACAAAAAGGGGGTGAGGTAAAAACTAAAATCCCAGCGCCGGGGCGATTTCTTTCATCGCCGCCACCCCGAGGGTAATAAAGTCTTCCAGCTCCAGGCCGATCTCACTGCATCTGGAGATCTGCTCGCGGCTGGCGCCGGCGGCGAAGCTTTTTTCTTTAAAGCGCTTCCGCACCGAGTTTGCCTCCAGCGATTCTATCTTTTTATCCGGCCGCACCAGCACCGCGGCGGTAATCAGCCCGGTGAGCGGGTCGGCGCAAAAGAGGGCTTTCTCCATGAGGGTCTCCGGCTTGACGCCGTGCTGCTCGTTGTGGCAGAGGATGGCATTAGCGATGGTCTCGCTCGCGCCCAGGTCCCGCGCCATGTCCGCGCCCAGCTGGCTGTGGGTGGCCATATTGCCCTCCGTCAGCTCGACGTCGATGTCGTGGAGCAGGCCAGCCAGTCCCCACTCCTCCTCTTCACCGCCCAGACGCCGGGCGAGGGCGCGCATTATAGCTTCCGTGGCCAGCATGTGCCGGACAAGGTGTTCGTTGGCCACGTTTTCGCGGATAGATTCCAGCGCTTCCTGACGGTCCATCGCCCCTCCCGATGGTAAATATACACCGCGGGAAAGAAGAAATCAAAAACTAAAAGTTAAAAGTCAAAGACGGAGAGAGGGGAAAGGAATATGGACTCTGCGCATGGCACTCACTATTTGGGGCCGAAACATTTTTGACAAACTGACGCCAAAAAGTGTAGCATCCCTGTAAATGTCCCCGGAAAACACACCGTTTCTGTCAGCCCGATTTTCCTCCCCCTCGGCTATATAATGAAAGCAGGAGACTAATAAATATGAAAAACAAGTATTTGCTCTTAATCGTTTGTCTATTAGTCGTATTTACGCTTGTTTTACCGGCGTGCGGCGGCGGTAACAAATCAGTTGCCTCGCCAACGTCGACGAAAAAAACGACATCACCGGCTACTATGACTAATGCGGCGGACGGCTCTCTGGCCGATATCCTGGGCAAAGCGGCGAATATAGACTCGGTCAAGTACGATATGTACCTTACAGCCGCCGGGGAAAGTATCACCGCGACGATATGGCAAAAGCAACAAAAAATGCGGGAAGAGATGGCCGTGTCAGGTACCACTGACGTCATTTTATATGACATGGCTGCAAAAATAATGTATATGTATTATCCGGCGGAGAACATGGCGACAAAAACAACGTTAGATTCGAGTGCGATTCCCAAGGGCGCTACGCAAGAAACCAGCGCTATTCTGAATTACAATCCAACCGTTGTCGGCACCGAAACCATCGACGGGAAAGTCTGCATCGTCGTTATCTATGATACGATGGGGGCAAGTGTAAAAACATGGATATGGAAAGATAAGGGCTTTCCGCTTAAGATGGAGATGACTAACAGTTACGGCACGACTACCATCGATTTCACCAACTTAGATTTCTCTGACATTCCCGATAGCATGTTTGTTTTGCCGGCAGACGTTCAGATCGTTTCTACCGGGGGGTAAAATGGCACCTTTTTCCCAACGACCCGATAATACTTTATGTTAACCATACCACCCCCTGCCCCACCCGGGAGGGGGTGGTTTATTAAGCTAAAAGCACGGCGTAAACTCAACAACACCGCGGGAAACGGCACTAACTGTGGGCGCGGAAAACGCCGGCTTCCGCCATGGGCAGCGTTTGGTCGATGGTAAGCACAGGGCTGATATGTCCCGTCCCGATGCTCAAAAGCGGCCCCAGCGCCCGGGCTAAAGTGGCATAGTCATCGGTTTCCACGGTGATGTAGAAAGTATGCTCCAGCGTAGATGCGTTTCCTGCCAGTACTTTCACGCCCGGCGTTTTCTTGAGGTTTTGCCACCATTCGCTGGTGCGCTTAGCCACCTCCGGTGATTTGCCCGGACACGTCTCGGCAGTATGGGTATGAACAATCTGGAATAACATGTTACCACCTCCTTAATATCGATTCCTTATTGGTATAAGTTTAAGGAACGGACGCTTAAGAAATCATAAAATATAGGCAGAAATAGTTACAAAGTTATGACAATATGACGCGCCAGCGAAAAATAGAGTTTTCTCCTTATAGTAACTAATGACCCCACTTTACAGCCGGAAAGTACCATAGACTTGGACCATCTTCAGGAATATCATCAATTCAAGCACCAATCTCGGGGGAGAATTGACGTATGGGTCTAGAGTCGATGATTAAAGGATGGACCGGCGAGCTAAAAACAAAACTTGCCGAAGTTTTTTTTCTGGACTTAAAAGAATATCATGTCTTCAATAATGTGCTAATACGAACAGGCTTATGGACAAGCCAGATAGACCATGTGATAGTGTCCCGATACGGCATCTTCGTTATTGAAACAAAAAACAGAAACGGATGGATATTTGGAGAAGCCAGCGATAGTTACTGGACACAGGTCAATTATAACAAGAAAGCGAAATTCCAGAATCCACTAAGACAAAATGACGGGCACAAACAAAGCCTGGCGCAATGTCTTAAAATAAATAGTCGCAAAATGTACTCCGTGATTGTTTTTTGGGGAAACTGCCAATTTAAAACTATAATGCCTTCTAACGTATTGAACAACAATCTAACAGGGTTCATCAAGAGCAAGAAGGAAATTCTATTAAGTGACAACGAAGTAGAAAATATTTGCCGGCAATTACAGCAGATTAAGGATAATACCTCATTTTTTGACGGGGCCCGGCACGTCATGATGCTGCAAAAACGTTTACATCATAATTAAGTTAGCCATGGTTTTACCCCACTTATTCGCTCACACCACCCGCTTTAAATACTGCCCTGTAGCTGATTTTTTGAATTTAATAACTTCTTCCGGCGTGCCGGTGGCCACGATATAGCCGCCTTTATCCCCCGCCCCCGGCCCCAGGTCGATGATATGGTCGGCGTTCTTGATTACGTCCAGGTGGTGCTCGATGACGACCACCGTATTCCCCGCGTCCACCAGCCTTTGCAGTACCGTCAGCAGCGCCGCCACGTCCTCGAAGGACAGGCCCGTGGTGGGCTCATCCAGGATATAAAGCGTGCTACCCGTAGACCGCCGCGAAAGCTCCGTGGCGAGTTTGACTCTTTGCGCCTCCCCGCCGGAAAGCGTCGGCGCCGGCTGGCCCAGGTGGATATAGCCCAGCCCCACATCGTTCAGCGTTTGCAGCTTGTTCTTGATGCCCTGGAAATTTTCGAAGTAATCTAAAGCCTGCGCCACCGTCATGTCCAGTACCTCGGCGATGTTCTTGCCCTTGAACTTGATTTCCAGCGCCTCGGTGTTGTAGCGTTGGCCCTTGCAGACCTCGCAGGGGACGGTGACGTCCGGCAGGAACTGCATCTCAATCTGGATGAATCCCTCGCCGCCGCAGGCCTCGCAGCGCCCGCCCTTGACGTTAAAGGAAAAGCGCCCGGGGCCATAGCCGCGTAAACGGGCTTCCGGTACTGCCGCAAAAAGGTCACGCACCGCGGCGAACATGCCGGTATAAGTGGCGGCGTTGGAGCGGGGCGTCCGCCCTATCGGTGACTGGTCGATGTTGATGACTTTATCGATGTTTTCCAGCCCGGTGATGGCATCGTGTTCGCCGGGGCGGTCCTTGGCGCGGTAAAAGAATTGCGCCAGCTTGCGGTAGAGAATCTCATCCACCAGTGTGCTCTTACCGCTGCCGGAAACCCCGGTAATGCAGACGAACTTGCCCAGCGGGATGGCGACATCGATGTTTTTCAGGTTGTTCTGGCGCGCGCCTTTGATAACGAGCTCCTTGCCGCTGCCGGGGCGGCGCTTTTCGGGGAGGGGTATCTTCTTGGCGCCGCTCAAGTACTGGCCGGTCAGTGAATTCTTGTTCTTTAAAATATCGTCCAGCGTGCCGGCGGCGACAATGTAGCCCCCGTGCTCGCCGGCGCCGGGACCCATATCAATAATATGATCGGCGGCGCGCATCATCGCCTCATCGTGCTCCACCACCAAGATGGTATTGCCTAAATCCCTCAAGCGCTGCATCGTGCGGATAAGGCGGTAATCATCGGCGGGGTGCAGTCCCACCGTGGGCTCGTCGCAGACGTAAAGCACGCCCATCAGCCCGCTGCCTATCTGCGTGGCGAGGCGGATGCGCTGTGATTCCCCGCCGCTCAAGGTCATCGAGGCGCGGTCAACGGAAAGGTAGTCCAGCCCCACGTCCTTGAGGAAGCCGAGCCGTGTTTTTATCTCCTTTAGAATCTGCTGGGCGATCATCATTTCCCGCTCGGTCAGGACGCTTTTAGCGATTTCGTCCGCCCAGTCCAGCGCCCCGTTCACCGGCATGGCACAGACGTCCATGATGTTCTTATCGCCAATTAAAACGGCCAGCGACTCCGGCTTGAGGCGCTTGCCTTTACACTCCAGGCAGGGCTTATAGACCATATAGCGCTCGATGTTCTGGCGCGAGCCTTCGGACTCGGTATCACGGTGCAGTCTTTCCAGGTTGGAGATAACGCCCTCGTAGCCGTCGGACACGCGTACGGTCCGCCCGAAGCGGTTGCGGTAGGTACTCTGGTCGCCCTCGCCATACAGCAGAAGATGAATTTGCTCCTCCGTCAGGTCTTTAACGGGTGTATCCAGGGAAAAATCGTTCCGGCGCGCCAGCGCCTGGGTACGCCACAGGAACCAGTTATGCGTGGCCCAGGGGCGGATGGCCCCCTGTCTTACGGAAAGCTCACGGTTGAGCACCAGGTCCGGGTCGACTTCCTGTTTGAAGCCGAGGCCGGTGCAGGCGGGGCAGGCGCCGTAAGGGGTGTTAAAGCTGAAGGTGCGGGGGGCGATTTCCCCCAGGCTGATGCCGCAATAAACGCAGGCGAACTTTTCCGAAAAAAGCATTTCCTCCCCGCCCACGATGGACACCAGCACCGTGCCGCTAGCCGCTTTGAGGGCCGTTTCCACCGAATCGGAAATGCGCGTCCGGTTGCCGCTGTCGCCGACCACCAGCCGGTCCACCACCACCTCGATAGAATGCTTTTTATATTTATCCAGCGGCATATCGTCGGAGAGGTCGTGTATCTCACCGTCGACGCGGGCGCGGGCGTAACCCTGCTTGCGCAGGTCCTCGAACACGGACTGGTATTCGCCCTTGCGCTCGCTCACCATGGGCGCCAGTATCATGATACGGCTGCCTTCCGGCAGTTTCTGGACGGCGTCTACGATCTGCTGGACGGACTGCATGGTGATTTCCCGCCCGCATTGCGGGCAATGGGGATGCCCTACCCGGGCGAAAAGCAGACGGAGGTAATCATAGATTTCCGTCACCGTGCCGACGGTCGAACGCGGGTTCTTACTCGGCCCCTTCTGGTCGATAGAGACCGCCGGGCTCAGCCCCCCGATGTAATCTACGTCCGGCTTTTCCATTCTTCCCAGGAACTGGCGGGCGTAAGCGGAGAGCGACTCCACGTAGCGGCGCTGCCCTTCCGCGTAGATGGTATCGAAGGCCAGCGTGCTTTTCCCTGACCCCGATACGCCGGTGATTACCACCAGCTTGTCCCGCGGGATGACGACATCGATATTCTTTAGATTATGTTCGCGGGCGCCCTTGACGATGATGGAATCCGAAGGCATGGTACCAACCCCCCGGTCATTATTTTACCACCTTTAACAATTGAAACACAAGTTCTATTTTTATTCTTTAGCTAAGGTAAAAATATGCGGATATTTTAACAAGAATTTATCAAAGTGCGACAAATGTCCTAACTATTTCCTAACAATAACGTTTTATCATTATAGAAGAGTCGATAAGGTGAAACATGAAAAGATTTAAATTTTACGAAATAGCCGGCATCACGCTGATTGTCGCTTTAACGGTTTTTTCCGGTTTTTCCTGTGTTAAGGCATCGGACAACGCCCAGCTGGAAGGCGTTAGCTGGGTATTAAAGTTTTACGGGCAACCGGGTAATTTGACGAATGTCCTGCCATCCGCGGAGGTTACCCTGATTGCTGAAAAAGCCAATAGCCATGTCAGCGGCAGCGGCGGCGTTAATGGCTACGGCGGCGATTTCTCGGTAAATGGCGATAAGCTGACCATCACCAATCTGATTCACACCATGATTGCCAGCACCAACCAGGCGCTGAACGAGCAGGAAAACACCTTCTTCAGTATCCTGGGGTCGGCCCAGAGCTTCAAGATCAATGATGACGAACTGACGATTACCGGCACCTCGGGCATTCTGGTGATGACACAAAAGTAGTGGTACAAAGGTCTAAATCTACGCCGGCGGAGGCTAAAACCTCGGCCGGTTTTTTATTTCCGTTCCATACATTCGAGTCTGTTGTATTGTTAGCCGCATATTTTACTGCTATACTACGATTAATGCCTCCTTTGACATGTTATATCACGCAAGAAGGACTTAGCTAACGTCGTGGATGACCGAATACGCAAAAGGGTGGTGGTTACCGGCATCGGCGCGGTCTGCCCGGTGGGCAATAATATCGCGGAAATGTGGGCGGCGCTGGTCGCCGGGAAGTCCGGCATCGACTATATCACCAGCTTTGATACGACCGATTTTGAAACCAAGATTGCCGGCGAGGTAAAGAACTTCGACGCCGGCATTTACGTCAGCCGGAAACAGGTACAGCGCATGGACCGCTTTACCCAGTTTGCCGTCGCCGCCAGCCTCCAGGCAGTAAAGGCCAGCCAGCTGACCATCAACGCCGAAAACGCCCTCGACTGCGGCGTCATCATCGGCAACAGCGTTTGCGGCCTGCTTTCCGTCTCCGAGCAGTACAAGGTGCTGACGGAGAAAGGCCCTTCCCGGGTTAGCCCCATCCTCGCGCCGACGATGACCGGCGACGCCGCCTCGGTACAGGTCTCCCTGATACTGGGTGCGAAAGGCGCCAACTTCGCCACGTCTTCTGCCTGTTCCAGCGGCAGCGACGCCATCGGGCAGGCGTATAATCTCATTCAGCTTGGCGATGCCAAGATCATGGTCGCCGGCGGCACAGAAGCCCCGATTATGCCCATCGTCATCGCCGCTTTCAGCAATATCCGGGCGCTTTCCGCCAAGTCCGATAACCCCCAGGAAGCCTGCCGCCCTTTCGATGCCAGGCGGACCGGCTTTGTCATGTCCGAAGGCGCCGGAGTGATGGTGCTCGAGGAAGCCAACCACGCCATCGCCCGGGGCGCTCCTATTATCGCCGAGCTGACAGGCTATGGCGCCACGAGCGACGCCTTCCACCTGATACAGCCAGCCCCGGACGGTACCAGCGCCGCCAACGCTGTAAGGCTGGCCCTGAAAAAGTCCGGCATGAGCCCTGATGAAGTCGATTACATCAACGCGCACGGCACGGCGACGGTGCTTAACGACCGCACGGAGACCAACGTGATTAAGACCATCTTCGGGAGCCGCGCCAAACAAATACCGATTTCCGCCAGCAAGAGCATGATCGGCCACCTGCTGGGCGCCTCCGGCAGCATCGAGGCCGTGATTACCGTCCTGGCTTTGCAGTATGGCATCCTCCCCCCGACGATCAACCTCTCCACCCCGGACCCGGAATGCGACCTCGATTATGTGCCTAACGTGGCGCGTAAGGTGGATATCAAGACCGCCGTGTCAAATTCTTTTGGCTTCGGCGGGCACAACTCGGTGCTGGTTTTCCGCAAATATAAGTAGTCCCAAAAACCATGGCAGATACCAGAGAACAAGATTATTACGACGGGCCGCCTGCGCCCGACGAACTGCGCCTGCGTTATCTGACTATCGAGGAAGCTATCCCCCGCCTTGAGCGTTTCCTCCATGATAAGTACGCCGCCGGATTCAGCCAGGTGAAGATAATCCACGGCAAGGGGACGGGGGCGTTACGCCTGACGGTACGGCGGGAGCTTGCCCGGCACGCCATTGTAAAGTCTTTCCGCCCGGGCGAAAACTGGGAGGGGGGAGAAGGGGTGACCATCGTGGAGTTCAGCGAGAAGTAAAAAGAGTTCATTCTCATTGTTCGTGGTGAGAAGAGTTTACCCTGAGTTCATCGAAGGGAACCATAGCGTTGCCCTTCGACAGGCTCAGGGTGAGCGGAGAGCATTCTTTGTAACAAGACCCATCATAGCCATTGAACGCCAGCCCGAATTTCCGCTATAATTAGAGTTGTTTCCGCGTGGTGGGTGTAGCCGAGAGGCCTAAGGCGTCAGGTTGTGGCCCTGAAGATCGAGGGTTCAAATCCCTCCACCCACCCCAAAACCATTCAAATTTCCAGGGTTCTATCCACGTTTGGCTTGTTCAAATTTCATTTAAATTCAAGGGAATATTAAAGCAAAAGTCTCACCCTCACCACACTCCTCTCCCTTGACGGGAGAGGAAGGAACATTTGATATTGTTGCACCCTGCGCAATCGTTTATAATTGAGTCAAATGCGCCTGTAGCTCAGTGGATTAGAGCATCGGTCTTCGGAACCGAGTGTCGTGGGTTCGAATCCCACCAGGCGCACCAATTTTAGAGGTAAATTTAAGCCCCCGACAACTTCATGTCGGGGGCTTTTTCTTAACGTTACCCATAAACATCAAACAAAGGAGAGCTATTTTAACATCTCATTGATAACGCAATATTAGTGGCTTATACTATCCTCGGCACAGGTTGATGGAGGCTAGTATGGGCGTTGATATTGTAGAAATTGCTCTGCGCGAAATGACAGACAGTCAAGAATTCGAGAAATTGGCTTCTGAAATAATGGGCAATGAAGGTTACCACAATATTGTGCCTTTAGGGGGTGTATCAGATAAGGGCCGCGATGCAATACAAGAATCTTTGTTTGTATTTAAAAACCGCAGAAGTCTCATTTTTCAATATACTTTACAAGAAGATATAAAGGGTAAAATAGACGACACTATAAATAAGTTAAAAGCGGCAAATATTGAATTTGATGGGTTGGTAATAGTTACCAATAGGGCAGTTAGCGCCGAGAGACAAGATAATATTATCAGGAGCACCAGGATTGACCAGGGAGTGGAAGTAAAAATATACGAGCGTAAAACTCTGGTGAATCGATTGGCAAAACACGACAATGGTATTTTCGACAGGCATTTTCCCGATATACAGAAGCAGATTAAAAATGTCGAAGGCAGAAAACGTTTTTTGGAGCTGAGTAGCGAAATTGTAAAGTCCGCTTTATTGAGAGCATCTATGACATTTACTTTCAATGAACATTCGGGGAATGTGAGAAAGAGCCTCTTCGATTACATGTTGATTGGTATATTAATTGATAAAGATGGACAAACAGTAAAAGAAATCGCTGAAGGTTATAAAAAAATAATACCTGGGCCTGAACCCCAAACCACACAAATTAAAGCAAGCTTGGACAGACTAAGACAACAATCACTCGTAGATTTTTCAAACGAACGTGTATTTCTTTCACCGACGGCTGCAAGTTCTATAGCTTCGAC
>JBEKAC010000058.1:0-14514 GCA_050018395.1 Dehalococcoidales bacterium
AGACCCCCGGAATCGCCCTTGACCCTGAAGAATACCGCCAGGCGCGATTTGAAATATATACTATCGAAAAAGCTCTGCTGTCCGGAGTTCTCCGTAAAGAAAAAGTAAAAAAGCTGGTGGGGCTTTATGGCGTCGTGGATACGCAATGGCTCAAGGGTAAAAGCCATATTGAAATCGCCGAACAGCTCATCAGGGGCGGGGCAAAAATAATCCAGTTGCGTTGTAAAGAGGGTAATACCAGGGATTTTTTAGCTGCGGCTAATGACCTGAAGAAGATGTGCGCGGCAAGAGATATCCTGTTTATTGTCAACGATAGCCTCGAGGTGGCTCTCGCGGTCGACGCGGACGGGCTGCACGTCGGACAGGAAGACCTGCCGGCAGCCATAGCGAGGAAGCTACTGTCCATCGATATGCTACTGGGCGTTTCCGTCAGCAATGTGGCGGAGGCAAAAAAAGCTTTAGCCGACGGCGCCGACTACCTGGGGGTGGGGGCAATCTTCGCAACGGCCACCAAAGAGTCTGCCCGGGCGGTAGGAATCGAAATGATTAAAGAAGTTAAGCAGGCCGTCGACCTGCCGGTGGTGGCCATCGGTGGCATAAATGAGAACAATTTGAAAGGCGTGATAGAGGCCGGGGCTGACGCCGCCGCTGTTATCAGCGCAATATTACAGGCAAAAGATATAGAACGGGCCACTATGCAGTTAACAAATATTTTCAGGGAGTATAAACGTGGATAATCTGGATGCAATGGCGGAAAAAATCAGGGAAGTACTCGCGGCCAAGGACGCCGCGCGGGAAAAAATGCTGCCGCTCTGCCGGGATTCCATCCGCTATAGCAGCACGGCCATCAGGGCGGTGCACCGCCAGGAGTTTGACGAGGCAGCCAAACTGGCGCAGTCCGCCCGGGATGTTTTAGCCGAGGCGGAAAAGGCCGTGAAAAAACACACCGAGATGGCCGCTACCGGGGCGGTGAAAGATGCCCAAAAAGAGCTCGCCGAGGCGAATATTACTTTAGCTCTGGTTACCGGCCAGCCGCTGCCGGGGCCGGACACGCTGGGGGTGGACGTCGCCGCTTATCTGAACGGCCTGGGTGAGGCGGTGGGGGAAATAAGGCGCTACCTGCTGGACGGCATGCGCCACGGCGACCTTTCCCGCGGGGAAGAGCTGCTCACCGTCATGGACGATATTTACAGCATGCTGGTGACGATGGACTTCCCGGACGCTTTAACCGGGGGGCTAAGGCGCACGACCGATATGGTGCGCGGCGTACTGGAAAAAACCCGCAGCGACCTCACCCTGGCCATACGCCAGAAGGCCCTGGAAACAAAAATAGCGGAACTGGAGAAAAAGAACTGATAATTCGGTGGGGAAAGCTGTAAGCTGTAAACTGTCAACCATGAACTGTAAACTGTAAACTAAATACTTGTCAGAAAGGTGAATCACGAACATGGGAAATGCATTAAAGGGTAAAGTCGCCGTCGTTACCGGGTCGGGGCAGGGAATCGGGCGGGGCATCGCTATGGGTATCGCCGCGGAAGGCGCCAAGGTTGTCACTAATAACCGTAAACCCGGCTCCACCGGTAAAGCAATTTTGACGAATGCGCAGATGAAGGCACTGGATAAAAAGAAGAGCGAATACGTGGAAAAAGAGATGGCCGCCATCAACGGCGACGCCGAGACGACCGCCCAGGCCATCCGCGACGCCGGCGGGGAAGCGGTGGCTTTCTTCGGTAATATCACGGATTTCAACGTAGCGGAAAAGCTCATCCAGAAAGCCGTCGATACCTACGGCCGGATAGATATCCTGGTCAACGTGGCCGGGGCCTTCGGGTTCAGCCCCATCGAGAAAATGACGGAAGAGCTCTGGGATAAAGTGACGCTCGTCAAGCCCAAGGGCTATTTCAATACCATCCGCCACGCCGCCCCTTACATGATCAAGCAAAAGTCGGGGCGCATTTTAAACGCCACTTCCCGTGCCTTCCTGGGCGACACGATCAAACACGCCGAATACTGCGCCGCCAATGCCGGCGTGGTGGGGCTGACCAAAGCCGTGGCGATAGAGCTGCATAAATACGGCATTACCTGTAACTGCTTTTCACCCTGGGCCAGGACCAGGGCTTCCTACGAACTTGATGCCTATTCGCAGGCCGTGGCTAAAGAAGATAGTCCCTTCGTTTTCGAGATGAAGGGGCCTACCGGGGATATGACCAAAATGACCCCCACCCCGGACTACATCGCGCCTTTCATTTGCTATCTGGCTTCGGATGCCGGAGCGAACGTCAGCGGGTCTGTCTTCAGTCTGGGCGGCAACACGATCAGCATGTATTCCGAGCCGATTCTAGCCAACAACCTGACCAAGTATGATAGCAAACCCTGGACGGTGGAAGAAATAATACAGCAGGCGCCGCGTGCTTTATTCGCCGGGTACCGTCCGCCCGCCACGAGCACCTACTAAAATAAAGTCGTTGAAAATAGGTCCGGCAGGCTTTAATACCGCTGGCGGAGCCTGCCGGGTTATACGGCGCAAAGCACGCTATTTTTGTGTGCTGATAGCCGTTACCGGGCATAAATCGGCCGCTTCCTGCGCACAGGCTTCCTGTTCGGCAGGCACTTCACCCGATTCCGGAAGGCCGTTTACCCGGTATTTCTCCACGATGGTGGATTTTTCTCCCGGAGGAAGTTTAAATACCTCCGGACAGGTGGCCTCGCATGAGCCGCATTCGATACAGCTTTCACGGTCGATTGTAATCTTCATTACTGCCTCCGATTCTAAGGATTAGCAGGTCTCTTTATCCAGTATATGCTGGTATTTACGGGCCTTTGCCGTGACAATAATCACTAGATCGTAAGTTTTTTATCGTTTGGAGCACTAAATAGAAACTAAAAAAAGAACCCGTTCCCAAAAGAGGAGACGGGTTCTTATGTCGATTTATTTAATAAAGTGTTGTTACTTGGGCGCCCATAGCGCCGACCGCGGCTGTTTTTCCTGGGCTTTGACCAGATGCGCCACCGGCCCGTAAGTGATGCAGGTAGCCTGGCAGTGCTTCACGCAGGCCGTCTGTTCGCCGCGTTTGACTCTATCCGCGCACAGGTCGCAGAACCGGGTAGTGATGGGTACAAAATCCACGTAGACTTTTTCCGGGCTGGCGCTCACCACCTCGTCAACCCTGATACCGCACATGCCCTCGGAATAGTTGTGTTCCTGCTTGCAGGCCACCTCGCAGGCATGGCAGCCGGTGCACCAATCGTATTGAATCAACAAACCGTTTCGAGGCATGGCTACTCCTTTCCCCCGGTTATTTTAGATACACGGCACAGACCAGAACGGTAATTGGTACCGCCGAATCCGGACTTGCCCTGGTTACCCATCGTTGTGAGATTATTTACATTATGCTCCCAGGTGCTGAAGAGATTGGGAGCTTTACCATCGGTCTCCGGCAGCCACCAGCCGTGAGGTACGGTGACTACCCTGGGATGGGCGGTCGGCGTAACTTTGGCCTTGAGTTTGATTTTGCCGTGGCTGTTTTCCACATGAACCCAATCGCCGTTATCGATGCCTAAAGAGGCGGCGGTCCGGTCGTTGATTTCCACAATAGGCCATGGGTCGAGCTCACGCAGCCAGGGTATCATGCGGTGTTCGGAGTGAAAGAATACCGGCGAACGCCGTCCCGTCGTCAGGATTAGCGGGTATTTTTTCGCCAGGTCGGGTGAAGCGACCGGGCTCTCTTTCGGCTCCTCGTAATACGGCAGCGGGTCGAGCCCCCATTCCTCGTATCTCTTGGAATAAAGCTCTACCTTGCCCGTAGGAGTATCAAACCCTGGTTTACCGTCAGCGCGCAGCTGGCCTTTTTCATAGCGGTAGTAGGGGCGGGTTTTATCGCCTTTCGGTGGGTATTCCCAGCAGCCTTTAGCTTTGAGTTTTTCAAAGTTGGTGCCGCCTATTTTCAACCGGTCATCGATAAGCTCTCTCGCCGTATTGAATTTGATGGGAGTGGTGGCCAGCCTTTTTGCCATCTCAAGATTGATGTCATAGTCCGATTTGCTTTCACCCAACTCGTCCACCGCCTTGACACTGACGCCGAGAGGCTGCCACCATGAACGGAAGCTTTCTTTCTCACAGATAGTGCAGACGGGAAGA
The DNA here is from genome assembly GCA_050018395.1 of Dehalococcoidales bacterium. Classification (GTDB taxonomy): domain Bacteria; phylum Chloroflexota; class Dehalococcoidia; order Dehalococcoidales; family RBG-16-60-22; genus RBG-13-51-18. The sequence continues at coordinate 4,139 of JBEKAC010000058.1, forward strand.
AAAATATCCGCCAGCGCCATTGTTGTCGGTGTCTGGAAAAGGTCGACGCAGACGATAAAGTCGAGTTTCTTCATGGCCTCGTAATGTCGTTTCGGATCAGCGGCCTGGCCGCCGATGATGTTGGAGGTCTGAATCCAGGCGCCTTTGACCGGGTAGGGCTTGCCGGTCTCCATCTGTTTAATGAGGACATCGGGCTGCACCCAGCCGCGGAAGCCCTTAATCATGGGGTACTCGTTAGCCCCGATTCGCTTCTCGTTAAGTCTTTTCACCAGGTCGGCGCCGTAAAGCTCGGTTAGCTCGGCGGAGCTGAAGGGATAGGTGGTCACGCCGTGGGAGCGGCGCGCGAGAACGTTGCCGCCGGGGTTATCGATATTGCCGGTAATCGACCAGAGCTGGGTAATAGCCTGGGCGACCACGCTGCCGGCGGGCATGGCGTCAACCGGTTCGCCCCACTGGATGGCGGAGGGTTTGTTGGTGGCGTAGAGCCGGGCAGCCTGGCGCAGGAGGTCGGCGGGCACCCAGGAAATCTCGGCGACCTTTTCCGGCGTGTATTCCTGCACCCGCTTCTTCAGCTCGTCAAAGCCGTAGCACCACTTTTCGACGAACTTTTTATCATAAATGCCTTCGTTGATGATCACGTTGAGCATGCCCAGGGCGACGGCGCCGTCGGTCCCGGGGCGGAGCTGCAGATGGACGTCCGAGCGGGTGGAGAACCAGGTGGAGCGGGGGTCAACGGTGATGAGCTTGGAACCCCGCTTCATGCAGTCGATAATCCAGTGGCCGTAAAAGCCGTCGTGGCAGCCGGCGGCGGGGTTCTGTGCCCAGATGATGATATATTTGGGTGGCGTCCATTCCGGGGAATTATAGCGTTCCTCGAGGAATTGTGAAGCATCGGTAACACAGTATTCCCCGTGAGTAGCGAACATGGCGCCCAGCCGGGGGGTATAACAGGCATGGCCGGCCAGCCCCACCTGTACCCAGTTGGGACTGCCGTAGGCATACATCAAAAAGGTGATCGGCCCGCCGATGTCGCGGCCGGTGCCCTGGCAGAAAATAACGGACTCGGCGCCGTATTTGGCGCGGATGTCTTTGAGCTTTGTCTCGATGGTACCGTAGGCTTCGTCCCAGGTAATCCGCTGCCATTTGCCCTCGCCCCGCTCGCCCACGCGTTTGAGGGGATAAAGGACGCGGTCGGGGTGGTACATATACTGCGGTATCGCCAGGCCTTTGGCGCAGAGCCGCCCCTGATTGAAGGGGTGGTTCTTATCGCCCTCGACCCGGGTGACCTTGCCGTCTTCAATATATATCTCGCAGCCGCAACCGCCGTGAGAGCCGCAGCCTGCCGACCACAGGGTGGAAATAACCGGGTTTTCTTTACCTTTTGCCATGCAACGCTCCTTTCCGAATAAGGGTACGGGAATAAATACTACTTTATTTTAGTAGTTCTGCCTTAGATGAGTCAAATTATAACCCCGGCGTTGCCAAGAATACGTAAATATTGACGTTTTTCATTTTATATTGTACTTAAGACCCTTTACGCTCAACCGTATAATCTGGTAAAATTAAGATAGTGTTGAGGAAGGGTGGCGGTACATATCAGCAGTTAGCTATCCATGATAGTCATTCAAAATAGTCTAAACTAGCGGGAAAAAGGAGATTTTCTATGGCGCAAACAAAGAAAGCGTGTATCGTTGGCGGGGGAACGAGTAAATTCGGGGTAAGGGCAGCCACTATTTTTGACATGCTGCAGGAAGCGGCTAATGCGATGTCCAAGGACATCCCGGGGTTAAAGCCAAAGGATGTCGATGGCCTGATATTTGCATCCACTACGGCAGGGAGAAATTCCAACTCTTTAAATACGGCGCCTATCGTGGCCCATAGATTGGGAATTTATCCCAGTTCTATTTGTGTCCGGGTTGACACCCTTTGCTCGGGATCCAATACCGCCATTATTCTGGCCACCGGGCTTATCGAGAGCGGCATCTCCGAAGTGGTCTTAGTCTGCGGGACCGAGAAACTCAACCTGCCCCAGCGATGGGAAAGTGTCTACATGAACCTCATGACCAACGATCATGATTGGGATTCGGCCATGGGATTGGCCGTACCGCCGCCTTTCTTCGGGATGATAGCCCAGGCCCACATAAAAAAATACGGGACCACTAAAGAGCAGATGGGGGCCGTGTCCGTCACCAACTATGCTTACGGGTTCAATAACCCCAACGCGCAGTTCGGCGGAAAAACTCTGGCTCTCGATGAATACCTGAACGCCCGTACCGTCTGCGATCCCTTCGGCTTGAATGATTGCTGTCCGGTAACCGATGGCGCGTCAGCCGTAATCATCGCCTCCGAAGAGAAGGCTAGAGCCATGACTAACCGGCCGCTGGTCTATATTCGCGGCACCGGACAGGTGGCGACTCACGGCATGTCCGCTAACTGGCCCGGGGAAACACTGGCAGATTGGCCTCATCTTAAGAAAGCCGGCGAAATCGCCTATAAAGCCGCCCAGCTCACTCCTAAAGACATCGATGTGGCCCAGACCCATGACTGCTTCTCCATCTCCGAGATCATCGAGGTTGAAGAGCTGGGTTTCTGCAAGAAGGGTGAAGGCGGGGCTTTTGTCGCTTCAGGAGAGGTTAAAGTAGATGGCCAGACTCCCACCAATACCGATGGTGGTCTGCTGGCGGTAGGCCATCCTTATGGCGCTACTGGCGCCCGTCAGGCAGTAGAAATCTGTAAACAGCTCCAGGGACGGGCCCTCAACCAGGTTAAAAATGCCAAGTTCGGGCTGACCCATAACTTAAGCGGTGTCTGCGCTCAGCATACCGTGGTTATTTACGGCACGGAGCCGGTCAAATAACAGGCGACTTAGATAAAACGATAGCTGAATCAAACGATAATGTTAGGAGAATGAAATGGTAGAACTAAAGTCAGCCCAAATTTTTGGCGTGCCCCAATTGGATGGTAAATATAGCGTGGTACTGGACATGTGGCCGCTGGAGGCCCCGGAATTGAACCGGCTTTACCCGTTTTATGATAATATGCGGCAAGGCCGCTGGACGACCACCAAATGCAAGAAATGCGGTCATATTTCGTATCCGCCGGGCATAGCCTGTCCCCACTGCTGGTCGGACGAACTGGAATGGGTAGATCTGCCCAAGACGGCTAAAGTGGTCAACATGACCGAAACCATGGCCGGCGCTCCGACCGGTTTCGATTCCCCGTTGATCATGGCCTGGCTGGGCTTTGATAAAAGTCATCCCCTGAAGCACCTTCTGGTTCGTATCATCAATTGCCAGGCCGGGCAGTTGAAAATCGGGGATGAGGTCAAATTCGTCACCTTTGAAGTCCCCGCCATTCCGATTGATGTCAAGAAGGAAACCAAGATCTGCGAACGTGTCTACTACGCCTTCGAACCTGTAAAGAAATAGATAATAATACGCTCACCCCGGACTTGTTAAGGGGTGGGCGTATTTGTTATTGTTACAGGGGTTAGTACTCCAAATAGAAAACTAACGACGGAAAGGGGCTTGCCTGCCATGAAAAAGATCAAGAATATCGCGGTTATCGGCGCCGGCGCGATGGGGGCGCAGATCGCCGCCTTGGCCGCCGAATCCGGCTTCAACGTCAAAGTCAGGGACATCGAGCAGCGTTTCCTGGATAAAGGTAAACAGACCATTATCGATATGTACGATAAACGCATCAGCCGCGGCCGGTTTACCGAACAGGGCAAGAAAGATGCCATGGGCAAGCTCAATTTCCTGGTCGACCTCAAGGAAGCCGTCAAAGACGCCGATTTCATTATCGAGGCCATTCCGGAAATCATGGACCTCAAGAAAAGCGTCCTTAAAGAGGTCACGGCCCTTTGCCCGGAAGATACCGTTTTCGCTACCAATACCTCTTCCCTAAGCATCGCGGAAATGTCCACCGCTTCCAAACATCCAGAACTTGTCGTAGGTACGCATTATTTCAATCCCCCCTCCCGCATGACCCTGCTGGAAATCGTCAAGGGTGAAAAGACCAGCAAAGAAGCCATTAAAGTCGCCAATGAGGTTGCGACCGCCATGGGGCGCGATATCGTTAACTGCAAGGACGTGCCCGGCTTCGTGGCCAACCGCATCTTTTGTAATATGTCCAACGAGGCGGACTGGGCCCTGGCCAACGGCGAGGCCGCCAGTCCGTTCGAAGTTGATTCCGCGATAAAATATAAACTGGGACTGCCCATGGGCATGCTTGAGCTCCAGGACACCCTGGGCGGTGGTTCCATCGATACCCAGTTCCACGTCATGGAGTACTTCGGCGAGATGATGGGCAAGAGCTACGGGCCCGCCCCTATTCTGGTCAAGCTGTTCAAGGAAAAGAACTGGGGCAAGAAGACCGGTAAAGGTTATTACGATTGGACCGGCGGCAAGACCAATGAGATCCCGATGAATGCCGGCGCCAATTTCGATGCCCTGCGCGTGCTGGCCGGCGCCGTCAATGAAGCCGCCAAGCTTATCGAGATGGACGCCGCCTCACGTGACGACATTGACAAAGCCGTACTACTCGGCCTGAACTACCCGCGCGGCATCCTCCGCATGGCCGATAGCTGGGGCATTGATGTCATCGTCAACGAGATGAACCGGCTCTATGAAAAATACAACCGCGAGGACCGTTATAAAGCTTCCTCTGTCATGACCAAAATGGTCAAGCAGGGCAAACTCGGCCGCAAGACCGGCGAGGGCTTTTATTCCTACGGCCCCGGCGAGTACGAAGCGGTCATCGTGGAAGTGGACAAAGCTAAAAAGATTGGTAAAATCGTCCTCAACCGCCCGGCCAAGGCCAACGCTTTTAACACCGAAATGATGGCGGAGCTGAATAAAGCCCTCGGTGAGCTTGAAAAGAATGCGGACGTCAGGTCGGTGGTCATCACCGGCGCGGGCGCCAACTTCTGCGGCGGCGCGGACGTTTCCGCTTTCGCCAGCGGGCAGGTAGAGGAGGCTTTCAATTTCTCCGAAGCTCCCCATGATGTTTTCACCCTCATCGAGGCTTATCCCAAGCCGGTCGTCGCCGCCATTAATGGCGCGGCTATGGGCGGCGGGCTGGAACTGGCGCTCTCCTGTGATATCAGGATAATGAGCAAGGCCGCTGTATTGCAGCTGCCGGAACTGACCATCGGCTTGGTGCCCGGTGCCGGCGCCACGCAGCGCCTGGGGCGGTTAATCGGCTGGGCGCGCGCCAAAGAAATGATTTTACTGGCTGACCCGTTGAATGCGGATAAAGCTTTGGCCTGGGGCGTGGTCAATTTCCTGGCCGAACCCAAAGAGCTGGCCAGGGCCGTCGATGATGTCGTGGCCAAGCTGGCCGCCGGCGGGCCCATCGCCCAGCGGTTCGCCAAGGGTTTGCTTTACTATGGCGCCCAGGCCGACCAGCGGACGGCGCTTTACTTGGAGGCGGCTATTTCTGGCGACCTGGCCCTCACTAAAGACCTTAACGAAGGCCTGACCGGTATGAACTACCGCCGTCCGCGCAAGTTCACGGGGAAATAAAATAGTTTACGGGCATTTGAGGTAAAAAACGCCCCTATGGTTCCCTTCGGCGGGCTCAGGGTAAACTCGGCCCACGATGAGCGGCATAAACAAGTTTTAAAAAAAGGAGAATAACTTGGACTTTAAGTTCTCTCCTGAAGAAGAAGCTTTCCGCCGGGAAGTAGCGGCTTTTCTGAATAAAGAAGGCCCCCAGGAATGGCAGCAGAAGAAAGTCAGCTTCTTCGATATGTCCGGCCAGGAAAACTGGATAGCTATCCACCGGGATATGGCACAGAAACTTGGTGCCCGGGGCTGGTTGTCACTGCATTGGCCTAAAGGATACGGGGGCCAGGGATTATCTCCCTTTTACCGCCTGATTCTCCGGGAAGAACTGGCCAAACACCACTGTCCGGGTTATCATTCGCTATCGGTGGATTTCGTCGCTCCGGCTATCCTGCTCAAAGGTTCGGAGGAACTGAAGCAACGCTATCTGCCCGGGATTGCTTCTGGCGAGGTCATGTGGTGCGAGGGCCTTAGCGAACCTGGTCACGGTTCCGACCTGGCATCACTGGAGACCTTTGCCAGGGAGGAAAGCGATTCCTTTATAGTGAACGGGCAGAAGATATGGACCACCTATGCCCACTTTGCGGACTGGATGTTCCTCCTGGCCCGGACTGATCGGCAGGCGCAGCCCAATTATCGCGGTCTTACCTTTTTTCTGGTAGATATGCATACCCCGGGCATAACTGTGAACCCGATAATTAACATGGCCGGGCATCACGATTTCAATGAAGTATTTCTGGATGACGTCCGCATACCTAAAGAAAATATCGTGGATAAAATAAACCGGGGCTGGTATGTGGCTATGGCGGTACTGGACTTCGAACGCACCTCCGACCTGGGTTATGCCATTGCCGGGACACTGCTCGATGATATTGTTGAGTGCGCCCGAAAAATGAATATCCTGGATGCCGCGAACAAAATCCGGATGGCCGAGTTGGTCGCTGAATGTGAAGTCGCCCGTCTCACCCATTACCATGTAACCTGGATACAGGCCCAGGGGAAAGTCACTAATTATGAAGCCGCCATGTGTAAATTGCTCGGTTTTGAAGCTATTCAACATGTGGCAGAATTCGGGATGAAGGTCTTTAAACATTATGGACTCCTGTCTGATGAATCTTCTCTGGCGCCTTTATACGGACGCATATCTTCCTGCTATTTGCGTTCGTTTGGCCATAGCATGGAAGCCGGTACATCGGAAATCGATAGGGATGTGATTGCCCAGCGCGGCCTGGGATTACCCAGATTGCGCTAAAGGTTTGGAGGCCCTGGAGTGGATTTTGGTCTCAACGAACAACAGGAAATGATGCAGACACTGGCGCGGGACGTCCTTGCCGCCGAGTATACGGATAAAGTTCTCAAGGCTGCGGTCAAAGACGAGCGAGGTTACACGCCGGAGCTCTGGAAAAAGCTGGCCGAGACCAACCTGACGGGGCTTTCTTTGCCCGAACAGTACGGTGGCGTCGGCGATTTTCTTGACCTTACCGTGGTGCTGGAGGAAATGGGGCGGGTCTGCTTTTTAAGCCCGTATTTTTCCACAGTGGTGCTGGGGGCGTCCGCTATCATGGCCGCCGGCAGCGACGTGCAGCAACACCAATATCTTACCGATATCGCGGCTGGCAAGATAATCATGACACTGGCTTTAACGGAGACCAAGGCCGATTATTCCCCCGCCGATGTTCTGGCCAAAGCGGAAGTCCAAGGCACCGGCTTCGTCCTGAACGGCACCAAGCTTTTCGTGCCGGACGCTCAATCGGCTGACTATATTATCATTGCCGCCCGGACTAAGCTAGGCCTTAAGCCGGAAGACGGCATTACGTTATTCATCATCGACGCCAAAACCGAAGGGCTGCATATCGTGCCGCTAAAAACCGCCGCCGGCGATAAGCAAAGTGAAGTTATATTACGTAATGTTTACGTTCTACCGGAAAATATACTGGGGCCGGTCGATGGGGGATGGCCCCTGATTGAAAAGATATTACAGCGCGCTAACATCGCCCGCTGCGCGCAAATGGTAGGGCTGGCGCAGCAAGCTCTAAAGATGACGCTGGACTACGCCAAGGAACGCATCGCCTTCGGACATCCTATCGGGGCTTTCCAGGCGATACAGCACCGTTGCGCGGACATGCTCATCGATATTGAGGGCTCGAGGTTCGCCACTTATCAGGCCGCCTGGCGCCTAAACGAGGGGCTGGAGGCAGCTAAAGAAGTGGCGGTCGCCAAAGCGTGGGTCAGCCAGGCCTGTAAACGCGTGATGGCTTCCGCCCACCAGGTCCACGGCGCCATTGGTTTTACAGAAGACCACGTGCTGCATTACTACACCAAGCGCTCCCGCGCCTACGAGTTCTCTTTCGGCGGGGCGGACGCCCAGCTGGAAAAGCTGGCGGAGCTTTACTGGAAGTAATACACCCCCCTCCATTTCTCCACCGCGTAATCCGGGAATTTCTGCTATGAAAATTCGTTTACTTGTGATAAGATTTTGGCCATGAAGAACCAGCAGCATCAAATCGTCTTTCAGCCATCGGGGTTAAGGGGTAAAGTGGCGGACGGTACTACCGTCCTTAACGCCGCCCGGCAGCTGGGGGCCAGCCTGGAAAGCGTCTGCGGCGGCAAAGGCTCCTGCGGCAAATGCAAAATCAGGATAGAAGAAGGCAGTTTCCCCAAGTACCGAATTCAGTCGTCGCTCGATGCTGTGACCAGCCGGGAAGAAGTCAACGCCAAATTCTTAAGCAAGCATCAGCTGCAGCAGAACTTCCGGCTGGCCTGCCAGACCCGCGTGCACGGCGATGTGGTCGTCTTTGTGCCGGAGGAAAGCCGCAAAGGCCAGCAGGTGGTGCGTAAAGAAGCCACCCAGCGTAAAATCACCCTGAACCCGGCGGTAAAAAAATACTTCATCGAGCTCCAGCCGGCCTCGCTGGAGGACCCCACCGGCGACTTTGAGCGGTTGACCGAAGCATTGAAGACGCGCTACGGCCTGCCGGACTTGACCATCGACTATACGGTCCTTTTAAAGCTCCAGAATATCGTACGGCAAGGCGGCTGGCAGGTTACCGCATTCGTCTGGAAGGACAAAGAAATTGTGGATGTGCGCGCCGGGCAGAAAATAAATGCCTGCGGTCTGGCGGTGGACATCGGCACGACCACGGTGGCTGGCTATCTCTGCGATCTGAATACCGGCGATGTCCTGGCTACCGGCGCCATGATGAACCCGCAGGTGGCTTACGGCGAAGACCTGATGTCCCGCATCGGCTACGCCACCAAGGAAAAAGGCGGCCTGAAAAAGCTCAACGATGCTATTATCAGGGGGCTGAACCAGATAATCGGTGAAGTGACCAAAACAGCCGGCGTCAAACCGGCGGATATCGCAGACACGGTCGTTGTTGGCAACACGTGTATCCACCACTTCTTCCTGAAAATCGACCCCCAGTACCTCGGCAAAGCGCCATTTCCCCCCGCCATTCACCACTCCGTGGACGTCAAGGCACGCGACCTCGGGCTTAAAGTGGCTGCCGGCGCTTACGTGCACGTCCTGCCCAACGAGGCGGGATTCGTCGGGGCGGATAATGTAGGCGTGCTTATCGCCGAGGAGCCCTATAACCGGGATGAGATGCTGCTCATCATCGATATCGGTACCAACGGCGAACTGATACTCGGCAACCGTAAACGTCTGATGTCTTCCTCCTGCGCCACCGGCCCGGCTTTCGAGGGGGCGGAGATACGGCACGGCATGCGGGCGGCCGCCGGCGCTATAGAGCGGGTGAAAATCGACCCGGAGACGAAAGAGGTTCAATTTAAGGTCATCGGCAGCGATAAATGGAACACCGAGGATAAAAAGATCGGTGCCCGGGGTATCTGCGGCTCGGGTATATTCGACGTTTCCGCCCAGATGTTCCTCGCCGGCATCATCGAGAAGAGCGGCCGCTTTAATATGAAGCTGAAGTCGCTGCGTCTTCGGCAGGACGAAAGAGGGGCGGAGTTCGTTATCGCCTGGGCCAATGAGACCGCCATCGGCCACGATATCGTTATCTGCCAGAAAGACATCCGCGCCATCCAGCTGGCCAAGGGCGCCATGTACTCCGGCGCCAAGATCATGATGAACCGCATGGGCGTGGAAAAAGTCGACCGCGTTATCCTGGCCGGCGCCTTCGGGAGTTATATCGATAAGACATCGGCGGCGCTTATCGGCCTCTTCCCGGACTGCGACCGGGAGCACGTGTACGCGGTGGGTAATGCCGCCGGGGACGGCGCCCGCATCGCGCTGCTCAACCGGGAAAAAAGGGTCGAGGCGGACTACTGGGCGCGGCGCGTTGAGTACGTCGAACTGACGCTGGAGCCGGACTTCAATAAGATTTTCACCAGCGCTTTGACCTTCCCGCACGCGGTAGATAAGTTCCCTCACCTCCAGGACTTGCTCCCGCGGGAAAAATAAATCGGCGTTTTTCGGATACGCCCGGTTTCCTTAAAAATACCACTCGGGATGTGATAATAGTTACATTGTTTCTCTAGCTGTTCCGTGATAAAATTACAATATATAACGATATAACGCCATGAGCTATTTTGTAGATACCAGTACTTTGGCTGAACTTGAAATTTACCGGAAAGATTCGCGACAAAATCTTAACTGGTCGTCCGTGTTTGTTTTGCCGGATTGGATGCAGGTCTGGTGGCAATCATTCGGCGCCGGGCAGGAATTGTTTATCAGGACGGTCAAAGAGGGTGAGACCGTGATCGGCTTGGCGCCGCTGATGCTGAAAGACGGCACGGCTTATTTCATTGGCGGGACGGACGTCTGTGATTATAACGATTTTATTA
>JBEKAC010000059.1:0-13552 GCA_050018395.1 Dehalococcoidales bacterium
CTGCATCGGCCTGTTCGGGGGCTACCCGCCGCCTACTCTGCCTGGCATCGAGGTTAAGCACACAAACATTTGGGAAAAGATGAAAAGAGGCGATAAAGACATCCCCTCCGGAGCTTCGCAACTGATTACCGAAAGAACCATAAAAGGTGACTACGAAATTGGCAGCATATTCAAAAAAGTTCATATCATGGAAAACGGCGACCTGTGGGTCGTCTTTAGCGGCGGCGGCGGCGGTTACGGCGACGTGTTGGAAAGAGATACTCGGTCGGTCATGGATGACTTAAGGAAGCAATCCATTTCTCCCTGGACGGCGGAAAATGTTTATCATGTGGCGTTTGATCCCGAAACCCTTGAGGTAGATGAAGAAAAAACCGGGCAGCTCCGCCAGCAGGAGAGAAAAGACCGGATTTCCCGCAGCACGACCTGGGACGAGTTCGAGAAGGAATGGTCGCAGCTTCGTCCTCCAGAAGAAATACTGGAATACTACGGGTCCTGGCCGGATGGCAGGAAAACGAGAGAAATTATCAGGATGTAACCGCTCCCGAGTTTGAGAAACGTGTAAAATGATTACCCCAAAGCAATTAGTTAGAGGCGTATTTGAATCGGCTGATTTGCCACGGTTGCCTTTTATTCCCTGGGTGTTTACCCATGCTGCCAGGCTGGAACAAATACCGGTGCGAAGGATATTCGCAGATCCGACTCAATATACAAAATGCCTTCAGAATGCCCAGAAACTGTATGGTTATGATGCTATCATCAGCAGCTTCGATGCTTCCCTGGAAATGGAGATATGTGGTTGCCCTATAATCTGGAAAGGCGAATATGAAACACCGGCGGTCCGCCCAAACCCCGAATTCGACCTGGGCCGGCTTAAAGATATCAATGTAGAGAGCGCTGCAAAAACAGGCAGATTTGGTACCGTTATCGAGTCCTTAAGACGCATTAACAGGGTCGCGGGGTCAAATTTGACCCTCGCCGCTGTAGTTAATGGCCCGTTGACACTAATAGCGGGACTGACGGGTAGAGACCCTATTAAGGACTTTGCCGAAAGACCGGAAGAAGCTATCAAGGCTACCGAGGCTGCTGCCGAATTTCTACTAAAAGTAGTTCAGGTTTACTGCCAGTTGGAATTAGATGTTATTGCATTTGTTGAAAGACCGATCGTGTTTTGCCTGCCGGAACAACTTTCCCGCCTGCGTTCGACCTTCTCGCCTATGGTTAACATGGTGAGGTTCTACAATGCTTTCTCAATCCTGTTGCCCGGCGAATCATCACCGGATAACACATCCAACCTGTTAGACTTGGGTTTTGATGGAATAGTTGCCCCGGGAATTGCCGTAAATACCTGGCAGGAGATAAGAAATGGACGCTCCTGCATTTTGGGGAAAGCCATTCCTACCCGTCTCCTTAACTCAAGTCCGGGAGAACTGCAAACATATTTAGAGACATGTTTACCGGAGATAACCGGGCCGGGCGTCTTTCTGACGACAGATTGGGAATTGCCGCCGGAGACGCCTCCGGATAATGTTCATCTACTGATGAATATGATATGTCAACATTAATGCTTTAGCTTATGTAAGTCCAAGGAACCGGGAAGGCGGAGGTAAGCAGTCATGAAAGTTGTCATAATGGCTAAGCCGGAACCGATCAAGCTGGATACTGATAAAACCGCCTTGATCGTAGTCGATATGCAAAATACTTTCTGTAAAAAGGGCGGGATTTTTGACTATTTGGGCAAGCTTGATGAAGTGAAGGTGAAGCGTATCATTAATAAGGATAAGAAGATAATCGAAGCATGCCGGCATAAAGGGATGAAGATTGTTTATCTCAGAATGGGCTACAGGCGAGACCTTTCCAACTCAGGAGGTCCGGAATCCCCTAATTACTATAAAGAGCTTGGGGTAGTGGCGATGCGCATGCATCCGGAATTGAAAGGCAAGTTTCTGATTAGCGGTACCCGGGATTGGGAAATAATCGACGAACTTAAACCGCAGCCAGAGGACATAATCGTCGATAAGCACAGATACAGCGGCTTCACTAACACAGAGCTTGATACCATCCTGGGTACATACAACATTAAATACCTGTTGTTTATCGGGCTCGCGACCAATGTTTGTGTAGAGTCAACGCTCCGGGATGCCTATTTTCACGAGTACTTTCCTGTCCTTGTAAGCGATGGCTGTGGCAATATCGGTCCGGAATCCACGCAGGAAGCCACTATCTGGAATGTTACCAATATTTTCGGATGGGTAACTACGTGCCATGATCTGGTTGAAGCCTTAGAGTAATGTCTTTCGTTCAGAAGATGTTGGAAAGCCCAGGCCACGAAGAATACTCCAATAGTGAGGCTCGAACTTTTAGCTTTTTCCCACCATTAACAATGGGATAAGCATTGTAGTTTTCGGTTTTATTTCTCAATTAAGAGGGTAAAAAAATGAGAGAGCTATTACGATAATTAGAGTAAGCGCAGAAGACTATTTAAAGGGATATGGCCCAGATATTCAATGGAAAAATGATGTTCAGCCATGCGTACGATTATTTGATACCTTTTAGCTTTATGATATCCGCCAGTGCGGAAAAATAAATTGATGTTTTATCCTGGTAAAAATGTGATGGGCTAACTCCACCTAAAACACGATATACCGCACGCAGCCTAAAGAGAACTGTTCCAATGACTACTCTAGCAAAATCTCCTCTTCGCAAAAGTCATCTGGAGTTGACCGGAATTTCTTTATCCGGGCGCTTAAACCAGGGTTCAATTGCTTAAACAGGACATCTTGAAATCTTATATTACAGGTTCTACATACAGCTTCGATAGTTTTATCATCCATCATGGCCATGTGAGCCGCATCGTAATTCGAGCATTTGGTAACCTTGATTGTAACCTTTTGCGGGGTTTCCTCCGTTATTTGATAAGGTATAAGGTTTTCTTTAAGTGTGTTCTCCGCCCACTGCAAAGCGGTTTTTAATTCAAACTTTTTATCAGGAGCTTGCTGTTTCATCGACTTACCCGCTATCGTTCCCCCGAAATCCGCCATCTTTGTTAAAATTCCCAGTGTCCGTTCCGTACCAATCTCGTGAGCTACCCAGTTAACAAATCCATAATACTGGGCCAACGTGTTCCTGGTAATTTCATAAACATTCTTCTCAGCCGTTTATTTTCCTCCTTTTAGATTCTTGGTTTAACCCCTGGATGTGAAGAATAATTCCCATTAGCATTATGAAAGTGTTTCTGATTATATTGCCTAGATTACCAAAAAATCAAGGCATTTTCTACAAATCTTTTATTCTAAGCTGCCTTGACGGTTAAGTACTAAGTAGTGGTAAAAGTACTTATTTGGGAAAATAATGTCAAAACTTGAGTAAAACAAAAAAGGGGGAGTTTTTTATGCTCCCCCTGTGTGTAGTCTTGAGTAAATCTAGATTACCACTGCACGAACATGAGCATGTCTGATTCTCTTGTACTATAATAAATCTACCGATAAAGAATCGTTGGATGTTTTACAAGTGGTATTAACTTAATACAGACCTCTTCGTAATTACAGGTTAGAATAAAACGCTATGAACAGTTTCCCCACATTGTCTCCTGAACCAACCGCGCTGATTTCCGCTCTCTGATTTATTACCTGGCAGTGATAACCTGGGCATCTTCCCATTGAGTAATAGATTTGTCCGCCGAGTATTTATAAACATTTACGGACTCAATAGCAGAATCGGCATTCGGTAAAGTTATAACCACAAAAGTCATCGTGGGATAACCCTGTCCGTTATCTATCCAGGTTCCGGAATTGGCATAGATAGTATTTTCTCCTTTGAAATTGGTAAATGGCAGCAGACGGGCTATATGGGTATGTCCAAATACCACAATTCTTTTTGAAGCATCACGATCAAAATATTGAGTTTTAGCCTGGCTATCTGTAAAACCATTATCCGCTGCTTTTAAAATAGCGTCATTAAGGTAGATATTTACCGGCACGCCGTTAAGTTTTTGCCTTTCTACCCAGTTATCCTGTATTCCTTTATAAAGCTTGACGTCAATAATCCCGGTTTGGGGATCTTGCTGGGGAAGGAGATCATTGATTGCATAATCCTCCGTATATCCGTCTATATTGGTTTTAATTTCCTTATCTATAAATGATTCTTTTACCGGCAAAGTAGCCAGAATGGCAGCCCACATCTTTGTGTACAAGAAATAACCGTATTGGCTCGCATCTTTTTCGTTGGCTGTAATTTGAGGAATGGTGTTGCTTGATGCCGGATGCTTTTCTACGACTGAAGACGTAGCTATTCGAGTGAAAAAATACCCTGGCGGCAGTATGGAAGTATTGTTATTAGTGATATCCCTGTTCGATATTGGATCTGGTGCACAAAAAAAGTTGTACCGGTGTCCGTGTTCAATGGCTATTTCCGAATTAGCTCCGGTAATATAGGTCCCTAATCCCTGTTCCGCATCTCTAGCCTGGTTTATACCCGGTAAAATCCTCTGTATGTCTGCTTGAGTGACCAAAATATCGTGATTCCCGGGGATGTAAGTAACTTTTATTTTACCGTCATTAATGATGTTGTTGAAGGCAGCAATAACTGTTGGATTGTTGGCTGCAACCGCATCAACAAAAGCTGATTCTGTCTGGGGCATTTTATAATCCATCGGCAAAAACCATTCATCGATCATATCTCCGTCTATAACCAGTTCCTTAACATTTGGTGAGTTCCTGATTTGACCCAGGAAATCCACCAGCGGCTGTCTGTTCTGTTTAATTTCAGCAAAAGCATCGTCTACACCCAGATGTAAATCGCTGATAACAACTATCTGTGACCTGGTATTATTCAAGTCAAGATTGCCGGATGGTACAAAAGTATAGTTGGTTGCAAAAAACCCTGTAAACTCTTTATCAAGCGCCCGTCCCGTTAATGATTTTACGTTTTGGCTGATGACAATTTTATACTCTTCACCTTCAGGGAATTTCCCCACTTTCTTGTTATTGACACGGAGGAGAGCAGGGTTATCGGGATCAATGTTAATGATACAGGGTTCTTCAACAGGATTTCCCGCAGAATCCATTTTATAGAGTTTTACGGCGCCGGTAATTGTTTTTGCATCCAGCGGTTCACTAAATTTCAAGGTTATGGTTTGCACGGAATTATTAACCGGGGGGCTGCTGGCTTCGCTAGAGACCGCGATGTTCGATGTTACCGTTATAACATTTACGGCAGGCTGTGTTGTAGAACACCCCCCGGCCAGGAATACCAGGCACAAAAGAAGTATCGGCCCCGCTATTGCCGCCATAGATGATTTATATTTCATGGTTTCTATCCTTCGCTCTTTCTTATTAATGTCTTATCTTTTCCAGTTGCAATAAATAGGATACCTGGTGTTGCAAGGAAAAATCCCCGGTGTTTTACTCCAGGGCAATATGCTCTCTTCATAAAGCTATAGCATTAAAAAAGACATGTGTCAAAACAGTACAGATACGAAAAAAGAAGACAAAAGTCACATAAACAACACAATTTCGGTTTCACCACGTGTATTCAAATACGCCGTCAAGTGGCGTATCGATAGTTGACACTGCAAACAAAAAGAGGGGCGCATTTCTGCTCCCCCTCTCAAATACTAGCTAAAGTTTAAATTACCATTGAACAAACATGGGCATGACCACGTGCATGTAATTTTCGGTGCCGACCGGGCGGATCAGGCCGGGGCTGGAGGGATTGGTGGTTTCCAGCGCCACCTGCGATTCGCGCAGGACGCTCAAAACATCCGTCAAGTACTTGCCGTTAAAAGCAATCTTGGCGTCGGCGCCTTCCACGGTGGCATCGATTTCCCCTACGTCGTCGCCGATTTCCTCGGAACGGGCGGAGACGGAAAGCCGGCCGGGACTGGCCTCGCTGCCGGGGGTAACCACCAGGCGCACGATGCCGCTGCCGTCGCGGGCGAAGATGGAGGCGGTCTTGGTGGCCTGCTGGAATTCCTTGACACTGATGATAACTCGGGTATTATAGCTCTTGGGGATGAGTTGCGAGTAGTTGGGGAACGTTCCCTGGACGAGTTGGGAAACAAGCTCCGTGCTCTTGAGGCGGAAAAGGACCTGGCTCTTATTGGGGTTGAGCGTAATGCTTACGGTCTCCTCCTGGTCGCCTATAAGGCGGTTAAGCTCGGCAAGGGTTCGGGCGGGGATGATGACCTCGGTTTTCTGGCTGAATTTTTCCTTGAGGGGGAGCTTGAAAACGGCCAGTCTAAAGCCATCCGCGGCGGCGAGGGTGAGGGTGTTGCCTTCGAACTGGGTGCAAACGCCGGTAAGGACCGGGCGCGATTCTTCCGTGGCGGCGGCGAAAACTACCTGGTTGATGGCCTGGCGCAGGGTTTCCACTTCCACGCTGGTGGTGATACCGTCATCGACATTAGGAATCGGGGGAAATTCCTTGGCGTCGACGCCGCTGATGCGGGCTTCAAAGCGGGCGCACTTTAACCCGAGTGTTTTGGTCTGGGGTGAAAGGTTGATGGCGATGGTGTCGATGGGCAGGGAGCTGACGAACTCCGTCAGCAGTCGCGCCGGCACCGTAATCGCGCCTTCTTCCTCGATTTTGGCTCCTATCCAGCAGCTGATGGCCATTTCCAGATTCGTCGCGACGAGCTTGAGCTGGCCTTTGGCCGCGGAAAGCAGCACGTTATTGGTGATGGGGAGGGTCGTTCGGGTGGCTACCGCCCTGCCGACGATGCCGAGGCCCCGGTTGAGATTTTCCTGAAGACAGGTTAGTTTCATGGCGCACCCCCAAAAATTTCACTTGGTGCACTAGTATATAACATTACCAAGTTCTATTCAAGCTTGACCGTACCGCTCTTGCCGCCGCTTTTCATCACCAGCCGGATGTTCTCGATTTTCATACCGCGGTCGATGGCCTTGCACATATCGTATATCGTCAGCGCGGTGACGGCTACCGCGGTCAGTGCTTCCATCTCCGCCCCGGTTTGCCCGGTACACGTTACCGTGGCGGCAATCTCGATGGTGCTGGCGGTTTTATCCGGGGTAAAATCCACCGCCACATGGCTGATGAGGATAGGGTGGCAGAGAGGAATCAGCTCCGGCGTTTTTTTGGCGGCCATGATGCCCGCCAGCTGGGCTGTGGTGAGCACGTCACCTTTAGCGGTGCCTTTACCGGTAACGAGTTTGAACGTGGCGGGCTGCATCCGCACCAGCCCTTTGGCTACGGCGACGCGGGCAGTCTCCGCCTTGGCGGATACGTCCACCATGCGCGGCCGGCCGGTGTCATCCAGGTGGGTCAGCTTTTTTCCGGCCACCGTTCTTTCCTATCCCCCCACCTGGGAGAAGGGGCGGCCCTTATGACCGGTCCCCTCGGCGAGGTGGTGACTTTTTGGCTTTCTGGCGATGGCGTTTTCGATCAGGGTTTTCAGCTCGGCCACCGAGGCGCCGCTCCGCAGCGGCTCCTTGAGGTCGATTTCGTCCTCGTTGAGCAGGCAAAGGCGCAGCTTGCCGTCGGCAGTCAGGCGCAGGCGGTTGCACTGGTAGCAGAAATGCTCGGTGACCGGTGTGATGAAGCCGATGGTGCCCGTCGCGCCGGGCAGGCAGAAGTACTTGGCCGGCCCGTTGCCCACTTCGAACTTCACCGGCTCGAGCTTGCCTAGCGGCTCGATACGCTTGCGCATGTCATTGACGGAATAGAACCTGGCTTCCGACAGGGGGGCGCTGTTGACCGGCATCTGCTCGATGAAACGCACGTTCCAGCCGTCGCTAACGGTCTTCCGGGCGAAATCGGGAATCTCGTCGTCATTGACGCCGGCCATGACCACCATATTGATTTTCACCGGGGTGAGGCCCGCTTCTTTAGCGGCCTCGATGCCTTTTAAAGTATCCGCGAGCTCGCCGCAGCGGGTAATCTGGCGGAATCTTTCCGGTTTCAGCGTGTCCAGGCTGACGTTCACCCGCATCAGGCCGGCATCTTCGAGCTCGGCGGCGTACTTCGCCAGCAAAATGCCATTGGTCGTCAGTGATATATCATTGATGCTATCGATGCCGGCGATCAGCTGCACCAGGTCCGGCAGGCCCGCCCTGACCAGCGGTTCGCCGCCGGTAAGCCTTACTTTGTTAATGCCCAGCTCCGCCGCCGCCTTCACCAGGGTGTAGATTTCTTCGTAGCTAAGGATGTCGTAATGGGACATCAAAGTGATGCCTTCCGGCGGCATGCAGTAGACGCAGCGCAGGTTGCAGCGGTCCGTCACGGAGATGCGCAGGTAGTTGATGGGGCGCTGGAAAGAATCGGATAGTCCGGTCATATTTTGTCTTCTATACGTTATTATACATGAAAATGTTAAGGCAAACCAGAAGGACTTCAAAAATCAAAAAAGAAAACTACCCTGTCCTAAAACAAACCATACTTATTTATCTTTTGGTATGAGTTTACTGTAAATAATTATAATATGTTATTGACATAAGTCCACGCGGGAGACTACAATCCTGCCAGAAGAGGAGTTAAAAAGATGCAGGATAATAATTTAACTACATGTCAACGTTGTGGAAAAGCAAAACATCTTGTATTCGCACACTATAACAAAAACATAGGAATGGGTTTCTCAAGGCGAGAGACGGACACCAAGGGATATTTCTGTGGTAAATGTATCAGATTATTATTTTGGAATAATTTTCTCACTTGTTTATTTCTAGGTTGGTGGGGGACTATTTCTGGGCTCACTAATCCATTCCGCATATTATTTGATATGGGACAATATGCAAGAGCAGAAGTGAGACTGGGTGGTGTAATTAGGAAATCTGTTTATGTATTTACAATAGTCTTCCTAATTTTTGGTACAGTGATGATTTATCGATATTTCAATAATCCATTTATTCAAAGTCCAGCCGCAACAAAAACCTACGATGAAGTTGTATCAAGTATTTATCCTCTGATAGGGGATATTTCTGATCAGTTTTTTTCGAACCAAACTGACAAACCTAGCGTTATTTACTTTCGAAACAAACTAAAAGAATCAGGCATAGACGGAGGAATTGTAAAGATTGATAGTGAATTAAAAGCAGAAGGCAATTTAGATTATTGTATCGTTGTTAATACGCAAGATAGAGGTTTTGTATATTTAACTATTGTGCCCAAAAGTCTTGAAATGGAAGATGAAGAACAAAGACTTCAGTTCGTATATCTTATGGACGATAAGAAAATTGGTCTACTCCCAGCAAAATTTGCTATATCCAATGATTACTCTTGGTATGAAACTTATTTGGACAATGTATATACCTATTATGATGAAGGTGCATATTTAACTAAAATATCAGATTTATTACAAACATTAAAATACGGTATTAACAATACTCGTACTATTATGGAGTGGTCTGCATCCCAATCAGTTTTAGATGAATATAATAATCTTATTGATGACTATAATAGCTATATTGATGTTTATAATGAACAAATTACTGCTTATCAAAACAAATTAAGCGAATACCCAGAAAGTCTTTTTTTCATAAATGAATATTCTATTAATTTAAAATCAGTTGCCCTTCCATCATCTATTCCTTTACCTAACGTTTCGAATCCAAATCCTAGTATAGAGGAATTAAACACTCAGATGTCCAATATAAAAAATCTCAACAAGAGTGATTATAAAGTAGAAAGAGATACTGATAAGAATTTCATGGTTACTGGCTTTCATATTAAATGGTGACTTACCAAACGTGGGGCAGGTCATTTAAGTGGTATTACAGAGAGGCAAAAACCCATCTTTCTTTTCCCCCCACTTCTGGCTTTGTATTTTTCGAATGATTACTAGAAATTATTCAGTTTCCCACGGCTTCAGGGCAGGCCCTTTTACAAAGGGAGACGTCAATTACCCCAGGGGAGTAGCCCGCCGAGAGGGGCGCCAGCCCCTCTCGCTTTTTCTCCCCCTTCCTTTCGTAAAGGAAGGGGGTCAGGGGGATGGATTTTAGGAAATAAAGGGCAATAACGTCGCCCTCTTGCGCTGTAGTGTTAAAATAGAGTATGTCCTGCCCTTGAGTAATGTTGGAGGGGGCGCCGATGTTAACCAATTATGCCACGGATACCAGCCGCTGGGAAAACTGGCAAAAAGAGTATAAGTACGGGGCTATTATGATCGTCCCGCCGGACCCGCCCTCGGTCGGCATAGATATTCTCCGGCGTAAATACGACCCTAAAGCCCAGGCCATCTGCGGCGCGCACATCAGCATTACCGTCCCTTTTCCCCGCGCCTTGAGCGACGCCAACTGGTATGAGCTTAAGTCCATCGCCGCCGGCATCAAGCCTTTTACGGTAAAGTACGGCCCGCTGATGAATTTCCTGCCTCACCCCGGCGTCTGCCTGGAAATAGGCCCCTTTGAAACGCTGGAGGACCTCCGCGCCACGCTGGAAAAAGCGTCGTCTTTTAAAGGCGCGTTACCGAGGAAATTTCCCTTCCGTCCTCATATGACGATCGCGGAGTTTATCACGGTTGACCGCACGAAAGAGCTGACGGAGAAGCTCAATGACGCCACGCCTTCCGGTTCTTTCTTTTGCACCAGCATTTCTTACTACGTGCCGGACAACAATTTCCACTTCACGGAACGCGGCCGCTTTGACCTGGCCTGATGAGGGTATTTCTCTCCCCAACATCCGCGAAATCATTCCGTTCAGGATTGACGGCATTCACCGGTTGGGCTATACTTGGTATATACCGGAGGTAAAACATGGTGACGAAAGTTCAAAAATGGGGCAACAGTCAGGGCCTGCGTCTCCCCAGGCACGTGCTGGAAGACGCCCATATCGCTGTGGGTGACGATGTTGATGTCGCCGCGCGGGACGGTGTGATTATCATTTCTCCCGTTAAACGCGTGCGGGGCAAATATGATATTAACGAATTATTGTCACATATCCCGAAAGATTATAAGTCCGAGGAAGTTGATTGGGGTGACCCAGTTGGTAAAGAAGTCTGGTAAATGAAGATTTATACCCCGAAAAAAGGCGACTTTATTATTGCCAATTTTAATCCTCAATCAGGCCATGAGCAGAAAGGCTTCCGGCCGGCATTGGTAATAAGTACTACTCCTTTTAATAAACTCACCGGATTGGTAATTGTATGCCCTTTGACCAGTTCTGAAAGGGGATTTCCTTTACATGTCTCAGTAACTGATAATCCGGATGTACATGGATTTATAATGGTAGAACAAGTTAAGTCGATAGATTACAAAACACGGCAGGTTAAGCCCATAGGCAAAGCCTCACAGGATTTACTTGAAGAAGTCCTGGCCATCCTCGATGCGTGTATCTATTGAAGCAAGTTTAACTTTACCACTCCAGCAGCTTGGCCCGCGCCTGTTCCGCCGCCCGCGCCCGGTGGCTGATCAGGTTTTTTTCTGCCAGCGTCAGCTCCGCGATGGTCTTGCCCAGCTCCGGCAGGTAAAAAATGGGGTCGTATCCGAAGCCCCCGCTGCCCCGCGGCCCGGTCGTGATGACGCCCCGGCAGATGCCGCTGCACAGCTCGACGCGACCGGTGGGCTCGGCGATGGCGATGACGCAGCGGAACTGCGCCGTCCTTTGCAGTTCCGATACATCCTTGAGTTTTTGCAGGAGGAAATTGACTCTATCGGCGTCGCTGGCATTATCGCCGGCGTAGCGGTGGGATCGCGAGCCCGGCTCGCCGTCGAGGACGTCCACCTCAAGCCCGGAATCGTCCGCCAGTGTCAGCAGGCCGCTAAGGGAGGCCATGGTGGTGGCTTTGAGCGTGGCGTTTTCCTCGAAGCTCTTGCCGATTTCCGCCACTTCCGCGGTGATGCCCTGGTCGGCCAGTGACACCATTTTAAACGGGATGTCCTTGAGCAGTTCCCGGTATTCGCGCAGCTTCCCTTTGTTATTAGTGGCCAGCAGAAGCAAAGGTTTACCGGGCATGGTTAGAACTCGATGCCCTTTCTGGCTTTAATTCCTTTTTCATAGGGGTGCTTGATGCTGACCATCTCCGTCACCAGGTCGGCCGCCTCGATCAACCGGCTATCGGCATTGCGGCCGGTCAGGATAAGTTCGACGTGCGGCGGTTTGTTTTTAATGAGCTGTAAAACCGCCTCCGCGTCGATGAGTTGGAAATTCACCGCCATATTGATTTCATCCAGCACCACCAGGTCGTAAGCCCCGCCCGTGACCGCCTCCCGCGCCGCGGCCAGCGCGGCTTCCGCCTGGGCCTTTTCCGCCGGGTTGACACCGTCCGTTTTGTAGATGAACTGGCGCAGCCCGAAGCTTTGCACTTTAACGTTGGGGAGTTTGGCCAGCGTGCGGTACTCCCCGATGCCCGATTTCCCCTTGATGAAGAAGATGACGCAAATATTCAAGCCGTGACCGGCCGCCCGCATTACCGTGCCCAGGGCGGCGGTCGTTTTCCCCTTGCCGCCGCCGGTGAAAATCTGCACCAGCCCCTTTGCCTTCGCTTTAGCCAAAATCGTCCCTTGTGTTGTAATTAGAGAATTTGCCTTTCAAGTTTAACAACCCACTATGGCGGTGTCAATCGGCGGCCGGGGCTAGGCGTGCTTTAGCTCTCTGGTGCGGTTCCGGAAAAGGGTGGTGATGCCCACCAGCGCCGGCAGAGCGATGCCGTAGCCGATGAGCAGCAGGGGGACTTTCATCAATAAATCCACTATCGGCAGAACGATAAAGAGGAAAGCCATGGCCGGAGTGACGTTGCGTCTCCAGATAAGGACCAGGATGGTGGGTAGGGTCAGAATGAGCATGGGCAGGGTCACCAGGACGAACAGGATGCCGATGGTCGTGCTGACGCCCCGCCCCCCACGGAAACCCAGTAAGACCGGCCAGTTGTGGCCGATGACCGCTGCCGCGCCGGCGAATAGCACCACCGGCTGCGACAGGTTGACCGCCTGGGCGACGAGGATGACCGCTGAACCCTTGGCGGCGTCTATCACCCCCACAATGATGCCCGCCCCCGAGCCCAGCTCGCGGTAGGCGTTGGCCGCCCCGGCGTTCTCATCCCCCATGCGGCGGATATCACTGCCGGCGGTCATCCGCCCGGCCACGTAAGCCGTGGGAATGGAACCGAAAATATAGCTTAAAATAACGATGATCCAGGGCATATCAAATTTTCCTTGGTGCCGGGAGAGGGACTCGAACCCACAAGGATTGCTCCGGCGGATTTTAAGTCCGCTGCGTCTGCCATTTCCGCCATCCCGGCGCGTCCAGAGTAATTGTAGGGGGTGCGACTGGGGGTGTCAAGATGTTATGTTCAATGGTGGGACCATCAGATTCCTGACTTGACTCCAGCCTGAAAATATATTATGTTGCGAGCAGCGAGGTAATAAGGAGGATGGTATGGAAATCCATGAAATATTATCGGGCGGCTACGCGAGCATATTGAGGGTGCTTGAATATACCCTGGAGGGTCTTAGCGTCGACGACCTGAACTGGCAGCCCAAGCCCGATTGCAACAGCATCGGCTGGCTGGTCTGGCACCTGACACGCTGGCAGGACGTGCAAATCTCCGCATTCATGAAAGAAGACCAACTCTGGATTAAAGAAGGCTGGCATAAGAAATTCAACC
>JBEKAC010000060.1:0-12632 GCA_050018395.1 Dehalococcoidales bacterium
TACCGGCCGCACAGCTCATTGGGAGGGTTAAGTCCTTCAGAATATGTGCGTAGATATCAGCAGAATCTTAAACTAGAAGCATTAGTCACTTAACTCCTGGTACTAAAAATGGGGGCAGGTCAACCTTACCCCCTTCAGTTCCCCCTCTCCGTCGACGGAGAGGGGGTTAGTAGGAGAGGTGAGATACCCTCCTTTTCCCCGCTCATGGTGAGCCTGTCGAACCATCCCCCTGGCCCCCTTCCTTTGCCAAAGGAAGGGGGAGGAAAAATGAGAGAGGCTTGCGCCTCTCTCGGTATACTACTCTCTTTAGGGGTATTGAAGGACCTCTTTCGCAAATCGATTAAGGAAGAAAACATAAAAAAATAATAAGTTATTTGCCTATATAAATTAAGTAGATTCAGAAAAATAGTCTGAATCCAGTTTTTTTATTTCATACACAGCTTGAGAACTTACTCCGATATTATAGTCGATCATGTGCTGCGTTAATTGGTCACCATCAATTAATATAATTTTTTTATCTATACGGCTTGCATAATCAAGAGCGTCGCGAGAAAAATCAGAGGTGGTAATAAAAATACCTTTTCTAGCTCGTTGACCATCAAGAGCTCCAGCAAATTTCTGTATCTCTGGCCTGCCAACTGTGCCTTCCCACCTCTTTGCTTGAAGATAAATTACATCTAGTCCCAGCCGATCTTCCTTGATAATACCGTCAATTCCTTCATCACCAGATTGACCAATAGATTTTCCTGCATCTTCACGACTACCGCCATAACCCATCTTAATCATGAGTTCTACAACAACATCTTCAAATAGACTGGGAGGACTAGATTTTATTTGTTGCAGCAATTCTTTCGCTAGATTATCTTTAAGGTTTTGATACATATCAGATATTACTTCTTCAGGTGTGCTTTTTATCCCTTGAAATACTTCGTGTTCTATTGATTTCTCTCGTCTAAAAGCTCGGAATTCTTTGAATTCATTGAATTGCTCCAAAAAAGCGACGTCTATTTTCTGAGGTTTTTGGCTAAGTATCTCTAATCCTTTAGGAGTTATACGTAAAAATCCGCGCCTTGTGGAGTCAATCAGCACGGCTTTTTTCATATAAGTCCTTGCCCACCCGACACGATTGTTAAAAATAGCCTGCTGACCACTTGGAAGAAGCTTTCTGCGTTCTTCAGGGGTTAATTTGAATTGATCCGCAAGAATATCTATTGCTTCTCGTGTAGAATGCTCTTGTTGATCCCCAAGGAATTTTAGTAAAGGTAGCATTATTGTTTGATAATCTGGGATTGCCATAATACATGCCTCTTTATTTTCTTTTATTTCATTCTACACCTTATTGTCAAATTCCCCTTTACATCTCCATCAAGTCAAACCCGCTGGCTTTATCCGGCACCCGCCGTGCTTTAGTCCCGGTAATTTCGTAAATAATCGCCTCGCCCACCAGCCAGGTGGAGGCGCCGTAGCGCAGGCAGCCCGTCAGCGTCCGCCCCGCCCGGCCTAAAGCGGCGTGGATATGCAGATTCGGCTTCCCCTCTTTATCCGGCGCGAGAATGCCCAGCCCCGCCACCTCGTGCGCGCCATCGATGGGCAGCAGCATGGGGTCGGGCGGCATTTCCGCGCTCTTACGCGGGCCGGTAACTACCTGCCCCGCGCCTATTCCCCCGATTAACACCACGTGGCCCACATTGATACTTTTCTCTAAAGCGAATGCCTCGATGCAGGCGGGCACCGTGTCCCCGTCCTCCAGCCTTAAAACAAACACCCTCCCGATTTTCCCCTCCGATGCTTTCATATCTATTTTCCTTTCCCCTTTTTCTCCCTGCTACCGGAAAAAGTGTCTTAAGATGGGGCGCGGCGGCGCCGGGGTATTAGACCTCGTTTTGACGGCTGTCCTTTTTTTGACCGCCTGTTTGGTTGTCAATCTGGACGCCGGTTTTCTCTTTAACGCCGGCCGGGCTTTTATTTTTACAACAGGTTTTTTCTTTAATGCGGGCTTTGTCTTCGGCTTCGTCCTTTTTTTTAAAGCGGGGGAGGCTTTCTTTTTGACTGCTTGGGCGTCCTTTTCGCGGATTTTTTCCAGTTTTTCCGTAGCCTTAAGCTGTAAAGCCTTCAGGCGGCGCACCGTTTCCAGAAAATCAGGACTTTTTCTAGGCATAAATTCTCAAGCCTATTTATCGTTTTTCACTATTTGGGCACGCTAGTTTTGCAACTTGGCGCCGCAGCGGGGGCATTTCCGCGGGTTCCAATAGCTGCCCAGGTATTTATGGCAGGAGGGGCATCTCCAGTTAAAGAAGGAGGCCACGCCAATGGCGACCATGATGGCTATGAAAACGATAAAACCCCAGACAGGTACAGGCTTTTCTCCGGACCTGAATTTGATGAACACAATCACCACGATAATCGCTAAAGCCGTCATCGTATAATGGATGAATTTACGCTTGGAAAAGACTTTAGTGTTGCGTTGTTCCTGCTCGGGGGTTAGGGAAACGGGGGGTTCTTTATGTATTTCCATTGCGTTAAAGTTAACACGGCGGGAGTTTTGGAGTCAAATAGTTGTTAACGATATTTTGATTTATTTTTTCCCTAAATACTGGAGCGCCAGCTTGACCTTATCCTCGAGCTTCAGCTTCGGGTCGGCGGGTAGGGCGGCTACCGCTTTCACCGCTTCGGCGGCGGAGTAGCCCAGCGAGGTCAGCGCTCCCAGCACCTCCTCGCTCTCCCGGCTTATCTGCGTGGTCGGCGTGATGGCCCATCCGGCGCCTAACTTGTCCTTGAGCTCCAGGATAATGCGGCTGGCCACCTTTTTGCCGATGCCGGGGATCATATCCAGCATGTCCACGCTGCCGGTGGCGATGGCCATGGTCACCTGTTCCGGCGTCAGGGCGGAGAGTATCGCCAGCGATAGCTTGGGCCCGAGGCCGGTTACCCCCAGCAGGGTTTCAAAGAGCCAGAGCTCATCCGCCGCCGGGAAGCCGTAAAGCGTGATGTTGTCCTCCCGCACGTGCATGTGGGTAAAGACCTTCACATTATCACCCGGCCGGCCGATGGTGCTCAGGGCTGAAGTTGACATGAAGACGCGGAAGCCCACCCCGCCTACGTTCACCGTGGCGGCGTCGCTGCTCAAGGACTCGATTTTACCGTTCAGACTGGCGATCATTGTTTTTCTCCCTGCCGTGCTAAAAGTTCGCTAAGGTGCATTTCCTGCGCGTGGCAGATAGCCACGGCTAAAGCGTCCGCGGCGTCATTGGGCTGGGGGATGGCCGCCAGGCCGAGCTGGAGGCGCACCATTTCCTGGATTTGCTCCTTGCTGCTGGCGCCGTAGTTGGCGACGCGCTGCTTCACCTGCGCCGGAGTGTATTCGTAAGCGGGGACGTTTTTATGGGCGGCGGCTAACAGGGCGATGGCCTGGGCGCGGCCGATGGCTAATGCCGTGCGGACGTTCTTGGCGACGAAAGGCTGTTCGACGGCGATGGCATCTGGATTGTGGCTGGCAATGACTTTAAGCAGTTCGTCATAAATACGGCGCAGGCGCTCGCCGATAGGGAGTTTTTCCGGGACGGTAATCGCCCCGAATTCGACCAGGGTCAGCTCGTCATTATCGCTCGTCACCACGCCGTAACCCATCACCACCGTGCCCGGGTCGATGCCTAAAATTTTCATCTCATAATCTTAAGACTAAGAAGCCGCTTGAACAGCGGCTAATACATTGTCCGGGATATCGGCGTTGGAGTAAACATTCTGGACATCGTCCAGTTCCTCCAGTTTGTCCAGCAATTTCAGAGCCTGGGCAGCGCCTTTGGTATCGAGCTTGACCAGAGTCTTCGGCACCATTTGCATCTCGCCCGATTCTACAACTGTTTTTTTGGCTTCCAGGGCTGTTCGTACCTTAAACAGCTGGTCCGCTTTGGTATAAATTTCCAGGGTATCGCCCTGGTCCTGTACGTCCTCTGCCCCCAGGTCGATGGCGATAAGTGTCAGGTCGTCAACATCCATGCCGGTAGTCTTATTAATCGTGATAACACCGCGGGACTCGAAGATCCAGGATACGCTGCCGCTGGCCCCCAGAGTACCGCCGTGTTTGGAGAAGGCGCTGCGCACTTCCTGGACGGTGCGGTTGTGGTTATCCGTCAACGCGCTGACAAGTATCGCCATGCCGGAGGGGCCGTAGCCTTCCAGCGTCATTTCTTCCAGGGCGCCGCCTTCAGCGGTGCCGGTGCCTTTCTGGATGGCCCGGTCGATGTTCTCCAGAGGCATGTTGCTATCACGGGCTTTCTGGACGGCCAGGCGCAGGCGGAAGTTGGAATCGGCGCTGCCGCCACCTTCTTTAGCCGCGATGATAATTTCACGGGTGAGCTTGGTGAACAGGTTGCCGCGTTTAACGTCATCGACGCCTTTTTTGTTTTTAATCTTTGACCACTTATTGTGTCCTGACATCTCCGTGTTCCTCCTTGGCCTGTTGTCCCCCGGATATTAATTTTAGCATAAAAAGACAAGTGGGCATAGAGGCGGGAAAGGATATTTAAGAAAAAGTAACAAGTGATAAAGGGCAAACATCATTTGAAAGGGAAAAACAGCTACTCAAATTTTTTCTTTAAAGCTTCTCTCAACTCCCGGGTTAGCTCTATAAAGGTGATGGAGCTGATGCTGTCCGTGGACATGATGATGGCGTCTTCGTGGTTGTCCAGATAGTAGCCGCGGCGCACGCCCATTTGGACGAAGCCGTACTTGCGGTAGAGGCTCTGCGCTACCAGGTTCGAGGCGCGGACTTCCAGTGTCAGGTACCTGGCGTTAAGTTCCGCCGCAAGGTCGATTGACGATAAAAGTAAAAGCTCCCCGATACCTTTACCGCGGTAGGCCTGGCGTACGGCGAGGTTGGTCACGTGAGCTTCATCGGCCAGCATCCACAGGCCGGAAAACCCCGCGATGTATTTCCGTACGGCGGGCACAGGCGGGTCGGCTTGTGGTCGGCGCCTAGTCCAGAACATAAGGCGGTGAAGCAGGCCGGCCTGGCTTTTCTGTGCGGTTGGGGACAAGGTTATCGTTTTAGCATCATCGCAGGCGACGATGTAGTGCGCAATCTTGTTTTGCAGCTCCTGGCGGTAGTTGGCGGGGGGCCATTGCGAGGGGAAAGCCTCGCGGTCGATTTCATTGACCTGCTCGAGGTCATCCTTGGACATGGGACGTATGGAATAGGTCAACGGTTTCTCTCCGGTTAAAGCTTTCTCAGCGAAATTTTATCCGATGTGCAATTTTAGCATATTTTATTTGCTTCTGCATGCTCACGTATGATAGAAAAGGGGGTGAGACATATTTGCCTCAATCTAACGTGAAATTAAATATTCTACATTGAGTCCTTTGACCGCAGGGTGTATCATAATAGTACATTAACGGCGGGCTGTATGGATAAAATAAAAATACTTATCGCGGACGACCATGCCGTCGTCAGGGACGGCACCCGGCAGATCTTGGAACACGAGCCGGATATGGACGTGGTGGCGGAGGCTGCTGACGGCGCCGAGGCAATCAAGTTGGCGGGTTCTGCCCACCCGGATGTCGCCATTATCGATATTGCTATGCCCGGCGTTGACGGCATCGAGGCCACCAAACAGATCAAGCAGCTTTATCCCTCGATTGCCGTCCTGATTCTTTCCGCATATGATGACGACCAGTTTGTCTTCAGCCTTCTGGAAGCCGGCGCCGCCGGCTATCTGTTGAAAAGCGTGCGAGGCCGTGAACTTATCGAGGCGGTGCGCCAGGTCCACGCCGGGGAATCGGTGCTGCATCCTTCCATCGCCCGCAAGGTGCTTAACCGCTTCGTATCCACGCCCGGTAAGCCCGCGGGACAAAAAACGACCGAGGTGTTGAGCGACCGCGAGATCGAGGTCCTGAAGATGGCGACGCGCGGGCTAAGCAACCAGGAAATCGCCGATGAGCTTTGCTTGAGCCTGCGTACCGTTCAGGCCCACCTGGGACACATCTTTAACAAGCTCCAGGTCAGCTCCCGGACAGAAGCCGTCGTGCGGGCTTTGAAAGAGGGCTGGGTTACTCTCGAGGACATTCCCTGAAAAGAGCTTTGGTCCCGCCCGAGGTATTATTTTGGCGCAACAAGTAAGGAACACGCTCATCAGGACTCTGCGCCGCCCGGGGTTCTGGCTCATCATCGCCGTCATCGCGCTCATCACCATCCCGTATTACGCGGAGTCCCTGAAGCACCCAGCGTTCGTTACCCGCATTACCACGGACCTGGGGTTGACCCGCGAGGCGGCGGAAAGAGTCCTTTACCTGGTGCCGATTATCTGGGCCGGTTTCCTCTTCGAGTGGCGGGGGGCTTTCTATATTTCACTGGTCGCCCTGGCCTGCATGCTGCCGCGCGCGGTCGCTGTTACCGGACACCGGGCGGAATCCCTCATCGAAACCGCCTCGGTCTTCGTGTTAGGCAACGTTATTTCCATCAGCTTTGATGCGCTCCGCCGGGAGCGGGAATACCGCAAGCAGCTAGAGGCGACGCAGGAAGACCTGAAAGCGTCCGAAGAAAGGTACCGTTCGCTTTTTGAAAACGCTATCGATGGCATCTGGATACATGACCTGGAAGGCAACTTCGTCAGCTTTAACCGCGCCTCGGAAAAAATCATCGGGTACAGCCGTGATGAAATCTTTAAAATGAACGCCAAGGACTTTCTTTCCCAGGAAAGCCTCGATTTGGCCCATCAGGTCCGGAAAAAGCTGCTGCACAATGAGCCGGTGGAACAGCCTTACGAGCAGCGCGTTTTCCGCAAAGACGGCCGCGAGATTTACATCGCGCTTTCCACCAGTCTGGTGCTGGACAAGGGCAAGCCGGTGGGCTTTCAAAACATCGCCCGCGATATCACCGAGCAGAAAAGGATGAACGAGAACCTGCATTTTTATCTCCAGCAGGCCACCCGCGCCCAGGAGGAAGAAAGGAAGCGCATCTCCCACGAACTCCATGATGAGACCATCCAGGCGTTGGTGGTGCTTTCCAGGCAGCTGGACGCGCTGGCCACCAGCGGCAGCGGCCTTACCGAGGAAACCAGGCAGCGCCTCGAGGTGCTGTGGCAGCAGACGGACGTTGTCCTCCAGGGAGTACGCCGTTTAAGCCAGGACCTGCGGCCGGCCGCCATCGACCGGCTGGGACTGCTCCCGGCCATCCGCCGGCTGGCTGAAGAGTTTTCCAAATACTCCGGAGTGGAAATCAAAGTTGCCGTATATGGTAAAGAACACCGTCTGCCGGAAGAGGTAGCCATCGCGCTTTTCCGCATTATCCAGGAAGCTTTAACCAATATACGCCGGCATTCCGGGGCTACCAGAGCTGCAATTATCATCGTGTTCCAC
The DNA here is from genome assembly GCA_050018395.1 of Dehalococcoidales bacterium. GTDB lineage: Bacteria > Chloroflexota > Dehalococcoidia > Dehalococcoidales > RBG-16-60-22 > RBG-13-51-18. Next base: position 7,354 of record JBEKAC010000060.1, read on the forward strand.
GAACATAGCACCAAAATAACCGTCAGCGATAACGGTAAAGGTTTTACTCTGACCGAATACGTGGGAGATCTTGCCAAGCAGGGCAAGCTCGGCCTGACGGGCATGCAGGAGCGCGTGCAGCTGGTAGGGGGAACGATGACGGTACAGTCCGGGCCGGGCAAAGGAACGACGATATTTATCGAAGCGCCGGGGTAAGTCAGACTTTTCTTAAGCGATTCTTAAACGGCCGCTATTGCCACTGCCGCGATTTCCTGTTGAATCTTAAGGTTCTCGGGCGTAGGTATTCGAGGTTGCCGCATTTGGGGCACTGTTTGAGGTAGCCCATCCCCTTGTCCACGGTAAAGAGCGCCATGGTGTGGCAAACGGGGCAATAGCCGGTGGTCTCGTGGAGAGGCTCCGCTGTAATTACACCCGGTTCCAGAGCGTTTTTCATGGTCATATCAAACCTCGCGGCGTAGCAGGCTGTATGCTACCAGTGTGATTCATGAGGTCCGTATTGAAAAGCGTGCTAACCCTCAAATCACCGCGAGGCTGACACTCAAATCAGTTACGGTTGAGCGGCTTGAAATGTTCAGGATTATTTTTTCACGCGGCGGCGTAGTTCGAAGTGGTTATTCACCTCGCCATCCGGGCAGCAGATGGTGACCACGTCCGGGTCAGCACTCCACGGGAAGGTCGCCCCGAACTGCAGCCCCAGGGCAATAGGGTAGAGGGCGTTATAAGCCAGGCTGCACAAGCCAGGCGGCGTCACGTAGTCGAAGACCCACTCGTCACCTATTTTATGCCCGTTGTGGCAGGGGCTTTTATTAGCGACGAGCCTGATGACTACTTCATACTGTTTTGCGGCCATAACCGGCCTCCTCTTCAAACCGGGTGTTTTCGGGGGTTGTTCAGGGGTATTATAACAGGCGGCGGAGCTGTTTTTCCAGTAAAAACACTAACACCTCATAGATGGATGTACGAATTTCTATTCATCGTCTATGAGGTGTTGCGTATTTTATGGCTATTCAATTGTCAAAGCGTTGGGCGATTCATCAGGCCGCAATGGCTTTTTTACGCATCACCACGAAACCGACCAGGATGAGACCCAAACCTGCCGCAATATCTACAATGCCGTTCATCATGACCGCGCTTGTGGTTCCAACATTAGCCTTGGCCAGTCCCAATAGAGCCCTTTGGGCGGCAAGATAGTTATACATAGCACTGGGGGCGGCTTTTCCAGCCTGAATGTTAGGCTCTTCAGCTGCCATAATCTGGTCAAATTTGGCCGAGATCGAATCGTACATAGGGTTGACCTGACTCAGCTGCAATGGAAGCACCGAGTCGGCGACCTGTTTATGTCCCGACATAGACTGCGGGATAAATATTACGCCGAGTACGACACTGACCAGACCCAGGATGATGACGATAATACCGAGTACGCGCATTTTGTGATACCTCCCTAATCTAAATACATAGATTTCCTAGGTATAATATACGAAAATACCAGGTGTGTCAAGTGGCAAAAACGTAAAGGGATGACGCGGCTCGAAAAATAGTGCCGAAGGTTACTTTATGACGCTGGCGCCCACGTATTTTTGTAGCACTTCCGGCACGGCGATAGTCCCATCCGGCTGCTGGTAATTTTCCATGATAGCGATCATGATCCGCGGCAGGGCCAGCCCGGAGCCGTTGAGGGTGTGGACGAACTGCGGTTTGGCGTCCGGTTTAGGGCGGTAGCGGATGTTAGTGCGGCGCGCCTGGAAATCCCCATCGTTAGAACAAGAGCTGACCTCCAGCCATTCCTCGCAGCCCGGCGCCCACACATCTATATCGTAAGTTTTCACCGCGCCGAAGCCGATATCTCCGGTACAGAGTATGCGGACTCTGTAAGGTAAATTCAACCGCCGGCAGATATCCTCCGCGTCGTGGGTCAGTTTTTCCAGTTCGTCATTGGAGGTTTCCGGCGCGACAAGTTTGTACATCTCCACTTTATCGAACTGGTGGCCGCGCTTGATGCCGCGGGTGTCCTTGCCGGCGGACATCTTTTCCCGGCGGAAGCAGGCGGTATAGGCGCAATAGTAAATGGGCAGCTGCTCGGCGGCGAGGATTTCATCCCGGTGCAGGTTGGTAAGCGGGATTTCCGCCGTCCCTACGAACCAGTAGTCTTCCTCGGCGTCGTGATAGATATTTTCCGCGAACTTGGGCAGCTGGCCGGCGCCGTACATGCACTCTTTTTTGACCATGAAAGGCGGGTAGATTTCCCGGTAGCCGTGCTCGCCGGTGTGCACGTCAAGAAAGAAGGTGATGAGCGCCCGCTGCAATCTGGCGCCCAGGCCCTTAAGCACGTAAAAGCGGGTGCCGGAGAGCTTCACTCCGCGTTCAAAGTCGATGATGTCAAGGTTCTCCCCCAGCGTCCAGTGCGGCACGGGTTTAAAGCTGAACTGTTTTGGTTCGCCCCAGGTGCGGATAGTAACGTTCTCCGTATCGTCCTTGCCGAGGGGCACATCCGGCTGGGGGATATTGGGGATCTGCAAGAGGAGCGCCTCCAGCCAGGTATCCAGTTTGTTGACTTCGTCTTCCAGCGCCTGGATTTCCCCGCGCAGGACGCGGCCGCGTTCCTGGGCTTTTTCTCTTTCTTTGGAGATTGTTTTTCTTTCCTGTCTTAAAGCATCTAATTTACCGATGTTCTGGCGCCGCTCAACATCGAGGCGTAAAATCTCATCGATGGGGGCGGTATCATGGCGGTTCGCCACCGCCTGCCGCACCACATCCGGGTTTTCTCTGATGAATTTCAGGTCGAGCATAATTTATTTTACCACAACTCCGCTACTCTTTTTCTCTTAATTGCGGGAAGAGGATGACCTCTCTGATAGACTGCTGGTTGGTCAGCAGCATCACCAGCCTATCGACGCCGATGCCGAGCCCGCCGGTAGGGGGCATGCCGTACTCCAGCGCGGCGATAAAGTCGTCGTCGATTGTCCACTTTTCGGCATCATCGCCGTGCCGCTCCTGCATCTGTTCGATAAAGCGCTGCCGCTGTAGCACGGGGTCGTTGAGCTCGGAATAAGCGTTACCTATTTCCAGCCCGCCGATGCAGGGCTGGAAACGTTCCGCCACCCTTTCCTCCCCCGCCTTGTTTTTAGCCAGGGGCGACATGGAAACAGGGTAATCGTAAATAAAGGTGGGCTGGATGAGTTTAGGCCGGACGAAGGTCTTTAAAAGCTCGTCCACCAGCTTGGCCCAGTTTTTCTGCGGGTCGACTTCCTTGATGATGGAACGCATTTTTTCCCGCAGGCCGTCAGCGCTGGGATATTTCACAAAGTCGATGCCGCTGTATTCCTTGATGGCGTCACGCAGCGTCAGGCGCCGCCAGGGCGGGGTTAAATCGATGGTGTTTTCGCCGTACTTTATCTCTGCCCCGCCGGTCACCTCCCGGCCGATGTAAAAGATCATCTGTTCGACCATCGCCATAACGTCCGTGTAGTCGGCATAGGCTTCATAGGTTTCCAGCATGGTGAACTCGGGGTTGTGCATGGTATCGATGCCCTCATTGCGGAAGTCCCGCCCGATTTCATAGACCTTATCGAAGCCGCCGACGATGAGCCGCTTGAGGTGCAGCTCCACGGCAATGCGCAGGAAAAAATCCCGGTCGAGAGCGTTATAGTGGGTGGTGAAAGGAGCGGCTAAAGCGCCGCCGGCGGCGGGCTGCATCATCGGCGTTTCCACCTCGATAAAGCCCCGCTGGTCCAGGAACCGGCGCATGGCGCTGATTATCTTCGTCCGCGCGATAAAAATGTCCTTTATTCCCGTGTTGGCGATAAGGTCGACATAGCGCTGGCGGTAGCGTATCTCGGTATCGGAAAGCCCGTGCCACTTTTCCGGCAGCGGCCGCAGGGACTTGGATAGCAGCGTGAATTTGGCCACGGAAATCGTCGGTTCGCCGGTACGGGTGCGCAGCAGATTGCCGCTCACGCCGATGATGTCACCGATGTCGAAGTCCTTGAAAAGCGCCAGGTCAGCCTCGCTGTAGTTGCCTGTCTGGAACAACAACTGTATCTTGGCGGTGCCATCACGCAGGTCCAGGAAAGAGGCTTTCCCCATTTTCCGGATGGCCATAATCCGGCCCGCCACGCTGACCGGTTGAGTTTCCGTACCGCCGGACTCCTGTGCGACCAGTTTAGCGATGGCTTCCTGCGCGGTATGGGTCAGGGGAAAGCGGTGGGGATATGGGTCGATACCGCGGGCGCGCAGGCTCTCTACTTTCTGTTTTCTTTGCTCGTTGATCTCGTCCGATACTGATGGCATAGCTAATCTCTACCTGCTCAATTCTAGTAGCCATGCCAAAATAAGGCACGGCTTAGACTAATTATATGTTATCGGGGAATTATGGTAAAGGGGAGAGTGACGGAGTTATGTTTAAAATTGGGTTTTCTATGTACCTATCCCCTTGATCCCCTTTCCAGCCTCGCACATTGAAAATAATTATATCTTTTTTGGCTGGAAAGGGGAGTAAAAAAGAGAGAGGGCTTTGCCCTCTCTCAAAAACTCTCCCCCTTGCAAACAGTTGGCAGATAGCCCTTGCCATCACTTGAGTTTGAAAGGGCGAACTGATAATAGGAGCAATGTCCGGTTTTCTTCTCATATTTCTATTTTCCAATACCTCTGTCGGTATGGTACCCTGGATTTCGACTCGTTCCGGATAAGCGACGACTTTTATATTAAACATCTGTAATAAAGCTCTTCTGTTTCGAATTAGGGACTCCTGTTTTTCGCTAGACAAGTGGTCTTCTAGAGAATTATCCGGCAGATATTGGTTACCTGTTATGAAATCGGTTATTCCAGATATGTGGCTGTTATCCTCACCCATGTTACCCATTAAGCCAAAATCGGTTATATGAATAGATCCATGGTCCAATATTTCTTTAACAGTTTCGATACAGAAACTCAAATAGGCGATTTTACCAAGTTGCTCTGGATTGATGTCCTGCTGTGACCGAAGAAGAAATTGCTCCTCATTCTTCAACCTCTTCAATTTTGATTTGTAGGCAGGTTCATGCACCGCTCCATCGGTAAAGGCCATACCCAGACGCTCCTGCTTAGCTCTGATTATCTCCAGCTTGCTCTCAATGTCCGAATTCTCCTCATCGATTTCATCTCTCCTAGCTTCAAGGTCGATGAGAGCCTTATTAACACATTCGGTCATCTTGTCGGAATTATTCAGCACATCTTTGACTTTCTCCCAGACCGCCTGCTCCAGCCAGTCAGCGCGTATAAAAGGGAGCTTGCATCGCTGACTA
>JBEKAC010000061.1:0-12531 GCA_050018395.1 Dehalococcoidales bacterium
GCGGTAAGCCGAACTTTTTCTATAGCGCGCCGCTGCTTATTATCATCACCGCCCCAAAAGACAATATGTTCGCGGCAACCGATTCCGGCATCGCCGCGGAGAATATCATGCTCTATGCCACGTCCATTGATCTTGGTTCTTGCTTTATCGGCATGGCGAAGCTTATCGAGAGGGACAAGAACCTGCTGAAAATGGTGCGCATCGCGGATAATATGACGATTGTGGCGGCGATTATCTGCGGCTACCCGGCAGAAGACCCGGCACCTAAAGAGAAAACATTAAAGGCCGAGTTCATCGAGTAATTAGTGACATTAGCCTGGCTTTGTATCACGGTTCGGGATAAACTCCGACTGGAATAACGGCAGGGAAAATGGAGCGGAAGACGGGGCTCGAACCCGCGACCTCCTCCTTGGCAAGGAGGCATTCTACCACTGAACTACTTCCGCCCGCCCTTTTATGTGGTGCCGAGGCCCAGAGTTGAACTGGGGACACCTTGATTTTCAGTCAAGTGCTCTACCAACTGAGCTACCTCGGCACAGAGGTAGAATACAAGCTATATTTTACTTTAGATGGCTTGCCCAGTCAAGAATAAGATAATAGAATATTGCCGTTTTATTCCCAGACCTCCTGCCAGTTGCATGGTAATAATTCTTTCAACGTGATTGTTTTTTGGCTGTTCAGTATCACTTTCGTCTGCGCGTTGGCTTTATTGACCTGATAAATCAGCTCCCGGCACCGGCCGCAGGGCGGCAGGATTTGCTTCTGATCGTTGACCGCGACAATCATGACAATTTCGGATTCCTTGTGTTTCAGCATTTCGGCAATCGCGGCATGTTCCGCGCAAAAACCGATGCTGCATGAGCAATCGATACATACTCCCGTATATACATTGCCGCTCTTGGTTAACAAAGCGGCCCCGACCGCGCCGCTGGTACACTGTTCACTTGGCTCGTACCTTCCGGTCACGTTGTAAGCTTTTTCTATCAGTTCGGTTTTCGTCATTTTCTAGTCTCCTGAAGATAGTAATCTGGGTCATTATACCTTAAACAAAGGCATTAAGTCTCCTGCTTATTTATTTGACAGTTTTCCTGCCGCTATGTAAAGATATATCGTTATCCTCATTTCCAAGGAGCCGAACATGTCTGACCAGGCCGCCGTCGCAGTCAAACAAAAGAAAATCTGGGGGATGCACCCCAACGTCTTTTTCCTGGGAGTGGTGAGCCTGCTCACCGATGTCTCCAGCGAGATGATTTTTACGCTGGTGCCGCTGGTCGTCATCGATGTATTGAGCGGTAGCGCCCTGGACGTGGGCGTGATCGGCGGTCTGTCGGAAAGCTTCGACGCAATATTCAGGATTTTCTCCGGCCGTATCAGCGACCGGATTAAAAAGCGTAAGCTGCTGGCAGTGATCGGCTATGGCTTTTCCACTGTCTGTAAGCCCTTCATGCTCCTGGCGAACGTCTGGGGTGGCGTGCTGGCGGTGCGCTTCGGAGACAGGCTCGGTAAAGGCGTGCGTACTTCACCGCGCGATGCCCTCATCGCGGACTCGGTTGGCGTGGAGAAAAGGGGCAAGGGTTTCGGCATCCACCGCGCCATGGACACCGCCGGGGCGGTCATCGGGCTGGCCGCCGCCGCGATAATTATCTATACTTTACAACCACACGGTTTCTATCTCAGCAAGGATGCCTACCGCTGGATGGTCATCATCGGCATCATACCGGCTGTGCTGGCGGTGCTGGTGCTGGTGACTCTCGTTACGGAGAAAGGTTTGAATAAGAGCGATACCACCAAGGCCACGGCAGGTGCTGTTCCCGCTAAAGCCACCCCGTTCAGCAACCGGTTTAAACTTTACCTGTTGATTATGGCTTTTTTCACCCTGGGCAACTCCAGCGACTTTTTTATCATCCTGCGGGCGCAGAACCTCAATACCGATGTGCTGGGCATCACCCTGATGCTGGTAGTGTTTAACCTGACGTATGTGGCCACATCGGTGCCGGCGGGTTCGCTTTCCGACAAGATAGGCCGGAAAAAGCTCATCACCATCGGCTGGACTATCTATGCTTTGGTTTACCTCGGGTTTGCGCTGGCGGATAGCGTCTGGGCCATGTGGGTGCTGTTCGCCTGCTACGGCATTTACTACGGCATCGTAGAGGGTGTGGCCAGAGCTTTCGTGGCCGACCTCGTCCCCGCGGAAAGAAGGGGGACGGCTTACGGTTACTATCACGGCGTGGTAGGGCTGCTGCTTTTACCGGCTAGCGTGCTGGCCGGCTGGCTGTGGGAAACGGTTAGTCCCGCGACGCCGTTTTACTTTGGGGCCGGGCTGGCTTTTGTAGCCATGCTGGGGCTGCTGTTTTTGATGAAAGAATCGAAGGAAAAAACGGCGTAACAACCGAGGCGAAAAACTATCTTAAAAACCCTCTCTCATCTCCCCTTCGGCTTCGCTCAGGGCAGGCTCTTTAAGAAAGGGAGACGATGGATTGTCCCTCCTTCGTAAGGAGGGATAAAGGGAGATTTTATCCCCGGGTCTTCACCCTCACCACATTCGCTGCGCTCAGTGCAGGCTTAACCCTCTCCCCTCGAGGGAGAGGAAAGAACACACGGATTTTCTGTCCGCGGCTTTATTCCAGAACGATATTATCTATTAATCGTGTCTTGCCGAATTTCACCGCCATGGAAACGAGGGCTTTAGTCTTGATGCGGTGTATTTCCTTAAGCGTCGCGGCATCCGCGATAGAGACATAGTCGATAGCACCCTGGGGCTCTTTTTGGATGAGCTCCGTCATCTCCCGCCGGATAATACCGGAATCGCGTTCCCCTTCGGTGAAAAGTTTTTGGGCCAGTACCAGCGCTTTATAAAGTACCGGCGCGCCCCGCCGCTGCTCCGGGTTGAGGTAAGTATTGCGGCTGCTCATCGCCAGGCCGTCCTTCTCACGCACTGTAGGGCACACCACGACCTCCGTGTTCATGTTCAGGTCTGTTACCATCTTCTGGATGACGGCCACCTGCTGGGCGTCTTTTTGCCCGAAGTAGGAGCGCGTAGGCTCGACGATGTTGAATAGTTTAGTAACGACGGTACTTACGCCGCGGAAATGCCCCGGCCGGATGGCCCCTTCCAGATAGTCCGTAATCCCTTTGACCTCTACCCAGGTATCGTAACCCTCCGGGTACATCTCCTTATCCCCAGGCATAAAAACGATATCCGTAAAAGGCTCGAGCATCGCAAGGTCGCGCTTGATGTCCCGCGGGTAACTTTTAAAGTCTTCCTTGGGGCCGAACTGGGTGGGATTAACGAAGATACTGGCCACCACGGTGAGATTTTCGTCCTTGGCCCGCTTCGCCAGCGAGATATGGCCTTCGTGGAGATAACCCATCGTAGGCACAAAACCCACGCTTCCCATGGTGCCGTGCCGGGCCTGGCGCATTGCCGCGATTTTTTCGATGACTTTCATTTCAGCGGCCTCCTCTAAAATAATGAACAGAGAAGGGGAGATATAGAAAAGAGTCCCGACCATGTCGGGACTCTAGATCGATCACCTAAAGTAACCGGCTTATTCCAGCCCGGCCAGCACGCTTTCGTCCAGCGGGAAGCTCTGCGCTTCGGTGGGGAACTTGCCGGACTTAACTTCGCTATGATATTGAGCGATAGCGCTGGCCATAATCTTGGCTATTTGTGCGTATTGCTTGGTATGTTTGGGAACATAGTCCGTGAAGGAACCGAGGATATCATGTATAACCTGCACCTGGCCATCGCAGCCTATTCCGGCACCGATACCGATGGTAGGTATGCTTATTTTCCTGGAAATTAAAGCGGCGAGGGGGGCGGGGACAGTCTCAAGAACCACCGCGAAAGCCCCGGCATGTTCCAGAGCGATGGCATCTTCGAGGAGCTTTCTGGCGGCTTCCGGCGTCTTGCCTTGTATCTTGTGCCCGCCCAACTGGTTAATTGATTGCGGCGTCAGCCCTAGGTGGCCCATCACCGGGATGCCGGCGTCCGTCATTTTCTTAACGGTGGCGGCCACGGGCACGCCGCCTTCCAGTTTCACGGCCTGGCAGCCGGCTTCCTGCATAAAACGTCCGGCGTTATGCATCGCATCTTCAATGCTGGCCTGGTAAGTCATAAAAGGCATGTCTCCCACGATAAGGGCGTTTTTGGCCCCGCGCGCCACGGCTTTGGTGTGATGCAGCATAACTTCCAGCGTGACCGGCAGGGTGGAATCGTAGCCGAGGACAACCATCCCCAGGCTGTCACCGACGAGTATCATCGGCAGGCCGGCTTCATCCACGATTTTAGCGGTAGTATAGTCGTAAGCGGTGAGCATCGATATTTTCTCACCCTTGCGCTTCATCTCTTTTATCTGGCTGATCGTAACTCGCATGGCGCCTCCTTAAACGAAGACTTTTTCATCGAGTTTAGTGACGATTTTGTTCTTTTCGTTAACGTGGACGACCCTGGGTTTATAGCCGGCCAGTTTTTCCTCCGGTATCTCCGTATAGGTCAGGATAATCACGATGTCGCCTTTGACAGCCAGGCGGGCGGCCGCACCGTTAAGGCAGATTTCCCCGGCGCCTTCTTTCCCCTCGATGGCATAGGTGGTAAAGCGCGCGCCATTATTGACGTTAAGGACGTGCACTTGCTCGTAGGGCAGGATATCCGCCGCCGCCATCAGCTTGCGGTCGATGGTGATGCTGCCTTCGTAGTTGATGTTGGCTTCGGTGACCGTCGCCCGGTGGATTTTACTTTTTAGCATCATTCTCATGAGGCACCCCTTAAAGTTATTTAGTGTTCCTTTAATATCAATTCCAGTTCGTTGGCCTGCTCGTGGTTTATCTTGCCTTTGGCCAGCGCAATAGGTATAGTCTGTAGTCCTAATTCGGCATAAGGTAAGAGCAGAGACGGGGATTTTTTACGCAGTTCCCGGAGGTGCTTGTTGACGGTACCGGTATCACCGCGGGCGATGGGGCCGGTAAGGCATTGGGGAATACCGAGCGTCTCGATGTTATGCAGCGTGCCGCGCATCAGGGGCAGTAAAGCTTTAGTGGCCTGGTCGGAAGGAATGGAGAAGTTTTTCCAGAGGTCGGTAGCCATTTTCACCAGCGTGACCAGGTAGTTGCTGGCGAAGACCGCTGACGCGTGATAGGCCGCTTTATCCTCGCCTTTAAGGATTATCCAGCTCCCGCCGAGGTCTACCGCCATTTGCTTGAGGGTGATCAGCAAGGGTTCTTCGGTTTCCAGGGCGAAGGTAGAGCCGGGGAGATTTTCGATGGCTTCCTTGATGCCGGCGAAGGTTTGCAGGGGATGAAAACCGCCGACCATGGCGCCGGATTTTCTGGCTGGCTCGAGGATATCAATAGAATCAGCGCCGCTGCAGTGTATGACACTTTTGCCCGGCGCCCACTTGATTTGAGAGACTACATCAGCGATAGCGTTGTCCGGTGTGGTGATGAAGGTAATATCGGCGGCATTAACTACTGCCTGGTTGCCGGCGGCCACGCGGCAGCCTTTTACCTGTTTAGCCAGCGCCGTTGCCGAAGCTTCCGTGCGGCTGTTGACCGCCGCCACCGTATAATCCTTGCGGCTCAAGAGAACCGCCAGGGCCGTGCCGACTTTACCTGCGCCAATGATACCTATTTTGAGCATTTCCCCACCAAAACAAAAACCCTCTCGTTTCACGAGAGGGCGTCAGTAAAAGGACCTTTTTATTGCCGTCTCGGTCGTTCCCGATCCAAGCGACTTTTCTATTTTGTTAAGGTTTCTGGTATGAACTCACCGCCATAACTGGTCGATGGTTATTATTATCATAACACAGGCCATGCCATTTGTCAATGTGTTGTAGCTAACAGAAACATCACAACTGGCTTAAGGCGGCGGGAAATGCTATAATTTCAGCGTAATTCTTCTCTAAAGCGAGGCACAAAATAGATATCATTCCTTCCATCGACCTGCGCGACGGCAAATGTGTCCGGTTGTACCAGGGCGACTATAACCGCGAGACTGTTTTCTCCGACGACCCCCTCGATGTGGCTTTGAAATGGCAGGGTATGGGGGCGCCGCGCATTCATATCGTTGACCTGGACGGCGCCGCCACCGGCGAGATAGCCAACATGGAGATAATCAAGAATATCACCAGTGCGATGCTTGTGCCGGTGCAGCTGGGCGGCGGCATCCGCCGGCTGGAAACAGTGGAGGAACTGCTGAAAGCCGGCCTGGAGCGCGTTATCCTGGGCACGGCCGCGGTGGAAGACCCCGGCTTCATCGCCGAAGCCTGCCGCCGCTACCGGGAATCGATCATCGTAGGCATCGATGCCCGTAACGGCAATGTAGCCACGCGAGGCTGGATTAGAGAGACGGACATGACAGCCGTAGAGCTGGCCAGAGCCATGGTGAAAATCGGGGTGGGGCGCTTCATATATACCGATATCGAGCGTGACGGCACGCTGACGGAACCGAACTTCTCCGCCATCGCCGCGATGATCGACGCTATCGGCCTGCCGGTTATCGCCGCCGGGGGCATCTCGTCGCTGAACCATTTAAAAATGCTGCAAAAGCTCGGCGCGGAAGGCGCCATCGTGGGCAAAGCGATTTATACCGGGGACATCCAGCTCAGACAGGCGCTTTCTGAAATTGATTATCTTTGATATAATAGGGTACTTAAAGAAAAGGTGAAATACGGTGGAAGAACTGCAATTTGACGAAAAAGGTCTGATTCCGGCGGTCATCCAGGACGCGGCTACCGCCGAAGTCCTGATGCTCGGCTTTATGGACCGCGAATCGCTGCAGCGCACCATCGAAAGTAAAGAGGTGTGGTTTTACAGTCGTGCCCGGCAAAAGCTTTGGAAAAAGGGAGAGACCTCGGGTAACGTCATCAAGCTGGTAAATATCAAGTACAACTGTGAAAATAACTCGCTGCTGGTAACTGGGAACCCCACCGGGCCGGTCTGCCACACGGGCAACAAGACGTGTTACTACCGCGATTTAACTACGGACGAACCTAAGCCGCGCCGGGCGCGTTAGCCGGGGCTTCCCGCGCTGTTTCCTCTTCCCGGTCTATCTCCACCGCTTTGTTTATCGCCGCGATGGCCACTTCCAGCTGGCTGTCATCCGGCTCCCCCGTGGTCATTGATTGCAGCCACAGGCCGGGCCAGAGGATAATTTTCACTAACCAGTTCTTGGAATGCTTCGCGCCGAAATAGATCACCTCGTAGCCGAGCGCCATGATGACCGGGATGAGCACGATACGTGAACCTACCATCAGCCAGATGTTATGCCGGCCGACAAACGTGAAGACGATGATAGCAATTAAAAGCACCAGGAACAGGAAGCTGGTGCCGCAGCGCACGTGCGCCGTGCTGTACTTCTTAATGGCGTTGACTTCCATCGGCACGCCGGCCTCGTAAGCGTTGACGGTCTTGTGCTCGGCGCCGTGGTAGGTAAAGACGCGTTTGACGTCCTTCATCATGCCGATGACCTTGAGATAGCCGATGAATATCGCTATCCTGATGGCCCCCTCAATGACGTTGAACAATATAGAGGTGTGGATATGGGAATTCAGCAGTTTGGTGAGAAAAAGCGGCGCGATGAAGAATAGCACGACAACCAGGGCGGCCGATATCAGCAGCATCCCGCCGATGGCTGTCTTGGGTATTTCGTCCATTTCTTCTTCCATCGAAACATTGGCGGAATGGAGCAGGCTGTTAACGCCCAGCACCATCGCCTCAACCAGGACGACGACGCCCCGGACCAGCGGCGCCCGCCGCACCCAGCTGGTATAAACGGAAGGGACGGGCTTGACGTCTAACGCTATTTCGCCGTTGGGCCGGCGGACGGCCGTAACCGCGGAGCTCCGCCCGCGGATCATTACCCCTTCGATAACCGCCTGGCCGCCGTAGTTGTATTTCTTTTTTTCAGCCATCTACTTAAAGAAAAAGGAGTCCCGATTTTACCGGGGCTCCTTTTTTATCCCGAATATGTGTCCGATGTTTAGCCTTTAATGCTATAGCGCTTCTTGAACCGCTCGACGCGGCCGGCGGTATCCATCATGCGCCGTTCGCCGGTGAAGAACGGATGGCAATTGGAGCACACTTCTACTCTTAGCTCCTTTTTAGTGGAGCCGGTGGTAAACCGGTTGCCGCAGGAACAGATGACCACGGCGTCATTATAATACTTGGGATGAATTTTCTCTTTCATAAACTTCAGCCGGCGTAAACGCTGACTTTCCTCCGATTGTTGCTGGTGGGCTCGAATTTCACGATGCCGTCAATGAGGGAATAAATGGTGTAATCTTTACCCACCCCCACGTTTTCCCCGGGTTGTATGTGCGTGCCGTGCTGGCGTACCAGTATCGTACCGGCGTTGACCGTTTGGCCGGCGAACCTTTTAACGCCGAGCCGCTGTGACTGGCTATCGCGGCCGTTGCGGCTTTGCGCGGCTCCCTTTTTATGCGCCATCTGTTTTCTCCTCTGCCTTTGCCTCTACCTTTGCTTCAGTCTTCTCTTCGGCCTTCTTGCGCCGTGCTTTCTTGACCGGCTTGACATCTTCCACTCCCGGGGGCAGTATCCTATCGATGTCCAGGCTGGTAAAAAGCTGGCGGTGACCGTTCTTGCGGCGATAGCGTACCTTGGCTTTATATTTGAAAACAATGATTTTTTTGTCCTTGCCGTTCTGTTTGACGGTAGCGGTCACCCTGGCCCCATCAATGAGCGGCTTGCCGGTTATGACATTATCGCCATCGGCGATGAGCAGCACCTTGTCCAGCCGGACGCTGCCTCCCTCTGCCGCTGCCAGTCGGTCGATCTTAATCGTCTGGCCTTCGGTTACTTTATACTGTTTGCCACCTGTTTCAATTATCGCGTAAATATTCGGCCTCCCAAAAACTATATTCTACCAAATTCAAAGCTAAGAGTCAAACACGGTGTTTCATGGTTTAGGCTCCACGCTGATAAGGTGCCAGTGAATATGAGGCGTCACTTCCGGGAAGGCGGCGTTAAAACGTACGTAAAAACCTGTCTTGTCAACGCCCAGAGCGGCGGCAGTTTTTTGCACTGCCAGCATCATTGATTCCAGCGCTTTGCCGTCGATGGCTTCGGGGTCCGTGACGTAAGAAACGTGTTTTTTAGGGACGATGATAGCATGCATCTTGAATCTGGGGTCGGGTTCGGCGAGAAACGAAAGCGCTCGCTTGTCCTCCCAGATTACGTCCACTTTCATTTTTCCGGTAAGTAAGTCTTCACAAACCCAGTCTCTTTCAGCCATCTTTCACGCTTCCTTTTCTTTCACCTGCGTCAGGATGTGGACCCGGGTGTAGAATCCGTAGCGGCGGTAAAACCCGAAGACTTCTTCGTTACCGGCGCCGACGCCGATAATTTTACGGGTCACACTTCTGGCATCCATCCATTTTAAAGCGCTCTGCATAAAATGGTCGCCGATATGCTGGCGGCGAAAGGGCTCCTCAATGAAAATGGATTCTATCTCGCCATGTTTATTTTCATTGACGGTGCTGACACAGTAGCCGATCACGGCGCCGGTGGAACTATCTTTAGCCAAGTCTATCAGCAGGCCGCCGTTTTTAGACTTTTCCAGCAGCTGGCTCTTGCGCTCATCAAAGGTTACCTTATCAAAATATCCTTTTAAGACCTCCGGCGCCCGCTCTTTATGATGTAATCTCAACTTACACCACAAGTCTGCGATTAAGTCCAGGTCCTGCTCGCCTGTGTGGATATATGTGATTTTCACCGGTTTTTGTTTGTTCATCTATAGCCTCTGGAGCAGCTTTTGCCACTCCGCGGTCACTCTCGCCTTAAGCTCATCCAGAGAGCAATCGGTATCGATGACCACGTTGGCCCGCTTTATTTTTTCACCGTTCGTCATTTGCGCGCGGATGCGTGCTTCCGCTTCCGCCGCGGAGTAACCCGACCGCGCTTTAAGTCTTTGCAGCACCGTGGCTTCCGGGGCGACGGTCACCCATATTTCGTCTACCTGGAAAGCCCTGCCAGCCTCCAGCAGGGCAGCGGCTTCAAAAATCACTGCTTTGGCCCCTTTACGGCGTTGTTCGCGGATTATCCTGTCCACCGCTTTATCGATAGCCGGATGGGTTATTCCGTTTAAACGCTGCAAAGCCTGGCTATCGTTAAAGACGATTTTACCCAGCTTGGCGCGGTCGATTTCGCCGTCAGCGGTCAAAACGTCTTTCCCGAACTCGCTTACGACCTCCCGATAAGGCCCGCCGCCCTTGTTCAAGACGTCGTGTCCCACCTTATCCAGGTCGATAACGGCGGCGCCCAGTTCCGCCAGAAAGCGCGCCACGGTGCTTTTACCGCTGCCGATGCCTCCCGTAAGCCCGATAACTTTCATCTTCGTATAAAAACCCAGGATAATTCGTCAAGAACGACGATTTATTATATTATAGCTGGTAGGACTAAACGCAACTTTTCCTTTAAATATTTACATGGAGAGCAGGAGAATGCTTTTATTCGGGCACGCGGGCGTCACGCTGGGGGTTGCGGCGGTGCTGGCCGGTGGTGTTAACCGCCGGAAGGAAAAAACAGACTGGTTCGTGGCGCTTTCAAAATACGTGGATATCCGCTGGCTGCTGGTCGGCTCGCTGCTGCCGGATATTATCGATAAGCCGGTAGGGCAGTACCTGTTCCGGGATACCTTCAATAACGGGAGGATTTTCTCCCATACATTATTATTTCTGGTGGTGATTGCGGCCCCGGGTCTTTATTTGTGGAAAAGCCGGCGGCGGACATGGCTGCTGGCGCTGGCCGCGGGTACTTTCACCCACCTGCTACTCGATGGCATGTGGAGTATTCCCGCCACTTTGTTTTGGCCGTTAATGGGCTTTTCTTTCCCGAAAATCGACCTGGAGAACTGGGTGGGGGGTATCTTCCATGCCCTGACCCACGACCCCTCGATATATATACCGGAAATTATCGGCCTGGCAGTTGCTTTATGGTTTGCCGTGGACATTATCAAACGTAAAAAGGTACTTGCCTTTATCAAATACGGCAGAATTTCTTGACGGTCTCTAACCCGGAACAGGTTTAAACTTCAACCGAAATATCGTTTCCTTCAACTTTCACCTTGTAAACGGCGATGCCACGCGGTGGCTTTAGCACTTTACCTATCGCGGCGGCGACGCCCGTACCGCGCATCCAGCGGAGGTTCTGCCCGGTGCGGATATCGTACTGTGAGCCGTGGCGCGGGCAGGTGATGACCGTGCCTTCCAGTGTCCCGGCAGAAAGGTCGCCGCCCATGTGAGCGCAGCGGTCGGCGACGGCGTAATAGTTAATGCCCACCCGGGCCAGCATGATTTCCTGCCCCTCCAGCGTTACTTTTTTCTTGGTCCCATCCTTAAATTCCCCGGTCGTGCCTGCTTTAACGAATTGAGCCATAAGGAGCCTCCTGATGCATACTTTTCAAGGAATAGCGGTCTATTTTTTTATTCATCGTTAATCTCCGTATCACGGTTCATCCCCAGCATTTTTTTCGTGGTAAGGAATATCCATTTCCAGTGTAAAATGATGTGGATAATCACGATGATTACCAGTGCCACGGCGGTCCAATCATGTATCTCAATCCAGGTAAAGCGGGACCACAGGATTTGCCCCTGCACAGGATGAATACCGAAGCCCCGGTGACCGCCGGGGATAAAGAGCCATAAAAGGAAACCGGACACTGCCTGTATCAGTCCCGTTAAAAGAAGGAGGATAAAGAGGATATATTTGATAACCCACTTTTTCATCAATATTCCAGGAGTCTTCTTTAACCGTCAAACTTCTTGATATTAGTGATTGTTTTCATCGACGAAAGAGATATCTACCGGCAGCGCTTCTAATATTCCTGAAATCTGCGCCCGGTTGAGGTTTCTGGCATATTCTAGTTCACTTTCTTAAATTCACTCTTGGCCGCCCCGCACATTGGGCAGACCCAGTCGTCGGGCAGTTTCTCAAAGGGCGTACCCGGGGCGATACCGCTATCGGGGTCTCCGGCAGCCGGGTCATAGATATAGCCGCAGACGGTGCATTCGTACTTGGACATTTTAAAAGCCTCCTTAATGCTGTGTGGCGATAAAGCTGGGGGCGCTCTTGGGGGTGGTGCCGTGTTTGACCTGGTAGTAGTACTCATAGGTAAGGCAGGGGTTTTCGTTGAGAACTTCCGCTGCCACGACTCTGCCGAGAAAGATAGTGTGCGTGCCGAGTTCGACGGCCTGGATGACATTGGCTTCTATATAAGCTAGGGTGTTATCCAGGACCAACGGGGAGGCGGTGTGGCCCAGTTTGTAATTAACGTTCTTGAATTTGTCCGTGTCCCGGCCGGTCTTGAACCCGAACCCTCCGATAAAGAGTAAAGGCGTGGCCTGGGCGAGCACCGAGGCGGCAAAGACCAGGCTGGATTTAATGTATTCATTGGTGAGATTGTTTTTATTGATACTCACGGCAATGGTCGGCGGGTCAGAGGTTATCTGGAAGACGGTATTGGCAATCTGGCCGTTCAACTTATCGCCCTTACGTGAGCTGACGATGTACATACCG
>JBEKAC010000062.1:0-12359 GCA_050018395.1 Dehalococcoidales bacterium
CAGCAGGACACGGGCCATCTGGGGGTCGGCATTGGCGATTAGACCGGGGTCGATCACGAATCTGGCATGCTTTTCCGGTTGTGTCTCCTGTAGCTGGGAGGAAATATCCACCGCCAGCGCGCTCAAATCAACTTTTTCCGGGTGCATTTCGTTCCTGGTCAGCCGGGACAGTTTCAACAGCCCGTCGATGAGCTCACCCATTTTCTGGCTGGCGCCGCGCAGGCGCCGTAAATAGTCCTTGCCGGTATCATCGAGCCTGGCGTCATAGTCTTCCAGCAGTGCCTGGCTGAAGCCATCGATGCTGCGCAGCGGCGACCGCAGGTCATGGGAGACGGAATAGCTGAAGCTTTCCAGTTCTTTATTCGTCGCTTTTAGCTGCGCCGTGGAGTGTTCCAGGTCTGTCAGGGCCTGTTTTAGTTTTTCCTCCGCCAGCTTTTGTTCAGTGACATCGGTAATCGCCATGATCATACAAAACTTGCCCGCGATGAAAATGGCCTCGGCGGAAAACAGCCCGATGCGCTCCTCGCCGGATTTTCTGAGGGAGCGGTATTCCTCGTTAAAGATTCT
The DNA here is from genome assembly GCA_050018395.1 of Dehalococcoidales bacterium. Classification (GTDB taxonomy): domain Bacteria; phylum Chloroflexota; class Dehalococcoidia; order Dehalococcoidales; family RBG-16-60-22; genus RBG-13-51-18. Next base: position 568 of record JBEKAC010000062.1, read on the forward strand.
GCCTTTTTCCATCAGGTTTTTGGCCATGCGTTGAAAGTCTTCTTCGCTGGCAAATAGTTTTAGTTCCTTTGAGTTGTGTCCGATGATTTCTTCGCGGGAATAACCGACAAAACGCCCGAAACTTTCGTTGACGTCGATAAATTTGTCCTCCTCGATTGAGGCGATCAAAATGGCATTGGGGCTGGAGTGGAAGGCCGCGGAGAACTTCTCTTCTGACTCCCGCAGGGCCTGTTCCATGCGTTTGCGCTCGGTAATATCATTGCCAACGACCAATATGCAGGGTTCGCCATTCAGATAAATGGTCTCGGCCGATAGTAGATTGGTGTGTATATCGCCTGATTTTACATGGAATTCAAATTCCTCATTTTCAAAATGGCCGCTTTCCTGCAATAACCGTTGTATCCTATTACGTCCACTGGTGTCTACCCATAGGTTTATTTCTTCAGCTGTATGGCCGATTACCTCTTTACGGGTATGGCCGTTGTGAGCGAGGAAACTATTATTAGCATCCAGAAATATGCCATCTTTCATCGTAGAAATAGAGATGGACTCAGGGATGGCCTGGAAAGCCTTGGAAAACTTTTCCTCGGAATCACGGAGGGCTTGTTCCATGCGCTTGCGCCCGGTAATATCCAATGAGACGCCGATGAGGCATGGTTCTCCCCCGATGGTGATGGGTTCCATGGAGAATATCCAGGTGCGTATCTCGCCGGATTTCATGCGGAAATCGAATTCTTCGTTACGTATCCTTCCATGTTCCCGTAAAATTTCGATCATTTTGTTGCGGTCGTTTATATGCGCCCAGATATCAATGGAGGAGGTGGTGTGACCTATCAATTCTTCTCTGGTGTAGCCGGTATGGAGTAAATAGCTATCATTAATATCTACATATTTCCCGTCTTTAACGGTGGTAATGGCAATTATTTCCGGGCTGGCGGCAAAAGCTTTAGAGAATTTTTCCTCCGATTCTCTTAAAGCTGTTTCCATGCGTTTGCGCTCCGTAATATCTAACATGACGGAAATCCAGCACTCCTCACCGCCGATGGTGATGCTTTCAATGGAAACGAGAGCGGTTGTTAATACGCCCGCTTTGTTGCGGAAGTTAAACTCTTCGTTCGATATGCGGTCTTTCTCCGCCAGCATTCGCATAAAGCGTTCGTTTTCCTCCGGACTTTCCCAGATACCGAGTGCATCAGCGGTCTGACCTATCACCTGTTCGCGGGTAAAGCCGGACAAACGGGCGAAGGTTTCGTTTACGTCCACGGTAACATTATCCCTGGCCCGGGTGATGACAATTTGCTGCGGACTGGCGTTAAAGGCTTTAGAGAACTTTTCTTCTGATTCCCGTATGGTCTTTTCCGCCTGGAGACGTTTGGCAAGCCGATTTTCAATTTCCGATTCATCGGCTTTCCTCACGGCGGCGATGGCGGTAACGATAAAGGTTACGATTAATATATAGGCCATCAGCGGCGCCATGATCTTATAATCCAGCAAACCCAGCGCATCCAGCAGAACGCTACAGGCGATGTATGATGAGCTGACAATAATTATCTGGCGTATCGTCAGCAAGATGCTGGCGATCAACAGAGGCAGGGACAACCACATCAGTTCCGCGGTCAGGTTGATTTCCGGCGGTTTCAGGATAGCCATGGACACCGGCGGGACCGCCGGGATAACCAGGGCGATTATCAGCGCTATCCGGTAGTACCTGGAGCGGCTGATGAAATAGGTAAGCAGAAAAACAGCCGAAGTTGCCGCCATGACCATCCACACATTGCCGCCCGCGTGTTTCAAGATCATCGAGCCCACCAGCGTGTTTAGGGTCATTAGCAGCAGGAACCCAGACAACAGCTGGCTGCGCCGGCGCTGCTTCGGTACAACTTTATGCGATGGTCTGGTTATGCTCCGCAATACCGCGGCGATGACCCGATAGATATGCATACCCCATCGCTTTAAAGTTGATGACCTTGTGGCCATTCAATTTCTCCTGGTATCCGCCCGCTAAAGGCCATTCCTTAGCAGGCCAATCACGCTAACACCGCGATTTCTTGATTTTTTTTGGTGCTGCAGCAGGTTAACTAATAACCCGTGGTTGCTTGCGTTACCAGCCCGGTGGCCGTGCAGGAATAGGTCCCTTTGGTCGAGCCGGTTCTCAAATAGTTGGGATACAACCCGTTACCGCCGGGGAAAGAAGTCATGTTGGCAGTGGCAGCTGTGACGTTGACCGAAGTGTAATGGTTCTGCGCCATCATCGTATCCATCGCGGTCTGTACGGTGACAAACTCGGCCTTGGCGGCCTCGGTCTGTCCGGCGCCGGCCAGCCCGATAACGTTGGGGAGGACGACGGCGGCGAGCACGCCCAGTATGGCGACGACGATGAGCAGCTCCACCAGGGTGAACCCTTTGTCATTATGATAGAATTTTTTAAGAAGCTTGAACATTTTATTACCTCCTGAAGTGTGATTACGCAAGTTATTTTCCATTTTTATCTCCCGATAAGAAGTAATGCCGGATAAAACATCATGGCTGGTTATCTGCTCATGCTGTCTTGCCTCCTTTTGCCATTTCTAACGTTCGTTTTAGCCTGTAATTATAACGGATTCAGGGGTGATTTTCCTCAAACTGCATGTACCTGGATATAAAATAGGCAAAGTCCCCGCTGCCCACCCGGAAATGCCCGCCGGGAAGCCGGAAAGCCGGCAGCCGGCCGGTGCTGATCCAGCGCAGGACGGTGGTGTTGCTGACGCCGCAGCGCTTGGCGACAAAGCCTACCGAAATATATTCCGGGGTCCATTGTTCTGCTGGCTGCCGCAAGCTAACCTCCCGTTTAGAGTGATCATTTCCGCCGGATTTCTCTTATACAACCGGAACTGTCAGCAATTTTGGTGCTAGCAATGCTTGTATCGTTTGTAGTATAGGCAAGATGGGTCACAGCATAATCACGCCGTGAGGGAGAAATTACACAGATAAATCACAAGGTTATCAAAGATCGGGTGGTACTAAAGGAGGGAGATACAAATCATTGCAGAAATTGTGAGTATTACGGAATTTCGGTGACATATTGCCATAAAAAGGACGGCCGGCTTCCCTGTTTTTTCCTGCTGCGGAAAGCCGGCCTGTACTGAGGAGGCGGTTCGAATCGAGGGGTATTTTAAGTATTGTTGTAGCTTTATTTAAGACGTTTGTATGTTTCTTAACGGGATCTTATGTTTGGCGGCGAAGGAGTAAAAGTCATCCCGGAAAATGCGGTTCTGACCTCCCGGAAGCCGGAACGCAGCCAAATTGCCTTTCTCGATCCACCTTAAGACCGTCACTTTACTGACGCCGCAGTGCCTGGCGACGGCGCCGGTAGTGAGATATTGCGGGTAAAAACTTTCTATTCTGGTACCCAAAGGAATTACCTCCTTAAAATATTGTCTCAGGATGTTTGGCCCGACGGGGTTCCGAACACTCTTCACCCGGCTAACCATGTTCACTATAGTTCTAGAGTTACTTTAGTGCCGCGTGTTTACATTAAAATCACAAAGCAGGGTGAAAATAACACAAAAAAGTCACAAAATGAAAAACGGCAAAGAAGGGAAAGAATGTTTCAAGCGTAAAAAAGACTAAAACGGTTACCAGTAGCTGTTGCGCATACGGCCGGTAACGTAAGGATTTTCCCGGCGTTCCGCGCCAATGGTGGTCTCCCGGCCGTGACCGGGATAAATGGCAGTGTCATCCGGGAGCACCATGAGCCTGGTCTGGATGCTGTTAATCAGCTGACTGCGGCTGCTGCCCGGCATCAGCGTCGTGCCGATGCCGCGATAGAAGAGAGTATCGCCGGTGAAAGCTTTGCCCTCGGTGAGGATGCAGATGCTGCCCGGCGTATGCCCGGGTGTATGTATCACCTTAAAGCTGGTAGCGCCGAGTGTTATTGCATCGCCTTCCCGCAGTAGTCTATCCGGGGGGTGGGGGGTTTTATAAGAAATACCGAACTGGGAGCTGTAAGAACCGTGCCCTTCCAGAAAATCGGCATCATCGATATGGATGGCTACTTCGGCGCCGGTACCGTCCTGAATTTCATACAGAGCGGCGATATGGTCGGAGTGACCGTGCGTGAGCACGATGATCTTAATATCCAGCCCGGAATCTTTGATCGCCCGGAGGATTTGCTCGCCGTTGCCGCCGGGGTCGATTACCATACCTTCCGTCCCGGCTTCCCCGCCGACGATAAAACAGTTAGCCGAGAGTGAACCGACGACCAGCCTCTTGATGTTATCCATGTGTAAAAAGAAATTGCCCGGTAAAAACCGGACAATTCCAAAATAGCAGAGTGGGTAAAAATAGGCAAGTCGGCATCACGCTGGAAGGACAGCGTGTAAAAATACGAGGAAGAGTAAGGCGGGCCTATCCCTTGATAAGAAGCAGCGGTGAGTCTCCGCCGAGCAGCACTTTCTGGGCGACGCTGCCGAGGGACCACAGATTGAGTGCCGTTTGCCCGCGGGTGGACATCGCCACCATGTCACAGGCGGATTCCGCGGCATAATCGATAATCTGGTCGGCGGCGCTGCCGATTTTTACCTGGAAAGTGGCCGACACTTTTTCCTCCCCCAGCCGGCGGCACCTGTCTTTGAGGTACGTTTCGGCATTGCTGAAGGTGCGGTTGGTCTTGGGGAGGACCTGCAACAGGGTAAGCTCCATTTGAAGACTGCGGGCGATATCGCGGATAAAGGGGATGACCGCCTCGCTGACGGCGGAGCCGTCCAACGGCACCAGGGCTTTTTTAAGGATGCGCTTGGCGCGGACGTCCGGGTGCGCGCCTTTGGCCCTGATGAGCAGCAGTGGCTGCCTTGATGTAGCCCGAACCACTTTGTCGGCGACGCTGCCTACCGACCAGCGGCTCATGCCGGAACGCCCGTGAGTGGCCATCACGATCAGGCTGGGGTATCCTTTTTCGGCAAAATCAAGGATACCTTCGGCGGGATTTCCCATACGCGTGGCGGCACTGACGTTTAAATTATGGCCGTTGCCGTTACCATTGCCGTTACCGTTCTCGCGATACTTGCCAAGCTGGAGCTTGGTAGATTCGATGATTTTCTTCGAATACGAGAGGTGATTATTATACTCCTCCCCGTCGTCGGAAGGGAGTACGGTCAGGAAGACCATATCGGAGCCCATTTTTGCCGCGATTTCCTCGGCGTAAGGCAGGGCCACCTCCGCCAATTGAGAACCGTCCAGTGGTACCACAACTTTCGTATACATTTTGGCATCCTTCGCATTAAATTTTTACTGTCACTAAGACAGTCACGAACCAACCGGCATGGTTTGGCGGGGTATAGTACGCTGTAAAAGGGAACTGACCCTGGCCAGCAGCTCCAGAGGGCCGTAGCGCTTTCTCAAGAAATAATCGGCGCCGGCGCTGATGGTTTTCAGGCAGGCCTCGGTGCTGGCATCAGTACTGATGACGATCAGCGGCGCTCCCGTAAAGCATCGAATTTTTTCGCAAAGCTGCCAGCTTGTCGATGCCGCGTCTTCCAACGCGATTATTACCCCGTAATCGGCCTCATCGAGTCGGCGCAGGCCCATTTCCGGGTCGGACACCTCATCCACTCCGTAGCCGTTCGCGGCCAGCAGTCCGGGAATTGAGGAAACTGCTCCAGTATGGTTGATAAACAGCAAATTTTTGCCCATTGTTATTCTATCAATGTAGTACACTCATGTTGGATTTAAAAGCAGAAAATCATTAATTTCTATTGAGGGTTAACTCCCATTATCCGGCAGCGTAAAAAGAAATAGGGGTTAGCCTCCACAAAAAATAGTGCGCAATATGGATGACGCCACGCTTAAGAACTATTACATTAGTACTATGACGTATGGGGCAGACGAACAACCTGCGGCGACGGGCAACCTGCCGGATAAACAATTGGCCGGTTTGTTCCTGGGGATATTTGTGGCTGTGGGTGTACTGGTTTTGCTCGCGGCTACCGCTATTCCGCACCTGGGTGCGATGACGGCTAAGGGCAAAGATGCCGCCCGCGCCAATGAGTATGTCACGATTAGGATAGCGGTAATGGAGATGTTGAACGATAGCACCGCCGGTACGTTACTGGCCACCGGTCCCACTACGGATATGGGCGAGGTACGCACCACCGACGCCAACCCGCTGGTTTTAACCGACTATCTGAATAGTTCCAAAAGCAAAACCGACGAATTAGGCTGCCGTTATTCCTTTGACACCGGCGGCACGGTGATTCAGGAGACACGTTAGTTTGCCCCGCCAGGTTTAGTCCTTATATGGTTCTGGCGGCTGCGGCAGCATTACATTTATCCGGTACTTACTGTACGGCATGAAATAGGTAGTGGGTTTATCCGGCTTATTCTCCGGGTTCCCCGCGATACTGGCGCCCACCGGTTCATCCAACCAACCCTTTTCATATTGACACATGAAAGTCAGGCGGTAAGCGAACTTAAGGATTTTCCATTGGCCGTCTTCTTTCACATACTCCATGTCATACTTACCCAGGCAGATAAACTGTTTAGGGTTGATACCTCCCATGGATACAAACCCGTGAGAATGCCAGATGCCCTTTGCCTGTGTGCCTTTTTTGTTAATCTCGATAAGGGGGTTCACAGTCATATGCAGACCGAGGAAGCCCGAAGATACCATTCTTTTCTGGTTGAAGACCGTGTTCCAGAATCGGGTAACTCCTTCGAAGCCTTCATAGACACCGCTGTCTTCTATCTCCAGGTTTACGCCCGGTGTTTTTTTAGCGAAAAGGGACGGAACCTCTGACATCCTGCCAAGGTTATATAGATGGGAATACAGCGATTGCAGTTTCCAGATTTCAAGATAGTCTTTGGCCCAGGCATTTTCCGCCACCTGTTTTTTTAGGCTTTTTACTTCCGCTTCCAGTTCCGCTAGCGTCATGGTCATATAATTCCCTCCTTCTTTTCTTCTAAAAGGATTTTAATAGCCTCTTTTTCTATTGACGACGTTGTGCAGCTTTTTGCCGCCGAGGTAGCGCTTGAGGTTCTCACAGAAAAGGTCGGCGGCGCGCAGCATATAGTCCTCCATGCCGCCTGAGACGTGCGGGCTTAAAATCACGTTCTCGAAGTCCCACAGGCGGCTTTCTTTAGGCAGGGGTTCGGTGGCGGTAACATCCAGTCCCGCCCCGGCGATGCTCTTTTCATCCAGGGCGCGGATGAGCGCCGCTTCATCGATAAGATTGCCCCGCCCGATGTTGATAATGTAAGCCGAAGGCTGCATTGCCTTGAACTCCGCCTCCCCGATGATATGCCGCGTGTCGGGCGTCAGCGGAACGCACAAAGCCACGAAGTCGCTCTGGGCGAGCATTTCTTTCATTTGCGCCTGCGGCAGCAGCAAATCTACGTTCCTGGCTTTGCCCGCTTTTTTCGTCGAGCGCCGCGTGGCGATGACCTTCATCCCGAACGCTTTAGAAAGCCGCGCCACCTCCCGCCCGATGTGCCCCAGCCCCACGATGCCCACGGTCTTGCCCCGCAGCACGTGCGGCGCATACCGCTGCCACTCCCGCGTTTGTTTCATCTTGAAGCTAAGCGGCGTCTCTTTGACGAACATCAGCATCAGGCCCATGACGAACTCGCCGATGGGCGTGGCGTGTATGCCGCTGACGCCGGTGATGATTACCCGGCTGCGCCAGATTTCCGTATCGCGGTGGCGATCGACGCCGGCGGAAGTCACCTGGAACCATTTCAGCCGGGGCGCCCGCGCGGTAATGTTTTGCGGCGGGATGAACCCGAAAAGTATGTCCGCTTCCGCCAGCCGGGCGTCGAGCTCCGCTTTGCGGGAGTTGTCCCCGTTGAACTCCGCCATCAGCAGCATCGAAGCATCGGTGACTTTTATTTTAGGGTTGACGGCTTTAATGCGGCGCAGGACTTCATCGTCGGCATGCGGCAGCGAACGGTCGAAAGAAGGGGCGATAACCAGTACATTCAGTCTTTCCATTTGAGCTTATCTCCTTGTCAATTTACAAGTTACCACCATCCGTAGCGCCGCGTCAAAAAATTTGCCGGAACGGCGGCAGAAAGAGTAAAATCAGGGAAATCCCGCGCTAAAATGTTTGTTTGCGCAGAAGAATCACGATTTTCAAAGGAGAAACGTTCATGGAAAAAGAATGGTCGCAGATGACCAAAGAAGAAAAACGCGATAAAAGGATGAAGAATTACATCGAGGGCACCGGCATCAAGTTCCGGGACCCCCGCGCTAAAAAGCTTTATCACGAGCGGGTGACCCGGCAGGTTAAAGTTTCCCGCTGCGAGGTGCCGGACCGTGTGCCGGTGAGTATCCCCACAGGGCATTACCCGGCCTATTACGCCGGCTATAATCTGAAGAGGGTAATGTACGACGCCGATGCCCTCAAGACCGCCTGGCGGAAGTTCATGAACGACTTTTACGAGGACATGGACTCCTTCATGGGGCCGGGCTTCATCTTTTCCGGCAAGGTGATGGACATCTGCGATTATAAAAACTATTCCTGGCCGGGGCACGGGCTGGGCGATAACGTGAGTCTCTTTCAGTACATCGAGGCGCCGTACATGAAGGAAGACGAGTACGCCACAATGATGAAGGACACCTCCGACTTCGCCTTCCGGGTGCTGACACCGCGCACGATGGGCTCCGCCGCCGGATTGCAGTATTTCCCGCCGCTAAGCTCGATGCTGGGCACGCCGATGGTGATGGCCCGCCCCTTCGTCAATAAAGAGGTGCGGGAGACCTTTAAAAAGCTGATCGCCGCCGGTGAGGCGATGGAAAACTGGCAGAACGAAACGGCGGAAGTCAACCGGGAAGCGGTGGAAGCCGGGTTCCCGATGAATATGGGCGGCCTGGGCATCGCGCCTTTCGACGTTATCGGGGACTTTCTGCGGGGGACGTCCGGCGTGGCTATCGACATGTTCCGCCACCCGGACACGCTGCTGGAATGCATCGAGATGATTTACGAGCAGATAGTGCCGCGGACGATCGAGCAGATAAACGCCTTCGGCGGTTTTTCCATCAGTTTCCCGCTGCATAAAGGTGATGATACCTTCATGTCCCGCCGGCAGTTTGAGAAATTCTACTGGCCTACATTGAAAAATTATATCGATGCGCTGATTGCCGAAGGCATTCAGGTATCGCTCTTCGCCGAGGGCAAATATAACCAGCGCCTGGAATACATTGGCGATTTCCCTAAGGGCTGGGTCTCCTGGGCGTTCGACCAGACGGACATGGCCGCCGCCAAGAAAATGATAGGCAAGACCTGTGCTATCTCCGGCAACGTGCCCGCCTCGCTGATGGTAACCGGCACGCCGGAGGAGGTCAAGGCTTACTGTGTTAAACTTATCGAGACGTGCGCGCCGGGCGGCGGCTATACGCTGGCGGGCGGCGCTACCGCCGATGAGACGAGAAACCCGGAAAACCTGAAGGTCTTCATGCAGGCCGCCAGGGAATACGGGGTTTATTAGCGATCCGGTTTAGTCGATAAAAAGCGAGGGAGAGCCGAAAAGCTCTCCCTTTTGTTTTACATACGTGATGAACGGTTGATCCGGATTAAAAAGCCTTGCCGCGGCGTTTCTTCTTGGTCTCCTTAAAGCCCGCCGGCGGCTTGACCAGCAGCACCGGTATCGGGCTGGCCCGTGTGACCTTTTCCGCGATGTTACCTATGTCCCAGCGGCTCATGCCGGACTTGCCCCGGCTGGCCATGATGATAAGGTCGGCCTGCTGGCTTTCCGCGAACTTAACGATCTCCTCGGCCGGATGGCCGACCAGCACGGAGCCTGTGGCATTGTAGCCTTTGTCCTCCAGGTCCTTGGTGATTTTCAAAAGGTATTCCGCGGCGCTGCGGTACATCTTGCCCGCGTTCACCGGTATCTTCCCGATGCGTATTTTAGCTCTCGTGGCGGCAACGATGGGCTGATAGGTGGTGAACCGCGGCGGCTGTTCCTCGACTGGCTGCTCCGGCACGAACTGTTCAAAAACATCGCTGGTGTTTATATCTCCAGTGATTCTTTCTGTGACCGATACGAGCATGATCTCACTGATATCGCACCCCTTGGCGATAGCCTCCACGTGCGGCAGCACCGTTTCCGCCAGCTTGGAGCCATCCAGGGGTACGACAACTTTTTTATACATATATCCCTCCGTATTGTCATAGCACCGAAATATCTAAACTACTATATCATATCAGCAGGGAAATTGGGAGGGTGCTCCACCGGAATTCTATTTACGCGGCAACACCCCGGCGTTTCGGCCTGGTCTCTTTAAAACCTGCCTTGGGTTTGACGAGAAGCACCGGGATATCGGTCCCCCGGATAACTTTTTCCGCGATGTTGCTCATGTTCCAGCGGTTGAGTCCTGATTTCCCCCGGCTGGCCATGACGATTAAATCGGCGGACTGGTTTTTAGCGAAGCCGATTATTTCTTCTGCAGGATGGCCGGCCAGGACATGGGTATGAACGATGAATCCCTTGTCCTGCAGTTGTTTGTCAATTTTGTGCAAGTAATCATTGGCGGTCTTACCCATTTTGCCCAGGTGTGTTTGTACGCCCCGGGTTTGCGGGGCGTTCCCAAAGACGAGGTTAGGTCCGACCAGGATGGCCTGTTCCGAGCCTACCGCGACCGAAGGTTCACTGAAATCCGGCTCTAAGGTCTGGGCGGAAGGAAACTTGCCGGTAATTTTTTCCGTGACCGATACCAGCAGGATTTCCGCAACATTGCACCCCCTGGCGATAGTCTCCAGGTGCGGCAGCACCGTTTCCGCCAGTTTGGAACCATCCAATGGTACGACGACTTTTTTATACATCTTGCCCTCCCGAGGTTTTAAGCCTCATGCCTTTTATGTAAGCGAACTATACCATATTAACAGAAATATTATGTAGTGGTGATAAAATCCGTTTTAAAAACATTACGATTTTATTACAGATAGGGAGAGACCTCGCCCTTCGGCTCTGCTCGGGACAAGCCCCTCGACTGCGCTCGGGACAGGGCTGGGGCTAGCCGATCCAGGGTGAGGGAAAAGCCATAAGGGGTTTGTTTTTTTGTTTTTTTAAATATTTTTTTATTAAGGTTTAGCTTCAAGGCGAAGCTGATTTGTTTTTGATTTGTTATATGTCAATCCGGTTGATAGCAGACGCTTACCGATGAACATTATAGGGGCTCGCAGGGGGAAAAGGAAGGGTATTTTGTCATAAGAAAATCCTGCGCGATCCCCATATTAAGTTCGCTGGGGGCAAGCCCCTCGATTGCGCTCGGGATAAACGTTTCGACCTCACCCCCTGGCCCCCTCTCCGCTGGCGGAGAGGGGGGATTGATAAAATCCCTCTCTCACTCTCCCCTTACGAAGGGGAGAGGATGATTATCCCAACCTTAAAATTCCTTGTTTCCTACTATACTTTCCCTCCTTTGTAAGGAAGGAGTAAGGGAGATTTTATCACCATTCCAGCCCCGATATTATCGGGGTAAACTCCGGCAGGAATCCAGTGATTATTGCTTCTACTTGGATACCGACTTGCGTCGTCAAGAAGTATATGGTAACTAAAAATTTTCACGTTTAACCCGATTAGTTGGGCAAATGGATTATTACAGAGACTTCTTAAGAATAACAAAGAGTTATTCACCTAGCTTGGATATTTTTGAGGTATAGCTAATTGCTAAAATACGCGAAGATGGTATTGCTCTGACCTTACCCCAGAGTTAGCTACAATTCTGACTAGAGTCCCGCGGTTATTTCAGCATACTCCTTCGGGGTAGCTCCTTTCAATGAGCTGTGAGGTCTGACTTCGTTGTAATCTCTCCGCCA
>JBEKAC010000063.1:0-12258 GCA_050018395.1 Dehalococcoidales bacterium
GCCTGGTTCTTGATATCCGTTGAAAGGTAAGCCAGGCGCCGTGAGGCTATCTTGGCCGCCCGGCCCTTAGCTTTCAATTCATCTATGGCTGATTTCATTTACCGCTCCCTGGAGATTAACTGGAATAATTCCTAATTGTAGCACAATTTTCAGCTTATTTCTGACCTATTGCTCGTAAAAATTCATCTTCACCTATGTCAAGTTGTTTGAGAATATCCGAGAGAAAATATGGGCTGATACTTTTAGACAGATGAATCGGCAGGGGAGCCCGGCGGCAGTCCTGGTGATGGAATATAGCGTGACTCCCCTTTTGCCGGACCTTTTCAAACCCTAATCTTTGTAGCCCCTTAATTACTTCCCTTGTTTTTAAAGAAGGCAGCCTTGTCATATGGCAATGGTAACCTTCTTAGTATCGATTTCCTTTGGGATTTCTTCTCCAAGCTCTTTTCGGTATTCCAGGCAAAGCGTAAGCACCTCTTTAATGTTGCTCATGCAATCATCGTAGTTTTCACCTTGTGCCCGCGCTTCCGGAATCAGGGGACAACTGGCGATATAAAAACCATCAGGCGCTTTTCTTATGATAACCGTGTATTCCATTTTGTTTTCCTCGTAACTCCATTATAACACAATAAAAGAAGGTCTCCATGCCATTGTAAGTATTTATTGAACCCATCCATCAAGATTTTGCGTAATCTAACGTGGGGTTATGGTTTTAATGGGTTATATTTGTTTTGCGCTGCATCAAGACTTTTAATAAGAATTTCTGGCACAAACTATCCATTCGTTATATTAGTAAATATCGTGATGTCAAGCTGTATGTTGGGTCTTGCCTCCAATACTTCACGCAAAGTACCCCATGGCATGGAAGTAGCTCAAAGCTCCCTAGTACTCGAACTGGTTGCTCCCGCTGAAATGGTAAACATAGCGCGGCGGCAGGCTGGTTACCGCCCGGTTCACCCGCTTTTTAAGGTTGCAGTGGCTCCGCCGCCCGTCTTCCAGCTCGATGGTATAGCCGGCCCCGTCTTTGATTTGCTTGTACTCGACGAGCGTCAGCTCTCCCCACCAGCTATGGTCTTCCTCGTGCTGGAACTGGTAGTTAACGTTAGCGACGAACTGTTCATTGAGGGAATAATACAGTTTACCTGTGGGCACTTGATTCCTCTCTTTCCAGTAGCACCAGGTTGTTACGGTGCACTACCTCCGGGCCATAATCGATGTTAAGCAGGCCGGCGATTTTATTCGAGCTGACTCCCTTGATTTTACCGATATCGGCGGAACTGTAGTTAGTGATGCCGCTCCCGATTTGCGCTCCTTCTGTATCGTAAATAGCCACGATGTCCCCGCGGCCGAATCTGCCTTCGACTTTCTGTATGCCGGCCGCCAACAGGCTGCGGTTCTGCTTTTGCAGTGCGGTGGCCGCTCCGTCATCGATGATTAATTTGCCTTTGGTGCCGAGCCCGGAGACCATCCAGCGTTGCCGGCTTTCCATATGACTTATTGTGGTTAAGAAATGTGTTCCTCGCGTTTCGCCGGCGGCTAGTTTCATGATAATATCAGGCTCTCTGCCGGCGGCGATTACCACCCGCACTCCGGAGGTTGTGGCTAGTTTCACGGCCTCGATCTTGGTTATCATGCCGCCGGTGCCCACTCCGCTTGAAGAGTCTGAACAAAGACGCCTGATTGAGGCATCGATTTTTTTTACCAGCGGCACCAGACGCGCCTCCGGGTCCAGCCTCGGGTCAGCGGTATAAAGTCCGCCCATGTCGCCAAGTATCATGAGCATATCCGCGTCTATCAAATTGGCCACCATGGCTGAAAGGATATCGTTTTCCCCGAATTTGTTTTCTTTTATTTCATCGGCGGAAACAACGTCGTTTTCATTAACGATACAGATAACGCCGAGTTCCATCAATGCCAGCAGGGTGTTCCGGGCATTAAGGTAACCGGCCCGGTCTGCTATATCGGTTTTAGTCAGCAACGCCTGGGCGATGGTAATATTATGCGGCTCGAAAATTTTCTCGTAGGTGTTCATCAGGCGGCTTTGCCCCACGGATGCCAGCACCTGCTTATAGGGTGTGCCTTTGATTTTACCGGTTATCCCCAGCTTGTACCGCCCCGCCGCTACCGCTCCGGAGGACACGATTATGACCTCTGCGCCCTGTGCATGCAGTCCGGCAATCTGCTTTGCCAGGCTTGACATGACCGTTATATCCAGCCGGCTGTCGCTGCCGGTCAGTAGATGGGTGCCCAGCTTGATGACGACACGCCGGTAAGCTAAATCCGGCACTTTGGTTATTACGTTTTTCCTGCTCATGTTATTTCAAATCGGTTTTTTCCATTATAGCATAAGGCGGAACGTATTGAGTACGGTTTAGCATGGAACTCTAAAAAACAACTGTGTTTCTATCCGCATCTGTGCTACAATCTATCTCAAAGGGCTGGCCCATATTTATGGACGAGCCCTATTTGGCGTTTATATTTCAGAGGATATAGGCGTGGATTTAGGGAAATTATTGACATTGGTTCAACCTCTGCCTGCCTACCAGAGTCTTATAACAAGGCTGGGTCAGCGGGAAGGCGTTACGGCGGTGGTGCTGGATGCCGCCCGGTCTTACCTGGCGGCGGCGCTTTATGAAAATCTTCAGGTACCGGTGCTTATGGTTACCGCCCAGCCGGAGCACGCCCGGAAACTCCACGAGCAGCTTTCCGGCTGGTGCGGCGGGGGGCGGATCATGCTTTTCCCGGAGCACGATGTCCTGCCCTATGAGCGCATATCCCCCGACACCTCGACCGCCAAAGAGCGTGTGCAAGTGCTTTCCGCGCTGGCCGGCGATGAGAGTGAACCAGGGGAAGTAATGCCTCCGTTGGTCGTGGCCTCGGCGGCGGCGCTGATATCCCGCACCGCCTCCCACGCCGAATTTACCGCCGCCCGCCAGGTTATCACGCTCGGCATGAACATCCCGCCGTTCAAGCTGCTGGCGACGCTGGAAGCGATGGGCTACCGCCTGGAAAATACCGTGGATGCGGCGGGCATGATGAGCCACCGCGGCGGCATTATCGATATTTTCCCGCCCACCTTCGAGCTTCCCGTCCGCCTGGAGTTTTTCGGCGATGCGGTGGATAGCATCCGCACCTTCGACCCCGCCACCCAGCGGTCGGTCGGGAAAATACCATCGTTGACGGTTGGCCCGGCCACCGAATTATTAGCCCCCCGCCGCATGGACAAACAATCTCTGGAAGATGTTTTAACCACCCTCGACCTTAAAGGCTGCACCGCGGACGTCCGAGAGCAGTACCGCCAGGATAAGGAGATGTTCCTGGCCGGGCAGCTGACGCGGGAGGCGCAATTTTATGCGCCTCTGTTTAATAGCGGCCGGTTGCTGGATTACCTGCCGCCGGGTGGGCTGCTGGTGCTGGATGAGCCCTCGTTCATCGAGCAGGTGGCCGAGGAGCTGGACGCCGAAGCCGCCCAGATGCGTGACGAGAAAATCGCGCGCGGCGAGCTTCCCGTAAATTTTCCACGGCCTTATTTTACCTGGCAGGAGCTCGAGCCGGGTCTGGCTAAACGTCAGCCGCTGCGGCTGGAGGCCTGGGGCACCGGGGAGACGCTGGACTTTATTTCAACGCCGGGGTATGCCGGCAAGCTGCCGGTCTTTATTAAGAAATCCGTGGAGCTTTTAGCACAGCAGAAACGCATCGTTATCGTCAGCCACCAGTCCGGCCGCCTGTCCGAGCTGTTTGAAGAAGAGGATATCGTCGTTGCGCCTGTCGAGGCGGTGACGCAGCCGCCGGAGCCCGGCACGCTGGTGCTGGTGCAGGGGTCTCTACTGGAGGGCTGGGTGATGGGCGGGGAAACTTATCTCTTTACGGACGCCGAGATTTTCGGCTTCGTCAAGCAGCGGCGGCTGGTCAAAAAGCGCCCCGCCGCCCGCCAGAAGCTTTCCATCGACTTTGTTCCGGACGATTACGTCGTTCACATCGAGCACGGCATCGGTAAATTCACCGGCGTGACCATGCTTAATGCCGCCGGTTCGGATAAGGAATACCTGGTTTTACAGTACGCCGGCAACGACGTGCTTTATGTCCCCACCGACCAGATTGACCGGGTGAGCCGCTATGTGGGTGCCGGCGACCGCTCACCCGTTTTAAGCCGCCTCGGCTCTCAGGAGTGGGTACGCACCCGGCAGAAAGCCAAGGAAGCGGCGGAGTTTCTGGCCCGTGAGCTTTTAAACCTCTACGCCGCCCGGGAGGTCGTGCCCGGGTTCGCTTTCTCCCGCGATACCGTCTGGCAGCAGGAGTTGGAGGCGGCCTTCCCCTACGTGGAAACGCCCGACCAGATGGACGCGGTACGGGAAGTTAAAGAGGACATGGAAAAGACCAAGCCGATGGACCGCCTTATCTGCGGGGACGTGGGCTACGGAAAAACGGAGGTGGCCATTCGCGCCGCTTTCAAGGCGGTCATGGACGGCAAGCAGGTGGCGGTGCTCGTGCCGACCACGGTGCTCGCCCAGCAGCATTACGAGACGTTTTCCGAGCGGCTCGAGGCTTTCCCGGTCAAGGTCGAGGTGTTGAGCCGTTTCCGCTCGGACCGCGAGCAGCGGCAGATTGTCGATGGCCTGGCCGCCGGCACGGTGGACATCTGCATCGGCACGCATCGCCTTATTCAGAAAGACATCGTTTTTAAAAACCTGGGCCTGCTGATTATCGACGAAGAGCAGCGCTTCGGCGTCAACCATAAGGAATATTTAAAGCAAAAGCGGCAGGAGGTGGACGTGCTTACCTTGAGCGCCACACCTATTCCCCGCACCCTCCACATGTCCCTGGTGGGCGTGCGGGATATGAGCACGATGGAGACCCCGCCGGAAGCCCGCCTCCCCGTCAAGACCTATGTCGCCGAGTATAACGACCACCTGGTCAAAGAGGCTATCTTAAGGGAGCTGGAGCGCAACGGTCAGGTCTTTTTCGTGCATAACCGCGTGCAGAGCATCGCCATGGTGGCGGAAAACCTGAGGGAGCTGGTGCCGGAAGCGGAAATCGCCATCGGGCACGGGCAGATGCCGGAAGACGAGCTGGAAAAGGTCATGACCTCTTTCAGCCAGGGCAAGCTGGATATCCTCGTCTGCACCACGATTATCGAGTCCGGCCTGGACATGCCCAATGCCAACACGATGATTGTCAACAAGGCGGACAAGTTCGGCCTGACGCAGCTTTACCAGCTGCGGGGTAGGGTGGGGCGCGGCGCCAACCTGGCTTATGCCTATTTTCTTTACGACGGCGGCAAACGCCTGACAGAGATAGCCCATAAGCGCCTGCGCACGATTTATGAAGCCACCGAGCTCGGCGCCGGGTTCGGCATCGCTATGAAAGACCTGGAAATCCGCGGCGCGGGCACTTTACTGGGGCACCGCCAGAGCGGCCATATCACAGCCGTGGGCTTTAGCTTATATACACGCCTGCTTGCGGAGGCCGTCGAAGAGCAGAAAGCCCTGCTGGCCGGTAAAGAGAAACCGGCGCCCAAATTGCCGCAGCCCACCGTCGATTTGCCCCTCGATGCCTTTATCCCCGCCAGCTACGTGTCTGACGTGGATACCCGGCTGGAGCTTTACCGCATTTTAGGCGCGCCGGACGCCGCGGAAAAAATGGACGATATTTTAAAGGAATACACCGACCGCTTTGGCAATCCCCCGCCGGAGGTCGCCAATCTGCTTTATGCCGTACGCATCAAAGGACTGGCCGCCAGGGCCGGCATCGAGTCTATCTCCACGGAAGAAGACTATATCATTATCCGGCGCTTCCAGGGCTTGCCCTTCGATGCCCAGAGATTTGTCCGGTCCCTCACCGAAGGCGTCACGATAGGCCACACGCAGATGAGGATTGACTATAAGAAGCTGGGCATCAAATGGCGCGGCACTTTAGAGGGGATAATCCGGGGATTGACATAAGGTTCAATTCGAGGAAATTTAAAAGAGTTGCTTGACTTTTCTCCTTTTCCCCGTGTGCTATAATGGTTTTACAGGGGGGTGTTGATATGGTTAGAAGGTTTAAAGTAGTCCTTGAACCTGATGAAGATGGTGGATATACGGTGTATGTTCCGATACTACCCGGATGCATCAGCGAGGGAGACAACAGGGAAGAGGCTTTAGCCAATATTAAAGAAGCTATCGAGCTTTACATCGAGAGTCTTGAAGATGATGGTGAACCAATCCCTTCCGAAGCGGCTATCGAGGAAGCTGTCGTTGAGGTCACCGCGTGAAGCTTCCGCGGGCCAGCGGTAAGCAGACCGTAAACGCTTTATTAAGGGCTGGCTTTATTACTCATCGTATCCGCGGTAGTCACTACATTCTTAAGCATCTTGAAACGGGCCGGAGAGTCACCATCCCGTACCACCGCAAAGAATTGGCTCCCAAGACACTACGTTCGATTTTAAGACAAGCCGATATTAGCCAGGAGACCTTTTCCAGTCTGTTATAAATCCTTCCCATTATCTCTTTCTCTCACCCCATCACTACCAATTACCAATTACCAATTACTCACCTTGCCCCGCTCATCCTGAGCTTGTCGAAGGACGCCCTCCCATTGACTAACTTTATCGCTGGATATACGATATATTAAGATAGAGAGTTTTTTGAGGTGATTTGAAAATGGTCAAGAAGATCATTGGCATATTGGTGATATTATCGCTGGTCGGCATCGCCGGGTGTTCCTCCGGTTCCAAGACGTCCACCGCCACGCCGGCCGCCAGCGTGAAGATCCTCCGGGAAGCCGGCATCGCTTCTGCCTGGACCATGAGGCAGCTGGAGATCAACTCTTCCTCGGAAATTTCACTCGTCCTCATGCTTGCCAATGGGGATAAGGTGGACGGTTTTTACTACCTGGAAAAAGGCACGGATACCGCTTTTCAGGTATCCGGCACTTCTCTCATCTATGAATCTAAAGCGACGGGTAAGTCGGACGCCATTACCTCGGACCGGTTTTCTTTTTCCGCCACCCAGGCCCAGGGGTTGGCTTACTCCTTGACTCTAAACGCCGGAATGGACGCCGGCAAGGACAAGACCCAGAACACCATCTTCCTGGAAATCATTTACCCTTCCACTGCTTCTCTAAACGTCCCCATCGGTACCAAATAGAGTCCCCCGGAGGTTGATTTCTTACCATGCCGCTGCATGAGTTTGTTAAAAGCGGATGCTTAGCTGTTGTATCTGCCTCTAGAAAAGGCACCGAAGAAGTATGTACCAGAACGGCTGCTTTTACCCGGCGTTTGAATGGCCACAGCGCTCTGGCCGTCGCCGGTGTCCTGGGGCCGGCGATGTGGGTTATCGGCGATTTCACATCGGGGTTTGCTACCAGCCACTACAGCCTTATCGTTAACTCCATCAGCAGTCTGGCTTTAACACCCATCGGCTGGCTGGCGACGATCGGTTTCCTGGCGCTGGGGCTTTTTGTGGAAGTCTTTGCGGCCGGGCTCCTTTTCAATATCAAGGGGAGACGTTTTTTCTACTTCGGGGTCGGTATTTTCGTGATTCTGGGTTTTGCGCTCCTGCTTATCGGCGCTTTCCGCACGGACCCGGTCAATGCCGTCCGGACTTTAGAAGGCAAGATTCACGGGATGACCGCAAGAATTGCCTTTTCCATATTCCCGGTGGCTCTCCTGTGCCTCATTCCCAGTATCAAACATGACCCCAACTGGCAGCGTTTTTACCGTTATACCCTGGTCACTATTATCCTGGCTGTCGTCCTGCTGGTGATAAATAAAATCTTTCAGGAAGGCAGCGGCTGGTTCGGACTGGAGGAACGGCTGCTGGTCTGGAACATGATCCTCTGGGTGGAAGTTGCCGGCATTAATATGTTTTTTCTCTCCCTCAAACGCGAGCCTAAAACTCCGTTTTTCACCAACGTCAACTCGGCGGTACGTTAATCCGTTCTTGACGTCCCCCTGACGCTCTAGTATCCTTAATATTGTAGCCTTAATAAGCGTTGTTTTGTCCCGGGAGGAGTGAGGGTAAAGAGCCGTGATTGTTGAAATGAGGACCGGCGCCACCAGACAGGAAGTCGATGACGTGGTGCAGAAGGCAAAATCGCTGGACCTTGGCGTGCAGCTGAATATTGGCACGGACAAGACCGTCGTCGCGCTGCTGGGCAGCAATACCGGCCAGATAGATACAGACAAGTTTGCCATCCTGCCCGGCGTGGAGAGCGTTACCCGCATCATGAAGCCTTACAAACTCGCCTCGCGGTCTTTTCGTCCTAAAGATACCAGGGTTACCTGCGATGGCGTGGAAATAGGCGGTGAGCGTATCGTCGTCATGGCCGGCCCCTGCGCTGTGGAAAGCGAAGCGCAGCTCATGGCGGCGGCCAGGGCGGTGAAACAGGCCGGGGCCACCGTTTTACGCGGCGGCGCCTTCAAGCCGCGGACTTCTCCCTTCAGCTTCCAGGGTTTACAGCAAAAAGGGCTCGAGTTGCTTTCCCTGGCTAAAAAAGAGTTCGGCATGCCTGTAGTCACCGAGGTGGTCGACCCCCAGGAAGTAACGATGGTGGCCTCTCACGCGGATATCCTGCAAATAGGCTCGCGGAACATGCAGAACTTCTCCCTGCTGACCGAGGTGGGCAAAAGCAAACACCCTGTGGTCTTGAAGCGCGGCTTTTCCTGCACCATTACCGAGTGGCTTACTGCCGCCGATTATCTGCTGGCGGAAGGCAACGATAAGGTTATCCTCTGCGAGCGGGGTATCCGCACGTTCGAGGACAGTATCCGCTTCTCACTGGATATTTCCGCCATCCCGGTGATAAAAAAGAACAGCCACCTGCCGGTCATCGTCGACCCCTCCCACGCCGCCGGGCACTATTCGCTGGTGCCGGCTATTGCCAAGGCGGCCGTGGCCGCCGGCGCGGACGGGCTCTTGATTGAGGTACACCCCAATCCCAAAGAAGCTTTAGTGGACGGCCTCCAGTCCCTCTCCCCCTCCGATTTCACCCGTCTCATGGGCGAGCTTAAAATAATCGCCAAATCCGTCGGCCGTTTTATTTAAGCGTAATTGAAGGTATTTATCTATACCGTTTAAAAGCCCGCCAAATTGACCGCTAAGCCGCGATTGAGCTATAATTAAGATAGAGAACTAAGTCAAGACGGTTTGAGAGGCAGAGTCAGTTTTGCACGAGTCTTGCGGTGTTTTTGGTGTTTTCTCCCCTAAAGAGGATGTAGCCCGTCTCACATTTTTTGGACTTTTCGCTCTCCAGCACCGTGGCCAGGAGAGCGCCGGCATCGCTACCGCCGATGGCAAGACCATCCGGATATTTACCGGGATGGGGCGCGTCTCCAGCGTCTTTACGGAAGACTCCCTGAAAAACCTCACCGGTCATATCGCCATCGGTCATAACCGCTATTCTACCACCGGCTCCAGCCGTATAATTAACGCCCAGCCTATCATCGTCGGTAATGACGGCGACACCATTGCCATCGCTCACAACGGTAATATCGTTAACGCCGCCTATCTCTACAAGGAGCTCGTCGATCAGGGCTACACTTTCCGCGGTACTACGGATACTGAGGTTATCGCCAACCTTATCCTCGCCTCCCCCGGCAAGAACCTGGCGGAAAAAATCCGCTATGCCATGCGTCGGCTTCAAGGAGCCTACTCTTTAACGATATTGACCCCTAAAGAGCTCTACGCCGTGCGCGATCCCCTTGGCGTCCGGCCGCTTTGCCTGGGCAAAGTGGACAGCGGCTGGGCTATCGCTTCGGAAACCTGCGCGCTGGACCACATCGGTGCGGAGTTTGTGCGTGAGATTCAACCCGATGAAATCATGGTCATTAACGAGAATGGAGTGCAGAGCTTCCCCGGCGATTCTACCAAGCGCGGCCTCTGTATTTTTGAGTATATCTATTTTGCCCGGCTGGATAGCATGATTAACAGTAAGCTGCTCTATCTGGCGCGCCTCGCCATGGGCGCCGGTCTCTCCCGCGAACACCCCGCCGATGCCGATATCGTCATGAGCGTACCGGATTCCGCTACCGCCGCCGGCACCGGCTTTGCCCGTGAGTCCGGTATCCCCTTCGTTGAGGGTCTGGTCAAGAACCGCTACGTGGGCCGGACCTTTATTGAGCCGGACCAGCGTATGCGCGATCTTGGCGTAAAGATGAAGTTCAATCCGCTGCCGCAGGTGCTGAACGGTGAACGCCTTGTGGTGGTGGACGATAGCATTGTTCGTGGCACCACTACCCCCAGCGTCGTCCGTCTCCTCCGTAAGGCCGGTGCGCGGGAAGTCCACATGCGCATTTGTGCCCCGCCCATCCGCTACCCCTGTTTCTTAGGCGTGGACATGGCCACGCGCCGGGAGCTCATCGCCGCGCAGAAGAGCATACCGGAGATCTGTAAGTTCATCGGCGCCGATTCGCTGGGTTATTTGAGCGTCAACGGACTGCTTAAAGCTGTCGGCTTGCCCCGGGAGAATTTCTGCCTGGCCTGCTTTACCGGCGAATACCCTATTGACGTCCAGCTGGAAATGGACAAGCTGGCTCTGGAGACGATGAGGATTGCCCAGCCGGCAGAAGCCTGCGACGCCATAGAAGATAAGTAGCGGCTATTTTCTGCAAATATTTAAGGCTCCTGCCCGTTTTGCCGTTATCTTTAATCTAAATTCCACTTTAACTACCCTGGGTTATTGACATCCTGGATTTTTTATTATATATTGAATTCAGAACAGGTGTTCTTTAGCCCGCCACAGGCGGGAGCGGCGATGAAAAAGCTATCGGAAAAACAGCGGCGCATTATAAGGTATATTGATAAATTCCTCGTGGAGCGGGGCTATCCGCCTTCCATCCGGGACATTCAGGGCGGCTGCGCTATCAGCTCTACGTCGGTAGTGGACTATAACCTGAATATCCTGGAGGACCGCGGCTATATTTCCCGCCACGCCGATGTTTCCCGCGGTATCCGCCTGCTGAATAAGACGCCGACGGCGGAGGCGGTGATATCCGTGCCGGTCATCGGTATCATTGCCGCCGGTACGCCTATTCCCGTCCCCACCCCGGATACCTGGGACGTGGCGGCGGTTTCGGAGACGATGGGCGTCCCCTCCGAACTTACCCGCGGCAAAGAGGACGTTTACGCCTTACGCGTCAAGGGCGAATCCATGATCGATGCGCTGATTAACGATGGCGATATCGTCCTCATGCAGTACGTCAATTCCGTGGAAAACGGCGAGATGGCCGCCGTCTGGCTTAAGTCCGAAAAAGAAGTCACTTTAAAAAAGGTCTACGCCGAGCCGGAAAGGGTGCGCCTTCAGCCCGCCAACAGTCAAATGCGCCCCTTCTTTACCGCCCCGGATAATATCGAAATACAGGGCCGCGTTATCGCCGTGGTCCGCCAGTTGAGCTGATTTCTATATTTCGCTCATCCTATTAAACGTCATTCCTGACCTGACCGGGAACTCAGTTGCCATCTTTTCCTATTTGGGGTATTGACGTCCCTCTTTCGTAAAGAGGGACAAGAGGGAGATTTAGTTAAATCCTTCCTCCCCGTTCCTCGCCATGAAACCAACAAAAACCGCTCACCCTGAGCTTGTCGAAGGAAGGGACAAGAGGGAGATTTGTTTAAGTCCTTCCTCCCCGTTCCTCGCCATGGAACAAACAAAAAAACCGCTCACCCTGAGCTCCTGTGGTGAGCTTGCCGAACCATGTCGAAGGGGTGAGCGGTTCACAGCCGCCTTTATGCAACAACCGTTTATTTCTTATACACCGGCGTGCACCAGTGCGCGTACTTGGGCACGTTACCGCGGATGACCCTGGCGTAGATCTCCTGTAATTTGGCGGTGATCGGCCCTATTTCACCGTCGTTGATCTTCCGGTGGTCGATTTCGGATACCGGCGTGACGTGAGCGGCCGTGCCGGTCAGGAAGCATTCCTTCGCCATGTAAAGCTCGCTGCGGGCAATCGACCTCTCGATTGTCTCCAGGCCGAGCTCGTTTTTCGCCAGCTCGATGACCGTGTTCCGCGTGATGCCCGTGAGGATATTGTTGTAAGGGGCGGGTGTCACCAGCTGCCCGTCGATTAACAGGAAGATATTTTCCCCGCTGCCTTCGGAGACGTGCCCGTCCGGCGATAGCATGATCGCTTCATCGTAGCCGTTCTGGATGGCCTCGGTCTTGGCCAGCGCGTTGTTGATGTAGATACCGGCGGATTTTACCTGCGGGGGGTTAACGTTATCGTCCGGCCGCCGCCAGGAGGAAACGCCGCAGTGCACTTTATCTTTATCCAGATAA
>JBEKAC010000064.1:0-12601 GCA_050018395.1 Dehalococcoidales bacterium
TACCTCCATTAACTAACGCCTGAGGCTGCACCTCAATGCATTTCGGGGAGAACCAGCTATCACCGGGTTCGTTTGGCATATCACCCCTATCCACAGCTCCTCCGATAACTTTGCAACGTTAACCGGTTCGGGCCTCCACTTCGATTTTATCGAAGCTTCACCCTGGCCATGGATAGCTCACCCGGCTTCGGGTCTGATCCACGCGACTATAAACGCCCTATTCAGACTCGCTTTCGCTCCGGCTCCGTCACTAAAGTGACTTAACCAGCCGCATAGATCAACTCACCGGATCATTCTTCAATAGGCACGCTATCATCCCGATTGCTCGGGACTCTAACTGCTTGTAAGCATACGGTTTCAGGTACTATTTCACTCCCCTCCCGGGGTTCTTTTCACCTTTCCCTCACGGTACTGGTTCACTATCGGTCATCAAGGGTATTTAGCCTTCTCACGGTACTGGTTCACTATCGGTCATCAAGGGTATTTAGCCTTACCCAGTGGTCTGGGTGGCTTCCCACAGGGTTTCTCGTGTCCCGTGGTACTCAAGAACAGATGAGGAGCTTGCCCCTTTCGTTTACGAGACTCTCACTCTCTATGGTGGCTCTTTCCAGAGACCTTTAACTAGGGTTGGGTTTATGACTCCTTGACCTATTCAGGTTCGGTCCCATCTGTCTTACAACCCCCGGTAAACATAGGCCCTGAGCCGTTAGGTTTACCGAGTTTAGGCTGTTCCCCGTTCGTTCGCCACTACTAGGGGAATAAATGACTTTTTATTTTCCTCGGGGTACTGAGATGTTTCACTTCCCCCGCTTACCTCTTACCGGCTTATGTGTTAGGCCGGCAGTATCCCGATTTTATCGGGATGGGTTGCCCCATTCGGGAATCCCCGGTTAAGCTTGCTAGACGGCAAACCGGGGCTTATCGCAGTCTTGCCACGCCCTTCTTCGGCCCTTGATGCCAAGGCATTCACCGTATGCCCTTGCTGCTTGACCTGCTTCAGGTTTGATATTAGACCTTCTTTGACACTATTGACACTGAACGACGCTATTCAATTTTTAAGGTGCGGAAGGCAAAAGAAAAGGTCTGGCGGCGTTCCGCCAGACCTCATTTGTCTGGCCTATTAACCACCAGGATTTTTTAAACTATGTTTCTGCCTTCATCATATGCAAATATAAGGATAGCACAGTAAAAACGGCTTGTCAACACTGTTATCAGGTGTATTTTCGTAGCCAAGCAAAATATTTGTTTATTGGAGAGTGGATTGCAAAAAATGAGATATTGCATTAAATTGTAAGCAGATGAGCCCGACAATTTTCAGGATTAAAGGATACCGGTTTTATTTTCTTTCAAATGAGGAAACGCGTATTCACATTCATGTAACCTCTGGAGATGGAGAAGCTAAATTCTGGCTAGAGCCAACAATTTTATTGGCTTTATCCTATATACGATAAAAGAAAAATCAATAAAATCCAGAAACTCATCGAGGAGCATAAAAATGAAATTATCACCGCGTGGGATAAACACTTCGGTAAGCGTCGAAAACATTACACCCTTTGGTATCTGGCTTTTCGTGAAGGATAAGGAATATTTCTTAAGCTATACGGAGTATCCATACTTTAAAAATCAAACATTGAACTCGATACAGAATGTCCGGCTATTGCATGGGTTCCACCTTTATTGGCCTGAATTAGATATTGATTTGGAGATGGATAACTTGGAAAAACCGGAGAAATATCCGCTGAAGTTTAAATAGAGGGCTAGCCGAAATGAACAAAAGAGAAGAGATTTTAAAACTGTGTGATAGATTACGTAATACTATAAATGAGTTCAGCGATGAGGAAGATTGGCATAATGAATTATCAACTCGATATATCCTAATTGATCCTATTTTAAGAATGCTCGGGTGGAATACTGAAAATCCCAAGCAAGTTAGAGTATCTAATATTGTTCGTTTGAAACCCACACGTTTTTCTGATTATACCCTATTTGACAATGGCAAAGCGATCGCCTGTATTGAAGCTAAAAGATATGGGATTATTTCCTTTTGGAGGAACCTTGGGGTACGTGAACTAAGTAAAAAACTTAAGCAATTAACCGACTATTGCAAGGTAGAAGAAGCACGGTTAGGGATATCAACAGATGGAGAATCTTGGTTTATAGTAGATTGCAAGAATAAAAACCGGATTGAAAAGATTGATTTATGGGACACTTCAAATAATTCTTTCGCCTCTACCCTGTTAAAACTTAGACCAACGAAGATATCAACTTTTTTTAATTAACTCGATTCCTCCACTTTGGATTCCCGCCTTCGCGGGAATGACGTTTTATAATTCCCTTTTCCCTCGCAATGACAACACACGTTGTGTTATAATTTCTGCGTACGTTTTCTCTAGGAGACAGGAACCAAAACTTTAATGCTCAAGCAGACCATAACCGAACTACTGACACAGGCGATCCTCCAGGCACAGCAGGCTGGTAAACTCCCCGCCGTTACCCTCCCGGAAATTGTCATCGAACGGCCGCAGAACCCAGAACACGGAGATTACGCCTCAAGCATATCCCTTAAGCTGGCGAGAGCGGTGGGTATCAAGCCGCTGGATATCGCGCGTATCGTGGCGGACTTTGTCGCCCCCTCCCCAGAAATCGCCGCAGTGAACGTGGCTCCGCCGGGATTCATCAATTTCACTCTGAAAAACGAATGGCTCATCGGCCGGCTTGATTCCGTGCTGGAGGCCGGCGAAAGCTACGGTAATATCACCCTGGGGCAGGGCAAGCGCATCCAGATAGAGTTCGTCAGCGCTAACCCCACCGGGCCGCTCCACGTGGGGGCAGGGCGCGGTGCGGTTCTCGGGAGCACGTTATGCAATGTAATGACCGCCGCCGGTTATGAGGTGGTCAAAGAGTATTATTTTAACGATTCCGGCAGCCAGATGGACGCCTTCCGCAACTCGCTGTGGACGCGCTACCAGCAGGAGCTGGGTAAAAAAGCGGAAATGCCTACCGAAGGCTACCAGGGCGCCTACATGGTAGACCTGGCTAAAGAAATCATCGGAGAAGAACGCGACCGCTTCCTGAAAATGCCGGAAGCCAGGGGCATCGACGAGCTGGGGAAAATAGGCCTGGCCAAGATACTGGCCGGCACCCGCGAGAACCTGAAAAAGCTCCGGGTGGAATTCGATGTCTGGTACAGCGAAAAAACCCTCTACGAGAACGGCCAGTTCGAGCGGGCGATGAAGATGCTGCGCGAGGGCGGCTACATCGCGGAAAAGGAAGGGGCCACCTGGTTCGTTTCCACCACGCTCGGCGAAGATAAAGACAACGTGGTCATCCGCAGCACCGGTACGCCGACGTACTTCGGGGCGGACATCGCTTACCATTATAATAAGTTCATCGAACGCAAATTCGATACCGTCATCGATATCTGGGGCGCCGACCACATGGGGCACGTCTCCCGCATGAAGGCCATCGTCAGCGCATTGGGGCTCGACCCGCAAAGGCTGCAAATCATCATCCACCAGATGGTGACGCTGCGGCGGGGCGGCGAAATCGTAAAAATTTCCAAACGCACCGGCGACATGGTTACCCTGCGCGAGCTGCTGGACGAAGTGGGCACGGATGCCTGTCGCTTTTTCTTCCTCTCCCGCACCGCGGACAGCCAGATGGACTTCGACCTGGAGCTGGCCAAAAAACAGTCGTCCGATAACCCGGTTTACTACGTGCAGTACGCGCACGCGCGCATCGCCAGCATTTTAAAACTGGCGAAGGAGCGGGGGGTGGAAAACCTGGAGGGGGACATTTCTTTATTGACCAGCGAGCCGGAACTGACGCTGATACGTAAAATGCTGCTGCTGCCGGAAATCGTCGAGACCATCGCCCAGACTTCAGAACCCCACCACCTTACCTATTACGCGCAGGAACTGGCTACCGTTTTCCACGCTTTTTACAAGAACTGCCGCGTGGTGACGGACGATGCCGCGCTGACCGGCGCGCGCCTGAAACTGGTGAAAGCCGCGAAAATCGTGCTGGGGCGTACCTTGAAACTTATGGGGATGCAAGCCCCGGACAAGATGTAGAAAATAAAACTTTAAATACTAAATTTCAAAACCAGCACCCACCCCTTTTCCCCAGCCCCTTAAAATTCTTCTCTGCTCTCCCTTTATACAGGGAGACGATGGTTCTTTCTAGTTATAGATATTCAGGTTATACCCATCGGATCGTTCCCATTTCTAAAAGGCGAACTGAAGAGGATTTCTCCCTAAAGCCCCTCCGCCTTGTACCGCTTCCCCAGTTCCGCGTATTCCAGCGGGACTTTGTCCAGCCAGAACATCTGATCCTGCGGCACTTTGCCCCTGATTTTACCCGGCACGCCCACTACGAAAGAATAATCCGGGATTTTCATGTTCTCCATGACCAGGCAGGCCGCCCCGATGAGGCAGAAATTGCCGATTTCCGCATTATGTAAAATGGTGGCGTTGATGCCAATCATCACGTTGTTCCCGATTTTCTTACAGTGAATTACCGCGGCGTGGGCGATGTTACAGTAGTCGCCGATAACGGTATCGCCCTCGCCGGGTTTGCCGGAATGCACGATGGCGTTATCCTCGATGGCGGTGTACTTCCCGATGACCACTTTGCCGGTATCGCCCCTTATCACCGCCCCGGGCCAGACGCTGGAATGCTCCCCTATCTCCACATCGCCGACAACGTAAGCCGCTTCACTGATGTAAGCCGAAGCTGCTATTTCAGGTGTTTTACCGTTAAAGTTTTTGATCATGTTTCACCTCTGTTCATCACATCGTAACAAGAGGGTGCAGGTAACGTCAAACGACCCAAGTACAAATAGAACCTCACCCGATAGAAATTTCCGCTGCTGCACAGTATAATATCAGTATCTGCCGTGAGTGCAGAGGAAAGAGTCCTGCTTTATGCGGCGTAGCTCCCTGCCCGCCTGGGTCTCAATACCGCTCTGTCTGGCTGCCATCAATCTGCTTTCCAACTGCGCCGTGGAAACTTCGAACGTGTTCATCGCGCTTTACGCCCAGGACAAAGGCGCATCGAATTTTTACGTCGGCCTCATCGCCGCGGCCTCCGGTATCGCTTTCCTCCTTTCATCGTTTGTGTTCGGCCGCCTTTCCGATATGCACGGACGGATGCTTTATATTCGCTTCGGGCTCGGCCTGACGGCGTTTTCCTACCTCTCCCAGCTTTTAGCCCACACACCGTTTACATTGCTTTTAGCCAGGAGTTTTATCGGCTTCGGGCTGGGCATTAACTCCTCGGTCATCATGGCTTATACCTATGAAAACCAGAAACAAATCGGCGGCTTTATCTCTTACGGCGCGCTGGGCTGGCTCATCGGAGCGGTGACGGCGCTGATCGTGAAAAACTATTCCGCGCTGTTCATTATCAGCGCCGGCGTGGCCTCCGTTGCTTTCCTGATGTCTTTCCTGCTGGAAGAAAAGGTAACCACCCATATCCAGGTGGCCAGGTTCCCCTTGAGCCTGATTAAAGCCGATTATAAGGTGTACCTGGGGTTTTTCCTGCGGCAGATGGGCGGCAACTCTATCTGGGCAGTGTGGTCGCTTTATCAGCAAAGCATCGGGGCGACGAAAATGTGGATAGCCCTGGTGGAAGTAACGAATATGGTGGGGCAGATCATTTTTATGCGCGTCGTAGAAAAATTTAACCCCTCCCGCATGTTGCAGTTGGGACTAACGTTATCGGCGGCGATATTTATCGCCTACGGCCTGGCCAACCGTTACTGGCAGTTGATACCCATCCAGATGGTTTTATCTTTTGCCTATTCCGCGATGTTCGTGGGGTGCTTGAGCTATCTATTGAGACGCCACCCCGAATACGGCACCACTTCCGGACTGATGAACTCCGCCAACGCTATTTCCGGCGTCTTCGGGCCGTTCATCGGCGGGGCGGTTTCCGAGGCATGGGGGTACCCATCGCTGATGTACGTGGGGGCGGCGATTACCCTGGTGGGGGCAATAACGACCATAGGTTTAAAACCGCGGAAAGGCAGTAAAGCCCCGTCCCCGAGCTAAAACCTTGTTTTATTGATATCAAAATTTCCTCGGTTGCCAATCTGATCATTATCAAAAATGGTGATGTCTTATTGAGGTCCAGGATTAAGCCTCACTATCCGTGAAACCAGGATTGTTCTCACGTAAAAGTAATATAATTGTATACCTAAATTTCGATGACGATTTTCACAGTGCGCGGTTCGGGTTCGGCGGCGTAATCGTAGGCCTTGATAGCATCCGCGAACTTATACTTATCAGTTACCAGCTTACTTCCCTAACTACTTTCTTTTCTTCTTATATCAGGTGTAATATATATTTGAAATACTCTTTATAAATCTAATCAAGGAGGCGGGAGATGCCAGAGCAACAGGGAGATAGACAGTATGTAAAAGACAGCCGGCAATCGGTAAAGCCTGAAAAATGCCCTAAATGCGGCAGCAAGAAAATTACCGCCTGCCCCGGCGGTGCCAGTCTCAAGGCAGTCCCCGGCATCTGGTGGGTCTGCGATGACTGTAAGCACCAGTGGTAAAAGAAGCCGATTTAACCTTCAATTTCTCGTTGTTACTTCAAATATTTGCATAATGCTTTGTTTTGTTATATAATTAAGATGTAGTTCCAGTTTAGGTTAAGTCAAGCTTCTTATAATCCTCACAGATTTACATCAAGTATTGGATGACCCGAGCTCTAACTAAATTTTTAAGAGAGGAGGCCATCCAATGAGTTTTCAGGACAAGACACTTACCTGCTCCGATTGCAATAATTCCTTTACTTTTAGCGTTGAAGAGCAGGAACAGTTCCAGTCAAGAGGCTACACCAACGAGCCGAAACGCTGTCCCGACTGCCGCCAGGCCAGGAAAGCAGAACGTTTCAGCACCGGCGGTAACGGCGGCAACAGCTATGGAAACAGAGATTCCGGTTATTCGCCCGCACGGCAAATGTTCCCGGCTGTTTGCTCCGATTGTGGCAAGGCGACTTCAGTGCCCTTCGAGCCCCGCCAGGGCAGACCGGTCTATTGCAGCGATTGCTATCGCAAAGTAAGAAGCCGGTAGGCTTACTCCCGTCAAACATATGCGCGGGCCGGAATTTTACCCGGCTCGCGCATACCCCGTCCCATCATCGACCGCCGTAAGGAGTCAACTATGATAACCAAACAGCCAAGACGAACCATAGAATTCGGTGAACAGGACGTAGACTTTATTAAAAAACTTGCCGGAGACATCGGCTGTAATTACTCCAAAGCCAACGAACGCACTTATAATTTAAACAAATTCAAGTCTGATATTCAGGGTGAAAAGGGAGTTTTTGCCTGGGTTCATAAAGAAGACAGGGATTATTACTGGGTAGCCACCAGGAAAGTCTGGGTGGAACAGGCTAAAGCCAAAGAACTGGCCAACCGCAAGATGTCAAATAAAAGTGACTTTCCCAGAGATATCCAACACGCTGAGGACAGCGTATGTTTTGACATGAGAGATGACTACCAAAAGACGGTAAGAGCTTTGACTCTGATAAATAAAACTCATTAGCTTTAGTAATCGTACGCACAGCTGGACAACGATCCTGATGTTTGTTCACTGGTAGGTACTAAATCAACTTAAAAACGGAGGGGGGAGCAAAATGCTCCCCCCTTTTTGTTGTAATAAAATCCCTTTGATGGTCGTGATAGGAAACCATTCTGGGGTGGTTGGCTTCGGGGATTAGTTTTTGATGTCATCTTAAGTTACTTCAAGAAATCAAATACCTTTTGATTGAATATGGCTTTATTTTCCATAAAAAAAATGTGAGAGCCTCCTTCAACTTTAATGAGTGTGGCTCCCGGTATTTTTTTAGCAATTACGTCAGATGAGGTCGGCTCAATAATCCTGTCTTTTGTTCCAACTATTACCAGAGTCGGGGCAGTAATTGATGCTAACCTGTCCAGAGTATTATGGCTGTTACATGCGGCTGCTTGCCCTCCAATACCGATATTGACTGATTTCCCTGAAAAAATCGACATAATCATAGCTAGATTGCCAATAATGAACCGATTAACAGGTTTATTCACTGCCAGTCTGGCCATTCTGGCCGCCATTTTCCGGGGAGATAATTTCAGCAGTTCAGCCTGTTCGGCAGTATCACCGCCAGCATCGTTTTTACCGGCGAAAGTGCAGGCCAGCACCAGCTTAGACACCCTTTCCGGATAGTTAATGGCTAATTCTTGAGCAATCATGCCGCCCATGGACGCACCCAAGATGCGGGCCTTTTTAATTTCCAGGAAATCCATCAACTTAACCGTATCATCGGCCAACATCCTGATGGAATAAGGCCCTTCAGGTTTATCAGACTTCCCCACTCCACGATTATCAAAAGTAACTACTTTAAAGTGCTTCTTGAAGAAAGGTATTTGAGATGCCCATCCGCTCCGCGGGGAGCTAAAGCCCATTATCATTACCAGAGGTTCACCACTACCTTCCACCTTGTAGTTAATTTTGATGCCATTAGCGGTGATTATCGGCATAATCCTACCTCTTTTTCTAAATTGATGTTTCGGAAATTTTCTCAAGTTTAAACCCGATGACGCACAATGTCAAAAAATGTTATAGCATTTGGGCTATAAACTAAACGGAATAACGAAGGGGGAGCATTAATGCTCCCCCCTCTTTTTAAGTATTAAGTTTCCTTTATTCTTCTATCTCTTTCCCGATCCAAAACTCATCGTCGGCGCGAACTCTTTGGCGATAAGGCCCTTGGTCAGCGTCTGAGGCATCATTTTCGCCAGTTCTTCAGGCGTAAAACTGCCTTCTTTGGTAATTACCTGGTTTACGGGCGGCGGCTCCTCAAATATGCCCACGTGCCCGTGCCACACCTCGAAGATGCGACCGGTGACATTGCCGGCTGCCTCGCTGGCAAGGTAAATGACCAGCGGGGCCACATCTGCCGGGCTATTAATCGCCATTTGCGGTGTCATTTCTTTGGTACCTCTCCAGGCGGCCAGCGGGCGGATAGCGTTAGCCGTAACGCCGAAGTCGACCATATCCCTGGCTAAAGTACGGGTGAATCCGGCGATGCCTTCTTTAACGGCGCTGTAATAGGTAAAGCCCCGCCACCCGAACCCGGTGTGCGAGGAGGTGCTGATAATTCTGCCGTAGCCCTGCTTTTTCATATATTTAGCGGCGGCGCGGCTGCAAAAAAATACATGATAGAGATGAGTCCTCATGGTGATTTCCCAGTCATCGGTAGTGACTTCATAGATATCATGGGGGTCGCGGATAACGCCGGCGTTATTAACCAGGATATCGATGCGCCCGAAGTTGTCTATCGCCGTCTGGATGATGCTTTCCGCTTCTTTTTCCACCGCCACGCTGCCATAGCTGGTAACGGCGGTGCCGCCTTCGGCTTTTATTTCTTTAACCACTCCGTCCGCCATGGAATGGGTAGACCCGTGGCCGTCATATGAGGTGCCGATATCGTTAACGACCACTCTGGCGCCCTGTTTGGCCATGGCCAGGGCATGCGCGCGGCCAATGCCGCCGCCGGACCCGGTTATGACCGCTACCCTTCCTTCCAACATTTTTTTCATATTTTTATCCTTTCTTTCTTGCATACGCACAATTCAACCCGGGCAATGCTAAACCATGTAACAGCCGCCGTCGATAATCAGCTCAACACCGGTGATATAGCTGGCTTCATCGGAGGCCAGGAAGAGAATGCCGTTGGCGATCTCCTCTGCCTTGCCCATGCGGCCCAGCGGTATCTTCCCGCCTTCTCGCTTAATAGCTGCCTCCAGGCCATCCGGCTCTTTCGATGCCATGTTGGTAAAAAGCGGCGTAATGATAAAGCCGGGGTGCACGGAATTGAAGCGGATTCCCTTCCGGCTGTAGAGATAGGCGTCAGATTTGGTCATATTGCGTATGCCGCCCTTTGAGGTGTTGTAGGGAAGGGCCGGCCCACCCAGCATCCCCATGATTGATGACACATTAACGACACTGCCGCCGCCGGTCTCGAGTATGTAGGGGATAGCATACTTGGTACAGAAAAAGGTGCCCCGCAGATTCACGTTCATGACCGCATCGAACTGTTCGGCGGTAATTTCATGAGTGGGCCCGGCCTGCCCGACGATGCCCGCGTTGTTGACCAGGATGTGGAGTTTGCCGAATTTTTTATTAACATCCATGAAGGTCTTTTCTACCTCTTTTTCATTCGCGATGTTCATGTGCCAGAATTCGGCGGCGCCGCCGGCAGCCTTGATCTCTTTGGCTACCCTTTTGCCGTTTTCATCATCGATATCCACGATAGCGACCCTGGCGCCCTCTCTGGCCATCAGTTTGGCGGTAGCCTCCCCGATTCCCGAACCTCCGCCGGTGACGATGGCCACCTTATCTTTAACTCTATCCATGATTCACCTACTTTTTACCCATTTTATCTAAAACCACGTGTTCCTCAACTACCCAGAAAAAATTGCCGGGGGCCATGCGCGCAAAGTTCATGCCGTCCTTCATCAGTTCCGGCATTTTCATCAGGGAATCACGGGATTCCTGCCAGGATTTAACATCGTCATACCACATTTCGACGATGCCGTCACCTTCCATTTCCTGGCCCGGTATCTCGAGGAAGTGGTTCTGAACATATTTTCTGACGTTGGGGATTTTACTGGCGGCGAGTGGTGCGTGTTTTTCCAGCCAGTACTTGTTATATTCCGCCCGGGTCATGCCCTGCTTGCGGTAGGCTAACGCGATGGTCTTTATCATGTTATTCACTCCTTCTCCCTTTTTTTTATAAAGTTTTACCCAGTTTACCATTTGTTAAAGGAAAGTGTAAAAGTGT
Organism: Dehalococcoidales bacterium; assembly: GCA_050018395.1. Taxonomy (GTDB): domain Bacteria; phylum Chloroflexota; class Dehalococcoidia; order Dehalococcoidales; family RBG-16-60-22; genus RBG-13-51-18. The sequence continues at coordinate 10,833 of JBEKAC010000064.1, forward strand.
TATTTTCTAGTATTAGTAAGGATAAAATAATAAAAATTGACCCGCTACCAATCGTAAGCATGGAAAGGCAGACATCCAGATGTTGGTTCAAACGTGACTAAATTCTGCTTTACTTTGTTCAGGATTGAGCAAACGGTGAATTCGCGGAAAGCGGCTGGCGTTAATATTTTCAGGCGTCCGGTCCAGCGACATACAGGCTAAAATCGGGGCTTTCCGATATTCCTCTGCTATTCTTTCAGGTGTGCGGCTCGAACCTGTGTGACTATATTCCGGGCGGCTTCTTCCTGACCGCGGGGCACGGGGATGCGGGCGGCATAAGCATTCCGGACGGCCATGTTCTGGGACGAATACAGAAACGTGACCCTGGGCAAGGATTGCTTCCCCACCTCGTAAGTCGCTCCATCGAGTTTAGTGGTCAGCCCCTTCCAGATGTGGAGCCGGCGGTTAAAATAGGCACCGTCCAACGTGATATAGACTTCACCCAGGTACTTTTTGTTCCACCGGTAAGCGGCGAGCTGCGAAAGGAAAGCGGTCAGGCCGATGACGGCAATAATCCCCAGGATAATGCAGATGTTCAGCAAAATGTCATCGGGAAAGATAAAACACATGATGATGCCCACGATGACGGCGATAACGGCCACCACGATAAAGAGTCGCCCTTTATCAGTTTTATCTTCTTTGTGCTCTTCTTCGGTGTATTGCTTCCAGTCTTCCGGGGTGTATGTCCAGTGTACCAGGATATTTTCTTTTTTCAGGATGTTGTCAAACAGGCGGGCCAGATGGGCAACAATGATGACGGTAATTATACCGATGATAACCACAAATCCCCCCAGGAAGGAAAGGGCAAAGCCGCCGTTGAACCCTTCCAGCCCGATGATGCCGGGAAGGAATATCATCACTATGCCCAGCACAATTATGCTGGTGCAAGCGATAGCGGTGTGCCAGTACGGATTTTTTATCTTTTCCATGCCATCCTCAACCGGCGAGCATTCATCCACGATAATTGGGACACGCGTTAGCAACGCCTTTCACCACCGGGCTGTATTCACTATTGTTTTACGGTTGCCGGTTACTGTAAGTTGATGTAAATGTTGATTATCGAATCCGCACTAACCGACATCGTCTGTGCGTCTTCCGTATACGAAAGGTTGCCATTTTCGTCATACTCTGAAAAGACCATGGTCGGCGCCCAGTCTAACTCGGAACTGCATTCGACTTGCGGGGGTGTAAAATCATAGGTTACACTTCCCTCCGCCTTGGTCATAGTGCCTACATCCACCCCGTCCATTGTATAAAAGGGCTCGGGGTCAAAGGGCATGTGATAAGTCACGAGTTGGTAGCTTCCATCATCATAGTTCTTCTGTTCGGTGGTTTGACTCAGAGTACTTTGCCAGCTGAGAACTATATGGCAGGGTTCGTTTTTGTTGATATTGACATTGAAGGCTCCCCCAAGCGTATTTGAGACATCCACGCCAGCCCCTTTGCCCTGTACCTGTATGGTCAATGTTCCCGTGTAATGGATCAACCCGCCCTCGGTGTACTGCATGCCGAAGTCACCTGACACCGGTATCGTCGCGGTGGTTGGCGCCGCCGGTGTTTTCGGAGCTTCCTTGACGTCCAGGTCGACCGAGCAGTTATCCTTGGCGCCATCGACAGCAATGATGTACACGACGTCCCCGTCGGAGACGTTTATACTTACCGACGTCGTTTCGGTGGTAATGAAAGCAAGCGGCGATATCCCGCCGGCGACGCGCTTATCATTCTTCAGC
>JBEKAC010000065.1:0-12220 GCA_050018395.1 Dehalococcoidales bacterium
TCAGACCCACTTCCGCCGGCCGGATAACTGCGCCTTTTCTTAAAACCACCTGGCCGCGGGCGATATCTTCCTGCGCCTTGCGGACGTTAAGTCCGGGGGCAGCCTCGGCCAGAATGCCTACCTGCGTTACCGGCTTGCCGGAGTTTTTCGTTTTATCGTCATCGGTGTTCTCAAACTGGACCACGCTATCCGCGCCCCCGGGGATTGGCGCGCCGGTCATAATGCGTATGGCTGTGCCCGCCGTAACTTCCTTCCGGGAAATTGCGCCCGCCATCACGGTATCGATTACTTTAAGGACTTTGGGTGAAGCCGGCCCGGCGCCCACGGTGTCCCGGGCGCGCACGGCATAGCCGTCCATTGCGGAGTTGTCCAGGGGCGGCACGGCGATACCGGAGATAATGTCCTCCGCCAGCACCTGCCCGATGGCGTCCATGATGGGAACGGTCTCTTCATCCAGGATGGTGACCGCGTCGAGTATTTTTTGGATGGCCTCTTCTACCGTTAACATCAGGCGGCAGTCCCTCCCAGTAGCTTTTTCGCTTTTTCCATATCTTCCCTGGTATTGACGTTGAAGAAGCTTAAGTGCTGCGGGTCGTACCGGTCGACTTCTTCAGCCTCAATGAACCTCACTTTAACATAATTAAACAGCTCGATAATGACTTTCTGGCCCTGCTGCAGCATTTTGTTGATCGGCTCAATGCAGTTCCTGGAGTAAATGGCGTGCAGGGGTTCGTACCAGTTATCGATTTTGGGCAAGATAAAGTCATAGCCATCAGCAACATTCATCATGTATTTTAAAAGAGATTCGTTTAAAAACGGCATATCTGCCGCTAGAACAAGATTATAATATGTTTTTGACGTTACCAGCCCGGTATAAATACCACCCAAAGAGCCTTGTCCGGGCAAAACATCAGCTACGACTTTTACTTTTGGGTGGTTAGCAAATTGTGGGAAAGCTCTTTCTTTCGCCGTGACGATGATTATTTCTTTACTTAGCGGTGCCGTACGGGAAATTACCTGTTCGATTAGGCTCTTATCGCCGATTGGCTCTAGAATCTTGTCATGCCCGAAGCGTACGCTTTTACCGCCGGCGAGGATAACACAGCTTATATCCAAATCATCTGCCTGTTGCTGTTTCTAACGCGAACTTAACCCCCTATATATTATTGTATCACAGCTAGTCAATAGAAAATAGGGGGTCAGGCTCATTTTATGCGTGATATTAACAATGTTATACAATACCAGGCGGACATTATTCGCGGGATAAAGTAATTTTCGGGTATTCCGGCTCTTTATTATCGATGATTAAATCGGCAACGAGGGGAAGGGGGTATTCCTCAAGGTATTTTTTCTGGGCCGGCAGGTACTTCGTATCGTATTTGTCCGGCGAGGCTTGAGCATCCCGCACTGTTGCCCGTCTTTTACTCTCATCAAGAGGGATTTCCAGGAATATTTTGTAATCGGTATAGGGCGCGAGCTCTTTTCGGAATAAAAAGACTCCCTCGAAAATTACTACCGTGTTAGGGTTGATAGTATATTTCCTGATTATTTCTAACTTATCCGTGTCCAGATTCAGCAGAGTCAAATTAGTCTCAAGACGGCTGTTTTCACGTATCGGTATTAAAAGTGTTTCAATAATTAAGTCGGTGTTAAAGCTCTTGTTAAAGTAGTTTTCCGCCTGATTGCTGCCACTATACCTGATTTCCCTGGGATTATGAAAATCATCCAGGTGGATTGACTGCGTTTTACAACCTTTGGCTTTCAGATAGTCCTCCAATGCGCCGGCAAATACCGTTTTACCGGAGCAGTCTATCCCGTTTACCCCGATGACGAAGGCCTTTTCTTTACGTTTTCGCTGCTTGATTTCTGCCAGTATCTTCTCGAAAACCGGCCGCTTTCTATCGAAGACGGTCAGCAGGTCGCTGAATTGGCTGATGGTGATGTCCGCCGCCTCCGGCTCCTTTTCCCCGTAGCCGTAAAGCGCCCCGATGGAAAGGCAGCCGGTCTCACGGGCGGCTTCGATATCGTGGACGCGGTCGCCGACGATGGCGGTGGTCAGGCCGCCGAAGTGCTCCCTGATTTTCCGCACGAGCTGCGGCTTGGTGAGGTTGTTGTCCTGAATGCATTCCACATAATCGTAGTAGTCGCGGATTTGAAGGCTTGACATAACAACATCGAGGTAGACTGTGGAAGAGTTGGTATACTGTGCCAGCTTATAGCCCCGCCGGCGCAGGGCGGCCAGCGTCTCCTTAACCCCCGGATAGGATTGGGCTATATCACGGAAAGCATCTTTATTTTCATCACGCACTTTTTCCCGCACTTCCTCCACAGTCAGATAGCTGTGGGGCGGGGTAATGAACTCGTAAACGCTGCCTTTGGTCGATGCCGTTGAAACGCCGAAGAATGGAATGATGTCTTCAGCTTTAAAGGTGACCGGCCAGCCTATTTTGGCAAAAGCCCTCTTTACAGACTCGTAAAAGGGGACCAGGGAAGGGATAATCGTCCCGTCCATATCGAAGATAATCAGGTTAACGTCATTGGGATTGATCATTGGTTCATCCTTTTTTCGTACTAAAAATACCCAGCAGGTCGCTGAACCGGTTTAGCGTAAAATCTCCCTTTCCCATCTCTTTACCCCCGTAGCCGTAGAGAACACCCACGGACAAAGCGCCGGTTTTTCCGGCCACTTCAATATCCAGCATGCTGTCTCCTACGATGGCCGCTTTAGCCTTAAAGCCTGTAATGATTTTACGGGCAACGTTTTCTTTATCGAAAACATCGTCACCGGGCTGTTTAAGGTAAATAAAGTGTTTTTCTATCCCCAGTTTGGTTACGACATCGATGACCAACCGGCTTTCCGCGCGACTATACACCGCCAGCCGCAGGCCTCGTTGATTGAGGGATGCCAGGGTTTGCTTTACGCCGGGGTAAAACTCCGAGAATTCGAGGAAGGTGGCGTAATACTCCCGCCGCACCATTTCCCTGGCTTCCTGCCAGCGGGCGCGTTTTTCCGGTGGGGTTATGGCCTGGTAGAACTCGTTGGAAGGCAGCGCCATATACGGAGAAAAGTCTGTAACTTCGCTGACTGGCATTTCCCAGCCCAGCTTTTTAAAAGCTCGCCTGACCGCCTCGTAGTCCGGTTTGATTTCGGAGATAATGGTGCCGCCAAGGTCGAAAATAATCAGGTCAACGTCGTCGGGTCTAATCATGCGGCTTTTACTTTCACGCAGATATAACGCAGCAGGTGGGTATGCGGCCCCTCCCCGTGGTCCTCCGGGTCTTCCGTTATGCCCGTTTCCAGTATTTCAGTGCCTTTAAAGTGTTCTCGCAGGTCTTCCTCGGTAAAGTAGTGCACCGGCCTGCCCGGCTTGCTTTCAAAGGTGTTTTTCTCGACCTCGCCACCCTTCCCGTAGCTGGATTCTTTTTCTGAGAAAACGGTGAAAAACATCAGGCCGTTTTGTTTCATCCTCCCGGTGCATTGCTTAATGAAACGCTTTCTGTCCGCTTCGTGGAAAAGGTGCAGAACGTTAAAGCAATAGAGCCCGTCAAACTTGTCTTTAAGATAGGATATGTTTAAAGCCGAGATGTTAAACACCCGTGTGGCAGGGTCGAACGCCAGGGCTAACCTGCAGGCTTCCAGGGAGATTTCCACACCGGTTACTTTAAAGCCTGCCGCAGAAAAAAACCTGGTATTTCTGCCATAACCCGAGCCCGGCACGAGTACCTTTTTAACGTTATTCAGCTGGAACTGCGCCAGGGCCTGCTCTGCTGTACGGCTGGGATCCTCTCCCCATATTTTACCCTCGTCGCGGTATCTACTGTCCCAGTATTCGTTCATAAATATTGTTCTCTTTAAGATGCTAATTTAGTGGTAACATTATCCTCCCTCTCTGTCAACGGAGAGGGAGTCAGAGGGTGAGGTCGTCAACCTAAAGAGCCGGCTTCAACACGACAATCTGCGCGGCGGCGGGTAATTTGCCTGCCTTAGGTTCGATTTCACTATCATTGGAACGCGTTACGTTATTTTTACCTTTGAGAAAATCATCCACGCCGGCGATGGGGAAGTCGGCCTTTTCTGTCTTGTAGTGCATGGGCAGGATGACTTTAGGCTTGAGCTGGTCGCAGACTTTGCCGGCCGTGGCGGCGTCGATGGTGAAAAACCCGCCCACCGGCACCATCAGCACGTCCACCTTGCCGATAGCTTTCACCTGCTCCGCGGTCAGTACATGCCCCAGGTCGCCCAGGTGGCAGACGCTGACGCCGTCCACCTCGAAGCAGAAAACGGTATTAGCGCCGCGCTGGCTGCCGTTCTTGTCATCATGGGCGGCGGGGACGACTTTGATCTTGATGCCTTTTACCTCGCCGCTGGTCTTAACTATCTGCGGGTTGCCTTTTACCGCGGTGACGTTGTTGTGGTCGCCGTGCCCGTGGCTGGCCGTGACGATGTCTGCCGTTTCTTTGATGGCGCCGTACTTCATTCCCATGCCGGGTGTGTAAGGATCAGTGACAATTTTGGTACCGTTATCCGCCGTAATCAAAAACGCGGAATGCGCGAGGTATTTAATTTTCATTTTCTCCCTCCTCTGTCATTGCGAGCCATCCCGACTCAGTCGGGAGGCGCGGCAATCCCATCGTTTTGTTCTATTTCTTCGCCTCCGCCAGGACAAAGTTCACCAGCGTCCTCACCGGTACGCCAGTGGCCCCTTTGACCAGGTAGCCCTTTTCTTTATCACTAATGGGGCCGGTAAGGTCCAGGTGTACCCAGGGGGTTTTATCTACAAACTCCTCGAGGAACTTGGCGGCGGTGATCGCGCTGCCGTAGCGAATGCTGCTGTTTTTAATATCGGCGATGTCGCTCTTGATAAATTCTTTGTAGTCCTCGAACATGGGCAGCTGCCAGGCAGGCTCACCGGCTGCTTTGCCCGCGGCGATTATTTTATCTACTAAAGGCTGGTTATTGGTGAAAAGGCCGGAACATATTTTCCCCAGGGCGACCTGGCAAGCGCCAGTCAGGGTAGCAATATCAATAATGGCTTTAGCGCCGAGCTTGTTGGCGTAGCTCAGGGCATCGGCCAGGATAAGGCGTCCCTCGGCATCTGTGTTAAGCACTTCAATAGTCTTGCCGTTAAAGGCGGTAATAATATCGCCTGGCTTCAATGCCGTTCCGCTGGGCATGTTTTCCGTGGCCGGGACGAGGGCAGTAACGTTGATTTCCGGTTTAAGTTGGGCGAGCGCCATCACCGTGGCCATAACCGATGCCCCTCCCGACATATCGTCTTTCATCTCGTCCATATTTTCCGATGGCTTGATGGAAATACCCCCGGAGTCGAAGGTGATGCCCTTGCCCACCAGCGCGATATCGAGGCCGCTGGTCGCCCTGCCTGTATAGGTGAGGATGATAAATTTTGGCGGCTGCTGGCTGCCCTGTGAAACACCGGTAAGCCCGCCCATACCCATCTCTTTTATTTTATCTTTCTCGAATATTTCTACCTTCAAACCGTATTTCCTGGCGATTTGCGTGGCCGCCGCCGCCATGTGTGAGGGCGTCTTAAAGTTGGACGGCTCGTTGACCAGGTCCCGCGTCCAGTTGGCGGCTTCCGCCACGATTGCTGCCTGGTCGATGGCTTTTTCCGCCCGGGCTTTATTCTCGACGTAGAAAGTAAGTGTTTTTATGTCTTTATTGTCGTCCTCTTTTTTAGTCATGTGCCGCTTGAAGGTGTAAAGCCCCAGGGTTGCCCCTTCCGCCATGGCCTTGATGGCGTCATCACTCTTGATATCGGCGGCGCCGGCTCCCATCGTGACGGAGGCGATATCGGTCACGCCTTTACCCCGCAGGTAGCGGCAGGCTTCTGCCATTGCGCCGCGTATTTTATCAACCGTCAGTTCCTTTTTCTTCCCCAAACCGACGATAACCACGCGTTCGGCCGGGAGCTTACCCAGGCTGAAGAGGACGTTAATCTCGTTGAGTTTGCCTTTGATGCCGCCTTCTTTGATTAAACCGGCGAGCGCCCCGCCCAGGGCTTTATCCGCGGCGGCCGCCTCCCCCTCGAGATTCTTTGCCCCCTCGTAGCAGGTCACAATGATGGCCCCGGCTTTGGCTTTGATAATATCTCCGGCGACGGCTTTTATCTCCATGATTTATCTCCTTTCAGCGTTTGACCTCTTTAATGACTTTTTCTATAACGGGCGTGATATCCCGAGAGGTATCGACGGTAAAGTGGCGGCGTTTTATCTTTTCCTCCGTAGGCTTCATCTGCTGATAGACTTTCCAGCTTGCGTCCGATTTGTTGCCTGCCTCTTTTACTCTGCGGCGGAGCCGCTCCTGTACCAGCTCCGGTGGGGCATCGACGCTCACCAGCACCAGCCGCGCGTTCAAGCGTTCCGCGATGCTGTAAAGACGTTCGCGGTGCCTTTCCGCCAGGTTGGTGGCATCGAGGGCCACTGTCGAACCTTTTTTCACCAGTTCCTCGATCACGCGGTAAATCGTACGGAAAAGATAAACGCTCTCCTCCCCCGAGTAGTCCGGCGCGGGAAAAAGCTGTTTGCGCAGGGCGTCGCTTTCCAGGACGATGCAGGGCAGGCGTTCCGCCAGGCGGCGGCAGAAGTAGGTCTTTCCGGTCCCCGGCAGCCCGCTGACGACGATGATGCCGGGCCTGGCTTCAGGTGCGGGGGGGTGCTCAAAGCTGTCCGTCAGCCGGCGGACGTCGGCGTTGACCCGGGAACTCACCATATATTTTGATTATAAATGGTTTGTATCGGTTTGGCTAGACAGAAGGCAGTGATTTTATATGGCTATTCGGCGTAAAAAGCCACGCCGATTAGCCCCGGCCCGGTGTGTACACCCATTACCGGAGTAAACTCGGTAATGTATAGCTCCTGGCACTGGAACCTGGCGACGATATTTTCTTTCAAGGCCGCTGCATCGGCGGTGTCATCGGCGTGCATGACGGCCACGTGCAGCCGCTGGTCTTTTGTTACCGTCGTTTCCATGAATTTGACGATGCGACCAATGGCGTTTTTCATTGTCCTGGCCAGCGCGACGGTGCGAGCGCCCTGGTGATTGAGGGTAAAGACCGGTTTGATGCTCAGAATAGAGTTGACCATGTGAGCGGCCTGCGGCACCCGCCCGCTACGCGCCAGGTACTCCAGAGTATTCAGCGTGGCATAAAGCTTAACTTTGTTCATTACAGTGGTGGTGATGGCTTTAACTTCCGCGAAGGGTTTGTCCAGCGCGGCGGCCCGGGCGGCGGCTAAAGCCACCAGCCCCTGCCCCGCCGCGGCGGTGGTGCATTCCACGACCTCGATGGTCACGTTGCCGAGTGAGCTTTTAGCCGTTTGCAGCGCGGTGCGGGCGGAAGCGTACATGGCGCTGAACCGGGACGGTTCCGTCAGGCAAATGACGCTTTCGGCTTTGAGGCTGGCGTTCTGAAAAGCTTCCAGATAAGGCTCCGGCGCTGAAGCCGAGCTGGTGGGCGCCTTTTTTGCTTCACGCAGCATCGCGTAGAACTCGGCTGGCGTGATATCGATACCGTCACGGTAGGTCTTCTGGTCGATCTGCAGCGGTACGGATACTATCTCGATATCGTATTTGCTTACCTGTTCCGGCGGGATGCAGGCGGTGGTGTCTGTGACGATGGCTACTTTCTTCGTTAGCGACCTCCCGACAGGCGGTTTCAGGCTGCAGGCAGGTGCGTGTATTTCAGGGGTTTTCCGGGGCGGCGGCCTTGATACGGCCGCGTTTCAGGCGTCTTTCCAGCAGGGGCGGGAAAAATAGTGTACCCCACTCCACCATCATCGGCCCCAGGAAAGCCAGGTTGTTCAGCCGGCCGTTGGCGTAATAAACGATCAGGAACAGCGTCGCCAGTCCGGAAGCGGCCAGCAGACCCACCCGCAGTCCGCGCTGGCGCAGGCGGATAAATATCGCGATAGTCAACGCCAGCCCCATGAAGCTCATCCCGATCCACGGTGCAAAGTCGGCGACGCGCTTCAGACTGTCATCGGTAAATTTGCCCGAGGGTGAAATCGCCAGGAACCAGCCCAGGATGATCGGCACCGGCAGCAGCATCAGCGAGCTGAAAAGCCAGTCCCTCTTGGCGGTCATGATGACGACGTGTACCAGCCACCATATCGCCAGCGGGAAGTAGATGGGCAGTGCCAGGAATGTCCAGCCCCCGGGCAGCGAGAACAATACCAGCCCTACGGCGATGACCGGCAACATGGAATATCCCAGCCACGAGAATATCCAGGCGGGTTTACCGTGGCTCCAGCCGTAGAAGGTGATGGCAATAATCAGCCCCAGCGAAAGTATAATCCAGGCGGGATACTGCCACCAATCGAGGAAAAAAAGCAGCCCGCACAGAAAGTGCGGCATCGCGGCCAGCAGTACCTCCCGCCAGCTGCCCTGGCTGTAGGCTTCGTATATCTGCCGCGCGATGCACTGGGTGTTGCCCATTTCGTCCAGGCATTTTTTCAGGGCGGCTTCTTCGGACAGGCCGGCGTCGGTGAGCTCCTGGAGTTTGTCCTCGATGTGCGCCTCGAGTTCGCTCATCACGCCGGATTCATCGGCGTGCTCAAGGCGGGCATTGAAACGGATACTCTCCAGGTATTGTGTTAAATTCGGCTGCATTTTACTGGCCCTTTATATCCTTGCCTTCTCCGGTTGCAAAACCAGTGTCACGGCGGTGAAAAAGTCCAGCCATTGTGTCCGCTCCGTAGCCAGGCTGGCCTGGCCTTTGGCGGTGATGTGGTAATAGCGTCGCTGCCGGCCGTTAGGCAACATCTGCCACTGACTGGAAATCAAGCCGGATTTTTCCAGGCGGTGGAGGGCGGGATAAAGCGTGCCCTCCTTGAATTTAAAATAGCCCTCGCTCCGCGCTTCCAGTTCCTTTACGATCTGGTAACCGTACATCGGCTGGTGTTCCAGCAGGCAAAGGAGCAGGGAGTTGGAGCTCCCTTTAAAGAGATCGCGTTTCGGTTCCATATAAATCACCTCGTTGGCGGTATTTACTGAGACTTTCTATGTATGTTTATAGTAGCAAAGTTATACCGTATTTACAAGAGGCCAAAGTATTATATGATCCTGGTTAAGCCGGGGCAGCCGGTAATTTTTGAAATTTATGCCGGATTTGACGCTTATGACGACTTCATAAAAGAGTCGACCAGTGCCAACACGGCGGCGATGCCGCCGAAGACAACCCCCACCCACGTGTGGTGGACGAAAGCGCTGAAGAAAACCCAGAGTCCCAGGAAACAGATGGCCAGACTTGATAACTTCATTTTCAAGAATCCTCCTTTAGTTGATAAAAATACCGGTTCGCGGCTGCCCCGGTGCGAATAATACCTAGTATCATAATACATCGGCTATCTAGGTATAATAGCAATACGTAGTATATTTGTCAATACGGCGTTTAGAAGAATAGCGGCAGGTGTTAACCAGACGCCGCTACTTGAGGCCTTCAGGCTAAAATGCTATAGTACGGGAGAGTGTAAGGGGGAGTGCCGGAACTGGCAGACGGGCTGGACTTAGGATCCAGTGCAGCAATGCGTGGGGGTTCGAGTCCCCCCTTCCCCACCATGGTGTACGGAATAAAGAACTCCTGTCTTATCTTCAGAGAGCTTTTCGGGCAAAATCGGCATAGTATAGGTCAGCAATACCTCTTTATCGGTTACCATTACCTCTCTTACAAAGCTTTTGATAAAGGCCTTCCTTTCAGTTAATTCGCTTTCTTCCAGCAGTTCTCTCAGGTCTTCAACGCATCGCGTAACAGCTTCGAGGTCAACTAATTCTACCCGTTTGTCCGATAATGACATCTCCAATTCCCGTTTCTTGGTTTCAAGAAGTTCCTGCTTGATCCTTAGTTGCTGTATTCTTGGAGTTAGATCATCAATCTCGATTTTTCCGGTCTCCAGAGCATCATACAATCTTTCCAGGCGGTCATTTACATTTGCGATCTCATCAGATATTGTTCCAAGTTCTTTAGCAAAATTACCGGCGGTATTATCCATTTCCTCGTTAACCAGCCGGGCAAGTTCCTTCAGATTATCCTCATTTAATATATGCTCTTTTATCCCGGCGATAACCAGCCTTTCAAACTTTTCCCGGTTAAGATAGCCGGCTTGGCACGAACCAGCGCCCTTTTTAAGCAATGTGCCACAAACATAGTATTGAAACCGTCCTCCTTTAGCCTCCTGTCCTACAAGGGCTTTGCCGCAGTGGCCGCATCGGGCTATCCCACTTAGCAGATAGCGGCTGGTTAGTCTTCTTGGGTCAAGACGCGAGGGAGCCCGATCGCTAAGTTTTTTCTGAACTATTAGGAAAATTCCCCGATCAATTATCGCTGGCCAGGCATTCTCCACACGTACCGGCTCAAGGTTCCTCTTGCTCGTCCTTCCCCAGATAAGGGTGCCCGTATAAGCTTCATTAGTCAGCATCTTATGGAGTGTTGTCTTACCCCAGGTCTTTCCCACTGGGCCATTGATACCTTTTCCATTGAGTTGTTTTACTACCTCTTTGAGTCCCTTACCATTAGCAACATCTCTAAAAATGGATTCGACAATCTGAGCCTGGTGTGGTTCGACTTCGAGTCTTGGACGATCCTTGTTTCCATCTTTAACTTTGTATTTACGATATCCGTAGGGTGGGCGGGAGTGGAGATAAAAGCCCCTAGAAGCGCTTTCCCTGAGGCCCCTTACAATCTCTTCTCCCAGGTTGTCAGAATAAAATTCGTCAAGGCTCTCGATGATAGCTTCCAGCAGCCTGCCTGTTGGTGTATCATCAAACGGTTCATTAATCGAGATTACCTGTATGCCTTTTTTTCTCAGGAGAGCTTTATAGACAATCGAATCCTCGCGACTTCGGGCAAACCGCGAATATTTCCAGACCAAGATCGCTTCGAATATTTTATCGGAGCGTTTGGCCAAAGATATCATCTCCTTGAAGGCCGGGCGGGCTGAAGTCCGACCCGTCTCCGCTTCATCCACGAATTCCTTAATAACTTTATGCCCATTTTTCGCTGCGTATTCACGCAAGTGTTTTAATTGGGCGGATATCGATAAATCGATATCCTGTTTTTCAGAAGATACTCTGGCGTAAATAACTACGTTCATACTGTATGCCTCCAGATCTGCTACATTCCCAGCTTTTGGCAGGAACTACAACTCCCCGGTATGTACTCCAATAATACGATTTCATCGATGGCCCGTTTAACCTTAACATGACATTTGGAAAGTTCTTCGCGAGATTCCTTTACTTTGTCTAAAAGAGGCGACTCCAGCAATTCATTATAAGTATCCAGAATATTTTGAAGACATTTCTTCTCATTACCTCGATCTTGAATCAGAATGTTATGCCTGTATTTAATTTCACCTGATTGCATATCGCAGACGAGTTCATTGATAAATTCTTCTTTTTTCCGACCCTCAAGTGCAACTCTAAGACTGGATTCATATACAGCCGGTCCCGTCGTATAAGAACAAAGAAAGGGTAAATTACCCTCGGGCTTGAATAACATCTTGTATCCAGTATTTGTTTCCAGAAGGTCGACCACTTTCCGTTGAAAAGCTATTCTATAGTTGATATGTTCAGCGTGGGCTTTGTCGTTCTGGACGAGCAATTTCCAGAGGCTATCAGATTTTAAATGCTGACGCAGCAGATCTGTGGCTGTGGTACTCGCTGAAGATGGTCGTCCCGGTTTTTTTGCTAATCCGAGAGTAGATGATTTATCCGTTGAGATTATAGAATTGTCGCCGTCATACCACGATAAAAGTGTAAATCCCACTTCCGGTACCTCTAATGATGTAAATATCCGCCTCATTTCTTCTTCGAGTCGTTTTTGATGATTATGCAGGGCTTCCTTCATTAGTTCAGACCGTGCATGTGTCGCGTCACGTTCACGTCTCGCATCATCCAGGGCTGCATTCACTGCCCTAATACCGCAATGATATTCTTTGGTGAAAGCAACAGCCGGTTTCCCTTTTTCGTATTGTCCAAGTATGTTTCTTTTATCTTCAGTAGAAAATTTATTTTTCATTTTTCTATAAACCCCCTTGACAGAGTTATTGGCGCATTATCCTGTATTAATAATGACATTTTATGTGTATTATTATATATTTGTCAAGCACAATCATAACAATATATACGTACAAGTCAATTTTTTATAATTAATGTGTGAGCCATATAACTACCAAAGTTCCGGCGTCAGAGACTCTTGAAACTGAGGAA
>JBEKAC010000066.1:0-11513 GCA_050018395.1 Dehalococcoidales bacterium
TTCAGGCGGCGGCATTCCGCGATGGCGCTGGCGGTTTTTTCCAGCTCGCCGGCATGAATCGTCAAAAAGGCGGTAATGTACTCCGCTGTGTAGTTGGATTTAAGGTAAGCCGTCTGATAGGCGATCAGGGCGTAGCACCAGGCGTGCGCTTTGTTAAAGGCGTAGCCGGTGAACGGCTCGATGAGGGCGAAGACCTGTTCCGCCACCTCCTCGGAAAAGCCGCGCTTTTTGGCGCCGCTGAAGAAGTTGCGTTTTTCCTTCTTCATCGTCTCGGCAATCTTCTTGCCCATGGCTTTGCGGAAGATATCCGCCTGCCCCAGGCTATAGCCGGCAAACTCCTGCACGATGAGCAGCACCTGCTCCTGATAGACAATGACGCCGTACGTGTCTTTAAGGATGTTTTCCAGCGCCGGGTGGGGATAGGTTATCGGGATTTTACCGTGCTTGGAATCGATGAAACGCGGGATATGCTCCATGGGGCCGGGGCGGTAAAGCGCCACCATGGCCGCGATATCGCTGAAGACAGACGGCTTGAGGTCTTTGATATAGCGGCGCATGCCCGAGCCTTCCAGCTGAAAGACGCCGGCCGTTTCCCCCGCCACCAGCAGGTCGAAGGTCTTTTTATCGTCCATGGGGAGCTTGTATAAATCGATATCGATGCCGTGTTTTTCCTTGATAATAGCCCGCGCCTTGCCCAGAATAGTCAGGTTGGCCAGCCCGAGGAAGTCCATTTTAAGCAGCCCGATGCGGGCAATATCGTTCATGGAAAACTGGGTCATGATGGATTCTTCACCCACGACCTTGGCGCCTTTCTGGAGGGGCACGTATTTGGTCAGCGGTTCTTTGGAGATGACGACACCAGCAGCATGAGTGCTGGCGTGGCGTGAAATTCCCTCGACTTTGCGCGCCGCGTTGACCAGATTCCGCACGATTTCATCGGCGTCATAGATTTCCTGCAACTCCCGGTTCTCGTCCATCGCTTTGCCCAGTGTCATGTTCGGCGCCGGGGGCACCAGCCGCGCCACGCGATCCACTTCGCCATAGGTCATGCCCAGCGCCCGCCCCACATCCCGGATGGCCGCCCGCGCGCCCAGCGTGCCAAAGGTGATAATCTGGGCCACGTGGTCCTGGCCGTATTTCTGGGAAACGTAATTGATGACCTCGTCACGGCGGTCGTCCTGGAAGTCCATGTCCACGTCCGGCATTTCCTTGCGCTCGATATTAAGGAATCGCTCGAAAATCATACCGTGTTCGAGCGGGTCCAGGGGCGTAATGCCGAGACAGTGCAAAACGATACTGGAAGCGGCGCTGCCCCGCACCCCGTAAAGAATACCCTGTTGCTTAGTAAAAGAGATGATATCCCAAACCACCAGGATATAGTTGGCGAACTGCGTGGTTTTAATGACGTCCAGCTCGTATTCCAGGCGCTTTTCTATTTCCGGAGTCAGGTTAGGGTAATACTGGCTTAGTCCCTGACGGCAAAGTTCCGCCAGGTAGCTGTCCGGCGTTTGCCCGGCCGGGATGCCGATTTCCGGCAGGTGCAGACGCCCGAACTCCATTTCCAGGTTGCACATATCGGCGATACGCTGTGTGTTTTCTACCGCCTGCGGTATATCCTGATAAAGCTCCTCCATCTCCTGCGGGCTCTTGAGATAGAAAAAATCGCCCGCCATTTTCATGCGTTTTTCGTCCTTAACCGTGGTGTTGGTGCCGATGCACAGTAGCAAGTCGTGAGACGACGCATCTTCGCGGTTGATGTAGTGTGTATCGTTAGTGGCGACAATAGGTATATTTAGCTCCGCGCCCATCTGGACAAGGTATTTGTTCGCCACCTCCAGCTCGGGGATGGGATGCCGCATGATTTCCAGGTAAAAGTCCCCGAATGTCTTCTGATACCAGAGCGCGGCCTCTTTAGCCTCGGCGGAGCGCCCGCTCAATATCAGCTGGCTAAGCTCCCCGGAGCCGCAGGCACTTAAAGCGATGAGGCCTTCTTTGTGCTGCTCCAGCAGCTCCTTGTCCACCCGCGGCTTATAATAAAAGCCTTCCAGGTGCGCCTTGGTGGTGAGCTGTATCAGGTTTTGGTAACCCGCCTGATTTTTCGCCAGCAGCACTAAGTGAAAATTGTTCCTGTCCCCGTTGCCCTTGCTGAAACGGCTGCCCGCGGCGATGTAAATCTCGCAGCCGATGATGGGTTTGACGCCAGCGGCCCTGGCGGCCTGATAGAACTCGATGACGCCGTACATCACGCCGTGGTCGGTGATGGCCAGGCTGTCCATGCCCAGCTCTTTAGCTTTGGCTACCAGCTTGGGAATCGCGCACATTCCGTCGAGCAGGCTGTATTCAGTGTGGACATGCAGATGGGTAAACATCAGACCCCCGGGCGTAAAAATCTGGCTAAATTATAACACACCGGCCGGAGCCGGGAAAAAGACAAATTGTGGAGCCCCGCGGGAAAAAGTATAATTAAGTAAGTCATTGCTTTCCTCCAAAAAATGAAGAAAAAACCTTTTTACGGTTGGTTCGCACTTTCCGGGGCGGTCCTGGTGACATTCCTGGTGGGCGGGGCGTTCATCAACGCCTTCGGGGTATTCCTGCCGATTTTCAGCGATAAGCTGGGCTGGAGCCGGGCGGACGCGTCTTTAGCGCTTTCACTGGGGATGATCGCCTTCGGGCTACCCAGCATGTTTTACAGCGCCATGGTGAACAGGTTCGGCGCGAGATTCACGATTTTTCTGGGCAATCTGCTGGCGGGGTTCGGGGTGGCCTCGTTGTACTTCGTTAACGAAATCTGGCAGCTTTATCTCATCTATATCTTCATCGGCGCGGCGGCCGGCTTCGGCGGGTATATCGCCTGCACGACCATCGCCAATAATTGGTTTGTGAAAAAGCGCTCCCTGGCAATGAGCATCATTACGGCTGCTACCGGCGTGGGCGGGTTGGTCTTTCCGCCAATCTGCACCGCCTTGATTAACGGCATCGGCTGGCGGGGGACCTGGTTGGTGCTGGCAGTAGTGGTGGCACTGGCGGCGATCATCGCCGGTTGGCTGCTGGTGAGAAACAAGCCTGAGGACCTGGGACAAGAACCGGACGGCGAAGCCTCCCCCGTTTTCGCCCCGGACAGGCCGGCGTTAAATACCGGCGGCACTAAAATCTGGAGTCTTAAATATATCATCACGATGCCCATCACGCTGTTGATCCTGGGATTTGTTATCGCCAACGCTTTTGCCATGGGCACGGTGAACGCCCACCAGATAGCTTACATGAAAGACATCGGTTACAATGCCATGACCGCCGCCACCACCATGAGCGTGATGTCCGTCTTCAGCTTAATCGGCAGCCTGGGGTTCGGGTCCCTGGCGCTGAAAATAAGCATGCGCTACCTGGCCAGCGCCGGGCTGCTCTGCGAGGTCATCGGCTTTGTCATGCTGCTGACGACGAAGAACCTGACGCTCCTCTTTGTTTACACCGGCTTCATGGGACTGGGGACCGGGGCGCTTTTTGCCGCGATGCCCAGCTTTTTGGGCGCTTACTATCCGCGCGAGCGTTATGCCCAGGTCACCGGTTTAGTTTTGCCGTTCCACGTGGTCGCCCAGGCGGTAATATCCTGGGTGGTTGGTGAGATACACGATGCTACCGGGAAGTACACACTGGCGTTCCTCATCCTGGCAATATTCGCCCTGGCCGGCAGCGTCTGCGCCTACTTTGCCCGCCCGCCGCAGCATATTCAATGAACGTTCGATTGGTGTAGAATTTGGTTAAGATGAAAATCGCCGCCCAGTGGCTCTTTATTCTCTGCCTGCCCTTCCTGCTGGTCACGACCAGCGTCAGCGTGGCGATGAACTCCCGCGCGCTTTACGAGTATGGCTTCCACAAATACGACATCAGCGCGGTCACCGGCCTGGCGCCGGAAGAGCTGACGAAAGCCGCCACCGGACTGATACACTATTTTAACTCCGGCGAAGAGTATATCAACATTGTCGTAACCAAGGACGGCCAGCCGTTTACCCTTTTTAACGACCGCGAGGTGCAACACCTCAAGGACGTCAAGGGGCTTTTCCGCCTGGTCTATAAAGTCCTGCTGGGCACCGGAATCTACGCCCTGCTTTACGTTGGCGTCACCTGGGCATTGCGGCAAGAACGGCGGCGGCTGGCCAAAGGTCTGCTGTTCGGCGGCGGGCTGACGCTTTTTTTGATGGCGGCATTGGGAATCATGATCGCGGTCAACTTCAACTGGTTTTTCGTGGAGTTCCACCTTTTGAGCTTCTCCAACGATTTCTGGCAGCTGAACCCGGCCACGGACTATTTACTAATGATGTTCCCGGACGGCTTCTGGTTTGATACCACGTTGTTCATCGCGCTGGGAACGGGCGGCATGGCGCTGATTCTGGGAGGGGTGGGGTGGCGGCGTTTAAGAAAAGACCGGGCTCTACAGTCCCCCTGAGCTGGTGCCCGCCGTGGTTTCGATTTCGTAGCTGGCGATTTTACCGCAGTTATCCCCGTTACACGGAATAGTAAAATCCCATGATTCGCCCGGCTTGAGGTTCAGTACGCTGTCCCTTTCGCTATCGATGAGGTTTTTCTGGGCGTCGTAAAAGTTCACCTTGACCTCCGCCAGCTCGGCGTTGACGTTGCTGATGTTCTTTACCGTTACCGCCAGTGTCACTTTGCCCGCCGCGTCCGTTTTCAGCTCTTTTTTGAGCACGGCCAGCTCCGCCCGGGAGTTGACGTTCCCGGTATGCGCGCAGGATGCCAGGGAAACAGCCAGCAGCAGGAATAACCCCAGGCAGATACACGTTTTAGCTTTCATCGTTTATTCCGGGGACTCCCTGGACGGCACGAAAAATGACGCGACCAGCAGGACGGCGCCCACTACCAGCACCCCGATGCTGAACTTCAGCGCGACGGTGGCGACGTCTCTGGTGACGTTATCGATGACATGCTGTACGGAAACCGGTATATCCGCTGTTTGCGGAATAAAATGCGATGGCGTAATGACCATGGCGACGATCGAGCCGGCCAAATCGAGGATGCCGAAGACCAGAACATCTATCCCCAGCGTCCGGGTGGTCTTCTTTACATCGAGGTTGATGACGAAAATCAACCCTGCCATGACCACCATGAAAACGATCAGCCAGGGATAGCCGGTCTGGAAATCATCGATAATTCGGCGGGCCGTATTGATGCCGTTCATCCCGTCCGGCCCGATTTTGTTGGCGTCGATTATTTCGTTATCCGCGATATCTTTGGTGAACTGCGCGATGTACTCATCGAAGTAAACTTTTACCTGGCCTTCCACCTGCGCGGTCAGCTCCGGCGGCACACCCACCAGTGTTTTTTGCCCGGTCCACTCGCGCAAATACTCCTCGATGGCGATATCCCGCAGGTTAGCCGGCAGCGCCATTAGCTCCGGCGGCAGGATATCCGTTGGGATCTGGATGATAAAGCCCTGTAAATACTGCGATATTTCACTTTCGGACTTGCCGGCGAGTTCCTGCTTCAGGTTGTTCTGCAAAGCGTTCCAGAGATCGGTGCTAAGGCTGGCTTTGATATCCGCCAGCGGAATATCGATGTAGAGGGTGCTGGTTTTGCCCTGGAAGTAGTTATAGCAGATATCGATGGCGCTGTTCAGTTGCGCTTTTATCCAGGGTTCCTGCATGGCGATAACATCGAGGGCGGCATTTTTCACCGGCTCCGCCGCGGTGGGAAGCTCATCGGCGATTTGTTTGTCCGCTACATCCCTGGCGATGGAAGAGATGCTTATCTGGTTCACCTCTTTGTGGACGAAATTGGCGCTCAAGACGGTGCTGTGGAGCATGAAAGCCATGCTGAAAATACCCAGCGCCAGGAAAAGCAGGAAGCTGCAAACAAATGTCCCCAGGCCTCTTAAAAAGCTCATTTCGGTCTCTTTTACTTTATGATTGCAGTTCTCCGGTTGATATCAGGCTATATTCTAACATATACTTTCAGGCTTTTCACTAGGAATTTCTTCCTATACGCCGGCGGTTGACGCCAACAACGGGTATCCGGTAGAATGACACTGTGATGAGGGGCGGTTAGCTCAGCTGGTTAGAGCGCAGCGTTGACATCGCTGAGGTCAGAGGTTCGATCCCTCTATCGCCCACCATACTGTACAGAAGGTAGAACTCCTCCTTTTTCAATGGCCACCTTCTCTGGCAGGATAGGCACCGAATAGCTTAAAACCGCTTCATCGCCATTCACCCTAACCTCTTTGACAAAGCTCTTGATAAAAGCCCTTCTTTCGGTAAGCGACCCTTCTTTAAGAAGATCATGCAAGTCATCAACATAGATCGAAATCGTATCAAGGTCAGCAAGTTCCACTTTCCTATCCGACATCTGACTTTCAATCTCAATCCTTTTCGTATGAATCCCCTGCTGACGCTGCTGTAACTCCCGTATCCTAACTACCACGTCATTCAGGTTCAACTTACCTGTTTCGATAGCATCATATAACCGCTCAAGACGGTGATTGATGTCCTCTATGGCACTGGACAATAATAAAAGCTCGTTTTGATAAGATTGGGTGGCCGAGTCCATCTCTTCATTCACCATATGTACGATGTCAACCAAATTCTCGCGAGTTAAAATGCGTTCCTTTATCTGTTTTATCACCTGAGATTCAAATTTGTCCTTATTCAGGTATTTGGCCGAACAGGACTTACTCCCTTTTTTCTCAAGGGTGCCGCAGACATAACAGGCGAACTCGCCGCTCTTCGCATATTTACCGACTAAAGCTTTGCCGCATTGACCGCAGAAAGCTATCCCACTGAGGAGAAATGGGCTTGAAACTCTCCTGGGATTAACCCTTTTTGGCATCCGCTCTTTCATCATGGTTTGTACTCTCAGTAAAGTCTCTCTATCGATAATAGGAGGACAGACATTTTCGGTACGTACCGGTTCGTTTCCATGTTTACTATGCTTACCCCAAACAAACACACCGGTATAGATCTCGTTAGTTAAAATAAATTAGACACCTGTATTTCCCCACCCTTTACCTTTAGGACCAGGTATACTTTTTGCATTCAGCTCTTTGGCTATCTCCGTTAATCCTTTACCGTCAACTATTCCACGGAAAATATCAGCTACAATACTAGCTTCAGCAGGCTCTATTTCCAGTTTCGTCCGCTCTTTGTTCCCATCTCTGGTTTTCACCTTACGGTAACCATAGAGTGCTTTGCTCGATAGGTAAAAACCTCTGGAAGCGCTTTCCCTCATGCCCCTGGTTACCTCTTCGCCAAGATTGTCCGAATAGAATTCATCGAGGCTCTCAATGATCGCTTCAAGTAACCTGCCGGTAGGTGTATCATCAAAAGGTTCGTTTATCGAGACCACCTGTATTCCAGCTTTTTTCAGCATTGCTTTGTAAAGAATGGAATCCTCGCGGCTACGGGTAAAACGGGAGTATTTCCATACCAGAATCTGTTCAAAAGGCTTATTTGGGCGCCGAGCGAGGGAAATCATTTCTCGAAAAGCTGGTCGGGCTGTTGTCCTGCCGGTTTCGGCTTCGTCCACGAATTCCCGTATAATTTGATGCCCATTTCGTGTGGCATATTCCCTGAGTGCCCTGAGTTACGCAGATATGGACAAATCAACATCCTGTCGATCTGATGATACACGACAATAAATTGCTATCCTCATAATTTCATCTCCTATGGCTATATATCAGTTTTAAGTTACAGAGGGCAATACCGACATCTCCCAGTAACTACCCTGCGTAAAATGATAGACAGGAGTTCGTCATGTAGTTTGCGTTTTACCACCTCCAATCTGGTGAGAAGACGGCTCATTTCAACATGATCCTCTCGTTTGGTTACTTCTCGCATGAGGCCCAGAACCAGTTTCTTTATGTTGGTGACCTGTTTGTCGGGCACCCTGCCGATAGTATAAGGACCATAATCAATTAAGGTTGTCATTTGATCAGCAGTATCTATCTTGAAATCTGTCCTCTTGTCGAGGCCAACTTCGCCCTGCGCCGTAAAGATGAAGTGTGCAGAAAGCAAATCAACAATACCCATACTGAGACCTATCTCCCCACGCGGTTTGGGAAACGGCAACGGCGACTTGTTCCGGACTAACGGCTCCAACTGCCTTCTTAACTCGTTATCTGCCCGGTGTACCTCCTCACGCAAAGTTTCCCACCTGTCCAAGTTCTTCCAGACCGTTGAGCGCCGTAAATGGTCTCGTAACGCTGACCACATAGGTTCATTTTTCAGGGATGCCAGTGAACTTGCTTCCCCCGTTATATGCGAATCTAGTTTCTGAGCAAAGACACAAATGTCAGCGTAATGCATCTCAAGCGCCTGCCGCAATACGGTGGACCGAGCTTCCCGTCTTTCCCGCTCCTGCTGCTCGATTTCAATTTGTTTTCGGACAGTGCGGACATCATATCCATCTTTTTGTGCAATCTCGGGTGGTGATTGACCTTCTTCCTCATGACGCCGCAGCCAGTCACGTCGTAGTTCAGGTCTTACTGCAGGTTTTTTTATCCGGGTCATTTTTGTCCTCCGTAGAGATTCAGATTGGTATTTTCCTCTAATACTACCACATTATATTGATGTAATCAAGTGCTCTATTATCAGTTAATATATGTCTTAATAGCGTATTTTTTATGTCCTATTCATGATATGATTTTAGCCGATGAGCCAGGAAAAAGTCAATCCCAATCAGGATTATTCAATGACCGAGAGTTGCGATAATTCAAACGAAGGGTTGCGCCTTCTTGCTCGGATGATCGCGCGGCGCCTGATGGCAGAAAAACCTGATGTGGACGGACCGCGTCCTTACCCGGGACTGCCAGCTGGTGTTGAAGACTTGAAGACCGGCTTACAGTCATCGGGGAAGGACAGCAAGAAACAGGCGGTGCCGCCCTCTGACTGCAAGAGGCTGGATGCCGGATGCCCCGACGAAAGCGGTAACGTTGATGGCTAATGGAATGATACCAGTGGGCAGGCCGAGGGTTTCGGTGGATTTTGCGATAGTTTTGCGCATGCGTGACGTGGAGAAGATGGGATGGTTGCGGATGGCAGAGGTTTACCGGGAAATAACAGGTCGGTACATTAGTAGAGACACCATCAAGCGCAGATACCTGGAAGTTAAAGCACAGAAAACCACCAGTACAAAAATTCCCTTAAAATGAATCATCTTAGGAAAATGGAAATATAACGTCCATGATGTGTATGAAGTTTATGACGAGTATGAAGTGTATGAAGTGTATGAAGTTGACACTATACGTTTACCCCTATAGTAGCTGTAAATACCACGATATTGTCTGCTTCTTTTTACTCCTTAATGTCATGATTTCCAGTAAAAACTTGCCGGATGGTTAATATTAATGACAGTACGGTTTTCACCGCATAAAGTCAGGAAAATTTTAAGGGGCTACTTCCGCGGATTACCTCAAATAAAGATAGCGAAGGAAGCTGGGGTCGACCAGAGCAGCATCTCCCACTACGCCAATAAATTTACGAAAATGACTGCTAAGTACGGTCTACTGGCTGCCGGAAAGGAATACCAAGTGATGAATGAAATTGAATCTCTAAGTAGTCTATCAGTCGAGCTCTTTAGTTCCAAACTCACAGTGGAGGAAGCAAGGCAAGGTTATAACATAATAAAAGAATTCCTGAAATTGGGCATCAACCCGGAGCAGCACCTCACTATGATAAAAGTGTGTCAGGAAGTAAACGACTCCGGTTTCGTTAAAGCAGCCAGGAAGCTTTCCCACCTCGAGTCCCAAACCGGCATGGGCTATCAACAGGTTATATCCGATTTTGAGAAGGCGTTGAACCAGCTTCCTCAACTGGAAGAAAAGGTGATTGATGCTAAGGCAAAACTGAAGGCAATCGGTGATGTAACACTCAAGAATAAACAGGAGCTTGCCGGTCAAGAAGAACACCTTAAGAAATACCAGGATGAAGTTAAAGTAAAAGAGGTTCAATTGGAGAAGGAGCTATCGTCGAAGATGAAACAGCTGGAAGTGGAAAAGAAGGAAGTGGAAGAGTTAGCTGCACTAAAGGCGGAACTCACCAAAAAGGGATTAAACTTAAAAACAGTACTGAGTTTAGTCAAGGAGTTTTAATATGGAAGTAAAGGGGATTGATTATGCCAAACTCAATGAAGCAGTGGAAAAATTTGGCTCATTAAAGAAGGTAAACGCTCAGTTAGAAATAGATAATCTAGTGCTGGAGAAGAAAAACGCTCTGCTTAAAAAAGAAGGTGAAAAGCTTATCACAACTAAGAATAGTCTCACCGGGCACGTGGAGGATATGAGTGGTAAGGTAAAGAGTAACCAAGAGCAACTTCAATTGTTATCCATTCAGTTAAAAGAACACAGCTACCAATATGAGCTGTTTTGTGGTTTCATGACCATGGTGACTGAATCTCCCTCGGTTACCGATTCTATCAACACCCTCGTGGCCTCATTCCAAAAGCTCAAAGAACCGGGGTGGTATTTACCGAAAAATGCCGATGAGATGAGAAGCCTATTTATCCGGACGGTGATGGGAGATTACTTGAAAAGTTTCCGCTGCGATAGCTGCGGCGCGAAGTTTATTACCAATAAAAAGCCTAAAAAAACATTATTAGGTGCTGACAACACTTGCCCTGCTTGCCATGAATGGTATGCGGTCAAGCCAGACAATTCTTTCCTTAAAGCTATGGTTTCGCAACAACAGCTTGAGAATACGTACCATTTGGATAAAGTATTAGGTATATACGAGACACTATTACCGTTTGAGGCTTTCCTGAATGCGCCCTGTGAAATATGTCATAAACCGGTCGGAGAATGGGACGAATATAACGTTAAACTTGCTATCCAGGGGACTGGACTCGGGCATACATCCTGCTGGAAAAGTGATGTGGGGAAAGTGATTGAACTTAAGAAAGCACTCGAAAAAGTAAACAAACCTTGACACTGAGATAGTCCTCTTCCAAGTCACGTTTAAAGCATTTCTTCAGGGAGAGATAAGGTCTACTCTGTTTTTGATTATTACCACAAATAAAAAACCTCGTTTTTACCCCAATACTATTTATGTTTGACCACATATTCTACTTTCCAAAAGGGTTAGGTCTTGTTCACATTCAACGGCAGGTGTATAATTGCCATAATCAAAAGGACTTCTTTTTAGTTATGACAAATAAATTACCAGCTGATTTATTAAGTGCTATCTCTCAATTAAGTGGACGTGTGGTGCTGGTCGTAGGAGTTGGATGTTCGGCAGAACCTCCTACGAGTCTTCCTTTATCCGGAGAGTTGGCCGCGAGTCCGCAAAGTGCTCTCGGTTATCGGCCACCCGCTCCTGAAGCTATTTTGATTGGGGCAAAGAATGGGGCAGGTCAAACACAATAGGAAAGATAAGTGATTGTTATAGGAGGAAAAATATGCCGGCCGAAAACATTAAACATGGAAAAAATATCATCGAACTCAAACCCATGTATTCTATTTTTAAACAAATCCAATATCCACAATTTGGAGCATTTGGCGTTAAAGACCTTGACAA
>JBEKAC010000067.1:0-11487 GCA_050018395.1 Dehalococcoidales bacterium
GTCTGGGCCGGTGCGGTGGTCTGGGCCGGCGTGGTCTTAGCCGGTGTGGTCTGCGCCGGCGTGGTCTGGGCCGGTGTCGTGGTGGTAGTTGATTTGCCGCAAGAGGTCAGGATCATGACTAGGGCTAATAGAATAGCCAGGGGAATGTACAGTTTTTTCATTATGGCTCCTTTCGTTATATTTAAAGAGTTCTCCCCCTCAAGAACGATGATTGATGAATCAAGGGTTCAGCCGATTGATCTCTGGTGAAAGTTACTTTTTTATTTGCGCCTCCTTATACTCCACTACCTTAAAAAATGTTCCTGGTATATATCCGCTTAAAGTTAAGATTTTTTAGGCCTGATGTCAACTTGTTCACAGGCTGGAAGCAGCGTTTATTAATAATTGTTTCACAATTAGGTATGTTAAGTTTCATTTAATATACATTAACGCTGTTTTAATGTCAAATTACAATGTTTGATTATCTTATAATTTTATCAGGGCATAAGTCAACTATTTTCCACTATATTATCCCCGGCCAGAAAAATATCTCCCAAATCAGTATCGGATATTTTAGAGAAAAGCACATGGCGGGGTGGGAAAATTTTTTCCCCGTCCCCTTTACAACGCGGTATTGCGGTGCTAAACTCTTACAAATGACGCAAAAAATGAAATACTGATTTCATTTTTTAGATGGAGAGCCTGTGAAAATCATTAATAAAGCAATTTCCGTGCTGGATTTATTTCTCAACAGCGGCGGCGAGCTGTCCGTGGAAGATATTTCGCGGCTGACCGGCATGAACAAATCTACGGCCAGGCGGATTGTCCTGTCCCTGGTCGAGTGCCGCTTTTTGCAGCGGCAGCCGCGGAGGGGTAAATATTACCTGGGTCTGAAGCTGCTGGATTACATCGAGACGGTAAAGAAAAACAACCCCATCGTGGATGCGGCCGAGCCTTTTATGTACGAACTCCTGAAAACTATCGATGAAACCATTTCCCTGGCGCTCTGGGACGGGCTAAAGGCCGTGGTGTGCCGGTCGATCTACCCTAATCATCCGCTAAGGGTGATGTCTAACGAAGGCACAATGGCTGCCCTGCATTTCGCCAGCCTCGGCAAGGCTATCTTGGCGGAAATGCCGGAAGAAGAACTGGACATGCGCGTCGGCGTCGGGCTTTCGCGCTACACGCACAACACGATCACGGATGTCAATGATCTGAAACAGCACCTGATACTCATACGGCAGGAAGGCGTGGCCATCGACGACGAGGAAGCTTTCCTGGGAGTGAGGGGGATGGCCGCGGCGATAAAAAACAACGAGGGAATGGTCGTCGGCGCCGTCAATGTCCTGGGGCCTTCCATCCGCCTGACGCGCGAAAAAATCAGGGAATTTATGCCTGCCGTAAAAGACTGCGCTTTAAAAATTTCCAAAGCGCTGGGCTATATTGAAGCGCCGGTTAAAAAACCGGAAAAATTGCCGGTAGCCTGATTTCTCTTATTTAAGCTCGTAAAAGCCGCCGTAAGCCCCGACGGATATCTTCTTGCTCTTGACGGATTCGGTCGCCGGCCGGGGTATCATCATCTGGCGGCTCATAAAATACTCCGGCGTCCGCACCAGCTGGTAGCGCATGGCTTTTTGTTTGCACCCGACGATACACACGCCGCAGCCCTTGCAGTTTTCCTTGATAATGTGCGCCTTGAGTTTTTTCGAGCCCGGCACCTTGCGCATTTCGATGGCGTTGAAGGCGCATTTTTCCACGCAGTCCTGGCAGCCCTTGCAGAGCTCCTCGTTAACGATGGCCTCGAACCGGTTGGCTTCTACCAGGTCCAGCCGGTCCGCCCGGGTATAGGAATAGAGCATTTCACAGGAATCCGGGCAGCAGTAGCAGACGCCCCAGTGTACCAGCCCGGCCTCCTCGTTGGCCCGCACGATGTCCATCGTCTCCTGTAAAGAAATTTCTTTCAGCAGGCGGCCCGGTTTATCCAGGTAATAAACGCCCCGGGAGCTATCGAAGCAGGCGAAGCAGGTCATCACCGGGTGGCTGCACCGGCCCCACAGCGTGCGGCAGCCGCAGGGCGCGACGATGCGCCGCTTGGCGGTCTGGATTTGCAGCTTCCAGTTCTCCTGCGGCATGATTTGCTCCGGTTTGATGTTCGGGCTAAGCTCGAGCGCCCCGATGGCCGGCGTAATCATGATGCCGTGCCCCCCGGCCTTTTTCCTATCGCTGGCCTGGTTCACCCAGATTTCCGCCCACTCGTTGTAGAAAAAGTCCGCCCACAGGCCCTTCACTTTTTGAGAGATAGCGTGCGGCCCGGCGTGCACGCCCGCGTCCGCCAGATCATGGTGGAAACCCAATAGCGTGGAATGAAAGGCGAACTGGGTCTTGCCCCTGGTCAATATCCCGCGGTCGACCAGGTTCTCCAGCTTTTTCAGGAGGTCTTTTTCGTCCATCTCCAGTTTGGCGGCCAGTTCCTTACAGGTGGCCGGTTCAAACAGCCCGAGGCAGATTTTGGCCTCATCGGGGGTAAACATGGCATCGAGGATGGTGAGAAAGCGCCGGGAAACCGGAGCGCCCAGCTTCGTGGCGAGTTCGGTATAAACATCTTTTTCGCTCATGATACAACTCCTTTGGTTTATCGCGCCCGAGGGGCGTCTTAATAACAGGGTATTATTGAGCATTCAGAATATCACAGCGGCCGTAAAAAAACCAGTTCAGCCGCGGCTTTGAGCCGCAAAATGTCATACCCTTGTAACTTATTTTTAAAGTATTTTATTACTTCTTGACTTTTTATCGGTCATAATTCACCTAATGTCATGAAATTGTCCCGGGGTCGGCAAAATATCGTGCGGTTTCAGGTATCGGGTATTTTAGTTGCCAAGGAGCTTCGGTATGTTATTAAAGAGCCGGGAGATTCGCAATTTATTGCTCGTTTTGGCTGCCCTGATACTATTAATTCCCATGGCTATCGGCTGTTCCAACTCACCTGCGGCTAAAGTCCCTGCCGGCCTGGAAAAAATCAAGCATTTTGTTTTTATCATGGAGGAAAATAAGAGCTTCGACCATTACTTCGGCACCTACCCGGGAGCGGACGGCATTCCGGACGGCGTGGCTCTAAAAGACCCCACTGACGGCACGATGGTGACACCGTATCACTCCGACGCCGACCTGGATTTTGACGCCCCCCACGACCGCTCCAACGCCATCGCGGACATCGACGGGGGGGCAATGGACGGCTTCATGAACGAGGCCTGGAAGCGCTACGCCTTAAGCGTCACCCCCAGCACTGAACCCGGTGACAATCCCAAAGAGGTGATGAGCTATCATGATTACCATGAAATCCCGAACTACTGGAACTACGCTCACCTCTATGTCTTACAGGACGCCATGTTCTCCTCGGTGGCGGCTTACAGCCTGGCCGTCCACCTTTACATGATCGCGGCACAGAGCGGCGGCTATACCGGTGAGACGCAGCCTTACCCCCAGCGTTTTGATTTCCCGGAAATCACCGAGCTGCTGCAAAATGATAAGGTCACCTGGAACTACTACGTGACGTCCGGCAACGATACCGATGAAAACGGGGAGGCCATCGAGCCGCCGGACCTCCAGCAGAAGAACCCCAACGATTACACGCTCTGGAACCCCCTCCCCGCTTTCCCCAAGGTGGAAAACGACCCCGCCCAGCGCATCCGCCTGGTGGATACCGCCCAATTCTATAAAGACGCCAAGTCCGGCACGCTGCCCAGCGTCAGCTGGATCTGCCCCTATTTAGGCTCACAGTTAAGCGACCATCCGGCTTTCAAAGGCGGCATGAGGAAGCCGATGGCTTACGTCACCGGCCTGATCAACGCCGTAATGCAGGGCCCGGACTGGGACAGCACCGCCATCTTCGTCTCCTGGGATGACTGGGGAGGCGATTACGACCACGTGAACCCCCCATTCGTCGATGAATACGGCTACGGCATCCGTGTGCCCAGCCTGGTTATCAGTGCTTACGCCAAACAGAATTTCATCGACCACACCACCTATTCCTTTGACTCGTGGCTGAAAATTGTGGAAGAACGCTTCGGCGTCGGTTCGATGACGCAGCGCGACAAATACGCGGACCCCATGCTCAACTCCTTTGATTTTACCCAGCAACCGCGGCCGCCGGTGCTGCTCAAAGCCACGACGGAAGGCTCGCCCTATCCCCAGCCCCTGCAAACCATCCGGCATTGAAGAGTGAGTGAGGCGGAAGAGATGATGCGGAAATATCTGGTCCTGGCGGCGGTAGCAGTATTGGGGGCGACGGCGTTCACCGGCTGCGGGACATTATCCGATGACCGGATGCAGGATACGGATGAACATGCCGCTTTGGCCCCGCCCGCCGGCGACGGCGCTCTGTTATCACTGGGCAGCCTGCCGGTCTCCGGCACCATCGAGCTGGCGCCGCTTAATGCGGCGGAGCTTGACCAGCTTGGCCTGGGAGGGGGCGTGCCGGTGGACGACCCGCCCTATTCCCCCTTCGACGATTACGGCATGTACTGGAGCGATGGATTTTCCCTGGCGGGGGGTGACATTCTCCAGGTAAAGATACACAGCAGTACGCCGGTATCCTGGTTCGGCGTTGACTGGTCGAGTCTGGACATACGCGGTTTGATGGCTACCACCGAGGAAGATGAAGACGGCCGGAGTTTCGACCCCCAGTATCCAACTTCTTCAGCGGTGGAAAACGGCCCGGACGGCTGTACGCTCACCGTCAGTTACGAGGTCATGGAAGACACAGATTGTGTCCTCGTCATCAAAAACAACAATCCGGATACGGCCCGGCAGCTTTCGCTGGCCGTTGATTTAAAGCACTCTGTTTCACTGGAACGAATTCTAAAAATTATTCCGGCGGCCAAAAGCCTGGACGGTTCGAGGCGTAATGACTAGTGTTTCAGTCGGCCGTGTTTATTGTAATACGCCATCATATCGATGCAATGTACCGCCAGCGCCAGCCCGAAAGCCGCCCCCAGCAGCTTGGCCAGCTGGTAGGGGAAAAAAGCGTCGTGCCAGCGCGCCGCCAGCGCCCAAATATTAAGAGCCGTAAGCAATAGGCTGAATGCCGTCCCGATGCATAACGCGGGAACGGAATCGAATTTGGGCAGGCCCCTGTTGTTAGTATCTGTTTTTGTATCGGGCATATTCGGATTCTTATTCGATATAGAGCTCTTCAAGGCGCTCCGGCCGCGGCACGCCTTTAGCGTCCCAGCCCATGAGCGTATAGTAGTAACGTTTGGCCTGGTCCATTTTCTGCGGGTCCAGCGCCCTTTTGGCCAGAATACCGGACGTTTTGGGGACGAAAAATCTTTTCGGCAGCTGGTCGTCTTTGTCCGTAAAGCCTTCGCGGATATTGAACAGCCGGGCGACGGTCATCACGCGCTCGCCGATGCGCAGTAAATCGACCACGCCGGTATTGCCGCCGGTCACGGCGTTCATGATTTCCGCCATCACCGGCAGGTCCACGGCCACCGAGGCCAGGTGGCACATCGCCAGGCAGTCGAACAGCGCCTGCCGCAGGTACTCCACCTTGAAAACGGCCACCTTGCGCGGGCCGATGTCCTCCGCGGGGATGGCGTCATAAAAACCGAGCGGGTTCATCGACTTCATGCCCGCCGGGTAAGCGAACCGGGTGTCATGCACGTTGCAGCAGTGGTCGGCCCCGTGGGGATTGACCATGAAGCCGAGGCCCATGCTCGGCATGAGGCGCGGTTCGTGCTGGCCCGGGTCCACGCCCTTGACCTGCATGGCGAACTCCTCCGAGCCTTTACCCACCCATTTTGCTACGGCATTAATGCCGTCCGCCAGAATGTTGCCGAAGCCCTCGCGCCGGATGATTTTCCGCAGGCACTCCAGCATCGCCGCGGTGTTGCCCCAGGTCATTTCAATACCGTCCGTCTGCTCTCTGGTTAATAGTCCCCGCTCCCAGGCCTCCATGCAGAAGGCGATGGTCCCGCCCGCGGAAATGGTATCGATGGAGGCAGCGTTGCAGATCTCGTTCCCTTTGACGATAGCCTTGAGGTCGTCGATGCCCAGGTTGCTCCCCAGCGCCCCGAGTGTCTCGTATTCCGGTCCGCCGTAAGCGGGGTCGACTTTATACGGCGTATCGAACTTCGCCCGCTTTTTACAGCGTATCGGGCAGGCAAAGCAGCCTTCCATCCCGTCGCCGATAGTATCGCGCAGCGTAATGCCGGTGATGTTCTTGATGGTGGGGAAATCGCCGTCGCGCCAGTTGCGGATGGGCACATCGCCGGACATCACACCCACATCCATGTCAAAACCGGTGCCGGCCGCCTGCCAGTTTTTAAGAATGCCCACCCTATCTATGGAGTCGACCAGCAATTTCCGCAGCTCCCCGACTTTTTCCGGGTTGGCCACGGCGACTCGCCCGATGCCCCTCACGGCGATGGCTTTAAGGTTCTTGGAGCCCATGACGGCCCCCAGTCCTCCCCGCCCCGCCGCGTCATAGAGACCGGCCATGATGCAGGCGTATTTGACCAGGTTCTCGCCGCCCGGCCCGATGAGCAGGACGCGCACCCTCTCGTCGTTAAGCTCTTTCCGGATGGCCTGCTGGGTCTCCCGGGTCTCCTGCCCCCAGAGGTGGCCGGCGTCCTTCAGTTCCGCCCGGCCGTCTTTGATATTGAGATAGACCGGCTTTTTAGCTTTGCCTTCGATGATGACCATATCGAAGCCGGCGCGCTTGATCTCGGCGCCCCAGAACTCGCCGACCTGGGAAAACGCGATGCCGCCGGTCAGCGGGGATTTGGCCCCGAGGGAATGGCGGCCGCTGCCCATGAGCGGCGTGCCGGTGACCGGCCCGGTGGCGATGACGAGGATATTTTCCGGGCTTAGTGGGTCAACGCCGGCTTTAAGCTCTTTCCAGAGATGGTAGGCGATAAATCCCGTGCCGCCGAGGTAGCGCTGGCAGAGCGTTTCGTCAAGGTCTTGAGCCGCGATTTGTCCGGTCGTGAGATTGACGCGGAGGACCTTGCCGATGTAGCCGTAAAGCTTTTTTCCCGGCGCCGGTGTTTTCCCATCTGTTGTCATGATTGATTCCTTTGCAAGTATCCCCTGGTTTTACAGGGCGTCGCGGAGGGTAGGGGAGATATAACTAAATTATACTGCTTCCCGCTCGATGCGGGCAATTAACGAACAGGTGTTATTTTTTCAATATAGGCAGGACAAGGTGGCCTTCCGGCACCACGGCGATACCGGCCCGGCTGCCCAGCTTTTGCATCGCCAGCTTTAGACCTTCCTCGATGCTGTGCACCGGTATCATCATCATGTCTTTGACCAGCTTATCATCCAGCTCGGAGACCAGGTAAATATCGTTATTGCACTGGACGTGCGCCAGGCGCTGGTTCTGCCACGGCAGATGTTTCAGGTCTTCCGCTTCAAGTTTTTTCAGGACATCCGCCGGGGAAGGGCAGGA
Organism: Dehalococcoidales bacterium; assembly: GCA_050018395.1. GTDB lineage: Bacteria > Chloroflexota > Dehalococcoidia > Dehalococcoidales > RBG-16-60-22 > RBG-13-51-18. The sequence goes on from JBEKAC010000067.1 coordinate 7,430, forward strand.
CATGTGTAATGCGGTGAATGCCTCCGGCCCGGCGCCATGCGCACATGACGAGGCGATGATGATGGCGCCGCCCTCGCGCGTGGTCAGCGAGGCGTTATCGATGCCCTTGCAGGTCTGGTACAGGTCCAGGTCCAGGGGCGCGCCGCTGTTGGAGGTCACCGTGATATCCACCTGACGGTCGAAAAAAGCGCCGGCAAGTTCTTTCTCTTGCCGGCAGCCCTGCTTGTGGGCCAGCACCGGGTCGCCGGCAAAAACGTGGGTAATCCGTTTCTTTTCGTCGAGCAGCACGTTCACGATGAAATTGAGCCCGGCCATTTTGGCCTGTTCGACGATATCTTCGTGGACAGGGTTGCCATCCAGAATGCCCGTACGCGCCAGCGGATGCTCCAGATTAGCGTAGCCGTGGTTTTTGTAGATGGCCGGCCGGCCGGACACCCCCGGCGCGATGCTCTTGCCGCCGCCGGAAAAGCCGGCGAAGAAATGGGGCTCGATGAAGCCGGTGCTGATGCGGTAGTCCGCCTCCGCCACCAGCCGGTTGACCCAGACCGGCGTGCCCCGGGAGGTCGTGCCGATGTTTACGGTATCGTTGATGTCATGATTGAGCACCCGGTAATTGGCGACGATATCTTGGCCCACCTTTTGCACCAGCTCTGCCCGGGTTAACGGCTGGTGCAGCCCCAGGGCAACGATGATGGTGATATTTTCTTTCGGCAGCTTGCGCTCCAGTTCGGCCAGAAGGGGCGGTAACAAGCGGTCGTCCGGGCAGGCCCGGGTGTTGTCCGTAACGATGATAACGACCTTCTCCAGACCGCTGATGCCGTCGAGGAGGGGAGGGGCGTTAATGGGGTGCCGGATAGCTTCCCGCAAAGCGGCGGCCTCGTCTTTAAGGCCGCGGGCGTGTTTACGTTCCAGGACAAAGGCGATATTAGCCGCGGGAATCTGGGCGGTCAGGGCCGAATCGCCGTAGGGAAACCGGAACTTTTTGAACATCGGTTATTTGCCTGTCCCGGCCGCGCGGGTACGCGGCGGCGAAAGGGGCAGTCCGCCGGTGACGTTGATGAACTCCGCGGTGATGAAAGATGAAAGCTCGGAGGCGAGGAATAAAGCCGCGCCGGCGATGTCTTCGGGTTCGCCCACCCGCCCCAGCGGCACCGTTTTCCCCAGCTCTACGAAAAACGCGTCGTCGTTCAAACGGGAGCCGAAGAACGCCGTGCGTATCGGCCCCGGGATGATGGCGTTGACATTGATGCGCCACGGACAAAGCCCGATGGCGAGGTCCACAGTCAGGCCCAGGACGCCGGCTTTACCGCTGTGATAGTGGGGGTTGGAGGAGGGGGGCGCCGTGGCGCCCAGTGAAGAAATGTTGATAATCTTGCCGTATTTTTTGGCCTTCATGTGCGGCACGACGTATTTGCAGCCCAGGAAGGTGCTCTTTAAATTCAAAGCGACCACGCTATCCCATTCTTCTTCGGACATGTCTTCCACCGGCGCGGTAGACGGAAGGCCGCCGGCATTGTTGACCAGGATATCTATCTTTTTGTATTTCTTGATGACCTGGTCGACGAGTGCGCCGACCTGCTTGCTATTGACGGCATTACATTCCACGGCAATGCCCTGGCCGCCTTTCTGGATGATTTCCGCGATGGTGGTGCTGGCGCCCTTGATGTCGATATCGGCCACGGCGACCTTACAGCCTTCGCTGGCGAATTTCATCGCTATTCCCCGCCCGATGCCCTTGGCCCCTCCGGTGATGATGGCCACTCTATCTTCGAGTAACATATTCCCTCCTCAAATAACCTTAGTTTTTCAGGATTGTTAGCCTCCCTGTACCATCGGGAGGAGTATTATCTCCTTCAGCCCGGTGACCGGCCGGTCCAGGTCTTTAGGCAGCACGGCTTTGCCTTCTACTATCACTAAAGCGGATAAAGTGCCGCCGGCGTCAAAAAGTATCTCCCGGAAAACGGGGTATAAACTGATCAGGCTGTCGAGGCATTCCCTCACAGTAGCGCCTTTTACCCTGACGGTTTCCTGGTTGCCGGCGAACGGCTGAAGACGGTGCTCCAGCTTGAAGATGATGTCCATATACCCTCGCATCAAACCGATTTAAAACTAGCAACTATGCGATAGTTTGTCAAATTATGAAACGGGGTACAGGGGGTAAGTGTGCTCGACCAATTAAGTGGAAAAAAACAAAGCATAAGTATAATATCTACTTATTGAATCAAGTTGAATAACCTCCGCCGACTGTGTTACACTTTCACAACCATTTGGCGATTCATTTTTATTTCGTGTTTAAAACGCTTAAAATATTCTAAAGAATCGGTTTAAAAAAGGAAGTGCAATATGGCTGAAGAAAAAAGCAAACAGGAACCTGCCGCGCCGCGGGGCGGCCCAGGTGGCATGCCCCCGCCGCCGCCTCCGCCGAAGCCGACGATGGGCGGGTACAATGAGAAAATTCTGCGGGTAAACCTCACGGAAAAAACCGTAAAAATCGAGCCGCTGACATATCAGCTCGCGCGGAAGTATATCGGCGGGGCGGGGCTTATCGCCTATTTTCTCTGGAAAGAGATGAAGCCGAAAGCGGACGCCTTGAGCCCGGATAACATCTTGATTTTCGGGCTGGGGCCGGTGACAGGATTGAGCCTGCCCGGCGCTTCCCGCTACTGCGTGGGGGCGAAATCTCCGCTGACCGGCGGTATCGCCAAAGCGGAGTCCGGCGGGACCTGGATGGCGGACCTCAAACGCGCCGGCTTCGACGCCATTATCGTCGAAGGCAAAGCCGCCAGCCCGGTCTATCTCTGGATTAACGATGGCAATGTGGAAATCAAAGATGCCCGGCATCTCTGGGGGAAAGAGACCAAGGAAACCCAGCAGGCTCTGCGGGACGAACTGGGCGACCAGAATGTGAAGGTGGCCTCCATCGGGCCGGCCGGCGAAAATCTAGTGCGCTTTGCCTGCATCATGACCGGCCTTTTTGACGCCGCGGGGCGGGGCGGCCTCGGCGCGGTGATGGGATCCAAAAACCTCAAGGCGATTGCCGTCCGCGGCCATAAAATGCCGGAGATCATTAACCCGGAATACGTCAAGACGCTGCGCCAGGAGCTGATTTCCCACCATCATCACCTTTCCGATTACGGCACCGGCGGCGCGGAGATGATGATGCAGGAGCAAAGCGGCGACCTGCCGGTGCGCAACCAGCGGGACGGCCTTTTCCCGGAAGTGAAACAGATCAACGGCGTTGTCCTCAAGGAAACCATCGGGCAAAAAATGGAGGGCTGCTTTGGCTGCAACGTGCGCTGCAAGAAGGTCGTGAAATTCGAAGAGCCTTATATCTGCGATCCCGCTTACGGCGGCCCGGAATACGAGACCATCGGCGCCATCGGCTCGAACTGCGGCGTGGGCGATCTCAAGGCGATTTGCAAAGGCAACGAGCGGTGCAATGCCCTGGGCATGGACTCCATTTCCGCCGGCAGCGCCGTCGCTTTTGCCATGGAAGCCTATGAAAGAGGGCTGCTCACGGCTAAGGAAGTGGGCGGGCTGGACCTGAAGTTCGGCAGCGGCAACGGCATGCTCCAGGCCCTGGACATGATCGCCCACCGTAAAGGGCTGGGCGACTTTATGGCGGAAGGTTCGCTGCGCATGGCGCAAAAGCTGGGTCACGGCTCGGAAGAATACGCCATGGCCGTGAAGGGGCTGGATGCGGCGATGCACGACCCCCGGGGCGGGCTCCAGCTAAGGATAGGTTACATGCTTAACCCGCACGGCGCCGACCATTGTTCCGTTTTCGGGGGCGGCACCAGTCCGTTCGGCCTGCCCGACCTGTATAAATTCGGCATACTGGAGCCGGTCAAGGACGAAATCAGCGCCAAACGGTTAAGCCTCTTCAAGCTGAACCACCAACTGAACATGGTCAACGATTACCTGGTAATCTGCCTGATGCCCAACATCAATAACGACCAGAAGCTCGAGCTGGTGAAGGCCGTTACCGGCTGGAACACCAGCTGGGTGGAGCTCCTCCAGGTGGCGGAAAGGATACTGACGCTGATGCGGCTTTTCAA
>JBEKAC010000068.1:0-11425 GCA_050018395.1 Dehalococcoidales bacterium
AGGCCGATGCAGTTGCGTATTTTACTGCCTTTGACATGGCTGTTATAAAGGGCGTAGTCCACGTAATTTACGACATAAATTGTCTCGGTGCCGGAGCCGCCGCGATACTTGCCGAAGCCGCCGCTATCCCGACTTAGCTTGGCGGCCAGATTTAAGAACTGGAACTCGTTTTCTGTATCTTCAACGTCCGGCGCCCTGCCCGAAGGGCAATGGGAGAAGCCAAAGGCATCCACACCATCCAGGTCAGACCTGGCACCGTGCCCCTCCGTGTTAAGACCGAAGGCGAGGAAATCAGCAACCTGGACGCCCCACTGGTTTATCCCGGATATTAGCACACCCACGCCGGTATTGCCGATCGCCGCGGACACCAGCTCCCTTTGCGGGCTATCGAACATCAGTTTGCTCATGCAGATGGTGCCCAGGGTCATCGCCCCGTGGCAAGAAGGGGCGCTATTGCTCTGGGCAGCCTCGAAGTGGGGATTGAACATGCAGCCCTGTGGGACAATCCATTCCATCGGCCCGAAGATACCGGCGGATACCGGCAAATCGGCGAACGAGTAAGACATCAGATGGATGGCCACATTGGCCGCCAACCCGTGAGGCATGCAATGCTGGGGACTATCGGTCTCGGGGGAGGTACCGGTAAAATCCCAGATAAGCTGGTCGCCTTTTTTATGCAGAGTGAGAAAGTTACGTACGAGCCGGTGTTTTTCACCGACAATATCCATAAAGGTCACCGCCCGGTAGGTGCCATCGTTCCATTCTTTGATACGCCGGCGGGTGCCTTCTTCAGCCTCGATGATGATGCGGCGGAACAGGCCTTTAACGAAATCGTTGCCTTTCTCTTTGGCGAGCGCCACCAGGCGTCCCCGCAGCCGGTCGGCGGCGCTCAACCTGGCCCTCATATCGATTGCCTGCATGCGCGGCGCCCGCGACATCAGGTTGACGCACATCTCCACCAGGTCTTCGCGTAGCTTAAAATTTTCGCCTATCTTGATGGGGGATAGAAGCATGCCTTCATCATGCCTCGTTTTGGCGGTCAACGGCATCCCGCCCGGTTCGCAGGCGCCAGTCTCCGGCTGGTGAACGGCCGCATTCGTCCAGGCAATAAGCTCGCCGTCATTAAACACCGGCATGATGACAATCTGGTCGCAGTTATGGATGCCGCCGTAAAGCGGGTCGGAGCAGTAAAATATATCCCCATCCTTACAGCCTACAGTAGGGTCTTGCATCCAGGTCTCGGCCACGTACTTAATCGGCAGCTGGCCGATAACGGCATGGAGATATGTCCCGCACCAGGCGGCCACCATTTCACCGGTGGGGGTATAGATGCCGGTCACCAGGTCACCGGAGCGGAGCATAGAGCTAACGCCCAGCTTAAGGAAAACCTCCTTGGACTCCAGCAGATAATTGTTCAGCTTCTCGGTATAAATTTCGTAATCGCCGGGCTGGAGCAATTTCAAACATTCCAGCTCTTTATCCGTCGGCTTATTGGGCTTTATCCACTGCAATAGCTTTTGCGGGTCCGGTCTCATGTTATCCTCCCTTCTCTAAATCCTCTCCAGGATGAAATTGTGATATTTATCTACGGAAAGCTTGAGCGGCGGCGGCAGTACGATGGTGGTATCTTCGGCTTCGATGACCGCGGCGCCGCTGATAATATTACCGTGCTTCAGATATTTAGCGTCATAAATGGGCGTCGGGCGGAACTCCCCGTACTCCACCCAGTAAGCGTCCCTTTTTCCCTTCAGTGCCCCATGTTCGGGTACGTCTTTCGCCTGTGGATAGGTGGGAAGTTTTGGCTTAGGATGGTCTACAGTAGCCCGCAGTATCAGATTTAGCATGTCCACGCCGCCCTGGGGATAAGCCGAAATTCGGCTATAGACCCGGCAGTACTCGTCTTCGAAGGCCCGATATACCGCCTTCACATTGGCCTCGCTATTAATAAACAGGAGCGGAGACATGAAACGGAGGATATTAAGCTGTCCTCCGTACTTGGCCTCTAATTCGAGTCCGAATTTAATGGAGTCCAGGGAGAAGCCCTCATTGGTAATGTCCTTAATCGCTTTCTCCTGGAGATTTTTTATCGCTCTGTTGAATACATCGTAATCTTCGAACGGTTTCATGGTCACGGGGGCCAGCAGAGGCAGGCGGAGTGATTGTTCATAAAGATGCAGGATATCCATGGTGCTGGAACCAAAAGCGCAGAACACCGGCGAGAAAGGAAAGACAACGATTTTATTTATCCCGGCATACGGCCCGTAGGAACAGCAGTGGGTCGGTCCGGCCCCGCCGAAAGCAAAGAGGATAAAATCACTGGGCTTGAACCCGCGGAGGAAGGTCTCTTTAGCGATGGTATCGCCCATATTGGCATCAACTATCTTTTTTATCAGCAGCGCCGCCTCTTCCACCGAGGTGCCCGTGGGCCTGGCGATTTTTTCCCTGATGGCCGATACCGCCTTGCCTTTATCGAGTTTCATGCGGCCGCCGTGATAATAGTCGGGGTTGATGTAGCCCAGCACGATATCGGCATCGGTGACGGTAGGGTTGGCGCCGCCTAAATTATAGGAGGCCGGTCCCGGCATCGAACCGGCGCCTTGCGGCCCGACTTCCAGGCGGTTGCCCATGACGGGATTCAGCCAGGCGATAGAGCCGCCGCCCGCCCCGATAGACCTTGTCTCCAGGACAGTCATATCCACCCACCAGCGGTCAATGAGCGGGTGATACTGGTAAAACCGGCTGCTGCCGGCCACGACCAGTCCCAGGTCGAAGCTGGTGCCGCCCATATCGCTGACGACGATATTATCATAACCGAGCATTTTGCCGACGTTTGCCCCGCCGATAAGCCCGGCTACCGGTCCCCCGTTAAAGGTCTGAATAGCCGCCGTGCGGAAAACCTCAGCCATGCCGCCGCTGTTATGCACCATCATGATAGTCTTATCGTAGCCGGAGTTGCGTAGTTCGTCACCCGTGCCGGAAATCTGCTCCCACATGGAGTAATGCAGGTAGGCGTTCAATATCGTGGTAACGGTACGTGTATATTCGTTTTGTTTCGGTGTTACTTCCGAAGACAGCACGACCGGCATGGCGCCCAGGTAAAAGTCCGGATATTCTTTACGAATTATTTCTGCGATGCGTTTTTCGTGGGTGGGATTGGCATACGAGAAGAGCAGGCTGACGACAAATCCCCTGGCCCCCTTATCTACCAGATATTGCAGCTTTTCCAGAAGGTCTTCCTCGTCCAACGGCCGGATAATTTCCCCGCGACTGTTGACCCTTTCTTTGACGCCCACCGTCATTTCTCTGGAAATAATGGGTTCCGGTTTAACGATGCGGGCCAGGTTCCTGATTTCCCTGAAGGTCAACTGGTCTGACCATGATGCGCCCTTTCCGATAGGCACGATATCTTCAAAGCCTTCCGTAGAAATCAGTGCGAGTCTCGGGCCGGTCCTTTGAAGCAGCGTGTTCATCGCGATGGTCGTCGAATAGCGGACAACCTCGGTGCTGCCCAATAATTCTTTGACAGGAATACCCAACAGCGCCGCCGCATCTTTTACCGCTCTCATAAATCCAACCGAAAGGTTATATCCGGTTGTAGGTGTTTTAGTAAAGATACTCTTGCCGTCATAGCTTAAAAAAAGGTCGGTAAATGTTCCGCCGATATCAACATCAAGAGAGACTTTCATCATTACACCTGCCTCATTGTTAATTCCCCGACCTGCCTGTCCCGGGAGACAGGTATTTTTCTTTGAGTTTGTCGATGTCCAGTTCGATGTCGTGGGTAACCGGATGGCCCGGCGGCAGCATTTCATTTTCCACCATGACGCCACAGTTTGGACAGTAAAACTCAACTATCATGGCCCAGGTAGGGTCCGGCGCAAAGCTGAATGGACCTTTCAGCGGTGAGTTATAGATGGTGTTCAAATCTTTCCTGATATAGACCCGGCACCCTTTTTTGTAATTTTCCCTGGCGGAGATAAGCTCAAATCCGCAGCGGTTACAGCACCAGAGTTCCTTTTCCAGGTCGATATCCAGATATTCGGTTATTTGTCTCTTGGTACTCATTTTTCTCCTTAACGGGCTGATTCTATAACGCCGTTCAGCAGATTATCCACGGTGTACTTTTTTCCCAAAGGTATCAGTACCACCGTATCGTCGCTTTCGATGATTGCCGGTCCAACGACAACGTTACCACATTCGAGCTTCGGCTGACTGTAGATGGCCGTCCGTCTGGAGCCGTCCTTCCAGTAGACCTCCCGATATCCCTTCAGGGCTTTCCCCGGGATTTCTCCGGCAAAGTCATGAGTTGCCAATGCCGGGTGGGCCGCTGGACTGGTTGCACGCAGCCGGAAAAGACGTATTGACATTTCGTCGACACGGCCAAGGTTATTTTGCCTGGAAAAAGCATCGAGAATCCTGCCGATGTCCTGCGTTCTCTCGAGGAGAGTTACGGGCGATTCCAGTGCCGAGGTCACATTTTTTGAGGTCGCTTCAAGTTCCAGAGAAAAAGACACCTTTTCCGGCGGGAACCCTTCGCCCCTCATATCCATCAACACCGAATCCATCAGCCCCTTTACCACCTTGTTGAATCCCTCTATTTGTGAACTGCCGTCTTGACGCCGGAGAGACATCTTCACCAGTGACTCATAAGCATGGAGGACATCGGCGCAGGAAGAACCGAAGGCGCTGAAAACGGAACTGAAGCGGAAAACATATACTCTGGGTATGCCTGCTTTATCGGCAATACCGCAACAGTAGATGCTGCCGGCCCCTCCGAAGGAAAAGAGAACGAAGTCCCTGGGATTGTAGCCCCCCGCCTTTATCAGATTACTAATGTCCCCGGCGCAGATATCTTCCATGGCTTCTGTGACCAGCAGGCCGCACGCTTCCACGGAGATGCCCAGCGGTTTGGCCAGTTTCTCTGTAATTACTTCCCTGGCAAGTCCGGCATCCAGCTTCCGCTTTCCGCCCAGAAAGTAGTCCGGGTCGATATAGCCCAGGGCAACACAGGCGTCGGTGGAGGTGGCCTCCGTGCCGCCCAGACCATAGCAGGCTGGACCGGGCATGGCCCCGGCGCTATCCGGTCCAACCTTTATTTGCCGTTGATTAACAGGCCGGCTAATCGAGCCACCACCAGCGGCTGCCGGATAAACCTCGATGGATGGCAGCTTCACCGGAATATCTTCCAGTATGGCCTCGCGTTTGTAACCATGGCGACCGTTAATCACTAAGCTGATGTCGGCACTGGTGCCACCGATATCCATGCTGGCCACATATGGCAGGTGATACAGCCGGCTCATGTAAGTAGTGCCAAGTACGCCGGCTGAAGGTCCGGAATTGTGGGTCATGATGGCCGTTGTCTTCGCCACCCGGGCTACACCGCCATCGGCATGCATGATTAAAAGTGGTTTACGATAGCCTAGCTTGCGGACTTCATCTTCAGCTTTATAAAGGAACCGCACCATGTCCGGATGGAAATAGGCATTGAGTAGAGCTACGTTGGTGCGGCAGGCGTTATCGCCGGTGGTGCTGACCTCGCTGGATAACAGGAGCGGCACGGAACCGAGGTAATGCTTGGGATAATCATCGTCGGAAATTTCCCTGATTTTCTTTTCGACGCTCTGGTCAAGGTGCGAGTCAAGCAAGCTTACGACGATCATCCTTGCCCCGCGGCCCAGGAGGCTTCTTATTGCCAGTCTCACCTGCTCTTTATCCAGGTTGGTACTATCGATTCCGTAGACCATTCCCGAAGGTATGACCGAATCGATAGCCGGGCTCTTCCCCGAAGAATAAAGACTATCCTCATATCCTTGGGAAACAATCAGCCCCAGCCGCGGCCCCGACCTCTGCAGCAGGGTATTGGTAGCATGAGTGGTGGAAAACCTTATTACCTCTGTATTTTTAAGAAGCTGCGGCATGTTAAGCCCAAACTTTGCCGCCCCTTCCTCAATACACTTCAGGAAACACACTGTAAGGTCGTGGGGTGTGGTATCTACTTTGACCCATTCGATGTGTCCGTCTCCGGTGAGAAAGCCGTCAGTAAATGTGCCGCCGTTATCGATGTCTATTGTGAATTTCATCCTGTGCCACCCTAAAATTATTCCTGAAACATCAGTTAGGTATTTATATAACTTTCAAACGGAGCATGTCAAATAAATAATTCCAAATATATTCAAAGTTAAATTTATTCTTTGGTCTGGAAAATCAATATGAGTGTCCGTCAAAGCCAACATTAACATGAAATACCGAGCTACTTAATGCTACTATTAAGTAGACTTATAAGCCGTTGGCCGGCGGTTCACTTGTCCTGAATGTAGCTGAAGGAAATCCACCCGCCAGCGCTATTTTTTAGCTCAACCAAATTTAGATAGTTTTTGTGGGGTGATTTTCACCTTAGAGAAAAGCTAAAATGAATCAAATAATCGTATGCATGGCTGGACAATGATCCCGATGTCCGCCAATATGGAGAGAAACCATGATTGAGAAATCTATTGAATCCACCCGCCCATCCTGGGATGATTACTTCCTTAGTCTAGCAGAAGCTGCATCCAAAAGGTCTACGTGCAATCGAGGGAGAAGTGGCTGTGTAATTGTTCGTGATAGGCAAGTTTTAGCTACCGGGTACGCAGGTTCGCCTACCGGATTGCCCCATTGTGATGATGTTGGTCATCTGATGAAAAAAGTTGTTGAAGAGAACGGGCAGATTACCGAACATTGTTTGCGGACGGTCCATTCTGAACAGAACGCAATATGCCAGGCCGCGAAAAGGGGCATCTCCATTCAAGGCGCTACAGTATACAATAGAATGACGCCTTGCAGAACATGCACGATGCTGTTGATAAACTGTGGGATTACTAGAGTACTTTGCGAACGTAAATACCAGCAATCTGAAGAATCAGAAAAGCTATTTAATGATGCTGGTGTAACCATTGAATATAAATACAATGAAGTTCAGCAATATGATTGATATTCCATATTATTGATAAACGTACGCATGGAAGGGCAAACATCCCGATGTTCGTGCAGAAGATGAGTTTTATATTCAACTGAACTATATTAAAAACGAAATGCGCCACTACCGGGTTAAAGCTTACAATTCTGGCAATCTGGTAGAAATCGGCAAGGCTAAAAGCAAAAAAGGAAACTTATATGAAGACATGGAAACCAACCGCCGCTGGGATATTGAGCGTCATCACTGGGGCACTTAGTATTTCCATGGGGATATTGCGTATTGTTATGCAAGTAGAATCACCTGGCTATGAACAAACACATACTTTTGGTGTAGTTTGTATTATACTCGGTCTAATCGCTATCGTCGGAGGCATTTTTGGTATCAGACGCCGGGTTTGGGGTTTGGCGTTAGCAGGGGCTATCTGTGCTCTTTTCCCATCTCATCCATACGGGAGACTGATATGGTCTCCAGCCCTCGGTATTTTGGCTATTGTGTTTGTGGCATTGTCCAAGGGCGAGTTCTTGAGCTCCAATAATAAATCATCATCCAATCATAACGGTATTACATCGGTTGGTGCAGTGGTAGTTCCAGCGAAGCTTGGCAAAGCAATCTGGACAATAGTCATCGGTTTGTTGGTGACAGTGATTGGCTTTGGCATCGAACTGACTCCTCTTGGATTAATCGGGTTATTAGTATTGCTTTTAGGAATTGTATGCTATGTTATGTCCAAAGACAGGTGACCTACTCCCCGAAACAATACCAGTTTCATGTTAGATTGGTAAGGTAGATGTACGCTTGAAATGGCAAACATTCCGAATATTCGTTTAGCAGTGATTGTCACTTGATATAAAAGCTAAAAGGTATCAAATATTAATAGGCATGGCTGGACAATGATCCCGATGATCCAAACACCGTGTCATATGCGCCGGGCTTATCACCCTCCATTTCGAGAGGGATATTGGCCGACAAATCAATATGGTAACGATCATGGGATCCATCCGGGCGTATGGTAGCATACAGATCATAGTGTTTTTAAGCCGTCAACCAAAGGTGTGTGTCCTACATGAGGTACAAAGATGTTCAGAATCGGTAAGGCTTGGTTAGCGTTTTAACTACTAGAAAAGCTGGACATCTAAAGATTAGGTGCCCAGTTTTTATTATTGTTGATACAAAATGATGATTTTTCTATGTTTTCAACTCACATTTCTTAATGAATCCTCAAAGATATCCAAACCAGTATTCAGCTCATTTTCACTGATGACCAGCGGAAACATCAGGCGGAAAACATTGTGTAGCGCGCCGCAGGACATGATCAACAGTCCTCGCTCGAGGCATTTTCTCTGAATTTTGCCGGTCTCTTCCGCCGCGGCCTCTTTAGCCTGGCGGTCTTTCACCAGCTCCACGCCAATCATGCATCCCAAGCCCCGGACATCTCCGATCAAGCTGTATTTGAGCTTCATTTCCTCAAGCCGGCTGGTAGTGATTTTGCCCAGACTGATAGCCCTAGCTAACAGATTATCTTTTTCAATAACCTCAATCGTTTTCAAAGCCGCCGCGCAGGAAAGCGGGTTGCCGCCGAATGTGCCCCCCACCCCGCCGATATCGACCGAGTCCATGATGTCCCGGCGCCCGACCACGGCCGATATTACCAGCCCACCACCCAGCCCCTTGGCGGACAGTAACATATCCGGGACGACGCCGTAGTGCTCGATCGCCCACATCTTCCCGGTCCGCCCCATACCGGACTGTACTTCATCGGCGATCAGCAGGATTTTATACTTATCGCAGATATGGCGTAAACCTTTGATAAATGCCGGAGGCGGGGCGACAAATCCTCCCTCTCCCAGTACCGGTTCCACGATGATGGCGGCGGTTTCTTCCGCGGGAGTATGCGTTTTAAAGCTGTCTTCTATCTTCTGGACACAATACTCGGCGTATTTATCCGGTCCAACATCGAAGGGTGCCCGGTAGCTGTAGGCATAAGGGAACCGCTGGATGCTGGGATCGAAGGGGCCGAAGCCATATTTATAATATTTCACCTGGCTGGTCAGGCCCATCGCCATGGCCGTTCGGCCGTGAAAAGCATTCTCGAAGGCGATAAGGCCGCGTTTTCCGGTATATCTCCGGGCGATTTTTACGGCGTTTTCCACTGCTTCGGCGCCGCTGTTGGCGAGTAAAACCTGCTTTTCAAAACTGCCGGGAGTGATTTCCGCCAGTTTCTGTGCCAGTTCGACATACGATTCGTACATTAAAACGTGAAAACAGGTATGCAGGTGTTTTGTGGCCTGTTTTTTTACTGCGTCAATCACTTCTTCGTTGCAGTGACCAATACTTAAAGTGGATATCCCGGCGCAAAAGTCGATGTATTCATTCCCGTCAACATCTTCGACGATAGCACCCCTGCCTTTTTCAATAAAAACGGGCGCAATTTGAAAAACACCGCGGGGCACATACTGATCCCTTAATTTGAGTAACTCCGCCGATTTAACGCCGGGTACATCCCGCTTTTCACCGGGTTTTTTACCTTTATTCATGTTCTTCAGTCACCTCTAGTATTTCCGTTTACTTAATCTTGGCAAAGCAGCATTACGCCCTTTTTTCATAGACAACCCTGCCGCCCACGATGGTCATTTCTACCGCGATATCTTTTAACTTCTGCCGGGGCCCGCGATACGGGTCCTGTGATAATACCACAAAATCCGCCAGCTTCCCCGGTTCAATACTCCCTTTCCTATCTTCCTCGAAGCCTATCCTGGCGCTGTTGATCGTGAATATCTCGATAGCCTCATAAACATCAACGCGCTGTTCTTTGAAATAGTGATTGACCAGCGCATGGATGCCGCCCAGGGGATTCGGCTTTGTAACCGGCGTATCCGACCCGCCCGAGACCAGCACGCCCTCGTCCAGGATGGAGCGGTAGGGATGGAACCGCTTTATCCTTTCCTTGCCGAATAGCTCGAAATAATCCGAGAGGTTTTCACAGGTCTCCATGAACATAGGCTGCATGGCCAGGGCGACGCCCAATCTCGCCGCCCGTTTGATCTGTTTGAGAGTAGCCAGTTCAAAATGCTCGATACGGTGGCGGTGATCTTTCCTGGGGTATTTTTCCAGCACTTTTTCATAAGCCCAGAGCACCTGGTCGATGCACCTATCCGATTCGGCATGGATGGAAACCTGCATGCCGGCGTGGTGGGCTTTTTCCACAAAGCTATAGAGTTCCTCGTCACTGAATATCAGCATGCCTAACGACGCCGGATCGTTGCTGTAAGGCTCGAACAAAGCCCCGGTATGCGCATCGATGGAGCCATCGGCCGCGGTGGCCACGCAAACCCTATCACCCAGGAAATCGGCCTGCCGCACTCTTTCAAATTCCAACAGGCCCTTGGTGGCACCCATGACCATCGGCCGGATGCGGACGGGAATGCGTTTACTGTTCTTCAGGATGAAATCGACACTATCCAGGGGTTCCTTGGCAAAGAGCGTGGTAATGCCGACGGAGGCCGCTTCTCTGGTCACCAGCAGCAAAGCTTCCAGGCGTTCTACGTCACTGGTCAACGCGCCGATCAACTCCAGGGTCTTGCCGGACGCCGGGTCCTCGATTACCCCGGTTGGTTTGCCATCGGCGTCCAGGATTATGCCGGGCATACCGGCTTTTAGATCCAATTGTTTAAAGGACGCGGTATTGAGCATGGAAAAATGCCCGTCATAATGCTGGATAGAAATGGGGTGCTTTTTCGAAATATCATCCAGCTCTTTTAAAGTAGGGAACCTTTTTTCTGCCACGTGAAGCCGGTTGTACCCCGGGCAAAAGACCCATCTCCCTTCCGGGGTGATTTTAACCCTTTGCCTTATCAGGTCCAGGGTTTCAGCGACCGATGTAACGTAAGTTACATCCACGCCCATCCGGTTTCGGCCAGTACCCATAGGGTGGGCATGGCTGTCCATGAAGCCGGGCAGGACAGTTTTCCCTCTTAAATCGAGCACCCTGGTCGCTTTTCCCGCGCCGGACTCAATTTCCTGCGTCGACCCTACCGCTACGATTTTCTCACCTTTGATGCCGATGGCTTCCGCCCTTGGTTTCTGGTTGACGACAGTGATGATATTCCCCTTGATGATAAGATCAAGAGCCTGCGCCATTTTAGCCACCTCCAATCTTTTTGTCAGCACACAGCCTATAATTTCTTCTTTGCTTGGCGATTATTAACTTCCCCAAAAATCTCGTAAATCACTTTCAGCGCCGCCCAGGATGTGATATCAGAAACATCGAGCGGGGGCGCTACTTCGACGATATCCGCGCTTTTTACCGGCAAACGGACCATTATTTTCCTGATTAATTCCATCAGTTCCCGCGTGCTCAAGCCCCCGCTTTCCGGGGTGCCTGTGCCGGGCGCGAAAGCCGGGTCCAGTACATCAATATCGATAGTAAGATAAATAGATTGGCAGTTCAAATAGCGTTCACTGATCTCCCGGAAA
>JBEKAC010000069.1:0-11422 GCA_050018395.1 Dehalococcoidales bacterium
AAAAACATCTTATACCGGCATTTGGAAAAATCCCTTTGAGTAAACTGAAGCCTGAGCATTTACAAAAATATTACGCAGATAAACAAAACGGAGGACTTAGCGCTCAAACAGTCCGTCATCACCATACCATCATGCATAAAGCTCTCAAGACGGCGATGGAATGGGAACTACTACACCGTAATGTCGCCGATTCGGTTAGCCGACATCGCGCACAACGGATTGAGATGCAAACCTGGAACGAACACGAAGTTAATCAATTTCTTGAAGCGGCTAAAACAACCCCCTACTTTGCATTGTTCTACCTTGCCTTGTTTACCGGAATGAGAAGATCTGAAATTCTAGCACTGCGTTGGCAGGACCTGGATTTTCTTATGGGTGAAATTTCCATTAATCGCAGTTTGCACAAGTTAAAGGGCGGTAAAATTATTCTCCGCAGTCCTAAGACGAAAACTGGTAAACGTACAGTTGCACTTCCGCCATCAGCATTCTTGGTTTTAAATGATCATCGGAAAGAACACGAGGCAAATTGCTTGTTGCTTGGTACGATACTCTCCGAATCTGACTATGTATTCAACAAGTTAGGGAAACCTCTTTTACCCGATTCCGTATCTCACGCCTGGATAAAAATCATCAAACGTATCGGGATCAAGCCCATCCGGTTCCACGACGCTCGCCATACCCATGCCAGCCTCATGTTAAAACAGGGCATACACCCAAAGATTGTCCAGGAAAGGTTAGGCCATAGTTCGTTACAATTACGCTTGATACTTATTCCCATGTGACCCCGGGCCTTCAACAAGCGGCGGCAGCTCGCTTTGACGAGGCTTTTACCGCAAAGTATAATGAACATGAAAATGAGCGTGTTGAAAAACTCCGTTAGCAAAACGTTAGCAATAATGGCAACATCACCTTTATGTCAACCAGTTTAGGGGCTGAATTAGCTTCACAATATAGCGTGCGCCTGTAGCTCAGCGGACCAGAGCATCGGTCTTCGGAACCGGGGGTCGTGGGTTCGAATCCCTCCAGGCGCGCCAGGTGAAAACTCAAAAATCAAATCTCCAATCTCAAAGCCACAACGCAAAAGTAAAAGATGGGGGGGAGGGATGAGACATAGCGAATCCCTCCAGGCGCGCCAGGTGAAAACTCAAAAATCAAATCTCAAATTTTTATTTTAGCTAAGGAATAGCTAACGCTTTTTCATTTCCTAAACACAAGGTTTAAGAAAAACAAAAGCATCTTTTATTGCAGTGATATATAATATTATATGTTCTTTTTAATAGAGAGAATTATATATGGAAACTGAGTTTAAACAACTGCTTGACCGAAAAAAGAATATAGATGACGTAAATACATATTTTCATGACCACATTGATATTCTTATAGATATGGTCAATTATGGAAGTTGGTTAATACCACGAGCTTACGATTCAAGTAAAAAAGATATGGAAGCTGCGATAGTAATAGGTGTTTTACTCAAACAAGTAATAACCATGATAGACTCAGTAGAAATACAAATTTCTAATGCATCTATATTTCCAGCTTTTTTACAATCTAGAGCAGCATTCGAGGCATCTTTATATATCGATTGGATAATAAAAGAGGAATCTGGGAAAAAAGCGAATTATTATTATGTGTTTAACTTACTTGACCAGCGTAAGTGGGCGTTGCGCTTGATAAAAGGAACTGCTCAACAACAAAAATTTCAAAACGATATTAAAGAGTTAATTATATTCTCTAAGCTTGATTTTGATAAAGATAAAGAGCTTGCTAATAAACAACTTGAGGAGATTAATAAAATATTAAATCAACCAGTATTTAAGCAAATATACGAACAATTTGAAGTAATTTATAAGAAAGGCAAAAGAGAACCAAATTGGTATACACCTATTCTTCAAAATGGATCATTAGGAATAATCGCAAGAGCTGTTGGACGTTATCCGCAGTATCTTTTTTATTATGATAAAGGATCAAAAGTAATGCATTCTTCATCATATACTGACCATATTAAATTCAGTAAAAAAGATAATAAAATAATCTTTGAGCCAATAAGATATTTAAATGATATTGATTATCTTTTCAGATACTCTATGCAAATGATCGTACATACTTACAGCTCCATAATAAAAAAATATCGAGCAGGTGAAGTGAATAATTATATTAAAAAATATACAAAAGATTGGCGGAATTATTGTTTAAATATACCAGGGGTAAACTATAAATCAGCATAAATAAAACATATATTTTACAATATTTTATCTAGTTCTTTTTTTATTCCATTTTCTAAATTATTATCTTTTGCTAGTACAATTTCATCAAATCGGTTAGCAGCAGCCTGCTGTAATCCAGGTGCCACATGGCTATAAGCATCAAAGGTAACTATATCACGCTAAAACAAAAATGCCCCCTCTCCTTCTCGGATAAGGGGGCATTTGAATTACTCTAAAAACCTATTCTATTTCGTGTTCCCGAAGACCTTCCTCACTTTAGCGTTCAGGTTGACGCCCACTTTTTCGATGGCGTCATAGCGGATTTTGTTCAGCTCTTTCTGCTTGGCTTCAAGCTCGGCGGCGGAATAGAGCCGTTCCGGGTGCACCAGGATATCGTCCACGGCGCGAATGGCCGCCGGCACCTTAAAGCCGGAGGGAGAGTCCACCCAGTCCTCCAGCCCGCCCCGCGCCAGGGAGTCCAGGATGCTCATGGTGTGCCCCACCTCGATGTCCTTGAAGTGGTAGCCCTCCCCTACGCTCCCGGTGTTCATCAGGTAGTAGTTCACGTGCGGCAGGTTGACCAGGATATCGTAAAAGCGGTTGGCGTGCTGCGCCCGGTCCCCGGCCACGAAGGGGTCGTAGAAAAACTCCGTGCGGATTTTCCCTGCCTGGGTGGGGTCGCCCGCCGAGGATTCCATCGCCTGGCCGAGCACCATCAACGCCGCCGCCTGCTCCAGGTTCAGCTTGCAGATGGCCGGGATGGTGGGGCCGCGGGTGATGAGGACGATGTTGTCCACCATTTCAATATCGATATGCGGGCTGGCGTGCATGAAGTCGCTCCGCCGGACTACCGCCCGCCCGTTGGAGGTCCGCTCGAAATTCTCGAAGTCGAAATCCCCCTGCGGCGTCACGAAGACGTTCTCGCAGACCGTCTCCGGTTTCAGCAGGCCGTAAAAGATTTCCACCTGCTCGCCGGGGTTGACGCCCTCCGTCTTGACGAACACCCCACCCGCCTCGAAGCCGTGGAAAGAGCCGTCCGGCATCAGCGTGCCGCCGTCGTCCTGTATCAGCCACGACCGCTCCATGCCCTTGCGCGCCAGGATTTTACAGGTGGTGGTGGTCTTACCGTTAGCGCTCAAGGCGATGAGCAGCGTCCGCACCGGCTTATAGGTGCCGTGGGTCGACTGTAAGTAGTCCTCGCGGCAGCCGGCGTGCAGGAAAATGCCGCCGCGGCGTGTCTTGGCCACCCAGTCCTCGGAGGCGAAAACGCCCTTCTTGTACTCGCCGATGTAGTTACTGTTGCGCACGATTTTCACCACCCGGCCGTCATCCAGCAGGGCCAGGCGGATGGTGATGTCTTTCTCCGGCAGCGGCTTGGACTTGTTGGTATGCCAGGCGGCGTCCCCGAAAAAGACTATCTGGTAGTCCGGTTTAGTCACGGGTTTGCGCACCGGCGCGAAGAGGTTCCGGCCGCCGTAAGCCACGTGGGCGAACTGCACGGGGCAGAGCAGCCGCACGACGGTGTTGCTGTTAACGTTGCCCACGATGCGGTCGATGGAGGTAAGCTTTTCTTTGGCCAGGGCGGCCTCGCAGTTTTTCAGCAACTTCAGCTCGTCGCCCCCGAAAGCATCGTCCACGCTGTTTTTGGTGAACATCTGCGAGCGTGAAGTGGGCTCGCTCTGCGCCACGAAGTTGTTATACATCGTTTTAACGACGGCCTCCTCCTTCGCCACCAGGTCCCTCAAGACCTCGTCGGAGGGGTTATCCAGCAGCCTGCCCTCGGCTTTGGCTTTCTCGCGGATTCTATCGGCCGTGCGGGCAAATTCTTCAAGATTCATTTTTGAACTCATGCTTCGGACCTCCATCGATATTCGATTTGCCTGTAACTAAAACACTTTCACCCTCGGGAAGGACGGAAGTGAAAAAAGCGGGTAAGACTTTTACCCCAGGGAAGCGTGCTGCGGCAGGGCCCGACGCGCAACAGCGAATTATACCAAGATTATAACATATCCGTTGAAAATATATAACGTCACACCTCGATAGAAAACCGATTGTGCTATAATTATTTATGATGACAAAAAAACTCGCCTCCGCCGCCGACCTGATAACCACGGAAATTAAATCATTCGTACGCAATAACCCCCTGAACCGTATGCCCACTTCGGAAAATGACTTTATTTTCGATGAGCCGCTGGTGCAGTTCGCCGATGGCGACGACCCCATTTTTTCCGAATATAAAAATATCATCGGTAAAGAACACCTGACTCCCCGCGAGGCATTAGCCCAAATTTGCGGCAAATCCCCGAATGAGCTGCCGGAACACCTTTCGGTTATTTCCTGGATTTTACCTATCACGGAAAAAACAAGGCTCTCCAACCGCGCCGAGACCCTTCTCCCCTCCCGGTTCTGGTCGCACACCCGCTGGCATGGCGAAATCTTTAACGATGCCCTGCGCAGCCACATGATGGAATTCCTCACTGCCAAAGGCTATCTGGCCGCGGCGCCCGGCCTGCCCGCATATATCAAAATGTTCAACAACGAGAAAGGCATGTTTTCCAGCTGGTCGGAAAGACACATCGCCTACGCCGCCGGGCTGGGCACCTTCAGCCTTTCCGACGGCTTCATTACCGAACGCGGCATCGCCCACCGCGTCGGCAGTGTTGTGACCAGCCTGGAATTGCCCCCCAGCCCGCGGGCAGCTAAAGGGCCTTATGAAAATTGTCTGTTCTATGTCAATGGAAAGTGCCGTGTCTGCATCGAGCGCTGCCCGGCCGGAGCGATAACGGTGAAGGGGCACGATAAAGCTAAGTGCCTTGAGTATGCCCGCAGTATCGGCTACAACCCGGCGCAGTTTCAGAAAGGGTACGACCTGGAGAAAAGCGTGGCCGGCTGCGGCCTGTGCCAGGCCAGAGTGCCCTGCGAAAACAGAAACCCGGCGCGGAAACTGAAGAAATAGAACTTAGCCCTTTTTAAAATTCTCCCCACACCCCGTCCCGGTATATTTTTTGCAGCTTCACCGTCAGGATTTTGTTGGTCAAATCCGTATCACTCTTGATGTAAACCTTGATGTAGTTTCCCGTCAGCCCGGACCACCAGCCCCCGCTCTCCTTTTCCCAGAGGACTTCCATCGTCTTGCCCAAGAATCCCTGCTGAAAATCACGCACGCTTTCTTTAGCCAGGGCGAGCATTTTTTTTGCGCGTTGCTTCTTAATAGTATCGGCTACCTGCTGCGGCAGCGTCGCCGCCGCCGTACTGGGGCGGGGGGAAAAGGGGAAAACATGGATGCGGGCGAATTTCACTTCCCGGCAGAAATTATAGGTCTCCTGGAATTCATCATCCGTTTCTCCGGGAAACCCGACAATGACGTCCGTGGTAATCGCCGCGTCCGGCACGCTTTCGCGGATAAGCGCCACCATCCGGCGGTAGTCTGCGGCGCAATAGCGCCTCTGCATCCTTTGCAGCACGGCGTCACTGCCGCTCTGCAACGATATGTGAAAATGGGGGCAGAGACGGCCGTCCTGCCATAACATGATGAACGGGGGGGTTATCTGGTGGGGCTGTAATGAGGAAAGCCTAAAGCGCGGCACCGCCGTCTCCGCGAGTATCCGCCCTATCAGCCTTTCGAGGTTGACGCCGCTGCTGTTATAAGCGCCGATTTCCGTGCCGGTCAGGACCACCTCGCGGTAGCCCTGCGCCACCAGCCCCTTGACCAGCGCCGTCACTTTTTCCGGCGGCACGTTCTCTTCTTTACTCCGCACCAGCGGCACGATGCAGTAGGCGCAGAAATTGCGGCACCCGCTCTGTATCTTGAGGAAAGCGCGGGTACGCCCTTTTTCCCGCCAGCTTACCGCCGGCCCGTCCGATGGCCGCGGGGATAATTTGTCACCCAGCAGATTTAAGAGATTCATCTTGCGGTCGTTGCCCAGCACCAGATCTACCCCCTCGATTTGCTCCAGTTCTTCAGGGGCGCGGTGGGCATAGCAGCCGATGGCCACGAGGCGCGCGGCCGGGTTGCGCTTTCCGGCCAGCCGCAGCAGGTGGCGGGACTTACGCTCCGCGATGTGCGTCACCGAGCAGGTGTTGAGGATGTAGATATCCGCTTTGTCTTCCGGCGCGACCAGCCGGTAGCCGGCGGCTTCCAGTTGCCGGGCCAGTTGCTGGATTTCCGCCTGGTTCAGCTTGCAGCCGAGGCTATCGATAGCGACGGTGGGGTTTTGCGGTGTCTGGTTCATGGGAATACGTCTAAATTATAACGTTTACGTTCCGGCAGGGTCAAAAACAACTTCAAGACCTGTATTTGCCGCTCATGGTGAGCTTGTCGAACCATAGCGGCGTATTATCTCACCCTTCGACAAGCTCAGGGTGAGCGGGGTGGTTCTTCCTCAAATTGAAATCTTTTGCTCTGCTCGCAATAACAATTGGCCAACTTGAAAATAAGCGTAATATGTGTGTAAAATAGGTTACAAACGTCAGCTTCAAATCCCCTGCGTTTCACGCTCAAGCGAGGAGGCACTCCGATTCTTAATCAAGTCAACCGGGTGGTGGTGACCGGCATCGGGGCTTTTACGCCGCTCGGCTCCGATATGCCCACGACGTGGCAAAATCTCATCGCCGGGAAATCCGGCATCGACTATATTACGCTATTCGATACCTCCAACATGGAGGTAAGATTCGCCGGCGAGGTGAAGGGCTTCGACCCTAACGATTACATTAACCGCAAGGACGCCCGCCGCATGGACCGCTTTGCCCAGCTGGCGGTGGCCGCCGGCTTCCAGGCGGTCAAGGACGCCAAGCTGGCTATCAATGAAAGTAATAAAGACGACATCGGCGTATTTATCGGCAGCGGCATCGGCGGCCTGACCACGCTTTTCGAGCAGGCCAAAGTGCTGGTGGAAAAAGGGCCAGACCGCGTCAGCCCTTTCCTCGCCCCGATGATGATTTCCGATATCGCCGCCGCCCAGATATCCATCGCTTTAGGGGTGCGCGGCCCCAACATGTGCATGACCTCCGCCTGCTCCAGCGGCTCGGACGCTATCGGTTCGGCGGCGGAATATATCAAGTACGGCAATGCCAGCGTGATGATTGCCGGCGGCGCGGAAGCCATCATCAACCCGCTGGGTATCACCGCTTTCGCCCAGCTGAAAACGCTTTCCACCCGCAACGACGCGCCGCAGAAAGCCTCGCGGCCTTTCAGCAAAGACCGGGACGGCTTCGTTATCGCCGAGGGGGCGGTCGTCCTCGTGCTGGAAAGCTTGGAACACGCCCTCAAGCGCGGCGCCAATATCCTGGCGGAAATCGTCGGCTACGGCGCCACGGCGGACTCGTTCCACATCACCCAGCCGCTGGAAACCGGCGAGGGCGCCGCCAAGGCGATGCAGCTGGCGCTGAAAAGGGGCAATATCAAACCCACGGAAATCGACTACATCAACGCGCACGGCACGTCCACCCAGCTTAACGACGCGATGGAGACCAAGGCCATCAAGACGGTCTTCGGCGACTACGCTTATAAAGTCCCTATCAGCTCCACAAAGTCGATGACCGGCCACCTTATCGGCTGCGCCGGCGCTATCGAACCGGCCATTTGCATCATGACGATTTTAAACGGCGTCATCCCTCCGACGATTAATTATGATATCCCGGACCCGGAATGTGATCTCGATTACGTGCCCAATGTTGCCCGCTCTATAAAAGTAACCACAGCCCTCACGAACTCTTTTGGTTTCGGCGGGCACAACTCGGTCCTTATCTTGAGGAAATTTATTGAGGCCTGACTTTGAGTCATAGTCGCTGGAACCTGTTGCCCCCGGCGGATGTCCCTCTCCTAAAGGATGCGGGTTCTCAATATTCTCCACTGCTGATACAGCTCCTTTACAACCGCGGCATCCGGCGGCCGGAAGACTTCGCCGCTTTTCTCGCCAGCGACCGCAGCCTGACGAACGACCCCTTCCTGCTGCCCGGCATGGAGCAGGCCGTGATGCGCATCAACCGCGCCCTGCTGGCCGGCGAGACCATCGCCATTTACGGTGACTTTGACGCCGATGGCATTACCGCCACCGCCGTCCTGGCCCAGGGGCTGGGCATGCTGGGGGCCAGGACCGTCCCCTATATTCCCCACCGCCAGACGGAAGGCCATGGCTTGGCCATGCCCGTCCTGAAAAGGCTCCACGAGCAGGGCGTCCGGCTGGTCATTTCCGTGGATTGCGGCGTCACCGATGTCCAGGAAGTAAAAAAGGCGATGATAATAGGGCTGGACGTCATCATTACCGACCACCATAGCCCCCTCGAGGAAATCCCGGCAGCCGTCGCCGTTATCAATCCCAAGCTGGCGGAATCCCCGCATTCATTCGCTAACCTGGCGGGGGTAGGGGTGGCTTACAAGCTGATGGAGGCATTGTTTCGCAACCTCGGACGGGAAGAGCAGCTTGGCGCTTTAACGGATTTAGTCGCCATTGGCACCATCGCGGACATGTCCCCGCCGCTGGGTGAGAACCGCTTCCTTATTATGGAAGGCCTGAAAAATATGAATACGGCGCCCCGCCCCGGCATCCGGGAATTGATCAGCCAGACCAGGCTGGAAGCCGGCGCTCTGGATGCCGAGTGTATTTCCTGGATTATCGCCCCCTGCCTGAACGCCGCCGGCCGGCTGGCGGACGGACTCACCGGCTATAACCTGCTAATGACGGAATCGGATAAAGAAGCGCAGCAGCTGGCAATCTGGCTTTGCAGCAAAAACGAGGAGCGGCAGCAGCTCACCACGGCCACGCTCACGCGGGCGCGGGAGCACGTCATCGGGCTCGGCCTTCAGCCGATGCTTTTCACCGCGGATAGAGAGTACCCCATGGGCATCGCCGGCCTGGTGGCCAGCCGCCTGACCGAGGAGTTTTACCGCCCTTCCATCGTAATACACATCGCCGATAGCGTCAGTCATGGCAGCTGCCGCAGTATCCCGGAGTTCGATATTATCGCCGCGCTGAATAAATTCAGCAAGTATTTTACGCGCTATGGCGGGCACGCCGCCGCCGCCGGTTTTACCATGCCCACTAAAGACCTGATGAAGCTGGAGCAGGAGCTTTCCTTTTACGCCGCGGAAAAACTCACCGGCGTAGAGCTGCGCCCCCACCTCGACATTGACATGCAGCTAAAGTTGAACGACCTGGGCGGGAACACCTACCAGACGACGCAGCTTTTGGCGCCCTTCGGCCACGGCAACCCGGTGCCATCGTTCTTGAGCCTGGGAGTGGAGGTGCTGGAAAGACGCACCATGGGCAATGGCGGCGAGCACCTGCGCTTTAAGCTGAAACAGAGCGGCACTATCTGGGACGGGGTGGCTTTCCGCCTTTCCAACCACCAGGCGGAGTTTGCCCCGCGCATTGATATCGTCTATAACCTGGAGATAGATACCTGGGGCGGCAAAAACCGCTTAAGATTGAATATCCTCGACTTTAAAAAAAGCGTTTGACAGGAGCGAAATAAATGAAGAATCCCAATGGACCTTACCCCGGACGGCAGCTTTTCCTCGGCTTAACGCCGCTGGGAGACCCGGCTTTCGCTTACCTGGTGACCGGCCGCAGCCCGCAGAGCCGGGAGAGAAAGGCCACGCCCCGGGAAAACAGCATTATCATGGGGCCTATCGGCAACGTCCCTTACGACCCTTTGAGGCACTATACCGCCGTGAAATATGATGATTCCACCGGCACTATGACGGTTAGTAACGGCATCCAGACCGAGGCCATTTACGAGGCTTATAAACTCCTTTTCAATGTCAAGTCCCCGCCGGTTAAAGGCTACCTGAAGAAACTCATGGAAGGCGCCAACTACGAGGCGGATAGTCTGAAAACCCCCCGTGTCTCCGGTGTTATTACCCATAACGCCGTCGGCAGACCTGTTTTTCTCGTAAGTATTAAGACCGCGGAAAAACCGGCTTTCGCCTGGCAGGTGACCCCGAAAGCGGGCGTTTTTTACGGCGTAGCCACTTACTTAGGCAATATAGAAAACCCCGGAGCCTTTAATACGGACAAAGGCCCGTCGGAAATAAAATGCGATGCGGCCACGCCCGAGGCGCTGGCGGAATTTATTTATGAAATTTCGGCAATGACTTATCAGGGTGAAGATATCCGAGTAGCCGCCGTGGGTGGCGTGCGCACCGGCAACACCTGGCAGGTGGCGCACATTAACCGGCACAAGGAGTAGAGCTCCGGTTATAACCGTTGTCATTCTGGCGCAGGCCAGAATCCATGCTGAACACCCCGGATAACCAAATCCAAATAAGTAGATTCCAGCCTTCGCTGGAATGACTATTTTTTAAGCCGCTGGTTTGTCCTCGCTAATGGCCGCCTCTTCCTCCCCCTTTTTTATCCACTGCGTCTTCCAGATGAGCCACGGCACGGCGATAATCAGGATGATGATGCTGATGACCTGTGCCTGGTGCAGTCCGAAGAGGAAAGGTGTGCCGACGCGCAGGAAATCCCCGCCCAGCCGCCACGCCGCGTACAGAGAAAGATACAACATGAACAGCGAGCCGTCCGGTTTGAGCTTCTTCCGCAGCATGAACAGGATGCCGAAGGCTATCAGGTTGAAGATAATTTCATAAGCTACCACCGGATGTGTTGGTAGCAAGCCCACCAATTGATTTGTTGGGCTATTAGGGCTGGTATAAACTACTCCCCAGGGCAACGAGGTAAACTTACCCGTATCGTCACCGAGGATAACTCAGCCAACCCTGCCTACCGCCTGCGCCAGGATAATGCCGGGCGCCAGCATGTCCGCCATGTAGCCAAAGGAGCGCTTGGTGAAACGATTGTAAATCCAGACGCCGAGCGCCGCCCCCAGCACCGCTCCCCAGATGGTCAAGCCGGACCCGCCGATAATCTTCCCCGGATTCTGCCAATAATAGCTCCAATCATCGATGACGTGCAGCAGGCGGGCGAAAATCGCGCCGGAAGGTATACCCACCAGCGCTGCGTTGATCATAGTATCGTAAGAAATCTTGGGGTCTTTCCGTATGGAAAGCAGCGCCCAGGTGATAACGGTGATCACCGCCAGCGTCACCATGATGCCGTACCAGCCCACATCGATTGACCCGATGGAAAAGGCTATCGGGTTGATATTGATATTAATCATGCCGCCTCCCGAATATCAGGCAAACAAAGCCTCGACAAAATCTTTAGCGTTAAAAGGCACCATGTCCTCCAGCCCCTCTCCCACCCCGATAAGCT
>JBEKAC010000070.1:0-11359 GCA_050018395.1 Dehalococcoidales bacterium
AAACATCTTGGTTCCACAGGTCGAGCATACGCCCTGGGTGGCTGGCTTACCATTCTTCATCGCGATGCTCTTGGCGTTTTTCATTTCTTTCTTGGCGCGGCATTTCATACAATAACCTTGCACTAATTCCTCCCCCTTTTTTACTATGAACGATATAGCATTTCTCACCATGAAGTCAAAAGTTCCTTATTTGCCTTAATCGGGTATGAAGTAACTTAAGCTTTTTTAGTTACCTGTTAGCACTTGTCATCTTTTTGTGTCACCTGGGAATATGTTTTTAGGCCTTCGAACCGAAGACATAGAGAAATTTCAGGACATAAACGGGTGATTCTATATGAGAGAGGAGCTAACGACTAATTCAAAGAAGGCTTCTATGCCGTGGTGTGGAAAAGTCCCCTTTGCTTTTGGTGGATCTAAGGGGACTCAAACTGGTTTACTAAAGCATATTCTTCAAAATCGAATAGCTCTTTCGTAGGTACCCCGAGTGCTTGAGCTAACCTTCTGATATTTTTTAATGCTGGATTACGTAACCCCCGCTCTATTCCAGAGAGGTACGTCACGTGTATCCCAGCCTTATCAGCTACATCTTCTTGGGATAGCTCGGCTCTCTTCCGGAGCGACCGTATATGACTCCCAAAATGTAACAAATAAGGATCAGGATTTATTCTGCCAGACATACTTGAATTAATGGTAACTTAGGGCTAGAATATAAGTACATAGACTATGAGTAAAGTTTAAGTCGATTGTATGTGAAGAGTTAAAAATAATAGATAAACCTGTTATTTCGGATCTGATAAAAATGATTGCGACACTCATATGTTGATTGTGAGAAGTTTAATGGCTCCGGATAGAAAGGTGCACAACATTTTTAAATTTAATGATCAGAAAAAAGATATCCTGAAATGAAAATCATTGACGTATAAAGGGGCGACTGGGTTGGCTTGTCGTATTGGGAAAGTTATGTGCGCCAAATAGACCACTTTTCTACACAGGATGAATGGAAAATCGGATTTGAAATTGTATATCGTTTACACGTCTTCACCCAAGGGAGAGCGTTGGATCATGGTGGTAAGTTAAATGGGCTTAAACAAGCCTTTAAGAGTGCATTTGGTTTGGAAGACAGCTATTATGAGCTTGACCAGATTGGTCATGCAGTGAGTGTAACCGTTTATTGGAGAGTTTTGTGGGATAAGGATGCCTTTAACCTGAAACTTCTCGAAAAACGCGATGATAACTTAAACAAATTCGCAGAGCAAAACGGAATTAGCATTATCGTTCTTGAAACAACGATCATTCCGCGTTCACTGGGATATATCTCGCAGCGCGTATCGATGCCTATGCTCGCGCAGTAGTAACTTCAACTACCGGATTGGATGAGCAAATGGCACAATCACTAATCTCACAGTATTTTAATGACCGAAAGTCAACCACGGCACAACCTGACGATAGAATCCTTTCGCCACTACTGGCTAGACGATGTGGGATAAAGCCCTGTTGAAAATATTGAAGTTATCATTTCAACCTTCCCCCATCTCCCTGTCCAATTTAGCCGAATATCAAATATGCTTAGGGTTCTTCCTGTCGTACCGTATAGCCTATTATAAGAGGCTAGAACCTGAAAAATCAGAGGAAAAGTATTTCACTCAATTATTCTTACCTAAATATGCCTACCCATTAATAATAAATAGCTAATATCTATTTCATTTGTTACTAAGTTCAATAAGAAATGGTATTGCATTGCTAGTATTATTAGTTCGGTAGGGGGACAAAGGGGGTAAGTATGCATGAATAAATAAATGCAGAGAAAACAGATGATATTAGGAGATCAAGCGGTGCGGTTGAAATGGATTCTCTGTTCCCGCAGGGTATCCAGCCAGGCGGCGGACTTTATTTCTCTCTCCAGCAGGTGCTTGAGGTAGAGGCTGATGACGTTTTCCATCTCGCGGGCAAGCTCGGTCTCGACTTTCAGGCGGCTGGTGCCGGCATAATCGTCGCCTTGCAGCAGGCGCAGTACCTTCTGCGCGTTCACGGAGAGGGGGGAGGAAAAGGGGTGGTTAAGGTTGCAGTCCGCGCAGAGCATGCCGCCGGCGGAGGGGCTGAAATAGTTGGCAACCGGTTCCAGCGTCTTGTGGCAGGCAACACATTCGCGCAGCTGGGGGCGGTAACCGGCGCTTTCCAGCAAATGCAGCTCGAAGTAGCGCAGGGCGAGGTCTTTATTTTCGGCCTGGGCGAGCCGGTCGAGCGTGTCCAGCACAAACTGAAAGAGCGGCGAATTCTCCTGGTGCTCGGCCGTGAACTGGTAGACGAGCTCGGCGATATACAGCCCGCAGGAGGTCAGCCAGAGGTCGTTCTTAATGGGGAGGAAAGCGTTGATGGTCTGGGCGCCGGTGATGGTATCGATGTTGCCGCGGCCGCGCGAAAAAGATACGGCGCTGTGGGTGAGCAGCTCGAGGTGGCCCGCCATCTTGCTTTTAGGCTTGCGCAGGCTTTTAGCGAAGCCCTGGATTTTCCCGAGGTGCGGGGTAAAAAAAGTGAGGATGCTGTCCGCTTCGCCCAGTTTCGTTTTTTTGATGACGATGGCTTCCGTCTGGTACTCATGCGGGTCTGACATATTTTAGTATTCTTTCTTTAATTAAGCCGGGTGCGCCGTTATCAGGTAATGGTAAGGCCCGCTATCCTCCACGGACGTTACGGTAAAGCCGGCGGCCTTAATCAGCCGGGAAGCTTTGGCTTCGTCAAATCTGACATATTGAGGAGGCCCGAAATTCCCTTCTTTCTTCCAGTCGAGGTCGATCAGTTTGCCGTCGGGCTTGATAATGCGCCGGGCGTTTTGCAACACCAGTGGCGCATCCTGGAAATCGTGCAGCGCAATCCCGAAAAAGACGATGTCGGCGCAATGTTCGCAGATTACCGCGTCCTCGGCCCGGGCGGTGGTAAGGTAAAGGTTGGTTAGACCTTCCGCGGCGGCCTGCTCCTGCAGGGCGGATATTGAAGAGGGGTCAGCGTCCACGCCGTAGACTTTACCACCGGGGCCCACCATCCGCGCCGCAGGGATGGCGAAGAATCCCCCGCCGCACCCGATGTCGGCGAAGGTCTGCCCCGGCCCCAGTCCGATTCCGGAAAGGATAGCCTCCGGGTCTTGCCACTTTCTTCTTTCCGGGTCGTTGGACGGGCGGACGCCACCTCTCAAATGATGCAAAGCCTTCACCTCTTTGTGGGGAAAATATACCCTTTGATTTGATATTATCTCAATCGTAAAGGCAAGTCAAAAGGTGCAAGATGGAGGCTTCTATCGATACA
Organism: Dehalococcoidales bacterium; assembly: GCA_050018395.1. Classification (GTDB taxonomy): domain Bacteria; phylum Chloroflexota; class Dehalococcoidia; order Dehalococcoidales; family RBG-16-60-22; genus RBG-13-51-18. The sequence continues at coordinate 3,301 of JBEKAC010000070.1, forward strand.
CGCGTAGGTCCGATATGGCTATTAACAGGAGGGCGGGTCTATTTTCTTTTAACTTCCTGCAAAAACTGCGCGAGGGTTATTTTTATTTCCCGCAGAATTTCGTGGGTGAGAGGGCGCGATAAATCCCGGCCGGGGTGGTTGGGTAAAGTGGTGGCGCGGCGGTCCGGGTGGCGGTAAAAAACATGCGAGCCTTTACTGCGAATATTGACGAAACCGAGGTTTAAAAGTACTTTCTCCATTGTTCGGTAATTAACAATGGGGAGCCGGGTCATACAGATACCTCGATTTGCTGCAGCCCGATAAATTTAGGCGGGATTTCCTTATTCTCCTCACAATCCAACAAACACAGTTCCAGCACTTCTTTCAGATTCTTTTGCAGCTCATCCAGCGTGGCAGCCTGGGTATGTGCGCCCGGAATTCCGGGCACTACCCCGATGTAGAGGCCGGTTTCCGCATCCTGTGACACGTAAGCCGTATACGTTTTCATATGGCACTTCCTCTGGTGATTATCAACCCTATTATATCACAAGGTTTTTCATACACCTGACTGGGCTATCTTTTCACGAACTTGATCATCGATTCCGAGTGTTTTTTCAGTTCGGTAATGACATCGTCCATTTTCACAGATTGAAATGACTGAATGACGGCGTATACCAACCAGATAAAGAAGATAATATCACCGATAATAAAAATCGCTTTCCACGTATCCGCGGATAGGCCAAAGTTTTTAAAGCCGGACATCATCAGCGTGAGCGTAAAGGATATCAGCAGGCCCATCGGAGTGAGCCACGCTTTTTTCTTTTCCATCTTTTTCAGGTAATCGCTCAGGGTGAGGCGCACTTTGTCTTCGGTGGTGGTGATGACGTCCTGGGGCAGGCTGGTCAGGTAAAGCTCGGAAATGGTCTCGAGGTCTTTAGTGGGGTCGGCGGAAATGCGGGCTGCCGGCGGAGGCGTCTTTTCGATATTCATTTTTTGGCCTCCTCTTCCTTGGGCAGGAGACCGAGCACCCCGGCCGCGTGCTGGCTTAAGTAGCCGCAGCGCTTACAGGCGACAACGACAGACGGGATAGTGCGCCCGCTCAGGACGATGCCCTGGGGCTCTTCCTGGATAATCTGGTTGAAGTAGCCGTCCAGCAGCGTAAAAGCGTTGTTCCCGCACCTGGGGCAGGGCAGGTTGGCGCCGCGTTCGGAAAGGGCTTTGATGATCTGGTCTTTCTGGTCCTGAATTGTGTCCGGCATATTAATCTCTCCTGTTTTTAAATTGGTGTTAATCTTTTCTGGCAGTCACGAAAATCATCTCCGGGGATTCGTCGCTGAAAGCCGATTTATCAAAATCTCCGAAAAACTCAACGATTTTAAACCCGCCGAGCTCTAGCAGATGCTCCATTTCATAGCGGTAATAATAGCGCATGGGGAAAGCCTCCACCAGCCTTTCACTTTTACCATCGGGGTGAGTGACATAATATATCAGCTCAACATCATTGTACTGAAGGTCGCGGTGGAGACCAACTATCCGGGAGGCACGGCGCACCTTGCGGCCATCCGGCAATAGTGTTTCCGGCAGGTCTTCTATTTCCTCCCCTAATTTCGGGTCGGGAACCAGCCGGGCGGGGTTGGGGTTAAAAACGTCCAGGATAAACAGCCCCCGCGGCTTGAGGTGCTGCCGCACGCACTGGAGGCAGGCCTTCTGCTGGGCCACAGTCACCAGGTGCTGGAACGGCCGGAAGGGAAGCGTTACCAGGGCGTATTTCTCACCGGTCTTGAAAGCGGTCATGTCGCCATGTATTAGTTTTGCCCTTTTTTGTACTTCTTGAGGTTGCTTTGCCAATTTTTCCCGGCATTTTCCCAGCATGAAGGCGGAAAGGTCCAGGCCGGTAATTTCACAGCCAGCGGCGGCAGTGGGGATAAGGACGCGGCCGGTGCCACAGCCCATTTCCAGCGTGCGGCCGTTAGCTTTTTTGGCGTAATCTACGTAGAACGCGACGTCTTTTTCAATGCGGCGGTCATAGGAAGTGTCGTAAAACTCGGCAATAAAAGCGTGGAGTTCATAGCCCCCATGCTCGTTGGTCATTTTGCCTCCCCCCTTTTCCCCGGTTAAAACTCGGAACGTCCCTCTAAAGCCCTGGTCAGCGTAACATCGTCGGCGTATTCCAGCTCGGTCCCGAAGGGCAGACCCCGGGCCAGCCGCGTCACCTTAATGCCGAGGGGGGTAATCAGGCGGGAGAGGTACATAGCGGTCTGCTCGCCTTCCAGGTTGGTGTTGGTGGCCAGGATGACCTCTTTGACCGTGTCGTTCTGAAGCCGGGCCAGCAGCTCGCGGGTACGGATGTCGTCGGCGCCGATGCCCTCGGTGGGGGAAATGGCGCCGTGGAGGACGTGATAAAGCCCTTTATAGACGGCGGTATGCTCCAACGCCAGGATGTCCTGCGGCTGCTCCACGATACAGACCTTGGTAATGTCGCGCTGGGGGTTGCGGCAGATAGGGCAGGGGTCGCTTTCGGTAACGTTACAGCACGTAGAGCAAAGGTTGACCCGCTGCTTGAGTGAAATCAGAGCCTCGGCCAGCGCCTGGGCCTTTTCTTTAGGGGCGCGGAGGAGGTGGAAAGTGATGCGCTGGGCGCTCTTGGGCCCGATGCCGGGGAGCTTGCCGAACTCCTGCACCAGCCGGCCGATGGCGTCCGCGGCGGGAACGGGGTCTTGTTTTGACACTGGTTCTCCTTTTTGGCGATTGCGTCATTCTGAGGAGTCCTTCCGCGGAAGGACGACGTGAGAATCCCATTTTAGGTTAGAGAGAAGGAAATACCATTCAACAAGATTCTCACGGGCACTCCGTGCCCTCAGAATGACATATGATATTACATCAGTCCCGGTATTTTCAGCCCCCCCGTCAGCCCCCCCATCTTTTTCGCGGCAGCTTCCTGAGCCTTGACCTGCGCCTCTTTTACCGCGGTCAGCACCATGTCCTCGAGCATTTCCACGTCTTCCGGGTTCACTACTTCTTTAGAGATTTTTACCGACTGTATAGCCTGCTGGCCGTTCATGACCACCGTGACGGCGCCGCCGCCGGAGCTTGCCTCGACCATAAGCGTCGCCAGCTCTTCCTGCGCTTTTAAAAGCTGCGCCTGGAGTTTCTGTGCCTGCTGCATCATAAATTTGTTCATGTTTCCTCCGGTCCGATAACCTGGGCGCCCATCTTCAGCGCCGCTTTTACCAGGTGATTGTTCTCGTGTTCGTAAACGCAGCGTACTTTGCAGGGGCGACCCATGAATTTGCTGACGATTTTCTCCGCCATTTTCTGGTTTTCCATTTTCTCCATGTTGTCTTTGAGAGCCTGGTATTTAAATGAAAGGACAATGGTATCGCCTTGGATTTCTAATGGTCGAGAGCCGCTGCGCAACAGAGCCGCCGCCGGGGTCTTGCTCATGCCGTCCGGTGCATCGTTGATCATTTTGCTCCACTGCTGCTGCAGTTGCTCGATGGAGCTGCCGATAGCCGCCGGCGCCGCTTCGGCTTTAGCCGGGGGTGGCGGGGCAGGCTTGTCTGTAATCGGTTTAAAAGCGACCGGGTTAGTCGGTTTTTCCGGTACCGGTTTGCCGGCCGCCGGATTAGACGGTTTTTCCGCGACTGATTTAGCAGCAGGAGACATAATTGCCGGGTCTTTTTTCCCCTGTACCGGCGGGTTGACGTTCAGCCTGGCGGCGGGTGGCGTGGCGGTCGGTGCTTTTGTAACCGATGGCTCCGGTTCAACGCGGCGGACGGGCTCTTCCTTTACTAAAGTATCCGCGGAAGCAGCATCGACGATAGCGATCTCCAGCGGTAGCGTGGCATAGTTATCCAGGCTCAATTCTAGCTGACCGAAGCACCGGATGGCTTTCAAAATCTGCGGCAGAGTAGCCTTGCTGGCCAGCTCCTTGAGCTCTTTAATGTCTTCGGCGGTCAGCTCGATGCTCTCGGCGGAGCCGGTCTTCACCAGCAACAGTAGACGTAAATATTCCACCAGTTCACGGTGGAACTGCCGCAGGTCCAGGCCGCCGCTGTTAACGTTATTCAGGGTGGTGATGCCCGCGGCGATGTCTTTATCGATGATATTTTTTGCCAGGTCCCTGGAGCGCCGGTCCCCGGAAATACCCAGTAGCGCCTGCGCGTTCTGCAGGCTGATGTCGCTGCCGTAAAAGGTATTCAGCTGCTGAAGCAGGTTCAGGGCGTCCCGCATACTGCCGGTGGCTGCCCGGGCGATGGCTTTCAGGGCTTCCGGTTCGGCCTGGATGTTTTCCCCTTTGCAGACGCGCATCAGGACGCTCACAATGTCCGCCAGGGAATAGCGGTGAAAATCGTACCGCTGGCAGCGGGAAAGGATGGTGGGCAGTATTTTATGCACTTCCGTGGTCGCCAGTATGAAAATGACGTGTGGCGGCGGTTCTTCCAGGGTTTTCAGCAGGGCGTTGGAGGCTTCCTTGGTCAGCATGTGCACTTCGTCGATGATGTAGACCTTACGGCGCGCTTCGTTGGGGGCGTAGTTGACCTTTTCCCGCAGGTTCCTGATTTCATCGATGCCGCGGTTGCTGGCGGCATCCACCTCGATGACGTCCAGCGCCCTTCCCTCGGTGATGGCCACGCACATGGTGCATTTATTGCAGGAATCGCCCTTGCCGTTGGTCAGGCAGTTGACGGCCTTGGCCAGCGCACGGGCGGTAGTGGTCTTGCCGGTGCCCCGCGGCCCGCAAAAGAGATAGGCGTGGGAAACGCGCTCCGCCGCCAGGGCGTTCAATAATGAGCGGACGACGTGCTCCTGCCCGGCGATTTCCCCCAGCGATTGCGGCCGCCACTTGCGGTAGAATACTTGAGATGCCATACGGGTCTATTATACCTTAAAAAACGTTATTCCCCAAGAGAAAGGAAAGAAGTTTACAGTTAATAGTTGGGGAAAGGGAGACTCTGACCTCACCCCCCCCCCCTTTAGGTTCCCCTCTCCGTCAACGGAGAGGGGGTTAGGAGGAGAGGTCTGTACTAAAATCACTCTTAATCGCCATCAACAAAACGGAGAGACTAGAAAAGAAAAACAGATTAAAAAAGAAAGAGGGGCTTTTACACCCCTCTTTAGATACCGATATTTTTAAAACTTTAAAGCAGTGACGGAATGTCTTTGGAAACGTCGTTCAGCGCCCTGAGCTTGTCCTCGGTCTCTTCCTGGCGTTTCTTGAACTCGGGGATAAGGTCGGTGGAGCGGAGGTAATAGTCCCGCACCTTTTCCACGTCGCTCAGCTCGGAAAGGAGCACGGTCACATCCACCGTACCTCTTTCCCTGGGGTAGTCGCCGTTGCGGATGATGGCTTCCGGCGCAATGTCCCTCATGTAGTCGCCGATTTCCTTGACCATGTCCATGTTCATTTCCTTGGCGGGGCCGGAAACCAGGTACAGAGCGCGGCGGGAATCGGCGGGGTTGCACTTGAGCGAAAGCTCGCTGATGGCCTCGTCCATCGCCTGGACGCCTTTCTGGATTTCGTTGCCCTTCTTGCGGAAATCGCTGCGCAGCTCGATGGGAATCTTGAAAATCGGCGCGGCGGTCTTGCCGTAGCCGATAACCGTCCACCCGACGACGGTCTGGATGATATCGCCGGCGTCGAGCAGCTTGGCGCCGATGTATCTGGACTTTTTCTCTTCGCCGGCGCAAAGCAGGTTGTAAAAAGGCTCGACGATCATTTCATTTATTTTGGTGATATTGCTCCTGATGGAGGAATCTTTGCGTACGTATCGCTGGTTGTCCACCAGGAACACGGCGTCCGCCACGGAATAACAGGACTTGAGGCAGGTGGCCACGTTAAAAACGGTCCGCTCTTCGGTGGATTCTTCATGCTCGAAGGGCAGGACCAGCAGGTTCCAGACCGGTTTATCGATGTAGCGCTCCTTCAGGTGCTGCGTGACAACGGATATCGCGCCGGAGCCGGTGCCGCCGGCCGTCCCGGCAATGAGGAGGAAAGCGTCCGTCTCAAAGAATTTCTTGGTGTTACGCAGGTTCTCGATGATTTTATCGGAGTCTTCTTTAGCGATTTCGGCGCCCAGCTCGTTGATCTTGCCCACGCCGTGGCCGCCGGTCTTGCGCCCGCCAATGAGGATACGGTGATGGTGGTCGTTGCCGATGTTGGATAGTCCGCTCAAATCGGCGGCATCCGTATTCACCGCGAAGCAGCCGGTAATAATGGTCATACCGCGCCGGGACCTGGCTCTACCATTAAGCTCGGAAAATACATCGGCAATTCTGCCGCCGCATTGTCCCAAGCCAACAACTACTAATTTCATCTTTCACCTCGGTGCAAAATCGTTAGGCAATTAAGCTATTTTTATCATAATAATGCCGGAATGTCAATTATTTCTATTTAATAACTGGGCGGTAACACCCAAGTCAGGACGGAATATACTTTATATAATAAGGTTATTGAAAAACTTGTAATTGAATGATATCATAATCTATGCTGGTTATTAGGTACGGTGAGAAGAGAGGGCAAAATAATGTCGCCTGATCTGAAACAAGAAGTTGATGGCAATACTCTCGATTTTGAGAAGGCGGTAGCCCGGGCCGAGACATTGAGCCGGGCCGCCCGTGAAGCCGCCGGCAAGTCCACCAAGACGGCTATCGACGCGGCGCGTCGCGCCGAGCAAATCGGGAAAGAAGCCAAGGACGCGGCGGATGCCGCGCTCAAGGTCGTGCGGGAGGCTGTGGACCGCGTGGATAAAATCAGCACCGAAACCAAGGAAGCCATGGAGGCCACGGTTAAAGCCGCCAGCGAAGCAATCATGCGGGCGGAGGAAATCGCCAGAAGGCCCCAGGAAACCGCCGAATCTATGGTCAAGTCCTTCCAGGAAGCGATTGCCCGGGCGGAAAAGATCGGGCAGGAAGCCATGCACGCCGCGGAATCCGCCCTGATGTTGTCCCAGGACGGCTTAAAACACATCGACGAGATAAGCCGGGAAGCCAAAAAACAGTCGGATTCGGCCAGGGAAATTTCACAGGAAGCCATGGGCCTGGCGGAAGCATCGGTCAAAACAGCGCGGGAAGCGGCGGAAGAATCGATCAAAGCCACCCGCGAGGCCACCGGCCGCGCGGAAAGGTTGGCCAAAGAAGCCAAGGACGCCGCCGATGCCACCAACAGGACGGCCAAGGATACGTCCGCCAGGGCGGAAAAAATCAGTAAAGCCACCCGGGAAATCGCGGAAGTGGCTGCCAGGACATCGGAAGAAGCCGCCAGCCGGGCGGAGACGATCAGCAAGGTCGCCCGTGAGGTAGCAGAAGCCGCCAACCGGTCTTCCCTGGAAGTCTTGAACCGCGTGGAAGCTGTGGCCAAGGAAGCCAGACTGACCACCGAGACATCGCAAAAGACCGTTCAGGAAGCCATGCGTAAAGCTGAAGAAGTGGCCCAGCAGACGCGCCTGGCCACGGAAGCCGCCGCTAAGGCCGCCAGAGAAGCCTCTCAAGCTTCGATCACGACATCGGAAGAGGCGATGGCCCGCGCGGAAGTTATTGCCAAGGAAGCTAAAGAAAACGCCGAAGCCGCCGCCCAGCTGTTCCGTGAAGCCGTTACCAAAGCCGAACAGGTCAGCCATGAAGCTGAAGAAGGCGCCGACGAGGCGGTCAGTACCATTCAGGAAGCGGTAACCCAGGCGCAGGAAGACGGGCTTAAAGCTGCGGAAAAGGTCCAGACCGCCACGCAAAAGGCCGCCGAGCTGGTCACGGCTACATCACAGAAAGTCACCGAAACGGCGGCGGCGGCCGTCCATCAGGCCAACGAGACCACTGAATCCTCTATCAAGACCGCCAGGGAGACAATCGAAGCGGCGGTACAAAATATTCAGCAACAGGTCGAGGAGTCCATCAGGATTTCCAAAGAGCTTTCGGAGGCGACGATACAATCGGTCCAGGAAACTGCCGCGGAGGCTACCAGGACGGCGCAGGAAGCCGCGGAAGCGATGGACAAGACCGCTCAGGAGGCCACGGAGAAAGCCATCACGGCATCACTGGAAGCTTCGGAAAAAGCGGCAGCGGCCTCCAAAGATGCTATCTCCCG
>JBEKAC010000071.1:0-10272 GCA_050018395.1 Dehalococcoidales bacterium
CACCCAGACGTCGGCCTGGCCGAGGGTTATCGAGGGCACAGCGCAGATATCGCCGGCGAGGTAATACGCCGCCAGCTTTTCATTGCTCTGGAAACCGACGAAGCGGGCGCTGTCTTTAACGCCCAGGTCCGCCGCCTGCGCCTCCAGTTTGGCTTTAGCCTCCCCATCTCCCACGATAAGAAGGGCGACATCATCCCGCTCTTTCCTTATCATGGCGAAGACTTCCAGCAGGTAATTGACCCCCTTCTGGTCCACCAGCCGCCCGACGAAGAAGATGACCTTTTTTGAAGCTATATTCAGGGATTCCCTGATACGCCGCGCTTCTTTATAATCTGCTTCCTTGAAAACGATGTTGCTGGCATAAGGCATGATAAAAACTTTATCCGGGCGCGCCCCCAAAGCCACGGCGTATTCTTTGTGCTTGGTGCCCGGAACGATGACCGCCTCCGCGCACCGTAGAAAATATCTCGTAAAAAAAGAGCCGGGTTTTTTTATCCCGGGTTTTTTACCCCATTCCCAAACCACGCTTTCCAGGAGAAGCGGCTTGCGTCTCAACCTGGCGGCGAGAAAGCACAAAGGCATCTCCACCGTATCCGCAATGGCGACGACGGCATCGCAGCGCTCCCGGCACAAATCGATAAACAGCCCCAGTGGCACACCGGAGGGGGAAATAATGCGCAGGTGACGCCGCCGCGTGCGGTAGTTGATATTATCCGCATTTTCTCCTTTTTCCGGCGTGGCTACTTTGTACATGTCTTTGCTCACTTGGATATCGGTGAAGATGAATTTCACGTCGTAAATCCGGCTCAAGCCGGTGAAAAACGGGCGGGTATAGGGGGCTATCGTGTTGTACACGAAGAGTATTTTCGGTTTTTGTTTTGCATTTGTTTCTTGAACCATATCAATCTAAATCCTGGCCTCGTCAGCGAAAGGAGTGGTAGGTAAATTCCTTGCGGTCTTTCCTGATGAAAAAGATGTCCATCTGCCAGAGCGAGCTATCGTATTCCCGCCACGTAAGGTCGGCGATATCCACGGGGTAAAAGCCCTTTTTGTCCAGGTAGCTGCACAGCTCGTAGAACCGCGGCGTGCTGCCGGTCAGGTTGAAGACATAAGCTTCGATGATCAGCAGGTTGGTATTTTTGAGGCTTTCCTCGCAGCCTTCCAAGATGGGCAGCTCATAGCCGTGAGTATCCATTTTAATGGCAAATGGCGGCTGGAGTTTCCTCTTGATGATTTCGCCGTCGATGGTCACCGAGGGTACGACGATATTTTTGCCGGCAGCGGGCTTTTCCGAGGCCACGCCGCCGAAGAGGTCTTCGGCCTCGAAATAAATTTCTCCATAGTGGTTGCCGGCCGCGGCGATGATATATTCCGAATTAGGATGCCGCCTGCGGAAACCGGCGAGCCCTTTTTCGTGCGGCTGCTGCGCCTCGACGAGGAAATAATAGGCATCCGGGAAATATCTGATGAACGTCTCCGACCAGCGCCCGTCCGAAGCGCCGATATCGATGACTGTATTAATTTCGATGCCACGTTCGCGGCAGCGTTTGATGCCTCCTGTCATCGTACCGGCAGACGCCCGCGTCAGCCTGATACCGAATCCGTACCTTTGCAGCAGGCTGTTTATTTTCCCGCCAAAGTATAGCAGCCGCTTATCCATGGCTATCGCTCCCGGGTTTTATGCCCGTAATCAGCATTTCTACACTTAAAAGCGAACCCCAGAATCTCCTGGAAGGGCCGCCGTAGGCCATCTTGATGGACTGAAAGCCTGCTTCACGGAAAAGCTTTTTAAGGCTGCCGGCGGTGAAATAATGGAGGTGCCCGCAGTCCCAGCCTTCGGCGCAGGAGGTCACCGGCAGCCTTCCGGCGAGCAGTCTTAACCGGTTTCCCAACCAGGCCACATTGGGCACATTGACGATGAGAACACCGCCGGGTTTCAGCAGCCGATAAGATTCGTTGACCAGGTGATAGGGGTCGAAGACATGTTCCATCACGGCCAGGCTGATAACGGCATCAAAAAAAGCATCTTTTAAGTTAAGTTTTTCATTGACATTACCCACAAATAGATGTATCCCGGGGTCGTTACCGAACTGTTGCTGCATACGGTCGATCCTGGGCTGTGAAATATCGATGCCCCAGATTTCCCGGTACTTCTTTTTGAGCGGCATAATGGTCAGGTCTTCCCCGCAGCCGATATCGAGAACCGCCCCGCCGCCGGGGAGGGCCCGGTAAGCGAGATCATACCTGCCGACCATGAAACCGGCCAGCAGGCGTGAAGCGACGCGGCTGATGAGCTCCGGCCTTTTCTGTCCGGCGTGGTCACCGGCATACATTTTCTCGTAGAACTCTTTTATGCCCATGTTGTTCTCCCGCGTTTAATCACTCAGGGTTTTTTACCAATCCGTTAAAAACTTCAATATACTGCTTCACGATGTTTTTGATATCGTGGTTTTCCTCGACGTACCGGCGGGCGTTCCCGCCCATTTGTTGGCGGAGCGGCTCGTCGGCCAGCAGGGTGGTCACATCTTTTACCAGTTGCTCGAAACTCCGTGAATGAAAGCCCAGTTTACGCTGGCAGATGATTTCGTCCGGGTCCGCGTTCAGGCTGACCACCGGGGTATAATGCATCCACGCCTGGATGAAGGCATACGGGAACCCTTCGAGCTCCGAGGTGTTGACCAGTATCGCGGCGCGGCGGAAATACTCATCGACTTTATCGAAGGGGATATAACCGAGAACGGAAAAATGTGCGACGTCCCGCAAATCCCTCTTTATATTCTCGAAGGTCGCTTGCTCCTGCTTGTTGCCGGCGTAATAGCCGCCGATCATCTGAAATGTTGCCTCCGGTATGGCCTGCGCGAGTTGGAGAAAAAGCCCGGGCTGCTTGACTTTAGCCATCGACCCCACCCACAGCACCACCGGCGGTTGCGCTTTTTCCGGCCTATTTTGTGGTGCTAGCGGAAAGTGGTTCCTGATAACCCTACCCTCCCGGCCGAAGTTGCGTTTTAACATGTCCCGCTGGAATTCGGTCTGCGCGATGATAACATCGGCGTATTTTATATCCAGGCGGGAGCCGAGCCTTTCCAACAGGCCGAAACTGTTTTTTTTACTGACATGCGCATCGGAGCCGATGCCCAGGACAAAGCGTTTGTGGTGCCTCCGGCAATAAAGCGCCGCAATTCCCGGCGAGCCGCCCTGATGGAAATAGATATCGGCTTTGGCCTGCACCATGGCTTTCCAGAGGCGCAACGCCTTGCGTACCGGGCCGGCGGAGTCCGCCAGCGGGACTTTAATTACCTCCATGCCGTCAATTTGCTCTATATGAGGGGTGGTTTTACTGTAAGTTAAAATAGATATTTGAAAACCGTTTTTTATGAGCTCGCGCGCCAGCAGCACCTGGTGGATGGCCGGCCCGATGACGCCGGTGTCCGTCTGGCCGGACAGCAGCGGGTAGGCGGTGGGGGCGATGAAGCAGATTTTCAGGCTCATCGGGTTACCCCGTTTACGGCCGCATCTACCGAAATTTCCTTATAGACTTTAAGCAGCCGTTCTTCCATCATCGCCCAGCTATACCATTTTTTCCAGGCTTTCCGGCCGTTGGCGCCGAGCTCGCGGCACAGCGCCGGGTCATCTTTAAGTTGATTGATGGCCTGGACTATTTCTTCGACGTTGCCGGCATCGACGACCAGCCCGCAGTTGATTTCCTGGACGCGGCGCGCCGCCAGCGTGCCCCGGTTGGCCAGCACCGGCCGGCCGCACATCATCGCCTTGAGCAGCTTGCTCCCGCCGATGTACTGGTTCATCGGTATCACCGGGTCCGGTAGCAAAAAAAGCAGGTCGGCGGCCAGCGTTCGCTGTAGTACCTCGCCATAACTTACCCAGCCGAGGAATTGTATTTTCTCCGGCTGTTTAGCGGCCAGCGCTTTGATTTCGCTGACCTGGTCGCCATAGCCGGTGATGTTCAGTTTTACCCCGTCGATGCGGCTGACCGCCGTCAGGATTTTATCGACGTTCAGCCGCCGGGCTTTAAAGATGGCGCCATCGTAAAAGAGCATGAAGTCATTATTGGGGGGAGGGGGGGCGCTTTCGTGAAAAACATCCGGCGGCGAGTCGTAAATAACGATCACCTTAGCGTCGGGGATACCGCCCAATTCCTCTATCTGCATTTCATCCGCCACGATGATTCTCGTAGCGAAATGGACGAACAGCCGGTCAATCTTTATAGCCAGGTTCCTGATGAATTTTGGCAGGATAATCTCGTCTTCGTAGGTTTCCAGCACCTCGTAAATAAGAGGTTTCCCCTTCAGTTTGGCGGCTAATGTTGCGGGCACCGCCGAATCGAAATCGATGGCGTGGACGGCGTCCCATTTCATGAAGATGAGCCGCCAGAACGCCACCCACCACCATATAGGCAGGAAGCAAAGGACGCGGATGCCGTAAGGCGCCCCGAACTTGAAACGTATCTCTCGGTCAGGTCTGGTTTCTGGGGGCGGCGGAGAAACGGGGCGGCTTTTCCCCGCCCTGTCCCAGCATAAAAGGGTGACCTGGTAGCCGCTTCGCTTGAGCGGCGGTATTTCCTTAATCAGCCGGTTAATATCGCGCTCCAGAGAGGTTGTCTTTACCAGGACGACTCTTTTTTTATTCATCGCTCAAGCTGGGGGTTATTGTTATGATACAACGCGAGATACCGCTTTGCAATGGATGGCGGCGGAAATGACAAGGTCATCCGGCTTTATTTCTGGAACAATCTTAAGACTGAATAAACCGCCACGATGGTGAAGCAGTTCAAATACTGTAAGGGAACGAGGAATCCCCGCTTCTGGGCGACGGCGTATTTTCTACCGGTGTCCCGGGCCGCTTTTGAAGCCGCCGTAAAGCCGGTGGCGCTCTTGGAAACGGGGTGCCAGCGGAAATCCGCCAGGTAGGCGTTGATAAAACCTGGTTTATGCTGTGAGCCCATTCTTAACCAGTAATCGTAGTCCATGGTCAGGTGCGCGTTGATATCGAACAGGCCGGTAGCCGCTCCTTTATCCCGCCGCCAGAAGACCGCCGGCTGGGCGATGAAGTTGGAAACCAGCAGCCAGTTATAGCTATATCGCTTTTGCCAGAAGACCTTGTACCAGGTTATCGGGCGGCGTATCTCGCGGCCGCTTTCGCTGACGATGCGGCATTTACCGTATAACCACTGGCAATTCTTATTCGCGGTAAATAAATCAGCCACTTTTTGCAGGCAGCCCGGCTCATAAACATCGTCAGCGCAGAGGTAGGTGACTATTTCCCCCTGGGCCAGCTTCATGCCTTTATTGATGGCGTCCGATTGCCCTTTATCCTTTTCGGAAAGCCACTTTATCCGGTCGCCGTACTTTTTCAGAATCTCCACGGTACCGTCATTCGACCCGCCGTCGATGACGATACATTCCTTGGCGGGGTAGTCCTGGTCGAGAATGCTTTGCACTGTCTCCTCGATGAACCGTGCACTGTTATAGCTGGGCACGACGACGGAGATTTTGAGGGTGGCGTCAGGTTCTGTCAAAGCCCGGTTCTAACCTCCACAAAGTTAAAGCGTCTTGTAGTAGAATCCGGCCCCGGCCGCTTTTTCCGGTTCGAAAATATGCCGGATATCCACCAGCACGGGGTCGGCGGTCATAGCCGCTTTCAGCTCACTTAGCTTGATGGCCAGGAACTCTTGATGGGCGACGGTGATAATTGCGGCGTCGTATTTCGGGACTTTACCCGGGCTTTTCACCGCTTTAACCCCGAATTCCTTTTCGATGTTGTTCAGCAAGGGGTCATAAGCTTCCACCTCCACCCCGAACTCCTTGAACTCCTTGATCATCGACTTGACCGGGCTTTCCCGTGTATCCCGGACGTTCTCTTTATAGGTGAGCCCCATAATCAGCACCCGCGAGCCCTTGATAACTTTACCCACCGCGTTCAATGCTTTAATCGTCATATCGGCGACGTGCCGCGGCATGGCGTCGTTGATGGCGCGCCCGGCGGTGATGACCTGCGCGTGATAATCGTGTTCCAGGGCTTTATAGACCAGGTAATAGGGGTCGACCGGTATGCAGTGCCCGCCCACCAGCCCCGGCGAATAGCGGTGAAAATTCCACTTGGTGCCGGCCGCGTCGAGCACGTCCCGGGTATTCAACCCCATTTTCTCGAAGATGAGCGAAAGCTCGTTCATCAGGGCGATATTGAGGTCGCGCTGGATGTTCTCGATGACCTTGGCTGCCTCGGCGGTCCGGATATCCTTAGCGATGTAGACTTCCGGGGTGGCCTGGCGGTAAAGCGCCGCGATGCGTTCCGTGGTGGCCCGGTCCATCCCCGCCACCACCTTGACCGTCTTTTCGACGGTATGCACCTCGTCGCCGGGGTTGATCCTCTCCGGCGAATAGGCGATTTTAAAGTCGCGCCCGCATTTGAGGCCGGAGCCCTTCTCCAAAAGCGGCTTGACGATTTCCTCGGTCACGCCCGGGAATACCGTGGACTCGAGGATTACCGTGCTGCCGCGCTTCATGTTTTTCCCGACGGTCTCCGCCGCTTTAATGACCGGCGTGAGGTCTGGCTCCTTGGAGGGGGTTACCGGCGTGGGTACGCAGATGATGACGAAGTCCGCTTTATTTATGGCTTTAGGGTCGGCGGTAAAGGTGAGGTTGAGCGCCGCTTTACTTTGCCCTTTAGTTTCCGCCTTAAGCCTCTTAACTTTTTCGGTATCGATGTCGAACCCGATGACCTTAAGGCTGCGGGCCAGCGCCCGGGCCAGCGGCATGCCCACATAACCCACGCCAACGACACAGACAACCGTTCCGCTGATATCCTGCTTCATCGCGTAAACTCCCTCAAGGTCTGCTGTAGACCTTCTTCCAGGCTATATTTCGGCGTGTAGCCGAAAGACTTAGCCCGGGAAATATCCGCCAGGCTGTGTAAAATGTCGCCGGCCCGCGGCGGCTGGTAAACCGGGTTTATCTTTTTTCCGGAAAGCTCGATGATCAATTTAACGAGCCGGTTGATGGTAATATTCTTGCCCCCGCCGATGTTATAGACGCCCGCGGCGTCGCTTTCCGCCGCCAGGATATTGGCGGCCACGGCGTCTTTCACGAATGTAAAATCCCGGGTCTGGTTCCCGTCGCCGTAAATGACCGGCGGCTTACCCTCCAGCACCATTTTGATGAATTTGGGAATCACCGCCGCATACTCCGAGTCCGGGTTTTGCCTCGGGCCGTACACGTTAAAGTAACGCAGGCAGACCGTGGCCAGCCCGTAAACCCGGGTAAAGACCTGGCAGTATGCCTCGCCGGCGGCCTTGGTCACGGCGTAGGGGGAAAGGGGGTTGGGCGGCATATCTTCCCGTTTGGGCAGAGTGGGAGTATCGCCATAGACGGAGGAGGACGCGGAGAAAATGACCTTTTTCACCCCGGCGTCGCGGGCGGCCAGCAGCACGTTCAGTGTGCCGGTGGCGTTGGCCTCGTGGGTGGCGAGCGGGTCTTTAACGCTGCGGGGCACGCTGGGCAAGGCGGCCAGGTGAAAAACAAAGCGGGCGCCCTGGAAAAGCAGCCGGATAAAAGGCAGGTCGGTGATGCTGCCTTGCGTAAAAGTGACGTTGGGGTTTTTAAGGAGGGGGGAAATATTGGACATCGCGCCGGTGGCCAGGTTGTCCAGGACTAAAACCCGATAGCCGCGGCTGGCGAGCTCCGCCGTCAAATGCGAACCGATGAAGCCGGCGCCGCCCGTAACGATAACCTTATCCATCAGGCTCCCTTTCCGACCAAGCAGCGATATCCAGAGCCGAGGTCTGGTTACTCCTCATTATAACCGTAGTACGAACGGAATGACAAGGGCTGGCGGCCGGCTCACGCAAGATTAATTTGTTCGTACAATATTGGAAAACGAGGGTATTTGTAATATACTTACAATAAATAGTCAAGGCTGCCGCCGGACGAGCGTGGTGAACGGGCCGTCCAATTGAGGGCTGCCACCTATTCTAAATAAGGGCTGACAACCTAGATTTACCCGGCGTAAAACACGAATAATCATTCGGGCGTCAGATAGGTGAAACGATATGGCACTGATTGAGCAATACTTGGCAGGACTACAGGAGTGCCTTAAAGAGCTTTCCACGCACGATATCGAGGCGGCCGCCGGCGTTGTTTTCGATGCCTACCGCAATGGCAAGCGTATCTTTATCATGGGCAACGGCAGCGCCACTACCGCGATGCACTTTGCCCGCGACCTCCAGATTGGGACGGCCGTGACCGGCAAGCCGCGCGTCCGCGCCACCTCACTCGCTGATAACATGGCTTTTGTAACTTCATTGGGTAACGATAAAGGCTACGATTCAATTTTTGTGGAACAGCTCATCGGCCAGCTAACGGCCGGTGACGTTGTCATCGGCATCAGCACTTCCGGCAATTCCTCCAATATTCTGCTCGCTATTGAGTACGCCCATGATTATGGCGCGGCTACCATCGGCCTCATCGGCTTTGGCGGGGGCAGGCTAAAAACCCTCGTGGATAAAGCGATCGTCCTGTCTTCCCGGAGCTATCAGCAGGTTGAAGACATGCGTCGCCGGATAAAAGCCGGGAGATGAGATGAAGGAGACCACCCAGCTGCCTTTGAATGTCACGACCGCGGAGACCGTTTACCGGGATAAAAACCAGGTCATCCGGAAGGTCAAGGCCCGGTTCGAAGGATTCGACAAAGAGTATCTTGTCTCCGACCACGGAGAACGCGCTGCCATCGTGGCGGTAAAAAACGGCGAGATACTATTGACCCGCCAGTACCGTCTCTTGATTAGTAAACTCTCTTATGAAATTCCCGGCGGCAAAATCGAGGAGGGGGAAACGCTCGAAGCCGCCGCCATGTCGCTTCAGCGATAGTGGAATTACCATGACCTTTTATAAAAGCAAACTTTTTAGACAGCTTACCGAGGACAACCCCATCGTGCTGGTGGATGTGGGAGCGCGGGGTGGCCTGCCGCCGCGCTGGCTGCCGCTAAAGGACTCGTTGAAAATCATTGGCTTTGAGCCGGACGCCGCGGAATGCCAGCGATTGAACGCGGCGGCGGGCGACGGCCGTGTCTATTATCCCATAGCTTTAGCCGGAAACAAAGGCACAGTTAAGTTAAATCTCACCCGTAATGCCGATTGTGCTTCAATCCTTAAACCCAACGCCGAGCTGCTCAACCGCTTCCAGTCCCCGGAAGACTTTGAAGTCGCGAGTCAGCCGGAGATACCCTGCGATACGCTGGACAATATCGCCACGGTCAATGACATCAAGTATATTGATTTTGTTAAAGTTGATACCCAGGGCTCGGAGTTGAGCATATTGCAGGGCGCGGAAAAAACGCTGTCACAGCGCGGCGTTTTTGGCGTAGAGGTGGAGGTTGAATTCTCACTCATGTACCGGGAGCAGCCGCTCTTCGCCGATGTGGCCATTTTCCTGCGGGATAGGGGATTCACGCTCTTCGATGTCCGCACGCCGCCGGGCCGCCGCTTAAGAAAAACAGTGCCCGCGGGCAGCCACGAATGGATGGGGCAGGCGCTATGGACGGATGCGCTTTATTTGAGAGACCTGGGAGAGGGGAATAAAGATTTTCTGGAAAAGCTGGCCCGGCCGCACGCGGCTAAGACCATCGCCATCGCCGAGCTTTACGGCTTTGGGGATTATGCCCTGGAGCTGCTGGATCTTTACCTGAGCCGCAGTATCTTTGATAATGCTCAATACAGCGCCATGAGGAAAATGCTGTTTGCCCCGCATGAGGGTGCCTTACGACCGGAAATAGGTCTGCTGCAAAACGTAAAACGGACGGCGGGGGAGTATCTTCATGATAGATTGCCCGCTGTCCACAGGATAATAGCCCAAAGAGGGAAAAAATAAATAGTTGACATAACCTTTAGTTATACGAAAGGAGAATCAATGAGCGTTAACCTGTACGTGCCGCCGGGAGGTGGGGATTGAATAGTGTTTACAGGCCGATCCGCCGCTGTATGACCGAAAATAAGATCGATGCCTTTCAGAGCCGCCTGGAACTGAGGCGCCAGCCCGGCGAGGCATTATCCGCCATAATGCGGCAGGCCGAAGAAATCTGCTCCCGGGAAAAGAATGATGTTGTACTGGGTGAGTACTTTACGGCCGATAATCCCTGGTCGCGCCGGCCGTGGCGGGATTTCAACTACTGGAACGGGTGGTACGCATTGGCCAAACTGAAGAAGCCCGCGCGTGTTCTGGAGATCGGTACTGCCTTCGGGTTTTCGACGAGCTCGCTGGCGA
>JBEKAC010000072.1:0-9853 GCA_050018395.1 Dehalococcoidales bacterium
GGGTTTTCGACTATCTCGCTGGCTAGGGGAGCCGGTGAGGCCCTGAAATTACTCGTTTCGCTGGACCTGGGGAATTACGGCCGTCTGCTTTCTTCCCGTGAGGCGCCGGAGATTGATAATCTGGCGTACGTCAAAGAAGGCATTAGCCGCTACGCGAAAGAGAAGGGCTATAACTTCGAATATTTACAGTTCAACGTCAACACCCAGCCGCCGCCTTATACCGATGATACCGGAATTCCCGCCGCCAGCCCTTACTGGAAAGATGATAAGCAGCTCCTGGCGCTGCTGGAAAGGGAATCCTTCGATTTGATTTTTATCGACGGCAAGCATACTGATGAAGGGCTTTATAATGACCTGACATCTTTCTACGGGCACGGTGCCAACGGCTGCCTGGTTGTTTGCGATGACATCCAGCATCAGGATGCAGCTGAATCTTTGCGCCGCTACATCATTGAACGTAATGATGTCGCCGATTACGCGGTCTGGCGCTTCCTCCATAGCAGCGAGGAATACGGCGGCACGCTCCGCCGCGACCAGGGGTTGATAGTTAAGAAATAAGGCAGGTCGTTAAAAAGGTAAAAACAGGAACTGAAACGCTATGCTGACTATCTTTGCGGTGCCCAAGCCGTTCAAAAACAATATCAAGACCATTCAGACCAACGCTATTAAAAGCTGGCTTCAGCTGCGTCCCGCCTGCGAGGTTATTTTATTAGGAAATGAAGCGGGGACGGCGGAGATGGCCTCCAGACTGGGCATTAAACACGTACCGAACGTGGTGTACAACGAGTTCGGTACGCCCCTGATAAACTCCATTTTCAATCTCGCCCAGAGCGCTGCCGAGTATCAGACGATGTGCTATGTTAATGCCGATATTATTTTATTAAATGATTTTATAACGGCCATACAGCGGGTGAATAAAAAAAAATTCCTGGTGGTAGGACAGAGGTGGGATATCGAACTTAATGAACCGATAAACTTTGGTGACGTACAATGGGAGTCACGTCTGAAAGCCCTAGTCGCCGGAGAGAGCAAACTGCATCCCGCCAGCGGCAGCGACTATTTTGTTTTTCCGCGGGGATTGTTCACCGATATTCCCGTCTTCGCGTTAGGGCGGGCGGGCTGGGACAACTGGATGATCTATCGGGCGCGCTACTTAAAAATTCCGGTGATCGATGCCACTAAAGCTATTACCCCTATCCACCAGAACCATGATTATTCTCACTTAACACAGGGAAAAGCAGGCGCCTTTGAGGGGCCGGAAGCGCAGCGAAATAAAGACCTCCTCGGGGGTTGGGAATATTCCCTCTCGCCGCGGCATGCCACCTGGCGGTTAACGCCACGCGGCCTAAAACGGGACTTCACTTTAAAAAGCATCTACTACCGGGTTGTCGCCATACCGGTTCTCCACCCGCGCCTGCGCTTCCTGTTTATCCCTAAGAGGGTAGTCATGGCTTTATCGAGACCTTTCCGCTCTAGACCGGAAAAAAGCAAAAAATAACTTAAAAACATTGAGTCAAACCGCAAC
Organism: Dehalococcoidales bacterium; assembly: GCA_050018395.1. Classification (GTDB taxonomy): domain Bacteria; phylum Chloroflexota; class Dehalococcoidia; order Dehalococcoidales; family RBG-16-60-22; genus RBG-13-51-18. The sequence goes on from JBEKAC010000072.1 coordinate 1,526, forward strand.
ACTTTCTAAACTAAGTTCTGTAAACACATTCATCCGCTCTCCAGGACACGCATCAATCGTACTTGCTTTAGAATCCAGAATAGAATTGCTGCTCCAACGTGATATTGACAATCTTTTCTAGACGTCGTGTTAGCAGCAAGTATACGGCTCGAACTCCAATTTGAGGTATCAAAGTAAATAAATGTAAGAAAGTATTAACTATCCGTTTGTTAAAATAGATAAACCCTTAAGCTGCGTAGTGCTCAAAGGCTTTTTTCTTAAATATTTGGTGGAGCTGGGGGGTGACAATAGGCAGAACTTTTAAATATGTCCATTTGTCTTCTTGATATCGTTCTTTTGATCGGGCGTATTATTTCAACACTCCTTTTTTGTGGAAATTCCTTTATTATTGTATTGTTGTATTAGACTTGATAATGCTTTAAATTTTAATGGGGGCATTCAGCATCGGATGTTATTTTGAGGCTGCAAGGAGGTGGGCCTAACAGCCCCGTTTTAAACAAAGGATAGTCTCTGTCTATCCCTCCTAACCAATAGAATGCCCCCACCATCTTAAAATCTACTTATTTTCTTTCAGCTAAGGGCCGATACTTCCAGGCAATGACTATTTGGATTTAGCTGGCTTTTCCTCTTTATTCACCGCTGGTGAGAGGAAGATACATACCGCCCTTAAGGATGACATACCGCAGCGATAATCCGCCAATGACCTCGGTGACTACCGCCGTCAATAACCAGGCGGATGATGCTTCCCCGGCGAAATAGGTGCCTACGGATACCGCTATCGGTATGATGACCCCGAGCACGACCACCCCGATCCAGAAAACGATTCCGATACCGCCCCTCATCAGCCTGGCCACGGCATTCTTGGCGGTGGCACTGCTATAGGTGGCATTCCATAAATAGACGATTAGGATAACGGCAAAGGCGATCAAGGTAATCCGGGCCACATTTTCAATTACTGTTACCTGGTCTCCATTCAAGCTGATACCCAGCAATATGGCAATGCCGCCGGAGAAGCCGCAGACCACGAAGAGGATGGGCAAGATAGCGGAGTTCCAGAGCTTGATGGCGCTAACATAGCTGACGGCGAAGCCTGTGTAGATCGACTGGGCAAAAGCGAATATTCCCGCCAATACCTTGAATGTCGTGATAGCGCCACTGGCGTCCGGGAACCATTTGCGCAATATCAGTGTGATGAACGTCAAGCCGATGAACAGCATGATAAAAATGAAGCCGCGGGATATCCAGGAGGTCCTGGGTCTCATAAACATCCGCCAGGATTGTAAAGGCTGACCCAGGTGTATCATGTAGGAAATGCCCATGCACAGCGAAAGCAGCCAGGCGATGAACATGCCTAATAAACTATCGAAGTAGGCCGCCGCCATGAAAAGCCCCCCGCTGATACCACCCAGGAAGAACGCAAAAGCGATAAAATTGCCCCTGCCGTCTATCCAGTTCTTCTGCTGCGTATATTTTGTCATATATTCAAACGGTTGTCTTTGATACATTGCTTTGATACCTCCCCGTCGTATTTTTGTTAGTTAGCTTTACGCACGCCATAGCTATGTTAGAACCTGATGTAGTAAATTGAAGGCTCGGTATCGAACTCTTGATGGAGCGGTGTAGCCTTCTTTTCAGCTATCAAGCGCGATATTTCGCTGTAAGGGTCATCCAGATCGCCAAAACTTCTCGTGACCGTAGGGCAGGTAATAACACAGGCCGGTGTAGCGTCACGGTCAACGCCGGGTTTTAGTCCTTTTTTGAGGCCTTCATCAACTCTTTCCATGCAGAATGTGCACTTCAAAACCGTACCGTGTTTATAGGGAAACAGTTCCTTGCCCAATTCTTCATAAGGAGTAAAGCCCTGGCCGGGGAAGTATTCCAGCTTCGAGTTTTCAAAACGCGTGCGCTGCTGGTAAGGGCAGGCGACGGCGCAGTACCCGCAACCCACGCATTTCTTATCATCTACGATGACGATACCATCCTCACGCTGGAACGTGGCGCCGGTGGGGCAGACCTTGACGCAGGCTGCCTCTTTGCAATGGTTGCACTGGACAGGCATAATGGTCTTTTTTATTGTTGGGAACGAGCCCGTTTCTGCGATGAGCACACGGTTGAAATAGATGCCGCGCGGCACAAAATGTTCCTGGCGGCAGGCAATCTGGCAGGAGTAGCACCCGATGCACCGGTGCAGGTTGATTACCATTCCCCATCTAGCCATTATTTTTCCTCCTTAGCGGGATATATTTTAACCTTCACGCAGGAATCAGCGCTCAAGCTTACCGGATCCACGTGGTCTTTATCAATTTCCAGGAGGTCGTTAAAGTGTACACCCTTTCCTCTGCCAACCTTCAGATATTTGGACCAGTGTCCGTTGATACTGGCTACCGCCACGCCCTGCGGATGGATGCCCTTGATAAGTGAAACCGGGCCTTTAATTTTTCTTCCTCTATCGGTTTCCACCCAGATTATCTGTCCGGTCTTTAAGCCTTTTTTCTTACCGGTTTCTTCATTGATACAGATGTAATAGCTGTACGGGTTCATATCTGCACAAGAATCAAGCTCGGGATGCATTTGCGTACCGCTGCCGACATGCAGCGTATCCCGGTAGATCAGGGTGTACATATCGTACTGCGGGTCTGTAACCTCGTGGGCCTTGATGGGGAAGTACTTGGGCAGCGCCGTGAATTGCTCCCACTGCATATGCACTCCCCGCGGTTCGCAGATTTCTTTGGCTTTTTCGCCCATGGTCTGGACGAACTCCCAGTAAATCGGCACCCTGGCAGGAATATCGTAACGCCAGAAAACTTCCTCCACCTTCTTGGGCCAGGTTATACCACCGTTTTCCTTGAACCATTCCAGCCCGTGTTTTTCGCCGAAGAAGTTTTTGAAAACCCTATCGCTGACGACTTCATAGTTAGTTTTCTTGGTGAGGTCAAGCCGGTATTTGCTATCTATCGCCCAGAAGTTATTTAACGATTCAACATACTTGGCATAGAATTCCGGACCCACTCTCCAGGCAATTTCCAGCAGGACGTCAGGCATCGCCCTTCTTTCGCCGATAGGTTTCACTACCGGCTGGCGGAAGAAAAACGACCAGTCATTCATGCCGACTGGACCGTTGAAACCGGTCTGAAGGTTCTGGTCAGGGCATAAGGATTCATAGTGACTGCAATCCGGAAGGACGATATCGCAAAATTCTGTAATCTCGGTGAGGTATAGGTCAAAAGTAAAGAAAAACGGTATTCTCTTAAGCGTATCCTCCATGTTAGAAAGATTGCCGCCGGACATGATCATGTTGTTGCCCCAGTTCATCCAAATCTTGGCTTCTTTATAGTCCGGCCCTAACTTTTCATGGATTTCATCGCGGTCTGAAGAGAAATAGAACGGAGAATCATTCACCCAGCTCCAGATCTTTTTTATCCCCAGCGAGACTTCTGGAGTTGTGGGCATATCTAACGGCCACATCTTATGGCGTACCATCTTGCCGCGTGTCGTCTCTCCCCACCACCAGCCGGACTGCAGCATCCCTTCTATCGGGTCGGCAGAAACTTTAAACTCCGGCCGCCCCGTCTCACTGTAACCGAAGCAACGAGTCGGCCAGCCGATACTGCCTCCCGGCACATCCATGGCGCCGACGACCATATTAAGCATATGCATCGCGGCAACACTGTTAAATGCATTGCGGTGGTTGTTCAAGCCGCTAAAGGTGATAGCCGCGACCGGCCTTAAGGGAAGTTCTTTCCCATCAATAGTAATACAGCTGCCAATCTTGGCTTCGGTGACAAACTCTGTAGCGACGGTGCGGATTGTTTCCACCGGCACCGAGCTTAATTTGGAGGCATATTCCGGGGTGTATGTTTTAACATGTTCCCGGAGCAGTTGAAATGCCGGGGTCCCTTTTACGCCGTTAACATCATAAGTGCCCGAGATGGCGAATTCTTTTATGGTCGGGTCGTCCCAGGACTTGGCCTTACCTTCTTTTGTGTCCCAGATAAAAGGCTTCTGTGTTTTAGCATCACGGATATAGTGCCCGTCCGGGCCGATGAGATAAGGCCCGTTGGTTTTTGTTTTGATAAATACATCATCCCACTTTTGCAGCTCATTCAAGATGATATTTAACATCCAAAGGATAACGGCAGCGTCAGTCCCCGGGATGATGGGCACCCAGCGCGACGCCTTGGCGCCGACGAAGTTGCACATGGGGTCGAAGACAATCTGCTTCATACCGCGCGCGCGGGCGTCGGCGAAGCTGCGCATCATCTGGTTAGAGCTGTGACCCGCGGCGTGCCCTTTGCTTGCCCCGAAGTGTATTAAGTAATTGCAACGCTCAAGGTCCGCCGAATGAGACCACGACCCGTAAGTCAATCCAGCCACGAAGTGGGCAGCGTTGCCGCATAGCATTCCGCCGGCTCCGGCTGACTCGTTAGTGCAGCCGAGGGCAGCGACCAACGCCCAGATGGGCGGGTGGTTATATGACCCTTGTGACGGCATGACGTTGATTTTCACCTGCCGACCGTCTGTTTTAGCGACTTCACGTAATTTATCGGCGATAGTGGTCAAAGCTTCTTCCCAGGAAATCTCCTGCCACTTGGGGTCAATGCCGATGCCTTTAACCGGATTAGTACGCTTCACCGGTTTATTAAGGCGACTCGGGTCGTTAACGACAGTTAGCGAACCCACAGATTTCCCGCAAACCGACCCTTTGCTGGTAGAAGCACGGGGCTGGCCCTCAACTTTTACCGGAATGCCGTTTATTGTACGTACCCTGATCGGGCAAGAGGCATAACAGATGCCGCAGCAGGTGTCATACCATTTATCCTCTTTTATCACGCTGGTATTCATTTCAGCCATATTTCCCCTTTCACTGCTTTTTACTTAAATCATTTTATAGTTTTCCCTGATAAATTTCTTGATTTGTGAATTCGGCTTCAGGGGAATAACATGTTCAGCAAATAGTTTGAATTACATCAATAAACAAATTTAAAAAATGTGTACTGATTGTAATAGTGCAATCAAGATATTAAAAATTATAGCACATGCCGTTATTCATGTAAATATATAACGGTATCAATTTAGGCCGTTTTATAAATAGAAACGATTAGCTAGCCGGATGCATTTGTTAATCTGGATGCTGAAGTTGCTTAAAAAGCAGCATGGAAGACGACGTTATTGATCATACTTCGACGATAAAGTTTTTCCGGTAGTCACTAACATTTAGGTAGAGGAGTTTTTACATGGGCTAAAATAAGTCACCTTTTTTCTGCCATGCTGTTATTCGGGGATATAGTAAAACTGAACATAATAATTCAGGAAAAATCCCCCTATATCTCCCGAAACGGGTTTTTCAAAGATCAGTTTATAGTTTTCAGTCGCTGGCAATATAAGGAGACTGGGAATTCGTATATGTAAAAAAATCTAAATTACAGCTTCTGCAACCACGGATAATCGGAGAGACGTAAATCACGCCAGGTCTCATTATCCGGGAAACTGGCGGTAAAAATCAGCTCCGGATTGTCGGTTTCCTCGACATTCGGTATCTTCCGGTTATCATAGCTGCCAAAACCGCGGGGAACATATACTGTAAACGGCAGCAATTTAGCTCCTCGGGCGACGGCTTGATGATAATTCCCGATAATATCCTCGTTTTTCATTTTCGCGGCCCGGGTGCAGTACCGGGAATCGTTCCAAACAAGATCAGTATAGGCGAAAGCCTGTCCGTACGGCGACATCTGCCAGTCGATACGGCCAGGGAAAAGCAGGCCGTAAATCCGGCTAAAACGCGCCAGATGCAACACATATTCCAGGCTGGGCCATTTCCCATTGCCCCAAACTCTCCCGGCTTGGAGAGGGTCCGGGTGTTCTTCTCTGGCTTTTGACATGTTGTAAGCCCGGCCCACTGCCTGGCCAACCAAACCCTGCTCGCCGGTCTCGTAACCTTCATTATTCCATTCTTTACGGATCCATCTGGCCGGTGCCATCGAGAGCAGAAAACCGAGTTTCAGTACTGCCCGCAGGTCTGCCTGCGGATTGGCTAAAGCCTGCGCGTAGCTGAAGGCGGCCATCGAGCCGGCATTTTTGCCGCCTTCCAGATAGTCGATAACGCCATCGCCATTTTCATCCTGGAACTGGAGCAATTGCCGTTTGTGGTCCCGGCCGGTCAAGCGGTCATCCAGCTCGAGGTAGGCGAACATACCGGCCTGGAAGTCCATCAAAGGCTTGGCCGACGCATGATATGCCGTCCTGGTCACCAGATCGGTAAAGATACCGTTATCCACCCGGCCCAGGTGATGACCCAGCGAAGCCAGAGCTCCTCCCTGCCACAGGTCTTGCCCCGTAACGTAGAATTGCAGTTGCCCCAGCCCTCTCTGCTCGCAATGCTGGAGGGCGTGATACCGGGAATAGCAGGAATCGTACCCGTCAGTGGTGACGATGTTTTTCCCCGCCAGTTTAGCGGAAGGTATTTTTTGAATGATATCGGACTTCAGGCCGTACTTTTTCTGAATCCCGGCTGTCTCGGACAGGGGCACCATATTGAAAAGGTAGCGGGCGCCGAGGTTATCCAGGGCCACGGGGTCGTTACTGGCAAAAACAAAACCCTCCGGGACGATGACGCCGGTCATGCCGGAATGATAAATATTGGTACACTCGATGGCTTCGGCGACGTGCAACATCAGGATATTCTGGCCTTTGACCGCCTGCATTCCGTCAGCAATCGTGGCTTCCATACCGCCCGTCCGGCGCCAGATAAATTCACCTGTACTATCACGGAGAGGTTTAAAAGTATCCTCGTCAGTCTGGAGGGACCAGCGTCCATGGGGCAGTTTCAGTTTACCAAACGGTATCCTGACATCCGGGATGGTGTACTTCCATTTGTATTTACCCGGCTCCCGGCTGCTGTTGGCTTGCATCGCATAAATACCCATGCCGATGTTTTTCAGAGCGCAGGTTAAAAGCTCCAGAACATGAATCTTGAGAATGGGAAGATTAATCAGCACGCAGCCCGGCCAGTCTTTCATGTCCTGCGGATTTGCCGGGTCGCCGCCGACGATAGCTTTATGGATGGTGATGGATTGATTGTTGACGCCGCCCGCCACCGGAACGTCCCGGCTGTTGTCATCATCCGGCCGGTTCAGATCATAGAGCATCAACTTATCGCCGACTCGACCAGGCGGCAGGGAGACGCCGGCCAGACTTTCCTGGTAGCCCTGGAATGGATCATCCGCATGGCCCGGAGCGTGGCACTCCGCCAGATATTTCCTGGTGAAATAGAACCCCCATCCGCCGTATTCATCGCCATACTTGCCTTCCAGTATCGCCTCCGGGGTCACCTTTCCCCCCAGTTTTCTCGATATCATGTCCGAGTCGCCCGGGGTGGTCATGCCGGCTTCGGCAACCGCCATCTGATGGTAGGTAATGCCGGCTTTGTCATGGAACCAGCGCATTACCGTGGCCACAAATTCCCAGTGAGAATTCGCGCCGGGAATGCCCGGACCGTGAGTCTGCCAGTCGATTAGCGGCAGAGTCACCATGTTAGGTTTGAAAATGAGCTTTTTACCGGCGGAAACCTGCCGTTGAATCTCTGCCAGGAAGGGACTTGCCGCCTCCAGTGCTTCCAGAGCCATGCTAACCGTGAGATATATGGCATCGATGCGCTGCCGGATTTTCTGCCAGGCCGGCGCGGAGCCGGTGTTGATATATTCCTGTAAAAGCTTCGCGATATAAATATAGGTCTCGGCCGGGTCCATCCGGGCAGCACCGACCGCCGAACCGGTAGAGTCCAGCCTTTTTTTGCCGATTGGTGATTGTACGAAACTAATCATTGTTTTCATGGTGTTTTACCTTTGTCGTGGGGAGTGGTCTATTTTTTTAGCACTTTATAAAGACCGGCAAGGCTTTCATAGCGCATTTGCTTCATGGGGTCGCCGGGACCCATCGGGGGGAACCGGTCAAACATCGTAAGTTTTTCCTGGATTTCTTTCAGACTCCACCCCATTGCAATAGCGGCTTTGACCTCATCAGCGCAATACTTAACGTTATCATACATAACCTGTAATTGTGCTTTATCACATACAGGACCGTGCCCGGGGATAACCTTATCGACATCCAATGTCTGTAGCTTTTTCAAAGACTTAAGCCATTCTTCCGGCACCGCGTTTATCATGATGGGCATTCCCATAATAACATTATCCGAGGTAAAAACCACTCTTTCTTCCGGCACGAATACCGCTGTTTCAGAAGGAGTATGTCCCGGCACGTGAAAAAGATGGAACGTGTGTTTTCCCAAGTAGAGAGTCATTTTTTCAGAGAACGTAATATCCGGCAGCCGGT
>JBEKAC010000073.1:0-8995 GCA_050018395.1 Dehalococcoidales bacterium
CGGACACAAACAATAAATCGCCGTAGAGACTATAACCGGGACCTTCGGGAGCTTGCTATGCCGCCTGATGATAACAAAGTCTTCGGTTTATAAAGTGTCCCATTTTGATGATTGACAACACCCAGGTTAGAGAAAGAGCTATGGAAGTATTGAGAAATCCTCCGTTTTAATAATATACACATTATCGATTAGTGTTAGGTAATAAATACGTAAATTGTTAGGTAACATAAGCTTGTTTTGTTACCTGTTAGCATTTATCATCTATTAGTTCAGTTTTTTGTAATTTCTGCGATAGGGAACTAATAATCTTACACAGATACACAAAAAGACATTTGAGAATTGTGGTGAGATCTAACTAACCAAACTAAACCGAGGCTGAAATTTTACTAATAGATTAAATAAAACCTAATGTTACCAGATAGTATTTTACACTCAATAAAGGTTTTAGGCGAGTAACACCAAAGCACTATTTTGTATTTAAAACTACTATTTGGGACATTTAGTAGCAAATTTCAAGACCGTCACCATAGGCCACTCGGACACCCCTCCACAGCTACGAATCAAGGACGCTACTATTATGCTTGATTTGCCTTACACCGTCAAACCGCTTAGACTCTGTGTCTCAAAGCTCTGCTGCAATATATCTGGAGAGCGTAATTTACATAATACAAAAAACAGAAAGGGGAGCATTCATGACATTAACCATCACAGGTGCTCCCCTTTTTAGGAACCGGATCTTAAAGCTACAATCAATGATTATATTTGATGTATTTCACCGGTGGTCTTGTTCTTCCAGTAGCCTCTCGCCTGGAGCGGCCAGTTAAAGCTCATGGCGCCCGGGCGGGGGCAATCGTTAGCACAGCAGCCGCAATACCAGCATTCTTCCGGATGCAGGATGATCGGCGGTTTGCCTTTCTTGGGGTTGGGAATATAAACATCCACCTGGCAGACCTCCACGCAATGATTGCACCCGTTGCATTTATCCTCGTTGAAGAGCACCGGGTTATTCGGTGTCTGGGGGTTCGGCATCGCTTTCATTTTTTGTTCGGCCATTTTATCCTCCAATATTATTCCGTATTAAAAGCATTATATGCCTTCAAACGGTTATTTTTTCTTGTAGACGCCCGCATAGTCTTTATTGTGGGCTTCGTACTGCTTCTTCATATCGCCCCAGAAGACCATCGGTTTTTCCCCGAACACGATTTTGTCGTTCTTCTGTTTCAGGGTAATCCATTTGTTCCATTCCGGCGGGTCCAGCTTGGGGTAATCGATACGGTGGAGATTGAGCGGCCGGCTGCTGGCCTTACGCGCCATCATGGCCTGGATGATAATTTTTGAAGTATTCAAGATACTGACATCTTCCAGACTGCGCATCAGCTTGTGCGGGTCCATGGCATAGAGCATCGGCACGGATTCGGCTTCTATCTTCTCCAGAGCCTGGAGGCCCATCTTGAGCAGTCGCTCCGTCTTGAATTCGCTGACGTAATACTGCATGACGCGATTGATGCCGACGTTCAGCTCTTTCCATTCGATGCCGCTGGTGCGCCTGGTCGGCGCCAGAATACGGTTCTTTTCTTTCTCGATTTGTTCGCGGGAAACTTTGCCGTGGGAGACTTCCCTGGCATAATCCACCGCCTTGCGTCCGGCATAGCGGCCGGTAGCCGCGCAGAAGCTGTGGTCCTGGGGAGAGAACATCGACCCGCCGGCGGCATACAATCCGTCAAGCGATGTCTTCAGGTTCCAGTCAATCATCAGGGCACCGCTCGCCCCGCTCTCGCCCCACTGGGGTATGCTTCCGCCTTCGATGAATTTATAGCTCTGCAGTAAGTCGCGGCTTTCATCGTAGCCGTGCTGGTTCAACTGGTCCATGATTATCTTGGTGGTAGACTCTTCACCCAGCATCAGTTTAAAGGTCGCTCTTCTTTCTACATCGCTCATCGCAGGGAAATCACCGTAGAAGGGCAACTCGTACTCGCCCCGCATGACGGCTTCACGTACTTTATCTTCCACGCCGGGCAGCGGCGCCATCGCTCCCCAATCTTCCCATCCCTGGGTGGGGAAGGGGAGTTTTTTACCGTTGGCATCTACCAGCGGGACGTTTTCGTAGCTGGCATCACCCGCGCCGGAATACCACTTGTGTTTTAAGCCGGTGGCGATACGCAGTACGCCGGCAGCTTCCATCTTGGTCAGTTCGGCACCGGCTTTCCAGGCCATAACGATGCCCTCGCCGGAACCGTTGCGCGAGCCCATGCCGGAAATGCCGCAAAGCTCGCTGCTGAATATCCATTGCCCGCCGCCGCCGGCCGTGGCCATGACGGTCGCCTTGGATTTGAAGATCATGAACTCACCGGTGCGAACGTTGAAACCGGTGGCGCCGACTACTCTGCCGCCCTGGACGCCGTTTTCGGTTAGCAGGGCCGTGGCCATGACGCGGTCGAAAACCTTTACGCCGAGACGCTTGGCTTCTTTTTTCAGGGCCGGTTTGAAAGTGCTGCCCCAGACCCTGATGACCACGTTATTCAGCTTCTCGCCCTCCTTGGGCGGGCCTATCTTTTCATAATCCAGGACATAGCTGTGTGTCTTGGTATAGCGTGGGGAAATCATCAGCTCGGATTTTTCATCGCGGCCCTTGGCGCCTTTGTATTCACCCTTGGTATCGCGGATTTTCCCGCCCATCATTTCCATTTCCTGGAGAGTGTCCCAATCCTCACGGCACTGTATCTGGATACCGATGCCATTGCTGTAGGGGTAGTCCGCCATGTGTACGGCCCATGCATCGGGGTCGACATTGGAGAGGGGGTTGGCGGGAGCGTTACACCAGTGGTCACAGCCCGGGCCGCCGGCGCCGCTGCGTTGTACATCGCCTTTTTCCACCAGCGCTACGCTCAAGCCTGATCTGGCCGCGCTGATGGCCGCCCAGCAGCCGCCGATGCCGCCGCCCAGCACCAGGACATCGGTCTCGATTTCCTGTTCCTGCCCGTAATGGACCGGATAAGGCCAGTCCGGCAGGTTACCCTCTTCTTGTACGTAATCATGCCATCTTGTCATTTACTATCCTCCTTTTAGTCCTTAACAATATACAAATTATATATTCATATTCATTAACTGCTTCTACTGGCATAATAGCCTCGGGAGCAGGTGGTCTTTAGCCTGAAAAGCGATGAGGATTACCTGATTGTACTCCCTTCTCTACCGGTCAATCAAATACCTTGGCTTTTTAAGCGATTGGTTGAAAGTCCCGGTGCTATTTTTGTACAATACCGCGCACGATATTATAAAATAACTTGAGTCGCCTTTTTAAAGTAATCCCAAATAAGTTCGAGATGGAGGAGACAATATTATGTTTAAAGACCCTGATATCGGTAAACCGGCCAGGCAACTGCGTAAGGAAAGACAGAAAAGGCTTAATGATGCCAGGGACGTGAAGGTGCCGGACCGTGTGCCCGTAAGCTGCCCGATAGGTTATTTTGCCGCCAAGTATGCGGGTATTCCCAACTCGGCCGCCTACTATGATTTTGATGCCTGGTATGATGCGAATGCCAGGACACTAAAGGATTTCCGGCCCGATACGTTCGGCGCAACGGCCTTTACTTCCGGCAAGGCCATGGAAATACTGAATCCCCGGGCCCACCGGTGGCCGGGTTTCAATGCCGACCCGAATGTAGGCCACCAGTGGGTGGAGTACGAAAGCCTTAAGGCTGACGAATATGACCTGTATATGCAGGACGCCACCGATTATCTGATACGGCACCACATCGCTTTTCTCAGCGATAATCTCAAGGGGCTGGGGAAATTGCCGCAGCTCTGCGCCCTCGGGCAGGGCCCGGTCCCCGAGCAGATGCTGGCCGCCGCCTTCGGCCGCCCGGAGGTAGCCAAATCTATCAAGATACTCCTTAAAGCCGGCCGCGAGTTCCGCAAAGCGGAACGCCAGCAGGCCAAATTACGGAAGTTGGTGGAAAGCTATGGCTATTTCAATACGATTCGTGCGGCGGCGCTGCCTCCTTACGATATCATCTCTCATTCGCTCCGGGGCATGAACGGCACGATGTACGACATGTTCCGGCAGCCCGACAAGCTTCTCGAATTGTGTGAATTCATACTGAAAAAGACGCTGGAAACGATACAGCTGACACCTGACGAGAACGGGCGCATCAACGTATTCATGACCAACACTCGCGGCTCCGACGACTTCATTTCCACGCCGCAGTTCGATAAGTTCTACTGGCCGACCTTTAAGAAATTAGTCGTGGAACTATGCCGGCGGGGAGCGACGCCGAATATCTTCTTCGAGGGCAACTTCGATTCACGTATCGAATACCTGCTCGAGTTCCCCAGGGGACAGTTTATCGCCCGCTTCGATACTTCGGACATCTTCCGGGCCAAGAAAATCCTTAAAGGCCATTGCTGTATCGAGGGTAATGTCCCGCCCTCTTTATTACAGATGGGCACCAAAGAAGAAGTGATTGCCTACTGCAAGAAACTTATTGATGTGGTTGGAAAGGACGGCGGGTATATCCTATCTCCGCGCAGCTCCGTCGAGACCGTAAAACCGGAAAACCTGAAAGCCATGATTGACTTTACCAAGGAATACGGCGTTTATAAATAGAAGTCGTGCTTAGCGTTTTCGGGGGTTTATCCCCCGCCGATGTGGGGTAGTATACAAACAGTATCATTGGACTTTAAAAGCCTGTCAGGAGATGCCAGTTCGTGGTTGACTGTCATGAGTATCAATTTTTCATCAAGAACCAGATCGGGATATAATTGCCTGACATACTCCAGAGCATTACGCAACGGGGTCTTTTCCGTAATGGGCATACTCAATTTTCCTGTTTTGGCAATATCGCGCTGTATACCGAATAACTCGATTGAGACAATCATATTATTTAACACAACCTAAGTACTTGTCAGTCCGGGAAGGGGGTAGTTATCTCTGGTTTCTCTTATTTCTTAATATATTCATTCAGGAGTTTACTGGCTTGCTCATCCAGCAAATCAAACTTAATCACGGTTTCGCGTTTTGGTATGCCGTCAATAGTATAACCCTTCCTTTGGTAAACTAAATCACTAAGCCGCTCAAATTGCTGTCTTCTTTTTTCGATTAAAAGGTTAAGTTTTTCTTCGTTGCGTTCCGGAAGAGCGCCGTCCCCCGCGTTTTCTTTTAACCAGCTGTCATAGTATTCGGCTCGCGACTCGTATTCATTTAGATACACCGGCCCCATTGCTCGCAACGGTACCATGTCATCAGCGCGGGTGCCTTTTCCCTGGCGCAAGTTGATAAGCTTCTGTAAGAGCTGCAGCCTTTCGGAATCATCCAGAACATCCTGCAGGGTTTTATGGCTCCCCGTGGTGCCGTTAAGGTAATTCACATAGTAATTTAAGGTCGGGACGTTCTTGGCCGGCTCGGGAGTGGCGGCGGCCTCCGGATTTCTTACATCGATCCAGGGAAGTTTGCATAAGCCGGTGGCATTAAACCAGGTACGGATCAGGGGGAACCACTTTAAGGCATCGGCTTTTTTCTCCAGGGAAGGTATCTCTTTATATACCTGATCTATATATATTAGCCACGCCTCGTCATGTTGGGGACCTTTTAAAGCAAAGCCGTAGCCTCCCTGTTGCGCCAGCGATTCCTTGGTAACGTACATGGAAAATTCCAGCCCTTTTACTTCCATGGCGAATTTACTTATTTCCGCCAGGGCTTGAGATAAGGGGAGATTTTTACGCGACGCGTACTTTTCGGCTACCCATTTTTTGCCGCGGGCAACGCCCTGCCCGGCAATTTTCCCGAACCCTTCCCCTTGAGCAATCTCATGTAACAGCCTGTCAGCGGAAGCAATATTACCAAAAGCCAAATCGTAACCGATGTCTGTAACATCCAAAAAGCCCCGTTGCCGGCATTCCATAAAAAAACCGATGGTCACGCCCGTTGATATGGTATCCAGGCTGTATTCATCACAATACCAGTTGTATTCCAAAACGAATTGCGGATCGAAAATCCCCATGTTGCTGACGGCACCTACGGTTTCATACTCCGGCCCGTCAACGCTTACTATCCGCCCCTTGGCCGGACCCCGGGTTAAAGTAAAATTTTCCACTCCTTTGGCACATGCCAGGTTGCACCCGTAATAACAGCCGTCCGGCATTTTGGGACTGAAATATTTATCCCGGAAAACGCTCCCGAATACTTTAGCCGCTTCCGGGCTCTGACCATACTGGTAATTATTAATAGGGAAAATGTGAAATTTGTTCATATACTCGGAAAGGCCTGTCGTTCCCCACGCTTCCAGGTTCAGCTGTGCCGGGTCGTAATTCGTGATCACGGTTTTTAGATTATTTCCCGCTTCTCTGACACGTTCCTTATCCACGGCATTGTTGCCGTTGGCTTTGGAAAGGCTGGATTTGACAACAATGCCGCGGAGCCGTTTGGCGCGCATGACGGTTCCCGTTCCTCCCCGTCCGGCTTGCTTGGCCCGGATGCGGTTCCGCTTCCGGTCATAATAGAGGCTGTTGATAATCCCGAACCTGGAATTCAAAGCCCCGGCTCCGGCCGCCACCATCGCCAAAGAGTCACTGTATTCACCGGCATTCAATTCCTTTAATATTTTTTCCCCGAAGGAAAGGGCCCCCTGTTCGGCATCGTTGTTATAGTCCGCGGCATCAGCGATAGAGATTGAGGCTTTATCGCCATCGATGATGATGACCACGTCTTTCTTAGATACTCCGGAAACGGCCAGCGCATCGAAACCGGCCAGTTTCAGGAGCGGTCCAAAATGCCCGCCCACGTTAGAGTCGATAAAAGTATCGGTCAGCGGCGAAATACTCCCGACGATAAATTTCCCCGTGCCCGGAAATCCCGGCTCGTTCCCCAACGGCCCGTTTGACATAACGAGAAGATTTTCAGGACTGTTATATCTGGTTTCCCGGTTGGTTTCATCCCATATCAGTTTAATGGCATAACCCCGCCCGCCGGTGTACTTCTTTTTAAAGTCCGGAGGCAATTCTTGTATCGTGATTTCTTGATTATCAAGATTCACCCTGAGTATCCGGTCCGTATACCCTCCCGTAACCCGGGCAGGGTGATATTGTTGTTCGCGTAATATTTTCATATTTAGTCAGCTCTTTCCGGTGTCTTTTAGAAATCATGCTCAGATACAGACACTGGCATTATATCAGAATTTGTTTATGGGCAGCTACTTCATATCAACGGCCGGCATGCGATGAAAAGCGATTGACAATAAGATGTTCACTGGAATTTGGTGTGGTTCGGGAATTTTCCCAACAATACCTTTTAGTATTTCCTTTAGATGAAAATAACCATAGCATAAACATCTTCCCGTGAGAATAATTGTTAGGGAACTCCTGAATTTGATATGATGAATAGGATAAAGTACACGTAATCAAGGAAGGCTGAATGAAAAAACTACTCCTGCTCTCCATCGCTTTACTGACACTCGCCGGTATGTTGCTTACATCTTGCAACGCACTGAACAAGACTACGTCTACGCCGGAGGAGACGTCCACCCCATCTATCAGCATCGACCAGGACATATTCAATACGCCGGAGGAGACAACAACTCCCCCAGCTGGTACCACTACCCCGGCTGCTACTGTCGCCCCGGACCAAATGGTACTGGTCCCTCTCGCCCATCAGACACTATCTCCGTCACCGACTGCTCAAAAGGTCTCCTGGAACGACCAGGTAACGATGACCGTGCCCGGCGGACTGCTGACGGACAGTGAGACATTAACGATATCCCGCGTGGATAATGCCCCTGCGGACGGTTTTGCCGGCGCCACCCCGCTGGCCGCCTATGACGTGTCCCTGGGCGACCTCAAGGAATTCGATACGCCCTTGACGCTCGAGATTGCTTATGATCCGGCCAAACTCCAGGGTGATGTACCTCCGGACCAGAGCATTTACGCCGAGTGGTGGGATGCCAGTCAGGGCGTCTGGTGGCGCACCGTATCGCAGGTTGATGCACAGCGCAACACGGTGGTCATTGCCACGGAGCATTTAAGCCGCTGGCGCATTGAAATGCTTGCCCGCGGTGATGAGACTTTACCCTCGAAACATTTTATTGTCGTTTGGAACCCCCAGGAAAAACCCAAGGTCGCCGGGGTGGAACAGGACCCCAAGGCGTTCGCCCAGAAAGTGTCCGACTATCTTGAAAGCGCCTGGCAGAAATACTATGACGAGAAGTACGCCGTCAATATTGGCTCGGAGGCCGAGCTGGAGCAATGGCCGACCGATTGGCCGAACACTATTGAGCTCGGGCGCGTCTGGGTGGTCATCGACCAGGCCTATGCCGAATCCGAGACCGGGTGGCTGTCCGGCGACATCACGCTCAAAGCAAAATTCGACGACGACGACCAGGTAAAGCAGGACACGGCGCACGAGCTTTTTCATACTACCCACCTGCGCAAGGTAGGGGAATACGTTTACGTCCAGAGTCACTGGTGGGCGGACGCCGCCGCCGACTATGCTGCCACTCGGGTTGCCTGGCCTAACCTCAAAGGAATGTCCAATGTCTCGGGGGATTACTTCCAGTCGGGGCTGACCACCTGCGACTCCGTCCATGAGTACGAAACGGCCCGGTTCATCGAGTACCTGGTACGCCACGGAACAACTTTTACCCAGCTTTTCAACGACATGACGCCTCACGGCGTCGTCGCCACTCCGGACCAGCTCGATACCGTCGTGCAGAAATACTGGAGTAAAAATCTCATGGAAGTCTATCGTAGCTTTGTGGCCGCCGTGTTGTTCGACACGGGCAGCCCCCTCGAGCCTATCGCCCTGAATCCTTCCCTGCTCGAGGGGCTGACGTCTCCCACAGGCGCGCCCGACTCCCTCGCGGCGGATGTTACCAGTCTCTCTTATTCCATGCTGGTTACCGGCGACTATGGTGCCCAGCGCTGGGGGTTTAAAGTTGACGCGTCCGCCTCTACACCGACACGCACTTTAACGGTCACCCTCACCCCGGGCTTTCTCACCATCCTG
>JBEKAC010000074.1:0-8708 GCA_050018395.1 Dehalococcoidales bacterium
TAAGCTCATCCAGTACCCGGATTATCTGCTCTTCGGTGAAGCGCTTCCTTTTCAAGTCTTCCCTCCTTGGCCTATTTTAGCGTTTCACCTAACTATTGGCACTATTTTCGGGGAGCAGGTCATTACCCCCCTTTTTATTATCGTTACAACCACAACAAGAGTAGCGTGCGGGTGCTTCGACGAATATGCATTATACAACAATTAAGAGGGAATTGGAAGGGCAACCCGCAGTTAAAAAAAAGTGGAGCGTACGAGATTCGAACTCGTGACCTCTTGGATGCAAACCAAGTGCTCTCCCGATTGAGCTAACGCCCCGCGCCGCAACGTTACTCAATATTCTACGTAAATATCTTCCTTATTTGCAACCCGGAGGTTTCCTATTGGGGTAATACGTGGGATGTGATGAACAAAGAAAATACCCAAGGCCGCCGCGGCTAAAGCAACGGAACAGCGGCCTCGGGGGTTTACCGACAAACCTGGATGATTACATTTATACGGCTTTATTTAAGCTGGGTAGAGAGGAAGACCTGGATACCCATCTGGGCAACCTCGTCCTGGATTTCCTCGATGCCATCGATATGCTTATCTTCGTCATTGAGGATAGCTTCCAGGATTTCCCGGGTGGCAAAGTCTTTGGCGTCGCCGCATACATCGATGCCGGCGTTATAAGACTTGATGGCGTCGCTTTCCAGGCCGTGGTCGCTGGCGAACATCTTGGGCACGTCCGCGCCGATGTTCATTTTTTTCAGGTTGCTGACGATGGGAACGCCGTCCAGGAAAATAATGCGCGCGATGAGCTTTTCCGCGTGTTTCATCTCATCAATGGCGCGCTTCTGAATGGTCGCGCCAAGCTTGCCGTAGCCCCAGTTCTCGCACATTTCCGAATGCACCATGTACTGGTTGACCGCGGTGAGCTCATCCGCCAGCAAAGAGTTTAGAGTATCGATTACTTTTTGGTCGCCTTTCATATTTCCTCCCTTAAAATATACATCCAAGTCTTAAAATATCACGAAACGCAACATAATACAACCGTTAGCATTATGCGGCGGCGCCCGTTTAGAAGTTATAAAATCACCTGGCGAATCGTAACAAAATTATAACAGTTACGATATCTTGACGTGAGGTTAAGCTCGAACTTTAAATTAATGCCGTTACCCCCATCTCTAACAATTATTTCTTTAATTCAACCACCAGGTTATGTCCTTGGGTCTTGCCAAGATTCTGGGCAGAATGTTGACCTTCTTCCATCCAGATTGCCTGTCCTTGCTTTAAATCGAGATCAACGCTTTTGCCGTCGGGTGTAGAAATCTTAAATTTACCATCGACCAGAATATAGACAACATGGTTCGGGTGATAGTGCATCGCAGCCGTGGCGCCCGGTTTGAACAGTGCGTCCAGAACACGCACTTTATCATTCTCCATAACAAGAGAATATACATTACCTGCTGCCTGTAATGGGTCCGCCGATTTTCCTTTAACCGCACTCATGATTTCTCTCCCCTTAATATTTTTACTCTTGTTGTGCGCACCTTTGGCCTTCTGAATATGGTGTTCACCAGAGCTTATAACTCAAATCTACTCTGAAATCCTCAAATAATCATAAAGTAAAATTGAAAATAATTACGTATTTATGACACTTTTATTATTACGGGATTAAAACGACGTAATCCTGTTTACCTCGCGCCGAAGACAGTTAATAACGGTTCCACGCCGTTAAGCCTGACCCCTGTTTTTGTCGAGCTCCTACCGTAGGTGCTTCACCCGGCGGCCCAATAGGCGAACCCGTAACCTAAAACACCACGCCACCAAACATATCAGTCAGTATTCCCCGGTAACAGCGGCGGCGTTTTCCCAGATATTTTACTGATGAAGCCTTCCTGCGCATTTCGCATTTCCGCCGCGTTTCCTGCATATCCTGCTTTTATATGGCTGTTATATTTACATTCTTTACGTTTATGTTCTGTTTATCCCGCCGCCAATAAGATAAGACATCGGCATCGCGGATGTCTGAAAAACCGTTTGCGGGAGATTAGTGTTATGCCCACTTTAACCACGGTTAAAGCGGTAGATAGACTTGAAGGCGCCATCGGTGCCCAGAAACTGGGTGAAATATTCCTCGAGCTTGGCTACCTCACCCGGACCGAACTCAACCTAGCGCTGGAACATCAAAAACAAAAAGGCGGGAAGCTGGGCTGGATACTGGCTTCCCTGGGATACATTACCCGGCTGGGACTTTATGAAGGGCTGGCCAGGCACCTCAACCTGCCCTTTGCCAAAGACCTCGAAAAACTCAAAAAGGACATCGATAAAAAACTGGCGACCACGCTCACCCATGAAGAAATGGTGAAATACCAGGTGATACCATTTGTTCTCATGGGGAAAACCCTCACCGTGCTGGCCTCTAATCCTAACAACAGGCCGGCGATGGTGTTCCTCCGTAAACGCTACGACGTTGTTTACATCAAGCAAATAGTTATTACCGACCTCGACCAGATGAAGATATCCCAGGAGCTTTACCGGGACAACATCCTGGATATTTCCATTAACGGGCTGCTGTACACCAACCCGCATCACTCCGCCTACAAAATCATTACACTGCCGCAGATAATATTCCTGGTGTCATTGCTCGGGGGGCTGGGGGCCTGGCTGTATTTCAGCACCGCAACTTTTATCGTCTCCATGCTTTACGCCGTCCAGTTCTTCTTCGCCATCCCCATTTTCTTTAAAATTACGCTGGTAATTTACGGTAAAGTTAAACGAACGAAGACGGCAGTGGAGGTGCCCGATTACCTGAGAGATGAACGCAATCTACCTGCCTACACCATCTTGATCGCCGCCTATAAGGAAAAAGAGGTCATCGGGACCCTCATCGAATCCATCAAGAAGATCGACTATCCCGAGGACAAGCTGGATATCATCCTACTATTGGAAGAACACGATGACGAAACGTTGGAGGCGGCCAAAGCGGCCAAACCTTCGGCGAACTGGAGATTCCTGATTTTGCCGGACAGCGTCCCGCGGACGAAGCCGAAGGCATTGAACTACGGGCTCAATTTCGCCCGCGGCGAATACCTCACGATTTATGATGCCGAAGATATACCGGAACCGGATCAGCTGAAAAAGGCGGTAGCGGCCTTTAAAGCGCACCCCGATGACTATATCTGCTTCCAGGCGGCGCTGAACTACTTCAACAAGAACGAGAACTTCCTGACGAAGATGTTCACCCTGGAATATTCCAGCTGGTTCGACTGCCTTTTGCCGGGCCTCTTCCGCGCGGAGCTGCCGATACCACTCGGCGGGACGAGCAATCACTTCGATGTCGCCAAACTCAAGCGCATCGGGGCCTGGGACCCCTACAATGTTACCGAGGACGCGGACCTGGGCATCAGGGCATCGGTGGAAGGGTATAAAGTAGGCGTCATCGATTCCACCACTTACGAAGAAGCGAACTCACAGTTGCCCAACTGGATACGGCAGCGCTCCCGGTGGGTCAAGGGGTATTTACAGACGTTCCTGGTGCATAGCCGCCACCCGTTCAAAGTAATTAAAGCGATGGGCTTCGAGCGGTGGTTCACCTACCTGATGCTCATCGGGGGAACGCCGGCCAACTTCCTGCTTAGCCCCATCATGTGGCTGCTGTTCATCGCGTCCTACTTTATCAACACCAACGCCATTTTTACCGCGCCGCCCTCACTGCTTTTCCTGGCCAGAGCCAATCTCATCGGCGGCAATGTCATCGTTATCCTCATCAACATGATCGGCCTGCTCCCCAGAAAGAACTACAAGCTGATACCGTATGTCCTGTTAAGCCCGGTGTACTGGATGCTGCAATCGGCGGCAGCTTACAAGGGGCTCTGGCAGCTGGTGACCAAGCCTTATTACTGGGAAAAGACGAAGCACGGCATCAGCAAACAGGTGCCGGTTTCCAGGATAGCGCCCATCCCCTACGGCATCACCGAGATGACCGTTATCAAAACCAGGAACGAGGTATGGTATAAACGGGATGGAACTATCTTTCCCCTTTAAGGGTACAGGTTCGGTTTGGATGCCAGCGTCCGGGCAAATTTCAGCTTGCTGAATTTCCAGACTCCGTTTTCCTTACGGTATTCACAGTCGTGCCGGCCCTGGATCCACTCGATGGCGGGCACGGAGAAGAACATGTAGACAATCCAATGCCCCTTGGCGGTGTTCCCGTCCACGGTAACATTCGGCTGGGCCACCAGGTGCCCGTCATGCCGCTCGCGGCGCATGGCCAGGGTGCCCATGTAAATTTTGGAGTAGTTTTCCCGGCCCTTCATCACCCCGGAGTTGCGCACCTCAACCTCGGCATCGTCGGTGAAGAAGTCCAGTGCTTTGCTGAACTGGATATTATCCAGGCACAGCATGTATTCCTGGTGCATCTGCTTGATGGCTTCGAGGTCTTCCAGTGCCTGCAAACGTTTTTCCAGCGCTTTTGTGTCCATGATATTCCTCCCGAATAATAGACTAAATTAAACCTGCTCGGCGGCGGCCGCCAGGCCGGTGAGCCGGCCGGAAAGCCAGGCAAAACCGTGGGAAAGCCCGGCGCACATGGTGGGATAGTCCACCGCGAAACGGTTGCCGACGGTATTGCCCGCCAGGTACAGCCCCGGAATCACTTTTCTATCCGCGTCCAGCGGCTGGAACCGGGGATTGGTAATCAGGCCGCCCAGCACCACCAGGATATGCTGCGAGATAATGCCGGCGTAGAAGGGCGGCTTTTCCACGGTGGTAAAACGGTCGGCGCGTTTGCCGAAGTCGAGGTCTTTGCCCTTTCTGGCCAGCAGGTTGTTGCGCTCGATAGTAGCCTTGAAAGCAGCCGCCGGCACCTCCATTTTCCGCGCCAGCCCCTCGATGGTGTCCGCCTTGACGCAAATCTGTTCCACCTGCGCCCGCAGCATGTCGTTGGCCTCGTTGAAGGTGCCCAGCCCCACCCCCATATTCCTGATTTCCGTCTCCCACTTGCTGTCAAAGACCTGCCAGACGCGCTGGCCGGGCTGGCGCACCAGCGAGTTGGCGCTGCTCTGTGGAGGGACGTCCTCGTTCTCGAAGCGCTCGCCGTCAATGTTCACGCGGAGGAAAGCGTTGGCGCCCGTCGGCCCCACCGTGGCGTGGGACATCGGGGCGTGGGGGCCGGGCTCCATCACCGCGCCGACCAGCATGCCCATCTGGTGCCCGTCCCCGACGTTCAAAGGCTCTTTGGCATCGATGAGGTCCTGGTTGCGGGTCATATAAATATTATGGTGCAGCGATACTTCCGCGGCGGGGGCGCACCATTTTTCCATCATCCAGGGGTTGTTACCGTAATCGCCGGTGCAGAGGATGACCGCCTTGCGCGCATTGAATTGAATGTAATCTCCAGCCTTGTTTTTAGCGATAACGCCCGTCACCCGGCCGTTGCCCCGGCGTACCAGCTGCACCGCCGGCGTCTGGTAGCGCAAGTCCACGCCGGCTTTGACGGCCAAGTCCTGCACGACGTCCAGAGCCAGCTTATGACACAGGCCCCTGACCTTGCCGTCCGAGTGGATGTGCCCTACCGGGAAGTCCTTGTAGTACTCGGTTTCCGGGTGGTAGTCCGCGCGGCGGGGCCACTGGGTAGGGAGGGTTTTTATGCCCGCCGCGTCCGTGATATCCATCAGCCAGTCCACGATTTCGCCGCTACGGTCCGCCCAAACGCGGTAGAGCCGCTGGTCGGGCTTATTGCCGCACCACTTCATCAGCTCCAAGCAGACCTCGTCTTTATCAACCTTGACGCCCAGCTTTTTCTGGAGACGGCTATCGATAGCGGCAACGATGCCGCCGCCCCAACGGTAGGTGACATGCTTATCTATCTGGATGACCTTAGCGCCCGCCTGCGCGGCGGAAAGCGCGGCGGACTTGCCGGAGGTGCCCGCGCCGACGACCACCACCTCCGTGTTGAAGGTTTCCTTGATTTCGGACGGGGGAATGGGGCGCTGGGGCACGACGAATTTACGTTTGCCTTTTGATGTGTCAGCCACGATTTTTTACTCCTTTGCGTAAAAGATGGACTTATAGCGGCTATATTTTATGACATTTGCGGAAAAAAATACAATTTAAGCTGGATAATCTTGCTCCAAAGGTAAAATTGGAAAAAGAACTCGGTTTTAGTTCCCCGCCAAATTTTATTTTTCCGCCAAAAGGGCTACAATACTTTTAAAATCGGCAAATCAGGAGGTCAACCATGAAACTGGGCAGATACATCGTCGATACTCACGTGCATTCGCAGCGCCATGCCGCCGGCAAAGCGCTCAAGGGCTCGAAGGACTTTGATAAGCTCGGGCAGGTGATGGGCCAGATGGAAGCCTATGACAACTCGCCGCGTTTGCTTTACGACATGGCCTGCTACGGCGTTGATAAGTGCATTATAGAGCCGGCTTTCGGCATGACCAACCCCAATAACGTCGACCAGGTAAAGCGCTATCCGGACAAGTTCGCCGCCTGCTGCTGGCCCAAGGAATACCAGGACAGATGCGCCGCCGACGAGGAGGAATGGACCATAGATGGCTTCTGCAACGCCCTGGCCGACCTGCTTAAGACCGGCAACTACGTGGGCATCGGCGAGATGGTGCTCATACCTATGAGGCAGCCCAAACCAGGCCAGCCGCCGCGCTACCAGACCGAGGAGGAAATCGTCAGAAACTGCCTCAAGGTCATGGAAGTCTGCCGCGCCTTTAAAGTCCCGATGCGCTATCACACCGGCACTCCCGGCGGCTACGCCATCGCCTATCACGGCGCCCAGTTCACTTATAACCCGCTCTGGGTGCACACGCTGGGCGTCAACATGCCGGACGTGCCCATCATCCTGGAGCACGCCGGCATCGAGGGGGGCTGGTGGGAGTGGTTCTATGAATGCTGCCTGCACGTGGCCGCCAGCCACAAGAACATTTACCTGGAGACGGGGCGGTGGTGGACGGAGCTCTATTACAAGGCTTTGAACGACCCTTCTATCGGGGCAGAAAAGCTTCTCTGGGGCACGGACTGGGGCGCCAGCCTGCCGGTCTATTCGCAGCTCAACCGCTACCCGCCAGGCTATACCCGCCAGGACTTAAAGCAGGGCATCCCGCGGAACCAGGTGGACATCTGGGGGTGGAGCTTAAAGCAAATAGAACGGCTGGACATCAACCAGGACGATATGAACCTGATGCTGGGCGGTAACGCCGTAAGGCTCTTTAAGCTGCCAAACCCGGGCGGTCTGACCCGCATGTTCAAATTCGTGGACGAGCCGACGGTTTCCGCCCCGCCGCCTCAGTCTTCCACTTAAAAAGAGGGGGGGAAAAGGGGAGGGATAACCCACCTCTCCCTTTCTTAAAGGGAGATTGAGAGGGTTTTTAAAAACAAAGCAATGGAGGAGATTATTCCTCCCCCTTGAGGGGAGAGGCCAGGTGAGGGTGAAATAAACGGTTTAGCATTAGTTCGGAATTCATGTTCCCCCTCACCCTGTCTCCCTCTCTCGCAAGGGGAGAGGGTAAAGCTGAAGGGATGAAATAATATGGGAGGTCTATCATGAAACTAGGCAGATTTATCGTCGATACCCACGTTCATTCCCAGCGTCACGCCGCCGGCAAAGCATTAGGCGGCTCTAAAGATTTCGATAAGCTCGGTTACGTCATGAGCCAGATGGAGGCCTATGATAACTCCGCCCGCCTCATTTACGATATGGACTGCTACGGCGTGGACATGTGCGTCATCGAGCCGGCTTTCGGCATGACCAACAAGACCAATGTCGCCCAGGTGAAGAAATACCCGGAGCGGTTCGTAGCCAACTGCAACGCCAAGGAATACCAGGACCGCTGTGACCGGGGCGAAGAGGCATATACCATCGAGGGGGCCATCGCCGAGCTGGCGCGGCTCATGGATACGAAACAGTTCGTCGGGGTCGGGGAGGGAATGCCGATGGGGCAGCCGGAGAAAGGCCACCTTTTCGTCGACCAGGAAACCCTGCTGAAAAACATGATGAAGATGATGGACTTCGGCCGCCAGTACCACATCCCCATCCGCTACCATTCCGGCACGCCGGGCGGCTACGCCATGTCCTATCACGGCTTCCCCACCACCTTTAATCCACTCTGGGCACATACGCTATCCGTGGCTTACCCCGATGTGCCCATCATTTTAGAGCACGCCGGCATCGAGGGGGGCTGGTGGGAGTGGTTTTACGAGCAGGCGCTGCACGTGGCCGCCAGCCACAAGAACATCTACCTGGAGACCGGGCGCTGGTGGGCCAAGCTCTACGAAAAAGCCTTGAACGACCCCTCGGTGGGAGCGGAAAAGCTTATCTGGGGCACGGACTGGGGCGCCAGCCTGCCGGTCTATTCGCAGCTCAACCGTTACCCGCCGGGCTATACCCGCCAGAACCTTAAAGAGGGCATACCGCGGCACCAGGTGGACATCTGGGGATGGAGCTTAAAGCAGATACAGCGGCTGGACATCAACCAGGACGATATGAACCTGATGTTGGGGGGCAACGCCGTGCGGCTCTATAATTTGAGGACCCCGGGCGGCCTGACCCGCATGTTCAAGTTCGTGGACGAGCCGACGGTGGTACCTCCTGACCTGCCCCCATTTTTAGTACCAGGAGTTAAGTGACTAATGCTTCTAGTTTAAGATTCTGCTGATATCTACGCACATATTCTGAAGGACTTAACCCTCCCAATGAGCTGTGCGGCCGG
>JBEKAC010000075.1:0-8004 GCA_050018395.1 Dehalococcoidales bacterium
CTGCCGGACTTTCGCGGCGCTTATACCTTTTCTTACATCGACCCGGACTGGTGGGGACTGCTCATGTTCGAGATGATGACGGAGAACAGGGTTAATCTGCTACTGCATTCGCTCGCCGTCGAGGTGGTTAAGGAAGGCGATACTGTCCGGGGCGTCATCGTAGAGAACACATCCGGACGGCAGATGGTGCTGGGGAAAATCGTCATCGACTGCACCGGCGAAGGGGATATCTGTGTCCGCGCCGGGGCGCCTTACGAAAAGATAGGCAAGGACCAGATCCAGCCCCACACCATTTCTTATACCGCGGACGGCGTTGACTGGGACGAGTTTCTGAAATATATGACGGAAAACCCCGAAGATTTTGACTGGCAGCGTTTAATCAACCGCACCGGCTGGACCAAAGAGCACATGATCGAGCGCATCCGGCAGATTAAAGACATCACCGAGCTGGGTGAAGTCATGGGGTTTTTCTCCTTGCTGGATAAAGGTCTGAAATCCGGGGAGTGGCATGGCTTCAGCGGTCTGGGGTTCTTTCTCCTGCCGCGGGAGGGGGGCGTGATTCAGGCGCACTTCCAGCACTCTTCGCAGGTGGGGGAAGTGGACCCAAATAACGTGCGCGACCTGACCTATGCCGAAGTAGAATGCCGGCGGCAGGTTGTTATCGCCTGGAAGTTCTTTAGAAAATACGTGCCCGGCTTTAAGCACGCTTATATCACCAGAGTCTGCTCGGAGGTGAGGATACGCGAAAGCGGGCGTGTCATCGGCGACTATATATTGACGACGGAAGACGTCGGCGAGGCGCGCCAGTTTAAGGATACCATCGGCAAAAGCTCATTCCCCGCGGCCAGCCACCATACCGTTGGCACGGGGACGCTTAAAAAAGGAGCGGTATATCCGAAGGATAAGGGTTCCCACGATATTCCATACCGCTGCCTGGTGCCGAAGAACGTGGAAAACCTGCTCGTGGCAGGCAAGGCGGTCTCTACCGATAGAGACGCCTACCTGCGCTATCTGATGCAGACGATGGTCACCGGGCAGGCCGCCGGCGCCGCGGCCGCCCTCTGCGTTAAAAAGAACATTACGCCGCGGCAGCTGGAAACCGATGTCTCGGAGCTACAGGACATCCTGCTAAAGCAAGGCGCCATATTATATGGGGTTCAATAATATTTTTAATGGAGGAGAATAATCCGATGAAAGTCAAAGCCGCCGTTCTTTATGAATACCACAAGCCACTGGTCATGGAAGAGGTCGAGATGGACCCGCCGCGCGATAATGATGTGCTCCTGCGCCTGGCGGCGACCGGTATCTGCCACAGCGACGTCCATTGCATCCATGGCGAACATGGTATACACCCGCTGCCGGCCATCGGCGGACACGAGGTCTGCGGCTACGTGGAGGAGGTCGGTAAAAACGTCAGCTACGTCAAGCCCGGCGATAAGGTCATCGCCACCATCATACCGGCGGGCTGCGGACACTGTTACTATTGCAGCATCGGGGCCCCCGGCCAGTGCGAAGTCAACCGCATCGCGCTTTTCATCCCCGGCCGCTATATCAATAAAAAGGGCCAGCGCATCACCCAGTTCGAGGGCGTGGTGGCCGGCTTTGCGGAATATCTGGTTCTACCGGAAGTCAACGTCGTAAAAATACCGCCGGACTTTCGGTCGGACCTGGCGGCGCTGATTTCCTGCGGGGTCATTTCCGGCTACGGAGCAGTATTGTACCGCGCCAAAGTCCAGCCTAACAAGAGCGTCGTGGTCATGGGCACGGGTGGGGTGGGGCTTAACGTTATCCAGGGCGCCAAGTTCGTGGGGGCGTACCCGATTATCGCCGTAGATATTCTGGACAGCAAACTGGAAACCGCGAAACAATTCGGCGCAACCCATACCGTCAACGTTAAAAAAGTCAAAGACGCAATTGCCGAGATAAAGAAACTCACCTACGGACGCGGGGCGGATTACGTTATCGAGGCCAGCGCCGGCATTGATATCCTGCGTCAGGCCTGGCTCATGGCCCAGCCCACCGGAACCGTAACGGTTATCGGCCACGGCACGGGGGAAAAGATGGAGGCCTGGACGCCGGTGGAATTCTGTGGCGGCCGCGTTTTAACCGGCAGCGCCATGGGCGCCGTAAGGTCGAGGCTGGACATCCCGCGCATCATCGAGCTTTACCAGGCGGGACGGCTGAAGCTGGACGAGCTTGTCTCCGGTCATTTCAAGTTCGACCAGATTAACGAGGCCATCAAGTCCATGGAAAAGGGCGACGTGGTACGCAACGTCCTGATGTTCTAGCCGGCCGCACTCACCGGCTTTAACAAGTTTCCTATTTCCAGAAGACCGTACAGGCTTTTTTTAATCTCTTCACCGAAGGCGGGGTTTTTACTGTAAGTCCTGGCGCCCGCCATGGCGGCTTCGCAGATAAGGTCCGGGTCAACCATATTTTGCGGCATCATCAGGCCGACCACCGCCGCCGGGTTATGGCTTTTCAGGGCGCGTATGACCTCGATGCCCTTGAGCTCGCCCAGTTTAAAGTCGATCAGAGTGATATCCGGCGTGTATCGGGCGTACTTTAACACGGCTTCTTTGCCATCCCTGGCCACAGCGATAACGTCAAAACCGAGTCTTCTCAATGCGCGGGCCAGCAGGGTCCGCTTTAAAGTGGAGCGATCGGCTAAAAGTATCCTGGTTTTCAGCATCGGCTGACTCCTTATAAAGGCATGACCGTTTTTCACGGTTCCGGTTTTAAGGTATTTGTTCCATCTTGCGTTTGTAATCTATCCACCACTTTAAACAATTGAAATCACACGTGCGTCACGGGACAAAAGAAAAAAATCACAAATATGTCATTAATGTTAATAATACAGCAATGCCGGCAGATATTTTCTGTTGAGGGCTATTGATTTATCTGAAGAAAAGGACTACACTGGCAGTTCGGGTGCATGCCGGTTCAGGCAACAATGTATAAACATGCCAAACTAAAAAGGAGGGCACAAATGTTATTCATGGGTATTTGTACCTGGGAGCCCGGGGACAGGGACAAAGTGCGCAAAACGTTTGCAGGAGAGAAGAAAATAACGGGATGTAAAATTATCAGCACTTGGACTGATATTGGAGGATGCCGGTCTTTCAGGCTATTTGAAGCTGATGACATAAAAGCTATGATTGAAGCAAGTAATCTTTGGACTGACATCGTGACAATGGAATTTATTCCAGTAATTGAGTCTCAAGAATTGATAAAAATCGTCGCAAGCCAGAAGTAATGGTGACTCCTGACTTTCACCACGCTCCGACATGCACCCTAAAAGAAGCAGCGTATTACCAAAAACATTCTGACGAGTTGGCTGCACAATTATTGGTATTTAAATCATTCAGCCCTGCATCTGATTTTGGTGCAGGGCTATTTTTGCTTCAATAAATGGCGTCCCTGGCGCGACTCGAACCCAAGACCAACTGCTTAGAAGGCGTAGGGCGGGTTTTTGAACGCCTTAGATTCAATTTCGAGTTGAAGCCCGAAACTACCACCTGTTTAGGCAGGGGGTCTCTTCAAGTCACTCACGGCCATAATTTTCTCACTAATTCTGAATAATTGCAAGCTATTTAAAGTGTATATTGGAAACTGCTTTTCCACGTTTACGGAATAATTATTGAGAATTAACTGATATTTTATCTATCTGTGACTACATTCTAAAACATATACTAAGACGATAGGGTTTTACCGAGATTTTACTGAGGAACTAGATGAATATGCTAGATAGACTGATCAATTACGCGCTGGAACGCTTTTGTAAGTAGACTTGAGGCCTTAGTCATATAGCGGCGACTGAGATACGAACGATTTATGCCTAACTGTGATGCGATTTCGACCAATTTCAGTTTCGGGAAATTCTTAAGAATCTCCATGGTTCCATTTTCCATTTCATAATGTTGACATAAAGTAAGAACTTGGTTTAAAAGATACTGTAAAGCCTGCCCGCTACCTATCATTCTCCCACCATATTTACCCGCTGCAAGTTTTTGTACAGCCGGTATTTGAGCAAGCCAGCTTTTTCCCAACTCATCTACTTCATATAAGTTACCCCAGGCCTTTCGTATCTCTCTTATCCAATCTTCTACAGATTTTGGACCTCGCTTAGCATTGGTCCTTGCAGGACGAGAGGTCGGAGAAATAGGGGACAAGGGTTTTGGTAATTTGACGTCCTCTACATGCGTCAGAGGTCCCGAAACGTTACTCACAAACTTTAAAAGAGCATGGGTTGGAATTTCATCGTCGTCTTTGTTGGAGTCGTAAGATTTTTCAGACATTGTTATCTACTTCCTAGTTCACGATAATTATAACACCGAATAACGCAGAATACATTGAGATTGGTTTAAACATTGACGAGCTCGAGAATAGATTGGATTACTCCCCTGAGAAATTGAATGTCATATACCAAAAATAAGCTGAAATTGAACAAAATGGACATTTGTGTTCCGGTCTGCACAAGTTACTTCTTCACAGTGCTTTTTGGATTAGTTTTCAAAGTGAGAATTAGGTGTGGTTTTAGTGTTATAATGCTAAATTGGGAGTAGAAATCATGCTCAGAGATATGAAAATAAAACGGGAAAAATATAACGATAATCAAGAAAAAATAGTCCCAACTTTTTGTCACGGTTGCGGTGCAGCCAAGCCTAGGTGCGCTATCCTATGCCACGTTAAAGACGGCAGATTTATCAGGGTGGAAGGTAACCCTGAAGCTTTCAACAACTGGGGGGCGGGTTGCACTTCCCTGTGCGCCAAGGGAAACACCGGTATGCAATTTCTTTATTCTCCCAACCGCCTTAAATACCCTATGAAAAGGATTGGTGAAAAAGGAGATGGTAAATTCCAGCGCATTACCTGGGATGAGGCGCTAGACACCATTGCGGAAAAACTCAAAGAAACAAAGAAAAAATACGGTCCTGAATCTTATGCCGTACTTTCCCCGGAGTTCTGGCCGGTACTTGCCACACTAGGACGCCGATTTCTGAACGCGCACGGCAGCCCGAACTATCTACACAGCGCTATCTGTGCCACCCCGCGGGCAGCGGCGGCTAAAATTACCATCGGGTTCAACAGCATGGGCCCGGATAGCTGGAAAAACACGAACCTGCTGGTGAACTGGGGCGCTAACTGTGAAAATGCAAGCATCAACCAGGGCCAGCCATATGAGATTTTAAATGCCCTCGAGAGAGGCATGAAGTACCTAGATATCCGGCCGATGCTGGAACCGCTCGGGGCTAAAGCCGATATCTGGCTTCCTGTCAGGCCCGGGACCGACTGCGCGCTGGCGCTGGCGATTCTTAACGTGATTATTACTGAAAAGCTATATGATGCCCAATTCGTCGCCAAATGGTGCCACGGCTTTGAAAAACTGGCGGAACACGTCCAGCAATATCCCCCGGAATGGGCGGAAACTATAACGGGCATACCGGCTGATAAGATTAAAAAAGCCGCTCTGATGATGGGCACGATAAAGCCTTGTTTTATAAAAATTGGGAATGGGGTGGGAGACCAGGCCAGTGACGGCACCGCAACCGTACAGGCCATTTGCCTTATTGAAGCCATCACTGGCAACCTGGATATCCCCGGCGGCTTTTATGCGGGTATCCTTCCGGCGGGTCCACCGCTCATTAAGACAAATCCTATCTCGACACTGAATGAAAAAATCTCTCCGGCAATAGCGGATAAGCTAGTAGCGCCGGAATCTCCTGTTTGGTACCAGAAAGCAGGCAACTGGGATGGCGGCCCAACATCAGCTTACTACAAGGCACTGATGAGTGTTCTGACGGGCAAACCTTATCCAATCAGGGTTCTTAACGCTACCTGCTCTAATCCGTTATCCGCCACCAGGAATCCGCGAAAAGTAGCCGAAGCGTTGAAGAAACTTGACTTCTTTTTCGTCATGGACATCTATCATGGCCCACATGTAGATTATGCCGATATCGTTCTGCCGGCATGCACGAGCTATGAAGAAAGCGACCAGATAGAGGTAAGAAATAAAAAGGAAGGGACCTGGATTGGTATCTACAACAAAATTGTAGAACCTTTAGAAGAATCAAGGTCAGATTGGCAGTTTTACCTGGACCTGGCGGTAAAGATGGGCTATAGCGCCGATTTCTGGAACGGAAGCATGGAGGCTTTCCTCAACGAACAACTGGCGCCTTCAGGAATAAAGCTACGGGAACTGAGAGAAAGCCAAAGAGGCATATTTGTTAAGAGGACGGTGCCTGGGCCGGAACCAGAATACCGTCGTTACGCCATGTTATTTAAGAACCTGCCTCATAGCAAGGTGCAGTGCTATAACGAATTTATCGGCGGCAAAGAAGATAATGTAAAATCAGGGAAATTACCGTACCTGCCGGAATACATCGGCCCGCCGGAGGGAATCGCACAAACACCGGAACTAGTAAAAGAATACCCGCTGATTTTAAGCGATGTCCATGCCCACCGCCTTTCCCAGCACAGCTTTTTCCACGATATCCCATATCTAAGGGAACTGCAGCCGTATCCCTGGATACGCATTAACCCGGCAACGGCGAAAAAGTACAGCATTGATAACGGAGACTGGGTAAGGGTGGAATCACCTCACGGCTGGAGCAAATTTAAGGCAGAGTATTTTGAAGGCATGGCGCCGGAAGTAGTGATGACCAAGCGGGGCTGGTGGCAGGAATGTGAGGAACTCGGACTACCGGGTTATTCTTCATTCGACGGAGGGTCGGAGGCGAACAATCTTTATAACCCGGACGAAAAATACTTCGATAAGTTTTATTCCCAGATGCCAAAGCAGACTCTCGTAAAGATAAGTAAAGCGGAACCGGAAAAAGAAAATGAGTAAACAATATATTTTTTATCACGACCCGGAAAGATGCATTAAGTGCTTTGCGTGCGAAGTTGCCTGCAAGCAATGGCACGGGATTAAAGCCGGGACTATAAAGCTTAGAAAAGTGGAAGAAGTCACTGCGGGGTCCTTCCCGGATGTTAAAAGAACCTTCCATTCTATTTCCTGTATGCATTGTGTCAAACCACGGTGCATCGGGGCGTGTCTTCAAGGAGCTATAAGCAAGCGGGAAGAAGATGGCATTGTTATTGTGGATACAAATAAGTGTAACGGGTGCCGTTCCTGTTTAGAAGCCTGTCCCATCGGTATTCCGCAGTTTGATGAAGACGGCATAATGCGTAAGTGCGATATGTGTCTGGATAGAATGGGAAACGGACAGCAGCCACTCTGTGTCGCTACTTGCCCTACGCAGGCTTTGAAATGGGGCACCATTAAAGAATTGTCTGATTTCGCCAACAAGAAATCGCACCGAAAATCGATGGGGAATGACCATATTTCCAACGTGACTCAAAAATAAGTTTGGTATCAATCCCATTTTTTATCACGATATATTGAGAGCCTGCTTTACCAGGCGATAATTACGCATTTTAATCTTCAGTTGGGTCTTGAAGCTTGCCCGGCCCGAACGAAGAATAATCCAGGTCATAAAACTGACGGCAGGCTGCAAAATATCCTAAATGACTACCACCCATGACCAGTTTCGCTACCGGCGCGTCACGGTAATACTTCTCATAATTGTTTTCCCGGATATAACCGTAGCATCCCATTAATTCCATCCCTTTTAGAATCAGGTCGGATGCCGTCCTGGTAATAATTGAATGTACCGCATGTGCTTTGGCCACCATACTGTTGGCGGTCCACAAACCGTAAATATCCATATTGTCATATTCATGGGCCAGTTCCAAGAAAGCAGCTCTTGCCACGGTTATGAACGAGGCTATCTCGCCGAGAATCATGGCTGCATCAAGGTGCTGGTTAATCAGCCTGCCTCCGGCGACCCTCTGCCCCGTATAGTTAAGAAGTTCGTCAAAGGCGCCTTGAAGAATGCCTACCATGTGTCCCGAATTGAGGGGAAAAGGAGCGGAGGATGCTGTCTCAAAAATAGACCAGGCCACAGGACCGGCCAATCCCCACTCTCTTGGGACCCTGAC
>JBEKAC010000076.1:0-7642 GCA_050018395.1 Dehalococcoidales bacterium
AGCTCCACTTGATGGCCATGGCCAGCTCGCGCAGGCCGTAAGCTCCGGTCTTCAGCGTCACCCGCTTGAAGCCGACGTCCCGCAGCCGTTTGACCTCGTCATAAAACTCTTTTTCGCCGATAAAGCCCAGCCGGCTGTGCCGCTCGAACTCTTTGATGGCGCCGTCCTTGAAAGCCGCCTGATTGATGGGGCTGGAGGGGTCCGGGGTAACGATATAGCCGCGTTTCTGGAGCTCGATGGCCCGTTCCAGGCTATTGACCTTGATTTCGCCTCCGATGCATTTGGCGCCCTGCCCCCACTTAAGCTCGATGGTGTCCAGCTTGTGTTTCTTGTTCACGTATTCGGCCACGCCCAGGCGCGTATCTTCGACGTTCATCTGCACGAGGATTTCGCCGTACCCCTGGTGATAGCGCCGGTAAGTCTCGATGCGCCGGTCCATGTCTGGGGCTAAAGTTACTTTGCCCTTGGCGTCCCGCTCCAGCTTGGGGTCGATACCGCACGTGTTCTCGCCGCAGACGAGTGTTACGCCACTGATAGCCGCCCCGACGGCGAAGTGTTCCCAGTTCTTCCGTGCGATTTCCGTGGAGCCCAGCGCGCCGGTAAAAATGGGGATTTTCATCTTCCGCTTGATATCCCAGCCGTATTCCGTCTCCGTGTTTACGGAGGTAAACTTGGCCGTATCCGGGTCGCCTTTTACCCCTTTGGGCAGGCCCTTGGCGCCCAGGGCATAACCCTGGATATTAAGGTGCGAGTAGTCTACCGGGTAGTCTTTATCGCCGCCGGCGGTGATTTCCCCGAATGGCCCGGGGTAAATCAGTTCCCGGCCGCGGAATGTGGCTTTGAATACCTCGCAGTTGCCGGTGCAGCCGTCGATGCAGCGGGTGCAAATGCCGCTCATCGGCGAAACGTTGCGAGAACGGTTGGCGGTACGGGTGGCCTCATTGGCATTGGGGCGCTGAAGGTTCATGTTCAAACTCCTTTTAAATAATATTTATCGATGGGCGTGACAGGAAATCGTGAATTGTTACAATCATATTACAAACATGTTACGAACATGTTACATGACTCGACCAAATATACAACGTAATAAAACTTGTTGTCAAGAAAAATACGGTAAAAGAATGCCGCATAAAGAAAACAACTGGAAACTAAGAGTCAAGAAGGAGGCAGACCGAACGCTGGCTGGTTGCCGTTTGCCGGATGATTATCTTTTAGTATTAAAAGCGGGTCTTAAGTTATGTTTGACGCGGTTTTTGTTTAGCCCTGCGACCATTTGCGCTCTTTGACATAGCGCGTTGTATCAAGTTTTTCCAGTTTTTCAAAATTATGGCGCGCGTCTATCCAGCGCATCGTGCCGGAACGTCCCCGCATGGCGATGGACTGTGTCTGCGCGCCGCCGCTGAAATAGCGCACGCCCTTCAGCAGGTCGCCGTTGCTTACGCCGGTGGCGGCAAAAAATACATCATCGCTGCTG
Organism: Dehalococcoidales bacterium; assembly: GCA_050018395.1. GTDB lineage: Bacteria > Chloroflexota > Dehalococcoidia > Dehalococcoidales > RBG-16-60-22 > RBG-13-51-18. Next base: position 1,475 of record JBEKAC010000076.1, read on the forward strand.
ATGAGGTCTTCCGTAGTATAGACTTTTTTCAAGTCTTCGCCTTTATCGATAGCGGCCTGTTGTTCTTTCTCATCGCGGGGCCAAGGCTTGCATTGTATCGCCCCGCCGATGCAGCGTATTGCTGCTGCGGAAAGGACGCCTTCCGTAGTGCCGCCGATGCCCATCAGCATATCAACATCGGTTTCCGGCAGCGCCGCATCGATGGCGGCGGAAACATCGCCGTCAGAAATAAGCTTGACCCTGGCACCGGCGCGGCGGATATCCTGCATCAATTTTTCGTGGCGCGGACGGTCCAGCACCACCACGGTTATCTCGTTAAGTTTTTTACTCTTGGCGGCGGCGACTCTCCTGATATTTTCGGCCACAGGCGCATCGATATCGATAACGTCTCTGGCTTCATGACTCGTGACGATCTTGTTCATATAGACCAGGTGTTGAGGGCAATGCATCGTACCACGAGTAGAAAGCGCTACCACAGAAATCGCCCCGGACAGGCCGCGGGCGGTTAGTGTCGTACCGTCGACAGGATCGACGGCGATATCTACCTTCGGCTCCGTGCCATCACCGATCCTTTCACCGATATAAAGCATGGGGGCCTCGTCTTTTACGCCCTCCCCGATCACCACGATGCCATCCATACGCACAAAGCCCAGGACGTTGCGCATGGCGTTGACGGCTGCCTGGTCAACCAGGTCCTTATCGCCCTGGCCGAGGTGCTGGGCTGCTGCCATGGCGGCAGCTTCGGTAACGCGGACCAGCTCCATGGCGATGTTCCGCTCGATGGACTGACTGTTATTCATATTATTCATATTATGTCAACAATCCCCTATTCTAGCTGGTCGGGGTGAGTGGATTTGAACCACCGACCTCAGCGTCCCAAACGCTGCGCGCTAAACCAGACTGCGCTACACCCCGGTGCTGACAAAATTATAACCGAGAAATCAAGCGAGCGCAATAAGTGCCAACACCAAAAGAGGGGCTTGCGCCCCTCTGTGGATGCCGAACTGTTAAGCAAGAGCTAGTCCCGGCAGTCGGGGCATTTATCATAGTCGCTTAAGGGTGTTCCGGAGGTTTTGGCCACGTACTCGATCTGTTTTTCCGGCGCCCAGTACTGGCCACAGACGGAACATTGCCGCATCTTGAACTTGATGCTGTTGTGCGGCCACTTGATATAGCGGGTGCCTTTGATATCCTCCATGGTGATGGCGCCCGTGGGACAGCTGTAAGAACAGGAACCGCAGCCGATGCAGACATCGGATAAGTCCTTACTGAAAGGTGTCGTCATCTCTCTTTCCACGCCGCGCTTGGCCAGGCTGATGGCGGATACACCGACGACCTCCTCGCAGGTGCGGGCGCAGTTGGCGCAGAGGACGCATTTGTTGTTACCTGTCTGCTCGACGAAGCGGGTCCGGGCAACGCCGGCTTCTTTAGCCAGTTTTTGAATTTCCTCGGAATCCGGGCACCTCGCCAGTAGCAACTCGAGCAGCATGCGGCGGATTTTCTTAATTCTTTCCGTATCTGTCTGGACCGTCAGCCCTTCTTCCACCAGGTAGATACACGATGTCACCAGGCGTTCCCGGCCGCGGGCGGTCTTGATTTCCACCAGACAAAGCCGGCAGGCGCCGTAGGGAGCCACTTCCTCGTTGGCGCACAGGGTGGGGATGTGAATATTATGGGCACGGGCGGCGTTAAGTATCGTGGCGCCATCCGCCGCTTTGATCTGTCGTCCGTTAATCGTTATATTTACCATCTCGTCTTATCCTTACTTTACCCGCCGAATTTGCAAACGCCTGCGGGGCATTTATGTTCTTTGATATGGGCTTCGTATTCGTCCCGGAAGTGGCGGATGGAGCTCATGACCGGGTTAGGGGCGGACTGCCCCAGCTGGCAGAGCGAGGCGTCCACCAGTGTGCCGCAAAGCTCTTCAAGCAGCTGGAGGTCCCCTTCTTTACCCCGCCCCATGGTAATGCCGTCCAGGATATATTTCATCTGTCGCAGGCCTTCACGGCAGGGCAGGCACTTGCCGCAAGACTCCCCTTCCAGGAAAGTGGTGTAATAACGCGCCATATCCACCATGCAGGTCTTTTCGTCCATGACGATCATGCCGCCGGAACCCATCATCGAGCCGGCCCTGGTCAGTTCGTCAAAGTCTACCGGCAGGTCGAGCAGGCTTTCCGGTATCATGCCCCCAGAAGGGCCGCCGGTCTGTACGGCTTTGAATTTGCGTCCCTTGGGAATCCCCCCGCCGATGTCGAAGACGATTTCCCGCAGGATGGTGCCCATCGGCACTTCCACCAGCCCGGTATTGGTAATGTTGCCCACCAGCGCGAAAATCTTGGTGCCTTTGCTGCCGGCAGTGCCGATTTTGGCATACCAGTCCGCGCCTTTATTAATTATCACGGGCACGTTCGCCCAGGTTTCCACGTTATTCAGGTTGCTCGGTCTGCCCCACAACCCCTGTTCCGAGGTGTGAATATACTTGGCGCGGGGCTCCCCTACTTTGCCTTCGAGAGAGGCCATCAGGGCGGTGGATTCGCCGCAGACGAAAGCGCCGCCGCCGCGCTTTATCTTGATGCTGAAGCTGAAGCCGGAACCCAGGATATCATCGCCGAGCAGGCCGTAAGCTTCCGCCTGCTCGAGGGCGAGGCGCATGTTCCGCACCGCCAGGGGATATTCATTGCGGATGTAAATATAGCCTTCGTGGCTGCCGATGGCGTAAGCCCCGATAATCATGCCTTCCAGCACGCTGTGGGGGTTGCCTTCCACCAGCGACCGGTCCATGAAAGCGCCGGGGTCGCCCTCATCGGCATTGGAGATAACGTACTTAATATCGCCGTGGGCGTGGCGGGTGCTCTCCCACTTGCTGCCGGTGGGGAAACCGGCGCCGCCGCGGCCTCTTAACCCTGATTTCTTGACCTCGTCGATAATATTTTCCGGGGTCATTTTCAGGGCCTTAGCCAGGGCGGTATAGCCGCCGATGGCCAGGTAATCGTCGATGACGGTAGGGTCGATGAGCCCATTATTGCCGATGATGAGGCGCATCTGCTTTTTGTAGAAGGGCACATCGCTTTCTTTAGTGACTTTTTCATTGGTGGCGCGGTCGGTGAAGAGCAGGCGGCTGACCACGTTGCCCTTGCCGATGGTCTCCGCTATTATCTCGGGGACGTCACGGGGCCGCACCCGCTGGTAAAAAATATCTTTCGGCTTGATGACTACCAGCGTGCCCCTCTCGCAAAAGCCGGGGCAGCCGATGGCTTTAACATCGACTTTAGCGCCGAGGTCCTGCTTCTTGACCTCGTCCTGGAAAGCCGCCACGATGCTCTTCGAGCCGTAGGCCTGGCAGCCGGTGCCGTTGCAGACGGTAATGCAGGGCTTAGCGGGGTCTCGCTTTTTAATAATCGAGTTGCGGAGAGCCTCTAACTCGCCCGGAGATTTTAATTTTGCCACGGGAACTCCTCCAACAGCTAACTATAGTTCTTTAAAATATCGCCGACTTTCTCCGGCGTCATTTCGCCATGATAGTCCTCTCCGATGATGACCATCGGCCCCAATGCGCAGGCGCCCACGCAGTTGACGGTTTCCAGGGTAAATTTAAGGTCGGTGGTATTGCCGCCTGTCTTTATCCCCAGTTCTTTCTCGAGCTGCTCCAGCACTTTATCGGAGCCGCGGACATGGCACGCCGTGCCCATGCAGACATTAATCAGGTGACGCCCTCGCGGCGTCAGGCTGAAAGCCTTGAAAAAGGTGGCGACACTGTACACCCGGCTCAAGGGAACGCCGAGCCCGGTGCTGATTTCCTTGAGCGCTTCTTCCGGCAGGTAGCCGATTTCGCTCTGGGTATCGTGCAGGATATCAATCAGCGCCGATTTATCACCCTGGTACCTTTCCAGGACTTTATTAACTTTAGCTTTTATCTGCTTTATGGCCATGTTTCGTTTTCTCCAAAAGTTTTTGATATTCCAGGTTCACTCTCTCCTGAATTTTTGCAATCGTATCATCGCTCAAATGGCGGAACCTGCGCTGTAACTTCAGGTAATCCGCTAACGGCCGGAGTTTGGGCAGGTCGATGCTCATTTTATAGACGCCGTTTACTACTTCGTACAGCGGGAACATACCGCTTTCTACGGCCAGCCGGCCTATCTTGATGGCCAGTTCGTTGGCAGTTCCCCAGCCGTTGGGGCAAACAGCCAGGACGTGAACGTAAGCCGGGCCCGGCGTATTCGAGGCGCGAGCTACCTTGGCCATCAAGTCAAATGGATAGCTTGGCGACGCCGTCGCAACGTAAGGAATGTTATGCGCCGCCGCGATAGCAGGCATGTCTTTCTTCCAGCTGAACTGGCCGACGCTCTTCTTGCCGGCGGGGGATGTGGTGGTGGTCGCGCCAAAAGGCGTGGAGGAAGAGCGCTGCGTACCGGTGTTCATGTAACCTTCGTTATCGAAGCAGATATAGGTGAAGTCGTGGCCCCTTTCCAGCGCGCCGGATAGCGCTTGGAGGCCGATGTCCGAAGTGCCGCCGTCACCGCCGATGGCGATGACCTTGGTGTTCGCCGGCAGTATATAGCCCTTGCGCCGCATAGCTTTGTAAGCCGCCTCAACGCCTGAAGCCACCGCCGCCGTGTTCTCAAACAGGGTATGTATCCAGGGCACTTCCCAGGCCATGTTAGGGAACTGCCCGCTGAAGATTTCCGCGCAACCGGTGGCGTTGACCACGATAATGTTTCTATCCAGGGCTTTGAATGTCTGACGGATGGCCAATGCTTCGCCGCAGCCAATGCAGGCCCGGTGCCCGGGTGTGAAGTTTTCCTCTTTTTTTACCAGTCGGGGAACGTAAAGCGCGTATTTGTCCATTATTCCCTCACCCCGTAAATTTCATATTCGTTCCGACTGCCTTTGGCCGCGATATCGATGCCCTTTTTGACGATATCCTTGTAGCCGGCGATAGTGGTATCGCGGCCGCCCAGGCTGATGATGTAGCTGACGACCTTGGGCTTTTTGGCCTGGCTATAGAGCGCGGACTTGACCTCGGAGGCTAAAGGCCCGGCCGGCCCGCCGAAGGACATTGCCCGGTCCATAACAATGAGCACATCAGCGTCTTTGACGGCTTCCTTCAGTTCTTCGAAGGGGAAAGGACGCCAGAGGCGCAACCTTATCTGCCCTAGATCCATGCCTTCCGCCCGCATCTCGTCTACGGCGACGGAAGCGGTCTCGCCGGCAGCGCCCATGGTCATCAGCAGCACCTTGGCGCCGTCGCTGTAATATTTTTCCACCGGGCTGTATTTCCGCCCGAAGATTTTCTCGAACTCGTCCCAGGCCTGCAAAATGACCTTCTTGGAGTTGCGCAAATTGACTTCAAGAGCCCATTTGGCTTCCATGAAAATAGCCGGCGCGGCGAACCCGCCCATGGTAACCGGTTTATCCGGGTTAAGGGGCAGGGGGTACTTGTTCTTGGGCAGGTACCTGTCAACGTCCGCCTGCTCCGGTAAGACGATAGGCTCGACGACGTGCGTCAGGTTGAAGCCGTCGAGGTGGATAATCGTTGGCAGGAGGACGCGGGGGTCTTCCGCGACACGGAAAGCGATGATGGTATTATCCATCGCCGCCTGGCCGTTTTCGGAAACTATCTGTATCCAGCCGGTATCGCGGATGGACATCATATCGGAATGGTCGCCCCAGATGCTTAAAGGGGCGGACAAGGCCCGGTTGGCTAGCGCCATAACGACGGGCAGCCGCATACCGGAGGCGACGTACAATACCTCGATCATCAGGGCTAGCCCCTGGCTCGATGTTGCGGTAAAGGTGCGGGCACCGGCGGCCGCCGAGCCCAGGCAGGCGCTCATCGCGGAATGTTCTGATTCCACGGGGATATATTCGGCATCCAGTTCGCCGTTTGCCACCAGCTCGGCCAGGTGTTCGACGATATGGGTCTGTGGGGTAATGGGGTAAGCCGCGATGACGTCCGCGTTGCACATTTTCACGGCATCGGCTACGGCGATGGAGACTTCAATACCGATTCGTTTCGCCATTACTCCACCTCCTCGACCATTTTTATCACCCGAGGCCAGCACTCTTTAGCGCAAATGCCGCAGCCCTTACAGTAGAAAAGATCGGCCTCAAAGTGGCCTTCTTTGTTCGGGCCGATGCAGCCTTCCGGGCAATACAGGGCGCACA
>JBEKAC010000077.1:0-7461 GCA_050018395.1 Dehalococcoidales bacterium
TGAACCGCGTCGAGTATAAGCGACGCTTGAGCCACAACCAGGTGTTCTTCGGGGAAGAAATCGTCTTCGAGATTGAAGTCACCAACCGCAAGCCGCTGCCCCTGCCGTGGCTCCAGATAGAAGACGAGCTGCCGGAGCGGGTGACCCTGCTCAAGGGAAAAACCACGGAATCCTCGGAAGACCGGGTCATGCTGCTTAATATTTTCCCCATCGGCATGTACAACCGGGTAAAACGGCGCTTCCCGATGAAATGCGACCAGAGGGGCGCTTTCCTCTTCGGGCCGACGCGCCTGCGCTCCGGCGACCTTTTCGGGTTTTTCCGCCGCGAACAGCTTATCGATACGACGGACTATTTGATGGTCTATCCCCGGCTGGTGCCGCTGGAAAAGCTCGGCATTCCTTCCCGGCAGCTTTTCGGCGATATCAGGCTGAGGCAGCACCTCTTCCAGGACCCGGTGCTGACGGCGGGCGTCCGGGAATACCTGCCGGGCGACAGCCTGAAGCGGATACACTGGAAGAGCACCGCGCGGCTGGGCCGGCTGCAGACCAAGATCTACGAGCCGACCACGACGATTGATATCAGCATATTTTTTGATGTGCGCACGCTGAAAGCGCCGTTTTGGGGGAGTATTTTCCAGCTCCAGGAGCTGGGGATTATCACGGCGGCGTCCATTTCCCAGGCCGCGTTGAGCGCCGGCTTCCGGGTGGGGCTGTACGTCAACCAGATAACGCGCTTTTCCCAGGGAATGGTGGGGGTGCCGCACAGCCAGCACCCCGAACAATTGCCGCGGATACTGGAAGCGCTGGCGCAATTGCACCAGACCGAGACGATAGCCATGTCCAAGCATATCCGGCAGCAGGCCAGTAGTTTGCCCTGGGGCAGTACGCTGCTGTTGATTACCGCCCAGCCCGATGAAAAGCTGCTGGCGACACTGATGGACTTAAGACGGGTGGGGCGCAGCATGGCGCTGGTGGTCATCGGCGGGGCGGAAATAGGGGGGGAGGAAAACGTGTACGGCCATATACCCGTTTTCCGCGTCAGTGACGAGACCGCCTGGAACGTGGTCAAGGAAATAGGGCTGAAAGAAGCGTGAGGCTTTAAGGATAATGCAAGTTAATGCGCTGAAAAAGCTCGACTGGATGGCGGTAGTCTTCTATCCGCTGGCGGTCGTGCTCATGGAGGCCTTCTGGGTCGCGCCCTGGCTAAACTGGCTGGGGCAGTGGCCGATGTTCCGGGAGTCCCGCCCGGTATTGAGCCTGGGATCGGTGGTCCTCGTGCTGGCGCTGGCGCTGCTGATAACCAGAATATCCACCAGGCTGAAAATGCCGCTGTGGGCCATCCAGACCATCGTCCTCGGGAGCGGCCTGCTCGTCATGCTGCTGGTGTTCGGCTACGAATATGCCGACGGCTATACGTTTTTAAGCACCGGATGGTTCACCCATACGGGGCGGGTGCTGGGGGACACTTTTAAGAATCCCGGCACCATCACCGCGGCGATACCGGTGATGATTTACCTCTGGTGGCGGGGCATCAGCCTGGGGCAGTCCACCTCTTATTTCAAGGACATCTACCGCACCTTCCTGCTGGGCATGGTGGCCCTGATTGCGCTGATTATCATCTGGCAGATGAGCTCGTCATCCCCCAGTTTTAGTAAACCGGGGGCGGGGCTGGGGGCCAACGTCATTGCTTTCTTTTTCTTCGGGCTCATCGCCATCGCCATCTGCCAGCTTTATTTGATGCGCAGCACGATGCCGCGCGAGGAAGCCGCGCTGACTTCCGTCTGGCGCTGGATGCCTATCATGCTGGGGGTCATCGGGGGGGTGGTATTGATCAGCTTCGGCATCGCCTCCGCTTTATCACCGTCGTTTTTCGAGACCATCAGCCACGGCGCGACGCTTTTCGGCCACGCCATGGAAAAAGTTTTCGGCATCATCATTTACCCGCTGAACTACCTGGCGGAAGGCATCATGTGGATTTTGCGCTGGCTCATCGCCAGATTAAGGAATACCACACAGCCGTTAGACAATACCGCCGGCAATATGACCAGCCCCTTCCCGACGAACGTTGTCCCCAAGGAACTGCCGCTGTGGGCAACTATACTCATCAAGTGGGTGGTGGCGGCGATTATCATCGGTCTGGTGGTATGGATTCTGGCGCGGACGGTGGGGCGTTTCCGGGCACGGCGCGCCCGGGAAGAAATCGAGGAAGTGCGCGAATCGCTCTTCAGCTGGAAGGGGCTGAGGGACGACTTAAAGCTGTTTTTCAACATGATGGGGCAGCGGTTCAAGCGGAAAGAAGGGGCGGGTACACCTGCTTTCGATGAGAATGATAAGGGCCCGCTGGATATCCGCGAGATATACCGTCACCTGCAATGGGAGGCCGGCAAAGTGGGGGTGCCGCGCCGCCGTCACGAGACCCCGGACGAATACGCCCTCCGTTTAAAACGCTATGCGCCGGATACGAGCGAACCTTTAACTGATATTACCGCCGTTTACAAGAACGTGCGCTACGGCGAAAACATTGTCCCGCAAGATCAAGTAGATAACGCTAACGGCGTCTGGCAGAAGCTTCAAGAGATGCTGCGGAAAATGCGGGGAGGGTAAAAACTCCCTTTATCCCCTTAAAAAAGAAGGAAACTAATCTTCTCCCTTTCTTAAAGGGAGACAGGAGAGGGTTTTTGTAATCACCCTCACCTAACCTCTCCCCTCGAAGGAGAGGGACAATAAGGGAAACCACGTAAAATAAGTTTTGAATATTAGTCAGGAGGTACGTCATGGCTAACGAGGCATTAGAGAAAAGGGTGGCGGCGCTGGAGAAAAAGGTCAAAGCCCAGGCGAAAAAGCTGACGGTCCTGGAGGACATCGAGGCGATCAAGAAGCTGCAAAAAGCCTACGGCTACTACGTCGAACACATGATGTACCAGGAAATCGTGGACTGTTTTGCGGACAGCCCGGACGTCTGCCTCAACTGGCTGGAGGGGCAGTGGCTGGGTAAAGAGGGTGTGAAAAAATACTTCGAGATGATCAAGGTGACACCGCCGGAGTTCTACCACCAGGTCATGCAGATCGCCGGCGTGGTGGATATCGCCCCGTCCGGCAGGACGGCCAAAGGCCGGTGGTACGCTTTCGGGGGCATGTTCTTTCCGCGCGGGGACAGCATCCGGCGCTCCTTCGTCAACGGCATCTACGAGATGGGCTATATTAAGGAAGGCGGTATCTGGAAAATCCTGTCCATTAAGTGGGTCATTCCTTACGCCGTGAGGCTGGCGGCAGATTGGGCTTTACCGGAGGACGTGAACCGGCCCTACCTGTCCGGCGAGTTCAAGGGTAGTCCGCCGGACATCCCCCTCGACCGGAATGACGGGCGCTACCTTTCCGGTTACATCTTCCCCTTCCATTACAAGCACCCGGTGACCGGCAAAGAGACATCCGAAGAGGAAAGAAACGCCAGGCTGTACAAACTGAAAAAGAAGTAATGCGGAAGATCTAAAAGAAAATTAGGTTTGAAAAACCCTCTCCCTCGAGGGAAACGGCGAGGCGGGGGTGAAAAACGAAAATCCCGAACCTTACCCCCTTCAGTTCCCCCTCTCCGCCGGCGGAGAGGGGGCTAGAGGGAAAGGTCGAAAAAAAGTTACTTCCTCTCCCCCGCGGAGGGGAGAGAGAATTTTTTGTATCCGCTCACCCTGAGCCTGTCGAAGGGTTAGCGCGGCTTCCACGGCGTAACCATCAGCACGGGCAGGCCGGAGTGCTTGAGCAGATACTCCGCGGTGCTTCCAAGCGCTATCTGGCGCAGGCCGGTGTGCCCGTGGGTGGAGATGGCGATAAGGCCAACGTCGTTATCCCGCGCATATTCGATAATAGCCTGGCTAGGGTTTCCCTCCAGGACCACACATTCAACGTCGAGTCCCTTATTACGGAGCGGCTGCGCTTTAGCTTCGAGGTAGGCCGGGGTTGCCTCCAGGTCTTTCTGCATATGCGAAAGCATGCCGCCGGTACGCACCTGTCCGACAGCTTCACCGGGGACGCCGATAGGCAGGTTAACGCCGGGCGGGGCCAGCGTTTTAAGGAGAACAACTTTACCGATACTATGGCTTTCCGCGGCGATATACGGCAGGATTTCTTCCGCCAGGGCGGAACCGTCCAGGCAGACCAGCACTTTCTCGAACATTTTGGCACCCCCGGCGATATTTACTAAGACGATGATATCACAGGAATTAGGGGAGGGCAACAAATGATATTACGGTTTGTTTTTTGATTTATTATATTTATGGTAAGTTAATGTGGTACAATATACACAAATGACATAAAGTAGGGAGGCACTGAGATGGAAGAAAGAACGCGAACTACATATCCAATGATGCCTGTTAAATGGTGGTGGGACTTAAGGCGACAATTCCAACAAACGATTCCAGTTAAAGTTTCCGATACCTATCTTGGGACAGTTCTTGGCCTTAAACCGTCGTCAGCACAGAAAGTTGCATTACCACAATTCAGATTATTAGGCATTGTCAATCAAGATGGAACGGCTAACGACGAGCGCGCAAGAGCATGGCGAGATGATAGTCAATACAAGAAAGTATGTAGCGTGATTGTTAAAGAACGTTATCCACAAGAGATATTTGACACATTCCCAACACCGTCGGAAGATAATCGAGAAGCGATTGAGCAATGGTTTCAACGAACGGCAGGTGTAGGAAAGAGTGCAGCGAGTGCAATGGCAGCATTTTTTTTGATGATAAGTCGAGCTGAAGTAATTAATGAGACCGAAGTACAACAAAAAACACGAACAAAAGAAGTACGTACGAAGACTACTACAAGAGTTCGAGCCGAGAATCGAGAGAATAAAGTACCAGTTATACCCGACATACCCCAGCCTCATATTGCATCTGCTCCTGTTTTAGATATGCCTTCGATAAACATCAATATAGAAATTCATATATCTGCTGATGCTACAACAACACAAATAGAAAAAATATTTGAAAGCATGGCGAAAAACTTAAATATAGGTCGCAAGTAAGACGATGAACAATCTCGCGAGAGCCGCTCTCGAAATTGCGCAACACATACAAAAAGAAGTGCCTCGCTTTGGAACTCCACCTTCGGAGACCGTATATTCTCCTGCTGAGATGGTTTTCCCGAACACTTTGGTGAAAGATACACGGGACTATGTTGAAAAGGTAGCTTTTCAAATCAATGGAGCTTATGCAAGCGGTTGGTACGACGCTTGTGCAGTAATGATACGCAGATTAATTGAAACACTAATAATCGAGTGTTTCGAAAGCTATAAAATTGAAGAGAAAATAAAGACGCAAAATGACGAATATCTTCATCTTGGTGACCTTATCACCCAGACATTAGGTGAGAAATCTTGGACTATAGGTCGAAATGCGAAAGCAGCTTTACCTAGACTTAAGAGCATTGGTGACCTTTCTGCTCACAGCCGAAGATACATTGCACATCGCGAAGATGTTGATAAAGTAATACCTGATATTAGATGTGTAGTTCAAGAACTGGTATATCTTGCACGGTTAAAATGACCTTTAGCATCTCTATTAAAGAGGAAACAAGTATAATAGCAAGCTCAAATGCTTATATATAAAAGCGTTATGTATTCCGGAATGAGTCTAAATCGTATCACTCGTAAAAGGCATCACGTCGTCTATCGCGGCGGCGTCACAAAAAAGCATGACCAGCCGGTCCACGCCCAGGGCAATGCCGCCGCATTCAGGGAGGCGGGGGACGGCTTCAAGAAAGCTCTCCGGCAGGGGCATGTCCTGCCCGCGTTCCCGGCGGATTTCCGTTATCGCTTCATTAAAGCGCCTGTCCTGCTCCGCGGCATCGTTAAGCTCGCTGTAGGCGTTAGCCAGCTCCAGCCCCCCGATGAACACCTCCGCACGCTCGGCGACTTCCGGGTGGCCCGGCTTAAGGCGCGCCAGCGCGGCCTGCGGCGCGGGGTAGTCCAGCAGAACGGTCGGGCGGCGGGGGGAAAAGGTGGGGAGGACCTTATCGATAAAATCAACGTCGAACCGGGCGGGGTCGTTTAAAGCCACCGGGTCCCAGCCGGCGGATTTTATGTAGGCGTCTTTCACCGTGACGCGGGGCCAGGGGAGGCTAAGGTTTATCGGCTGTCCCTGGTACTTGATGGTCTTTTTATGGCCCAGCTTTTGCGCGATAAAAGTAACCAGTTCTTCCGTGTCCCGGATAATGCCCAAGTAGTCTGCGCCGGCGCGGTACCACTCCAGCATGGTAAACTCCGGGTTATGCCAGCGCCCCCTTTCGCCTTTGCGGAAGCAGTGGGAGAACTGGAAAAGCCTTTCATAGCCGGCGGCGAGCAGCCGTTTCATATGGAGCTCCGGGGAGGCGGCTAAAAACCAGTCCTCGCTTTGAAAAGGGACGATAAAAGGCTCCGGGGCGATGGCGGGGGCGCGGATGGGGGTCTCGACTTCCAGAAAATCCCGCTTCTGGAAAAAGGCGCGGATGCAGCCATAAATCAAAGCCCGCCGTTCGAGGTTGGGTCGAAGGCGGGCAAGGCGGGCCGGTTCATCCTGGGCCATGGGTCACTTTCCGGTGGAAACGCGTTCCAGATAATTCCCGGTGCGGGTATCTATTTTGATGATATCGCCGACTTTGATAAAGGAAGGCGTGCCAACCTTATAGCCGGTCTCCACCACGGACTCTTTTTGCTGGGCGGTGATGGTGGCGGACTTCATCGCCGCTTCCGTCTCGATGACCTTGAGGTCCATGGTGATGGGCAGCTGGATGTCGATAGGTTCTTCGCCCATCATAAGCATGATAACGGTGGTGCCTTCCTTGAGGAAGTTCTTCTTGATGCCGAGCAGATTGCCGGAAAGCGAGTGTTGTTCGTATGTCTTGGAATTCATGAAGAAGTAGTCGTCGACTTCGTGATAAAGATACTGCTCTTCTTCGGTGGACATCTGGGCGGTATCAACTTTTTCACCGGAGCGGTAGGTGCGGTCGGTGACGCCGCCATCGCGCATGTTCTGCATTCTTAGCCGGTAGACGGAGCGGCCCTTGCCGGGCTTGGTAAATTCCACATCGACGACGTTGTAGAGGGCGCCGTCGATGAGAATCTTGGTATTCTTCTTGACATCGGAAATTTCAGTATCCATCAATTCCTCCGGGTAAGACAGACATGACGACTTACTGTGAATAATTATAGCATTAATTTGACGTAACGAAAAAGGGGGAATAAAACTGGTTCTCCACGTATTCAGGGCAAGCTCAAGCCTTACCCCCTGGCCCCCTCTCCAAACGGGGCATGAATATCTCCAGTTATAAATGGTTTGGAGAGGGGGAGAGTTTTTGAGAGGGGGCATAGGCCTGACCTGCTCCCCGAAAATAGTGCCAATAGTTAGGTGAAACGCTAAAATAGGCCAAGGAGGGAAGACTTGAAAAGGAAGCGCTTCACCGAAGAGCAGATAATCCGGGTACTGGATGAGC
>JBEKAC010000078.1:0-7404 GCA_050018395.1 Dehalococcoidales bacterium
GGCAACTTCACGGATGTTACGGGCGTGTATCGTGCCCCCCAGGGCGTAACCCTTGGGCGTTAGTTCGAACGCTTTAACCACCTGGTAGCCCCAGAGATATTCGTACTGGTGGTTGCTTATTTCTTCGGTGACCAGATACGTGGTCTCCGGTTTTTTACTCGAAATAGACTTAAAATCTTCGTAGTAGCCGTTTAAAGTGACCTGGTTGATTCCCGGCGGGAGAAAATCCAGCAGGGAGTGGAACAGCGTGGTTTTCCCGGCCCAACTGGGGCCAGCGGCCACCAACACGGAAGCCCGCTTCTCCATCAGTATCCACAGGAGGCCGGCGAGTTTGAAGTCAAATTCTCCCCATCGTAAAACATCGAGAATTGAGAGAGTCTCATCTACCTTTAGAAATGACCAGTCCGCCCAAAATCGGGAATTTGCCATGGACTCCGTTCCCCTGATATGCCGGCATTGTCTACCGGTCTAGAATTCCAGTTAAATACTTGTCTTTTTGTTATTGATGTAATCGACGATGATATATTTGCCCAGGTCGCCCGGTTTGGTAAAAAATACCCGCCCGTGGTTAATGCGCGCCATCCTGTCCACGAACATGTTGAAAACCTCGTGACTGGGCAGCATGAAAACGTTGATGACGATGCCCGCGCGGGTGCAGTTGTTCACTTCTCTTAGCGTTACGTCGATGCAGCGCTGGGTGGTCGGCAGATGAAAGACAATCTGCCCGTTTTCAATGTGTGAGGTCGGCTGGCCATCGGAAATCATGATTATCTGTTTATTGGCGGCGCGTGATTTGGCCAGGATTTTTCTGGCCGTCATAAATCCATGCTGCATATTGGTATACGGTGTAAAATCATCCCAGCTGATATACGTAAGCTCTTCCGGGGTCATCCGCCGGGCGACCGCCGAAAATCCCAGGATATAAAGACTGTCTTTAGGGAATTTACCGGTAATCAGGGAGTTGAGGGCGATGGAAACTATTTTTGCCGCTTCAAAATTACCGCCCATCCGCATCGACATGCTCATATCCAGCATGATGACCGTGGCGGAGCGCGTGGCCTGCTCCTGACGGAACACCTCGAAGTCCTGGACATCCAGCTTCAGCGGCACCTCCGGCTTACGCAGGATGGCATTGGTCAGGGTCTTTTGCAGGTGCAAATCAAAGTCGTCGCCGAACTCGTACTTCTTCGTCTCATCGATTCTTTCACCACCGGTGCCGCGCTGCCGGATGTTATGCGAGCCGCTGCGGTCTTTCTTTAAGCTGGCGAAGACCGTATTCAGGGCTTTTTCCCCGATCTTCCGCATACCGCGCGGCGTCAGCTCATACTGGCCGCGGTTCTTCCGGATGTATCCGGCTTCTTCCAGCATTTTGGTGATTTCGCGCATCCTTTTAACTTCTTCGGCGGCGCTGTCGCCCAAAAGCTCCTGGACCAATTTTTCATCGATCTCATCGAGGGAATCGTCATACTTCGAGTCCTGGAACTGGTCTTCCAGCCTATCCATTTTCTGGAGGTGTTCCATCAGTTTCAGGGCTTCGGAATAAGAGAGCGATTCCTTGCCGGAAAAATCATAACCTTCGGCGTCCAGCCAGCCGGGGTCCAGTGCTTCCATGTTGGCCATCATCTTGGCCATCTCGTATTTGGTGGACTCGTCCAGCATGGAATCGATCAGGTTCTGAAGCTCCTGCCGGTCCGCCGGAGAAAGGCTTTCCATCAGCGCCTGCGCCTGGGCCATCTGCTGCTTCAGGCGCTCGATCAGTTCATCGAGGTTCTTGGGCGGGTTATCGCCGAAGAAACTGCCGAACTGCTTCATGAATCCGTCAAAGTCAGGCTCTTCGCCCCGCCGCCGCGCCTCCAGCATCTGGTTGATGGCTTCCATGAAATGCCGCATAGCGGCCAGGGAATCGGCGTCCATGTTCTTGAGCCGCTGCGTCATATCCTTGGCGAAAGAGGACATGGCGTTTCTTTTAAGCATGTCCATGAGTTCCTGGAACTGCCGCCTGGCCTCGCCATCCATGAAATCATACTGGCTAAGGTCTTTTATCCGGCCGCCGACGTCCTTGGGCAGGGCCTCCAGCTTTTCCAGGTTCTGTTGAGCCCGTTCTTGCAGGTTCTTGAGTAATTTTTCCCGCATTTCCGGGTCGACGTTCTGTCCGCCTTCGGCGGATTTTTGTCTGGCTTCGTCCAGGTTGCGCTGGATGCCCTTTCGTTCCGTATTGATTATATCGTCGAGCCTTTTGCGCATATCTTCCATCATGGAGCTCAATTTGTATTTTTTCAGGTGTTCCTGCCGCCGCTGGCGCAGCTGCTGTATCAGCTCCTGGAGGCTGGGTAAACGCCTTCCCAACCTATCGGTGAGGCCGTTACGCTGCATCGTGCGGAGCGCTTCAGCCAGGTCGCCGTCACGCATCAGGCTGCGCTGAAGCTCGTCCATCAGCTTATCGGCATCTGATTCAAAAATGTTCTGGGAGCCGTCCCATTCCGAATAGCGATTATTTTCCATTTTAGTGCCTGTTGCCTCTATCATTCCTCTCCCTTGAGGGGAGAGGTTAGGCCTGCCCTGAGCGAAGCCGAATGGGTGAGGGTGAAAATATCAACTTAACCGACCATACCCCTCACTCTGGCTCTCTCCCCCAAGGGGAGAGAGGAATATTTTATTACAAATTACTTCTTATAAATCGTCTTGCCTTCGACCCTGGTTTTGTTCAGCCTTTTATTCAGGTGGGCGCCTTCCAGGATAAATTCAACGACCGATGCCGTTAGCTCCGGCGTATCTTTATCCGTTAGCTTTTTCACGGCTTTGGCCATGCCGGGGATTTCCTTGATGTAGCGCTGATATGCTTTGGCACCCATGCTCTCCGAGGTTTCAACATTGAAGCCGCCATTGAATTGCTTGACGATAGGGTCGATTTCGTCAAACTGAAAATACCGGTTGAACACCATCAGCACCGCTTTCTTGATAAGGTCATCAATGATTTTCTGCTCGTTCTTTTCCTCGAAGCCTTCCATCTCCACCTTGCCGGTGGTGGAGGCGATGATGTAGGGGAGGTCGCTGATGCGCGGCACGGCCAGCTTTTCACCCAGCGTGACGGCCCGCCTCATGGCGTTGGCCACCACCGTTTCCATGTTGGCGATGGATACTCTGACGCTAACGCCGGAACGCTGGCCGATATCCGGGCTCTTCCTGGCCTGGTGCGTTATTTCCGCGATGATTTCTTTAATATAGTCCGGGACGATAAAACTCACGTCCCCGTCGCTAAACTGCTGCCATTCTTGCTCCATGATGGCGATTTCATCCTTGACCGTGGTTGGATAATGAGTACGGATCTGTGCCCCGAAGCGGTCTTTGAGCGGGGTAATGATCCGGCCGCGGCTGGTATAGTCCTCAGGGTTGGCGCTGGCCACCAGGACGATATCCAGCGGCAGCCTGACGCGGTAGCCCTTTATCTGGATATCCGCTTCTTCCATCAGGTTGAATAGGCCTACCTGGAGCCTTTCCGTGAGGTCCGGAAGTTCGTTGATGCAGAAAATGCCGCGGTTCGTTCTGGGGATAATGCCGTAATGGATGGTCAGCTCGTCGGAAAGATAGCGCCCTTCGGCAACTTTGATGGGGTCGACATCCCCGATAAGGTCCGCGATGGTGGTATCCGGCGTGGCGAGTTTTTCACCGTACCGGTCCTGGCGAGTCAGCCAGACGATTTCCGTGGCGTCGCCTTCGCGTGCGACTATTTCCCGGCAGGACTTGCATATCGGCGAGAAGGGATTATCGTTAATCTCGCAGCCCTTGATGGCCGGGACAACTTCGTCCAGCAAGCCGGTGAGCAGACGCATAACGCGTGACTTGGCTTGCCCCCTTTCGCCGAGGAAAATGATGTTTTGACCGGACAGCACCGCATTTTCCACCTGGGGGTTAACGGTATTATCATAGCCGATAATCCCCTTAAAGATGGGTTTTCTTTCCTTGATTAAAGCGATTAGATTGCGCCTCATTTCTTCCCGTAAGGAAAGCAGCTTGTAACCCGACGCCCTTAGCTCGCCGATAGTCTTCGGTCGGCCGTGTCCCGCTTGTTCCTGGAGATTTTCAGCTTTAACCTGATTATTGGCGCGCGCCGGAATAGCGGCCGGAGGTTTATTATTTGCTACCGCCTGATTTTCTTTGTTGCCCTTTTTTTGTCCACGGAATAAAAACGCCATATTTTCACCACTTTCATTAAGTTAGGCCCGGTCTTTATTTCAGGCCGTTTTAATTAATGATAAATAAAGACTGGTTTATCGAAACGGACCAGTTTTTCCGATCAACCAAAATATGCTCTATATATAAAGTATAGAAGCTGTAGCGAAAGGCTGTCAATGGACGAGCCGGATAAACAATAATTTCAGGAATAAAACGCTAACGTACCACGCTGTTTAAGCTTTTTCCGCCGGACGCCTGGGCAACGCTTTAATCACCAGCAGCCCGGCCAGCAAATACATGCCGGACGTGAAAGCGAAAACATTTTTGAGGCCTAACGTCGAGCCTAAAAAGCCGCCGACTATCGGGCCCAATCCGTTGCCGAGGGAGTTAGCGCTCTGCACGACGCCGAAAGCAGTACCCTGCTGGTCCGGCGGTATCGAAAGGCTGATAATGGCGTAGGAGGATGTCATTATCCCGCCGTTGACCAGCCCCCGCAAGGCGATGTAGACAGTAAGTTGAGTAACCGTTCCCACCGTTAACGGCGGCAGGTATACCAGGCAGGTGCCGAGGCAGGAATACACCAGTATTGTTTTTAGAGGTATGCGGCCGGCCAAACGCCCCACAACCGTAGCGGTTACCGCGGCTATTACCGATGACAAAGCCATGGCGATGCCGGTTGAAGTTGCGGCGGCGCCCGAGGGGTTTAGCTGCTGCATCAAAAGAGATATTATCGGCGCCACCATGTTGGGGCCGGCCTGTAAAGTAAACTGGATGACCAGCAGCGCGAGCATCTGTTTGGACCTGATTAAAGTGAAAATACGCTGCCATGAATTGCCGGACGTGAAGACAGGGCGTTCATATTTTTCCTGGACCAGCAGAAGTACGATCAAGCCGCCGATAACCAGTATGCCGCTCGTGATAAAGAATGTCGCTTCGTTCCCGAACTTGTCGGCGGCCAACCCGCCGAGCAGCGGCCCCGCGCTGTTGCCGGTATATACCATGGTCATCAGCAGTCCCATGGCCAGAGGCATTTTATCCCGGGGCGTGATGGAAGCTATCAAAGCGGAAGCGGCCGCGATGGTGCCGGTTAAAGCACCCTGTATAAAGCGCATCGAAATCAGGAAGGGGACGTTGGGCGATATACCGATGAGACCGACGACGATCGCCGCCCCGAACATGGCCCGAAGTACCATGGGTTTCCGGCCTGACCGGTCGGCCATGATTCCCCAGAGCGGGGAAAAGACGAACATGCCGAGGCCGCTGGCTCCCTCCGCGATGCCGGCCCAAAAGGCTGCTTGCTGGGTTGTAAAATGCCCCAGCTTTTCAATATACAGGGGCATAAAAGGGAATACAAAACTGAAGCCGACCATCACCAGCAGCTCGGCAAGCAGTAAGGTGTAGAGGCTCTTTTTCCAGGGACCGGGTGAGACGCTGGACGATGTCAAATTGATTCAAAATCGGGCTGGGCTTGATCGGGAGATAAGGCGGTGCTTATTTTTTCGACTTTACGTATAAAATTATAACGGCATATCCGTTAATTATCAATTTTAGCAAGTATACCGGGGGCAATATGAACTGACTTTCTACTTTGGCGGTGATGCATTTTTAAGTTTTTCCGAAGCCGGCTCACCGCCAACGCCCCAGTGCGTTTTAGGGATTTCATAAACGATTACTTCCACCGCGTTTTCCGGGACGCCCAGATCCACCATGACATTGGTGATGCCCCTGATCATTTGCTTGACCTTGTCTTTGCCGACGCCTTCCCAAAAATCAACACGAACGATAGGCATTTTTTACCTCCTCATAAGATGTATTGACTAAATTTAACGCTAAGTGTAACTCTCGGAATAGATAGTGTCAAAAACGGTCTACTTTATTTCGGATAACTTGCTTAAATCTGTCTTGGCGTCTAGAATGCCGGCCCACAGGTCCCCGGTTTTCTTCAACCGCGCAAGCAGGTTTATCACGGTGAATTGGCTGGGATAAACTTTGCCCAATTCTTCCCAGTGCAGCGGCGTTGATACCGGCGCGCCCGGCGCCGGGCGGGGCGAGTAAGCGCAGGCCAGCGTTTTGCCCCTCACGTTCTGCCCGTAATCGAAGAATATCTTGCCTTTGCGTTTTTCTTGGGCCCACTCCGTGGTTATTTCCCCGGGGTATTTCTGTTCCAGGTATTTACCGATGATTTCCGCGGAAGAGCGCACGGTTTTATAGTCGAAGCGGCGTAAGATAGGGACATGAATGTGCAGGCCCGTCTTGCCGGACGTTTTGACAAAGGCATTCAGGTCAAGCTCGTCAAGGATCTTTTTCAACTTTAATGCCACATCGCAGACTGCGTCGAAACCTTTACGGTTTAATTCCGGCTCCGACCCGGGAGGTTCTTTACCGGAATAGATATAAGGGTCCAGGTCGAAAATAATGAAATCGGGATAATCGAGGAGATAGTCTAGGCTGTTGCTCTTTTTCATGTCCGGCGCGGCATTGGCCCGGGAAAACCAGGCATGAAACTCAAGGTCGGCCGTCTGTCCCAGCCAGATAAGAGACGCCAGATTGTCGCAAATCAGGTACTCGTTTTTTTGGCCCTTTTCCTCGCTGATTTCCACTTTTCGTACGAACTCCGGGACCGGGTGCCCCCAGTGTTTTTGATAAAAGTGCTCCCCGTTTATCCCGTCGGGATATCGGCTCAACGTCAGCGGGCGGTCTTTAAGGTGCGGCAGCATGTACGGCGACAGCCCCGCCAGGTAGGTTAGAAAATCACGCTTGGAGACCGCCGGATGGCCTTCTACAGCCGGCCAGAGTATCTTGTCCAGGTGGGTCAGGCTGATTTGCTTGCCTTCTAGCGTGATACTGAAATCATTTTCGGGATTTTTTAGTTGCTCGAGGACGGCTTCGGTTTCTTTAGAGTTATTTTGGGGAGGGGGGTCATTTAAAACAACACGGGACTTGCAACGATAATGTGGCGGTTCGATTTTTCCGGGCGGGTCATCAGCCAAGGCGACGGGCTCCGTTTTATGTATTTCGTCGGGAGACTTATCCTCGCGCAGGCGGAGAAAAACGGGAGCGCGGAGCCGGCCGTCATTCGTCCACTCGGCGAACTTTATTTCCGCCACCAGTTCCGGCCTGACCCAGGTCGTCGGCGCATTAAGGGGCGGCGGCGTGGCAAAAGGTGATTGGTCGGCGCGTAATTTATCCAGTTGTGACTTCAGGCTTTTCAGGGCTGTTTCGTCGAAGCCG
>JBEKAC010000079.1:0-6940 GCA_050018395.1 Dehalococcoidales bacterium
GGGCCGTGGCTTAACGGATAAAAGCTACCCCGGGGATAACAGGCTTATCTTGCCCAAGAGTTCACATCGACGGCAAGGTTTGGCACCTCGATGTCGGCTCATCGCATCCTGGGGCTGGAGCATGTCCCAAGGGTCCGGCTGTTCGCCGGTTAAAGCGGTACGCGAGCTGGGTTCAGACCGTCGTGAGACAGGTCGGTCTCTATCCTCCGTGGGCGCCTGGAGATTTGAGGAGAGCTCTTTTTAGTACGAGAGGACCAAGAGGGGATGACCGCTGGTGTGCCAGCTGTCCCGCCAGGGGCATCGCTGGGTAGCTACGTCATCAAGGGATAAGCGCTGAAAGCATCTAAGTGCGAAGCCCGCTCCAAGATGAGATCTCCCACCTCTCCCGCAAGGGAGAGGGTAAGTCCACAAGTAGACTACTTGTTTGATAGGCGGCATGTGTAAATACAGTAATGTATGAGCTTAGCCGTACTAATGGACGAGGGCTTGACCTGTTTCAGGCTTGGTATTAGATAAAAATATACTAGGGGGTTAATTTAGTGACTAGAAAGAAAGGCACTCTTCTAGACCGAGTAATCAAAAGAGAAGCCGAAAAAGAGTCTCCTTTAAAGAAAGCGGTTAAAAAAGAAGCTAAGAAAAAGGAATTCATATAGGTTCTGGGGCAATTTAAGAGGGAGCAAAAAGCTCCCTCTTTTTGTATATAGATTCTTACAACAAGATAAGGCCACCTAGAGGGCTTCCTTTTAGTCAACTTCTTTCAAACCTTATCTTTGTATTCTACTCTGTTGCGCTGCTATTTTATAATTAAGTACCTGCCTTAAATCTTCTTGTTCAACGTCTAGTTCTTCTAGTTGGGTCCTAATATCCCACATTTGTGATTCTATATTGTTTTGCCCAGAAAAATCGCGCTTTCCTATTACTATCTTTGGCGAAGCTTTTCCAAATGCCTCAAGTCTGCGCTGGAGTTCATTTTTTTTACGAATGACTTGTGATATTTCCTCTTTAAGTTGTTCAATAGAATATTTTTGCCAACGACCATAATGTTCATAATTAAGATTTTCGAGTTCTTGTTGCTGCTTTCTGTGGCGTATTATTACAATTAAAATTATTATCCCAATTATTACAATGCCAGAGATAATCAAAGACAACATACTGTTCCCTCCTGTAATTATCGTAAGCTTCATATTATAACAATATAATGTGTTTCATTCAATATTATAAGGGTGAGTCGAAGCTTGTCTTTAGCCCCCTCTTCATTTTGCTCTCCCTTTTACAAAGGGAGAGGATGATAGTTCAAATCAAACATCTGAATATTAGTCAAATCTTTCCCCCTTTGAAAAAGGGGGACTAAGGGGGATTTTAAAAGTAATGGGGTGTGGGGAAAAGGAGCGGGGGCTGACGGATTCTTCACTGCGTTCAGAATGACAGTCTTTTTGTGCTATTATTTAATCAGGTGAGGTGCGGTATGAGAAATATCTTTAGAATTTCACTGATATTATTGACAGTTGTTGGTGGCATATTTTTTACTTCCTGTTCTCAAAAAACCACGCAAACAGGCCTGTTGCAGGGCGGCGTCACTATCGGCCCCATTACCCCGGTGCAAACGCCCGGGCAGGTCGTTATTGTCCCACCGGAAGTATTTTCCTCACGCAAAGTACTGGTCTATGATGCCTCCGGTGCCAAACTCCTGCAGTCGGTGACCATCAACCAGATAGGGCAGACCGCCAACGGCTATTACAGTGTCGAGCTTGCTCCGGGTACTTACACGATCGATGTGACGCGCACCGGCGGCGTCGGCGGCAGCAGTGATGTCCCCAAAAAGATACAGATAGTCGCCGGCCAGACGGTGACTCTGGATATCAATATCGACACTGGGATAAGGTAAGGGGTGCGCGGGGCATAAGCTCCTATTCCCTTTCCTCCACTCATTTTCGTTTTCTGTACTTACGATAAACTTCCAGAAGGATAACGTTCAGGATAAGAGTTAAGAACACAGGAATGGCCACTATCCATATATTTTTTTCTATATTGATGCCGAGATATTGGGAGACTCCGAGGACAACAAAAGTTATTACTATCCCCACACTCACGCAGCCCGCCGCGAGAAATATATACTCCCTGACCATAGGTGATAATTATAAGTCATGGACTGAAATCGCACAAATCTTTTCCCTTTAGAAAGAGTGAGATTAGGCGGATTTTGAAAAACTGGTTCTTTCCAGAGTTTATTATGAGTGTAAATGAAGGGTTAAGAATTATAGTGTGAAGGGAAAAGAGTGGGGCGGGGCGTACGCCCCGCCCCGCGTCTTAATTATTGTCTTCTTCCGGTACTGCTTCACCGCGTTTCGGCATAAAGCGCAGCACCATCGCCGTTCCAACGACGAAGATACCGGCGGAGATATAGGCCATGATCTGCCACCCGTCCATGAAGCTGTGCCGGGCCGTCTGCGCCAGCGTTGCGGCCATGTCACCGGGGATTTTACCGGAGCCGGCAATGCCGATGGCCGCGCCTACGGAGTCGGCGGCTTTTTGCAGCAGCGCCTGAGGCAAACCGATGCCCGCCGCCGCTTTATTGAAATTCGAGGAATAGATGCTGTTCAGCAACGCTCCCAGCACCGCCACGCCGATAGCCCCGGCTACCATGCGGAACACGGTATTCATCGCGGAGCCGATTCCGACCTTGGCTTTGGGCAGCGCCCCCATGATGGTATTCGTCACCGGGGCAAGGATAAAGCCCAGGAAAAGCGCCTCGAAGAACAGGTTCAACGCCAGCTGCCAGAACGGCGAGTCAACTTTAAAAATGGACATGAGGAACAGCATCGCCGCCGTCCCGATAAAGCCGGCGGCCATCACCCACCTGGTGCCCAGGCGCTTGACCAGGCTGTCTGAAGATATCGCGCCGATTAACAGCCCCACCGCCAGCGGCAGGTAGCGCAGGCCGGTCCCCAGCGCCGTATAGCTTTTCACGAACTGCATATAGTACGTCAGCACGTACTGGAAGCCGTTCAGCCCCAGCCCCAGGATGACAATGATGCCGATGCCCGCAGAAAAACGTGCGTTCTTAAAAAAGCCCAATTCCAGCAGGGGATTAGATGCCTTTCTCTCCCACAGGATAAACAGTCCGATGAGGACCACCGCCCCGATTAGTGTTGCCAGCACCTGCCCGCTGCTCCATCCCCTGGAGGCGCCGTTAATCAGCCCGTAGATGAGTGATGACAGTCCTGCCAGAGCTAAGATGTTGCCGGGGATGTCCAGCTTGCGCGGGTTTTCATCACGGCTGTCCGGGATCAAGAACCACCCCAGGATTAATGCCACCACGGCCACGGGTATATTGATGAGGAAAATGGAGTTCCACTTAAAGTTTTCCACCAGTGCCCCGCCGATAATCGGTCCCAGCGCGATGCCGATGCTGTTCAGCCCCGCCCATACCCCGATGGCCTTGCCCCTTTCCTCCTTGGGGAAGATGTTGGTGATGATCGCCAGGGTCACCGGCAGGATCATCGCGGCCCCCGCCCCCATAAAGATACGCCAGATTATCAGGTGGGTCGGCGTACCGGAGAAATAGGCGCCCAGACTCGCCAGCCCGAATATTGCCACCCCGATTTGGAGTATCTTAGCCCGCCCGAAACGGTCGCCCAGCGCACCGGTGGTGAGCATTAAAGCTCCGAAGACCATCATGTAAGCGTTGACCATCCATAACAGTTGCGAGCCAGTGGCGTTCATTTCCCGCTGTATGGTGGGCAGCGCCACGTTCATTACCGTGGCATCCAGCACGATAACCAGGATGCTTAGCGCGATGGTTATCAGCGTCCACCAGCGGAGGCGGTAGATACGGGATTCGGACATTTTGGCCATGAAAAATACTCCTTAATTGTAATATATGAAATGATATGCTATAATAATTATAGAATTTAGATATTGAAATTGTCAATACTTTTCACTACAATAAGTAAACTAAAGCTATCGAAAGGCATTTCCATGGATGGTTTTACCCGCAGAAAAGAGCAGAACAGGGAAAAAATAGTCGCTGCGGCGGCTGACCTGCTTAGCCGGCTGGGGATCAACAAGGTCAGCATCGGTGATATCGCCCGGCAAGCCGGAGTCTCACAGGTGACAATCTACAATCTTTTCGGCGGCAAGGACGAGCTGGTAAAAGCCTGTATCAAATCGACTATCACTAAATTTACCGGAGAATTCCGCCGGATTATCGCTGCCGATAAGACCTACATGGAAAAATTGGAGGACATGTTCCGGTTTTTCATGGAGCTATCCGGGTCTAATCGCGGCCTGAGTGATGTTAATGTCCACGAATATCCACAGTACCGGGAGCTTATCGAATCTTCAACCGAAGAGATTTACAACGTGCTGGTGGACTTCGTCCGGGAAGGTCAGAAAAACGGATACCTCAATTCGGACATCTCGGAAGACGCCGTGCGGGCGTTCATCGAGATTTTTGTCCAGGGCATTAATGCCAGCCCGCAGATACACGCCCGCACACACCGGGACCCTGAATTTACCCACGACCTGCTCCGGATAGTGTTTATCGGTTTCGGACGAAGTAATAAAGAGCCGGGGACGCTTACGCATAAACGGTGAGGCATTGAATTGGAAGTAAGGGAAGCGGCCAATCTGCCTTATAACTAATAGTTAGCGGTGAAGCACTCGGAAAAAGTCAGCCACAGCGATGCCAGTATCAACAGCAGGCAGAACAGCGAACCTGCGAGATTAATCTGTACCCTGGAAACAAAATAAGCCAGATAAATCGCTGTCCCGAAGACCGCCGCCCCGAATACCTTTTTAACAATCAGAATAATCCAGTTATTCTTATCCATCTTCATTTGCCTGTCATTCCAGTCAATCTGTTATTCGGCCCGCTCTTTTTCTTCCGCCTGCTCGTGCCGCAGGTTGTTCAGGACATACTGTATATCCGTGCTGCTCATCCCGAAGCGGTGCAGGGTATGGCGTATCATTTCCAGGCTCCCCTCGAAGAAGGGCAGCACCAGCTCTGTCACACCCGCCCCCTTGAGCAGCGCCACGTCGCTATCGCGGTGGACGCGCGCCACGATATCCAGCTTGGGGTTGATCTTTAAAGCGTTGCGGGCGGTCAGCTCCTCCGCCACGTAGTCCGGTATAGTGCAAATCAGGACACGCGCTTTGTCCAGCGCGGCGTGAGCCAGAATCTCCGGGTTACTGGCATCTCCGTAGATACAGGGGATGCCCCGGGCGCGCAGGTTCGCGATGATGGTGGGGTCGAGCTCGATGACCAGGTAAGCGAACTTTTGCCTGGCCAGCACCTCCGCTACTCGATGCCCGATGGTGCCGTAGCCGCAGATCACGGCGTGCCGCGCTATTTCCAGGGCCTGGACGCGCCCTCCCGGATCGACGCGGCTTACCAGCTGCCCCGCGAACCTTTTTTGCTGGCTCAGCCAGCGATATACGAAGGAGCTCAAGCTCATGGCGAAGGGGGTTACCAGCATCGTGATAATCGCCGCGGCTATAATCAAATTATACCTGTCGCTGGAAAAAATGTTTTTCTCCAGCCCCATCACCGCCAGCACGAAACTGAACTCTCCGATATTAATCAGCCCCGTCCCCACCATCAGTACCGTCTTATGGCTGTAGCCGAAGAGCCGCGCCACCGCCGTGGAAATGACGAATTTTACCAGTATCACCACCACCACCACGGTGGCGATGGTACCGGCATTCCCGAGAATGTAATGCCGGTCGGCCAGCATGCCCAGGGAGACGAAGAAGAAAGCGGCGAAGGTATCGCGTAGGGGCAGGATATCGGCGAAAGCCTGCCGCGAGTAGCCGGACTGGCTTAGCAGCAGACCGGCCGTAAAAGCCCCGAAAGCCGCCGAAAGCCCGAAGTAATAGGTGCCGGAGGCCGCCGCCACGCAGACCACGACCACCGTCAGGAAAAACAGCTCGCGCGTGCGCTGTCCTGCCACCTTTTTCAGCAGCCAGGGCATCACCCAGTAGCTCAGCGCCACCATCACGGCGATAAACCCCACCGCCTTGCCCGCGGCGATGCCCAGCGCCGCCCACACCCCGCGTAATTCGCCGCCCGCGGCCTGCATAGCCACCATGATGGGTACCACGCTCAGGTCCTGCACCAGCAGGATGCCCAGCAGCACCCGCCCATGCGTGGTATCGATTTCCGCCCGGTCCATCAGCAATTTAAGTACGACCATGGTGCTGGAGAGGGCGATGATGAACCCGAAAAATATCGCGCCGGTATTGCCCAGCCCGATGGCCCGTCCCAGGCCGAAGCCGACCATGGAAGTCAGGATAATCTGCGCCAGGCCGCCCAGGATGGCCACTTTCCCCAGCGCCATCAGCTCTTTTAAAGAAAATTCCAGGCCGATAGCGAATAACAGCAGGGCGATGCCGATTTTAGCCAGTGAATCGATGGTGCTGGAATCGTGCACCCAGCCGAACCCGAATGGTCCGACGGCGATGCCGCCGGCCAGGTAGCCGAGGATAATGGGGAGGCGGAGCCAGCGGGCCAGCATACCGCCCGCGATGGCGACAGCCAGAACTATCAGCAGGTCGCGCCCGATGCTTAGTCCTTCCACCCTGACTCCCGCGGAGATATAGTGTCTTTGCTATTTTAACATGGATTCGGGTGAAAACGTGCAAAAGTTAAAAAGAAAATTTTTATAGCTGTCATTTAGGAGCGGGCTTCAGCCAGAGTTCAGCCGAGGGCCAGAATCCACGAATTTATTCAGGATTAGGTATGGTTTTAAGTGGATTCCAGCTGGAGTTTACCCCGATTGCATCGGGGCTGGAATGACAGGGGGAAGGGTATTTGTCATTTGCCATTTGAGATTTGTCATTTTCCACTCCTCTCCGCCCCCGGCCGCCTCGCCACCATCTGCGCAATCAATCCCCCGAAGCCCAGTACCGAGAAAACGATAAACCCTACATGGAAGCTGGT
>JBEKAC010000080.1:0-6018 GCA_050018395.1 Dehalococcoidales bacterium
TGGTGATAATGAGGTTCTTGATGACGGCCACGAACAGATCTCTTTTACTGGGGTAATAGAGGTAGATCGTGCCCGTGGCGATGCGGGCCGCTTTAGCGATTTCCGGGATGGTGGCGGCGGCGTAGCCCTTGCGGGAAAAAACATCCAGTGCGGAGTGGAGTATTTGGTGCTGGCGTTGGGCGGTGATTTTCTTTTTCCTTAGTTCTTTATCCGCCATCTTGCTTGCCCCCGATACAAATGAATGAACGTTCATTCATATTATATGAAAGGAAGGGTATTTTGTCAAGGGGGATTGGGGGTGAGTAGTTACTTCTTTGTCATTCTGTACAAAGCGAAAAATCTTGGGGTAGGGAGAAGGCCATTGAGATAGCGTAAAAATAATCTAAAGCAGGAATAACTGGATCCCGACTTACGTCGGGATGGCTCAGGCTTGGGCCCCCATTTTTACAATATTATAATTTTTAACATTTGATATTGGAGATTCTTCTTGACACCCCTTTACTTATCTAGCTATCATTCAAGCAGCATGTCCTTCCTGATTTTCGTAAAAAATCTCTTTCTGGCCACGCTGGGCCAGACGGCCTCTCTTTTCCTGGGGATTTTTATCTTCGGGTTGTTGATACAATTCATTTCCCAGCTCACATTCAAATCGTTGGGCAACTCCATGGGGCCGAAGGGCACCTACCTGGTGGCCTGGCTGGGCACGCCGATTCACGAGCTGGGGCACGCCCTTTTTTGCCTGATATTTTTCCATCGCATCGAGGACATGAAGATTTTCCAGGCGGACCCGGACAGTGGCACGCTGGGATACGTTTATCACACCTGGAACCCCAAGAACCCCTGGCAGGTGCTGGGCAATTTCTTCATCGGGGTGGGGCCGGTGATACTGGGCTGCGCCGTGCTTTTCGGGCTGTTTTATTTCATCATGCCGGATAGCGGCAACGTGTGGCACTCCATTATCTCCAACGTCAGCAGCGTCGAAAAAGGTTCTTCGATAACGGCTTACCTGGCCACCTTCCGCGACTCGGCGGTGGCTATCCTCAAGCTGATATTCACCTGGGGAAACCTCGGGCTCTGGCGGTTCTGGCTCTTTCTCTACCTGTCTGTCTGCATCGCCTCGAACATCCGGCTAAGCTGGGCGGATGTTAAGGGCTCGCTCATCGGCCTGGGCTGTATTATCCTGCCTTTTTTGCTCTTAAATCTGATATTGCTGCTCGCCGACCGCACCACGAATAATGTCTTTCCTTATTCGGCGTCCGTACTCGGCGGTGTTTACAGCCTGTTGATACTGGCCCTGATCATGACGCTGATAGGTTTTTTCCTGATTTACCTGCTAACATCGATCTATTACCGCTTAAAAAATCACGCCATCCTTAATCCCTTTAAATAAGCCCGGCCCACACCCCATAAGTATTTTAGTCTCCGTGGGGTATAAGTGATATAATCGGGTTGAGAGGAAATGAGCGTAGAAATCAACCTTCCACCCGTCTTGCAGGCAATGGCCGGGGACACCGCACAAATTAGCGTCAACGGAGAAACCGTCGGCGCGTGTCTGGGAGCACTGGTCAAGCAATATCCCCCGCTTGAGAAAAAGCTATTTAACAAAAAGGGCAAGCTCCCCGCTGGCATCAACATCTTCGTCAATGGGGAGAACGCTTACCCGGAGCCGCTGGCCAGGGCGGTTAAGCCGGGCGATAAGATATATATTTCCTACATCGTGCTGGGCGGATGAGGTTAGCAATTAACGCAAGGTATGGCGTATCATAAAGAAAAGTGTGCATAGGAGGTGGCTATGGCACAAAATACAGGGAAAATATTGAGGGTAAATCTTTCTACCGGCAAAGTGAGCCGGGAGGTGGTACCGGAGAAAATAGCAGCGGACTTTATCGGGGGGAGGGGCTACGGCATCCGCTATCTTTACGATGAAATCACGCCCGGCATCGACCCCCTGGGCGAAAAGAACAAACTGATGATGATTACCGGACCGCTGGCGGGTACGACCGCCCAGGCGGTGTCCCGGTGGATGACCTGTACCAAAAGCCCGCTGACCGGCGCCTTCGCCCGCTCCGTTTGCGGGGCCGACTTCGGAGCTTGGCTGAAATTTACCGGCAATGAAATTCTGATTATCGAAGGCAGGGCGGACAAGCCGGTTTACCTGCATATCACCCCGGAAAGCTGTGAAATCCGGGACGCCGCCGCCATCTGGGGCAAGGACACCAAGGAAACCCAGGCCTGGCTTGCGGCGACTCACGGTAAAAACACGCGGGCGGCCTGCATCGGGCCGGGTGGGGAAAACCTGGTCAAGTATGCCGCCGTCGTCAGCGACCGCCGGACAGCGGGGCGCGGCGGTACCGGCACGGTCATGGGCGCTAAAAATCTTAAGGCGGTGGCCATTACCGCTACGCGGAAACTCTACCTCGCGGACGAAGCGGCTTATAACGCCCTGGCTAAAGAGCAGGTGGCACTTATCAAGAATAACCCCGGTTTCTTGAGCCATAAAGAGTGGGGCACGACCACTACCCAGGACACGACCAACGCCATCGGGATCTACCCGGTGCGCAACTTCCGCTACGGGCAAATGGCAAACTATCAGAAAATCGTGGGTGCTGAGTATCGCAAGCTGCGGGTGGGGAATATGGGGTGCTACTCCTGCCCGGCCCGCTGTGGCAAGGTGCATACCGTGCCCTCCGGCATCTACGCCGGCGCCCACAGCGAAGGGCCGGAATACGAGTCCATCTGGGCGTTCACCGGCTCCATCGATAGCGACAGCATCGAAGCCAGTATCGCCGCCGACCAGGCCTGCGACGACATGGGGCTGGATACCATCAGCACCGGCAGCAGCATCGGCTTCGCCTACGAATTGTATGAGAAAGGCCTGCTGAAAAAGTCGGACACGGACGGCCTGGAACTGATTTACGGCAGACACGAGCCAATGGTTGCCCTGGTGAAGAAAATCGCCTTGCGGGAAGGTCTCGGCGACCTCCTGGCGGAAGGCACGATGCGCGTGGCCGCTAAAATCGGCCATGGCTCGGACGTTTACGCGATAAACGTTAAGGGCATGGAGTTGCCGGCCTACGAGCCGCGGGGGGCGAAATCGCAGGGGTATAATTATGCAACCGCCAGCATCGGGGCCAGCCACTGTTACGGCTACGCGGCGCAGGACATCTTCGGTTCACCGGTGCCCCACCCCACCGACCGTTTTGACGAGGGAAATGCGGACGTGGTGATTTACAACCAGAACGATACCGCCTGGCACGAGTGCGGGGTGGCCTGCACGTTCTCCGGCGGGTGGGGCTGGATGGGGCTCTTCGGGAAGATGATTGCGGCCGCGCGGGGCATCGATAAATATTCGGATGACGAGCTGCATTTAGTGGGCGAGCGCCTGTTCAGCCTGGAGCGGGCTTTCAACGTGCGGGAGGGTTTCGGGCGCCAGAACGATACTCTGCCCAAACGTATCCTCACCGAGCCGCTCCATACGCGGGAGGCGAAGGGGGAGGGGCAAATCGTTAGCCACCAGGACGAGTTCCTGGATAAATACTACGGGCTGCGCGGCTGGACCAAAGAGGGCGTTCCCACGGCAAAGAAGCTCATGGAAATGGGGCTGGACTTCGCGGTGAAAGACATTAAAGCGAAATAAAACCAGATTACTACGCTATTTTATTAGAGAATCGGGAAAGGAGAAATACTCATGGGAAAATCCCACTATGGCAAGTACATTACCACGGAGCTGAAGAGGGGCATCGTGATGCCCGGCTATAAAGGCGATCAGCACATCGAGCAGGGCTACCATGACGGCTACCGCCTGGGGCTGGAGCACGTTATCTGGATGGACAAAGAGGTCCTCCCCGGTAGTTTCTACGGCGAATACACCTGGCAGTGGCCTAACACCATGAAAGACCAGCGGCAGGCGCCCCGGTGGAAAGTGCCGGAAATCGTCACGCCGGAGCTGGTCAAGAGCGGCAAGGTCCCCGGCATTATGCCCCACTCCCACCCCTTCATCGAGGTATTCACCTACTTCGGGACTAACTTTGATGACCCTTCCGATCTGGGCGGGGAAATCGAGTTCTGGCTGGAGAACGAGAAATTCGTCCTGACCAGGAGCTTCATGGTTTATATTCCAGCAAATGTCCAGCACTGCCCGCTGGTCTTCCGGCGCATGGACGCCCCGATGTTCCACATGACGCTGGGGACGAATGACAAATACGTCTAGTTGCGAAGTTTCTTTTGCGAACAGATTTTAGAGAGAGGTAAAGAAAATGGGAAAATACGCTAAGTACGCTGTAGATAGTCCGAAAAAGAACGCCAAATACCCGGCCTACCGCACCAAGACCGATCCCAAAATCGTTAAGCCGATTGTGACCCTCGATGACGAGACCGTTCCCGGCGCCCAGTTTTACGCCGACACCAAGTGGATATTGCCCGGCACCAAGGGCGACCTGAAGCTGTGCGAGTCACATACCCATGAATACGGAGAAATGCTCGGCTTTTACGGCTATAACTATGAAAACATCCAGGACCTAGGCGCGGAGCTGGAAATTACCATCGATGGAGAATTGAACGTGTTAGACCGGAGCTTTGCCGCCTACATTCCGCCGGGCGTCAAGCACGGGCCTATCATCTTGAGGAATGTCGTCCGGCCCATCTTTTTCATTTCTACCGGGCGGCACCCCCGCTACGAATAAAATTAAGGACGTTTGCCCCTGGCAAATCGGGAGGTGAGTTTGTGACGACGATTAAAGAATTCAACCGCTGCGGGGAGGAGCTGGAGAGGATATTGCTGCTGCGGACATCACCGGTGGCGGTGAAGATGCTGGCAAAGAAAGCGGACATCCCGGAGGGGGCAGTGCGCCCGAAAAAGGATCGGAAATATCACCTGGCGCAGTGCCAGGCTTTTGCTATGTCGCGGCGGGAGGGGACTACGGTGGCGATGCTCAAGGAAGACCACTGGTGCCCGGCCGCCCTGATGGCTTACGGGATGGTGCCCCTCCCTAAAAAGCGCGGCCCGGTTTCCGCCCACCCCTACGAGCGGTTTGAACACGGCAAATACGTCGGCATAGTGACCGCCCCGCTGAAAAGCGCCAGTTTCAAGCCGGACGTGGTCATCGTTTATTCCAATACCACGCAGCTGCGGAGCCTGCTGCTTTCCATGGGGCCGGAAGACATCGCAGAGGTAAACGGCCGCTTCTTCCCGCCCTCCTGCGCGCACGCCGTCGTCACTCCCATGCTCCAGGGCGGCTACTGGGTCGTCCTGCCGGACCCGGGGGAGTACCAGCGGGCGCTCTGCGACGAGGGTGAAATGATGTTCGCCGTGCCGGCGGCCAAACTGCCGGGTCTGGTCGTCGGGCTGGACAAATACCAGTCCCGGGGCTTCGGTTACCGCAACCACAACTACAATATGCTGCCGGACTTCCCGCGCCCGGACTTTTATAAAGCAATGTTTAAACAGTGGGGACTGGAAGATTACTAGATGAGCCAACATTATCCGACCCTTCTCTCTTAGTCTCCCTCCCCGCTGGCAAGGAGGGAGAAAATAGGAATTTATTAAGAGCATAAACTATCGTCCCGCTCGTTGTTAACGAGGAGAGGGACAGAGGAAAAAGAGTCGGGTTAGGGAGGGATTTCACAACACCCATGAGCCAACGCAGAGAAAAATGGGAAAAAGAAACACTGGAGCCGGCGCTCAAGCATTTCCCGGAGCGGCAGCCTAAGTTCGAGCTGACCTCCGGCCAGGAGATAAAGCCTCTATATACTGCAGATGACGTTCAAGGTACTGACCTTGAATTATCGCCCGGCTATCCGGGGGAATATCCCTTCGGGCGGGGTATCCAGCCCACGATGTACCGCGGGCGCCTCTGGACGATGCGCCAGTACTCCGGTTACGCCTCGGCGGAGGAGTCAAACCGGCGCTACCGTTATCTTCTCCAGCAGGGGCAGACCGGCCTTAGCGTGGCGTTCGACCTGCCGACGCAAATCGGCTACGATTCCGATAATCCGCTGGCGCGCGGGGAGGTGGGAAAA
>JBEKAC010000081.1:0-5741 GCA_050018395.1 Dehalococcoidales bacterium
GCCTTTCGCATGTGAATACCCTGTCATTCATTCGATATTTTTACAGAAATTGACTACCAGTGAAGTGAAAAAGCTAAGTCAGGTAATGACCTACCCATGAAATAGAGGTGGCAGTTTGTTTGATTCCCAAAATAGACTAGTCCCTATGCTATTGGTGCTAGAAAGAATTCACAAAGAAGATACTATAGGCATAGTGTTTTACTGCCATGTAACATTTCAAGCATTTGTGGACGTGGTGCGTTGCCCGCCGGCTGGTTTATCCTTTGGGAGCAGAATGGTACGCCTCGACGTCGAGACCCCGATTACCCACCTCTCCGCTGACCAGCAGGAACGATTATTGACGTCATTATGCACAGCTTAGAGAATGGGAGCTAAAGTTGCCACCCTCCAGGGAGTTCCCGTGGTTAATGTCCTGGTGGAATTCGCGATTAAGAACTGTATCACCAAAATGATCTTTGGCAAATCGCGGAGCAGGTGGTGGCAGAATCTTTTAGGAGGCTCGATTACCAGTCAGCTTGTCCGCCGAATCAAGTATTACGATGTGTTTGTAGTGGGCGGCTGGGGCGAAAATCCGCGGGAAGCTCGCCAGGACGTACGGAAATAGAACGGTATATCAATTGGTGGGGTTATCTTTATGCGTTCGGCCCGGTAGCTGTATCGACGATTATCGGTGAACTGATGCACAGCGCCTTTACTCCCA
This sequence comes from Dehalococcoidales bacterium, assembly GCA_050018395.1. Lineage (GTDB taxonomy): Bacteria > Chloroflexota > Dehalococcoidia > Dehalococcoidales > RBG-16-60-22 > RBG-13-51-18. The sequence goes on from JBEKAC010000081.1 coordinate 701, forward strand.
CGACCATCGCCACGATATATTTATTGTGCGTCGCATACCTATGATATTACTGTCCAGGTCCATGTTTGCGGCAGCCCGATATCGACCGCAGCTTCTCTGCAATTAGAATCTGTAATCCCCAACTTCCAGATCCATGAGCATCACGAAATTGCTATTAAAGAAGGCAACCGTGACCTTTGTCTGCAAGATTATCAACCAAAGAATGGTTGCTTTGCTATCCCTGACTTGCCCGGGCGGGGTTTGGAATTAAGTCAAAAGGTAATTTCCAGATCTCCTTGTGTTGTGGTGAAATAAACTTTTTAAGTTATGTTCTTCTGGCTAGCTCAATCATTTGATTGTTCAAGCAAGAATTCCAAAAGATCGGCCAAATAAACTGCAATAAGTCTTTAACCATTGGCATTAATTCTTGAATTTTGATATTGCCGATTTCTAGTATTATACATGCTTTTAAATTATTGCTGTGTTTGAAAGGTCTTCAATATATTTCTCGGAATAACCCAGCAATTCAGAATACACCTCTTGATTGTTCTCGCCGAGATAAGGAGCCGGGTAACCGATATTACCGGGTGTCTTGGATAATTTGTAGACCGACCCCGGGACCTTGACCTTTCCAGAGACAGGCTGGTCCACATCAATGATCATCTTCCGGCTCAATAATTGAGCGTCGTTACAGACTTCGGCAAAAGATGGCACGCGGGCGCAGGGAACATCGACAGCCCCTAAAGCTTTGACGATATCATCGGCTTTTTGTTTTTTCGTCCAATCCGCTACGAGTGCATCGATCTCATCCTTATGTTGATAACGGGTTTTCTGGTTGGCACAGAGCGGGGTATCGAAAAGGTCTTCCCTACCCATGACAGAATACAGCCGTTTTACCTGGGCAAGGACTCCAGTCGAGATAATCACCCAGCCGTCCTTGGCTGGATAAAGATTACCAGGAGACATCGCCGGATGTCCATTGCACAGGCGAGGAGGATTCTTACCGGTTAAAAAATAAATAGGAGAAAACTCTATCGAAGTAAGCAGCCACATACATTCCTGCAATGAAAGATCAATGGTCTGACCTTCTCCTGTTTGGCTCCGATGGTATAAAGCCGCCAAAATAGCGGACGCGGTGAACAGCCCGGTCGAAAAATCGGCAATTGCTACGGCACATTTAGTCGGCGGGCCGTCCGGGGGACCGGATACGGAGGTTAAGCCTCCAAGTGCCTGGGCTACTGGGTCGTATCCGGCGAAATCGCGGCGCGGACCCCACTGGCCGTAGGCGGAAATAGAAGCATAAATCAACCGCGGATTCAGTTTACAAAGATCACGGCTGCCCAATCCGAGTTTATCCATCGTACCCGGGCTGAAATTTTCAACCAGCACATCCACTTTGGTTGCCAGGTCCAGGCAAATAGCGCGCCCTTTTTCAGACTTTATGTCTAGGGTAATGCTCTTCTTGCCGCGGTTCAGGATAATGAAAGTCCCGCTTTCACCGCCTTCGGTTAAAGGCGCGTCGTGCCGGACGATATCGCCGGAGCCAGTCCTTTCAACTTTAATTATTTCCGCCCCCAGGTCTTTTAGTATTAAGGTGCAAAACGGGCCGGAATAAACCTGGGTAAAGTCCAGTACTTTGATTCCCTGTAATGCTCCTGCCATATGGAACTCCTTTTATTCCCTATTAGAAGTAGGCTTTCAAGTTCTTTTTAGTTTGGGCGTCCTAATCGGAGGGAAGAAAATGGATTACGTCATCCAATCCTAGTAATTTTAAGGTTTCCGCTAAAGGCCATCCTGTCTTTTCGTTCCAGCCCATTAAGTGATAATAGTTTAAAAGCATTTTGTTCCAGTGAGGCATGATGCCTATTCCCGCCACCAATCCATCCAGCGGTGTGGAGCCGTATCTCAGAGAAGGCGCATCCAATCCAGCACCAATTCCCTGTCTTAGATTAAATATTCTGGCCAGATTGACGGCCCTTTTACCGATCTTCATCGCCTCTTCGATATTGATGTCCCAGCCGGTCGCGGCATTGACCGCACGGCACATTAACTCAAGATTTGTCATGGTGTTAAAACGGCAGGTTACCATAGAATCTTCGAATATCATCGCTCCTTTGATTTTCGCGTCAACAGTAGAAACAGCTTCGGGATCGTAGGAATTAAAGTAATCCGGAAGACCCAGCTGCTGAAAAGGGGCCGCCATGTGAGCCTCAAGAGTACCCATATTGGAAACACATGTATCGAACATCTCCAGCCACATCGCCCGGTGGTCGTGAGTTCGCGGCGTATTACCTTTTTTGGTGTGGATGGCCAGAGCCTGCGATTTAACACCTATTTTTTGCGCCGCCCGCATGACACCTTCAGCCAAAAGATTACCAAACCCCTGCCGGCGGGCGATGCGATTCATCATTTCCATGATGTTTTCGCTATTACCCCAAGTCATTTCCAGACCATCGGTGTCCTGGCTGGTAATAAGATGCTTTTCATAGCATTCCAGCAGCCAGGAAATGACCCAGCCGGTCTCATTGACATCCATACCCAATCGGTCAACTTCGCTGGCCAGAACGACGGTGGTGGTGACGTCATCTATGCCTACCAGTGAACTGAAGGCTGCCATGCACTCGTATTCCGGTTCCTCAACCGACCGTTCGGCGTACTTGCCGGTCTTTATTTTCATGCGGTGGCAATGCCTGGCGGAACAGGCCCAGCAAGGTGTTGGCTTGGCATCAAACCGAGAGCGCACGTTCTGATAAGAATACGTTTCCAGCACCGGAGGAGACATCGTGTTGATACTGGTAGTATAGTTTTTTATTGCCAGAGAACCGTTAGCCGTCCCCATCAGGACTCCGCCGACAGTTCCCTCGACATAAGGTCTTGGTTTACTCATCATCGCGTTCGCTTTGAGTTGCTTGGCGATTGAAGACACGGTCGCTTCATCTTTAAGGCTAACGCGATTTCGGCTGTATTCAACCACGATAGCTTTAACTTTCTTGGAGCCCATGACCGCGCCTACACCGTTATGGGCGGCTATATGGCCCTGATCGGTAAAGATACCGGCAAACCTGACCAGATTCTCGCCAGCCGGCCCGATACTTAAGATGCTCACCTCTTTTTCGGTTTTACCCAACTCCTGCCTTAAATCCGATTCCACGCCATCAGTTGTCTTACCGATAAGGCTACTGGCACTGCGTATTTCTACCCCGTTATCGCCGATATTGATGTAGACCCAATCCGGGGCAATACCCTGAAGAATGATGGCATCGTAACCGGCGAACCTTAAAAATGCGCCAAAAAAGCCATTAGCCTGGGAACTGGCAATGCCGCCGGTAAGGGTACCTTTGGTGACTACGGCGATGCTCCCGGACCCACCGATGCGCGTACCGCCAAGGGGGCCCGAACCTATAAAGAGTTTATTCTGCGGGGCGAAACAATCAGTGCCATCGGGAACTTCATCAAAGATAAACTTAATCCCTAAAGCGGCGCCGCCCATATATTTCTTTAATTTTAGCTCCGGTATGGATTCAACGCCGATTTCTCCGGCAGTTAAATCTATCCGTAGTATTTGACCGGCATAACTTGGCAGTTTTTCGATGGGCATAATTTATTTCCCACAGGGAAGTACTGACAACTTCAAATGGATTGAAGTGTATTAGCCGCCTGATGAATAATTTTTTTTTTATTAAGGCAATATTACCGGCTTGATTTCCAGCCCTTTAGCCATCGAGGCTACGGCTTCATTAAGCTGGCTGAGGCGGAATTTATTCGTGACAATATCGGCAAAATTATATTTATTACGTTTGCTTTTAATGAATTGCAGAGCTTTATAATAGTGACTAATAGTGGCTGAGCTGCTGCCGATTATTTCCATGAATTTCTGCATAATCATTCCCGGAATAATCGATTGTTCCGCTTCCATGGAGGTTTGACCGATCACCAGATAGCGTCCTCCCCGGCGTACGATGTCCATTCCTTCCCGGAAAGCAACTGGGATACCGGCTGCCTCAATTACCAAATCCGGGCCCCGGCCGTCAGTTAACTGCAGTATCTCCTTTTTTCTTTGCGCATGATCAGCTGTTTTCTCAATATTGATAACATGACTGGCACCCCATTTTTTTGCCAATTCCAATCTTAACGATGGAGCACCGATGACGATGACCTGTGAAGCTCCGCTCTCGGCCGCAAGGACAGTTGAGTAAAGTCCCACCGGTCCGCAACCTTGGACGACCACACTGCTTTGAATGCCAAAAGCGCCCAGCCTCTCAAACGCCGCGACAACCGTCCGGAAGGCGCAGCAAACACCGATAACTTCTTCATTGGTTAGTTCATCCGGTATTTTAACTACCTGTGCCCGCGGAATTATGTATTCGTATTCGGCAAAACTGCCGGTCAGGTAGGGATGTTGGCCGGAATAGCCCATGCCGTAAGGAAAGCGGTGTTCACACAGGGTAGGCTGATTGTTAACGGCGCAGGAATAGCAGTCCCAGCACGAAACATGCGGCCACATGATGCGGTCGCCGATTTTAAGCGGTTGTCCTGTGCAATCAGCGGTTCTGCCTTTTCCCAGCTTAACGATTTCACCTACTACTTCATGACCAGGCACAATGGGCAATTTCGGCCGCAGGCCCAGTTCTCCGCGCACCTGATGTACGTCTGTACCGCAAACCCCAGCCATCTGGACTTTGACCAAAATAGCATTTTCTTCCACTTCTGGAATAGGGAAATCCCGGAACTGGTAGGGTTTATTATATTCTTCAATTACGGCCACTTTGCTTTTAAAGGGAATCTCTACCATACGCCACCTTCCTTATTCAGTTATTCCCGGTTTTATAAAAACATAAGTACAACGGAATGACCTGATCAGTCAATTTCCAATTCTAACACTTTTTCTGGCAGCGGTATGCCTTTGTCATCCCAACCCATCAGGCTGTAATAGTACCATTTGGCTTCTTCATATTCTGAACGGCGATCTTTCAGGTTAGCCAGAACCCCGTCTCTGGTAGGCTGGAAAAAACGATCCGGCATCACATCATCTGCCGCGGAAAAGCCTTCCCGCAGGTTAAAT
>JBEKAC010000082.1:0-5563 GCA_050018395.1 Dehalococcoidales bacterium
CCGGCCGCACAGCTCATTGGGAGGGTTAAGTCCTTCAGAATATGTGCGTAGATATCAGCAGAATCTTAAACTAGAAGCATTAGTCACTTAACTCCTGGTACTAAAAATGGGGGCAGGTCAGGGGCAGCAGCCCCCTCTCAAACTCTCCCCATTTTTATAGTTTTGGTTTTAAGCTAAAAACCGCTATAATAAACAACGAATATCACCTGGCAAAGCGGAGGAAAACACTATGGGTTTTATCGGCCTGGGCATCAGTGTAGCGGCCGCATTTTTCATGTTGATCGGGCTGGTGCCGTTCCTGGGGTGGTTGAACTGGATTACCACGCTGCCGCTGGCCATAATTGGCGCCACCTTTAGCGGCCTGGGCATAGCGCGTTCCCGGAGCATCTTTGGCATTGCCGGGCTGATTATCGCGGTGATCGTGTTTTTTATCGCCTCGGCGAGGCTTTTCGTGGGTTGCGGGATTTTTTAAGGTTTCAACCTCTCCTCCTAGCCCCCTCTCCGCCAGCGGAGAGGGGGAACGTAAAGGGGGTGAGGTCGGTAGAGGGGGAGGGGGACAAAAACCCCCCTTAATTCATCAATTTTCTACGGAACTAAACTATTTTCTTGAACTTGCTGCCGGCCGTGGCGCAAATGGGGCATCTGTCCGGGGCCTCGCCCTCGACCGTGTTGCCGCAGACCGGGCAGACGTAATAAACGGTTTCTTTCGGGGCTTTACCGGCTTCCATGTCCTTGAGCGCCGCCTGGAAAAGCCTATGATGTATCTGCTCTACCTGATTAGCGTAATCAAAGCTCATCACCGCGGCCTTGTTATTTTCCTTTTCCGCCTGCTCGAGGAAGCCGGGGTACATGCTGGTAAATTCATAATACTCCCCGCTGACCGCCGCTCCCAGGTTTTCCTTGTCCGTCTTGATTTCCCCCATCGCTCTTAAGTGGGCGCGGGCGTGAACAGTCTCCGCCTCGGCGGCGGCGCGGAAAAGCCGGGCCACCTGCTTGTTCCCCGCCTGGTCCGCTTTTTCCGCGAAGAAAGTGTACTTGTTACGCGCCTGGCTCTCGCCGGCGAACGCTTCCTGAAGATTTGTCTTGGTATCAGCCATATAGTGCCTCCTTGATGTCATAAAATCAGCATAATTATAGCAAGAAAAGCGGTTTGGTCAAGTGATAAAAGTAACGTTCCGGAAAATTGGTGCTTAGTCGGCCAGGATAAAAGCGATGTCGATGTGGATGGGGATTTCGATCTCCACCGCCGGGTCTTTATACTGTTTTTTCAGTTCCAGTTCGATTTTCTCCATGACCTTCGTATGAACGTCATCCGGGACATGCTTGGAATCGGAATATGACTTGCTCTTGACGTCCGCCAGCGCTTTGTCCAGGCGGACGTGTTGCGTCCACTGCCAGCCGTCCCGCACCCATTCGGCATGCCGCCCGATGCTGTCCAGATAGTCCCCCAGGTCTGTTTTCGTGTTCATCCCGATGGGTTTTGCGGTATAGCCGTACCCCGCGGCAAGCGCCCGGTAACGGTCACGGATATCGGGTGCTTCCATGCCGGCGCCGGTAAACATTAAGACCAGCGGCGCTTTCGGTTTGAGCACCCTTAAAGTCTCACTCATAGCCAGCTTCCAGTGGCGTATCAGGTGGAAAACGTGGGTAGCCACGCTGATATCGTAAACGGCATCCTTGAAAGGCAAAGCGGTGATATCCGCTTTTTGGAACGCCACCGGCAAAGCCTTCGGCCGGCGGGCAAGCTTTTCCTGGAGGACTTGCAGCATGTTCTCCGAGATATCGACGCCGGTGACTTTGTAGCCCCGCTCGGCCAGCGGTATGCCTATCCTGCCCGTCCCGATGCCCGGCTCGAAGAGCTTTTGGTATTGGGAAGGCGGGAACCTGGTGGTAATAAGGTCCAGCGCCCCGTTCAGGCTTTTTTCATCGAGGGCGCGCGTTTCATCATAGACCGCCGCCATGGAGTCGAAAGAAATGGAATCCACGTAGCTATTATACTATCCGTACGTGAAAAAGTGAATTTACATCGACTGGACGTAGACGATGCGCTGCCGGCGTTCTTTAGTGAAATAAAGCACCAGGTCATCATCTACAAAAACGTCATTCCCGGGTTTGACAGGTTGATTTTGATGCGTTAGTCCCCGCCCGTCCGGTATATAGCCGCGTAAAACATACAGGCGCTGGGCGTTGCCGTAGTCCGCGTAAAGCCCCACCCCCAGCCCCACTGTTTCCGCACGCTCGAATATCCGCTTTTCCGCTTCGTCCATAAGCGCCGTAGCGATACCGCGCCGCCGGAAGGCCGCCAGGACGCGCAGGTCGCGTATTTCCGGTATGCCTTTTTCCGCGAACGGCGGATAGCCCGCCTGCCACTTGATGGTCACAAAACCGGCGACGTCTTTCCCGTAAAGCGCCATCAGGAACACACGCTCGCCTTTTAACTGTTCTACCAGCAGCTTTTCAAAATAGGAGGCGGGCGTTCGCCACTCGGAATTACTGAAGGCTGATATGATACGAGGGATATCCGGTGCCTCCAGGAGCTTATTTGTTATCGATAATGCCTCAAGTCCCGGCTTGCCTGGCATATTACTACCGACCTCTTTAAACAGCTCGATGCCCCAGGTCTGAAATCCGTTGCGCCGGTAGAACCCGATAGCGGGCAATAAGTCTTTTACGGATGAATATACGTGGAGTTTGGTGCAGCCCTCTTTTTTTACATAGTTAGCGATGGCATTCATTAGCGCCGAACCTACGCCCTTGCCGTGGGCTTCCGGGACGAGATAGATTTCATCCAGTGTCAGGATTTTATCGCTTTTATTGAAAACAACGCCGTCGTCCCTGGGGCGTGGCTGCCAGATGGCGTAGCCGGTTATTTCGTTGTTTTCTTCCGCCACCCAGATGAGCCGCCGGTCAAGTTTCCGTACCTGCTCTTCCGTGAGCGCCACCTGGCCCCAGGTGGGAACTTCCTCGGTGAATCTCCGGCTCAAGGCGGCGATTCCGGGTATGTCTTTAGCCGTGGCGTTTCTGATGTTCATCGCCGCTTATTTTCCCGCGGCCAGTTTCTTAATGGTTTCCGCAATCTCTGATGTTTTCGTCCCCGGCCCGAAGACGGCCTTAATACCCATTTTCTCCAGGGCGGGGATATCTTCCTCCGGGATAATGCCCCCCGCCAACACCGCCATACTATCCAGCCCCTTTTCCCCCAACCCCTGCATCACGTCCCCGAAAAGCTCCAGGTGCGCGCCGGAAAGGCAGCTCAAGCCGATAACGTCCACGTCTTCCTGCAAGGCTGCCTGGACGATCATCTCCGGCGTCTGCCGTATGCCGGTGTATATCACCTCCATGCCCGCATCGCGCAGGGCGCGCGCCACCACTTTAGCGCCGCGGTCATGCCCGTCCAGTCCCGGTTTGGCGATCAGCACCCGTATCTTTTTATGAGTCATAGGCTGCTCCGTTTGAAATAATCAATAACCAGGAAACAAATTACAAACAAATATCAAATTACAAAATTCAAACGTTTGGTATCTGTAATTTGGTTATTGTTTGGTTATTGTATCTTGTATCCTGGTAATTTTTATCTTTTCTCCCTCGGCTGCACCAGCTCCAACAGCACCCCGTGCACGGACCTGGGATGCAGGAATCCGATTTGGCCCGCCGCCCCTTCCCTCCCCTCTTTATCGATGAGCTGGATACCCGTTTTTTCTACAACCTTTAGCTCGGCGTTGATGTCATCAACTTCTAAAGCGACGTGGTGCAGGCCTTCGCCGCGTTTTTCCAGGTATTTGGCCACTGTGCTGTCCGGCCCCATAGGCTCAAGGAGGTTGATTTCCGCTCCGCCGCCGACTTTAAAGCTGGCTTCAGTAACCTTCTGCGAGGGGACCGCCTGGACATGCGCCTTGATGCCTAAAAGCTTTTCGAAGAGCGGCACGCTTTCCTTCAAGCTGTTCACGGCGATGCCGATATGATGGACTCTTTTTATCATTCACTTACCCCGGTTATTTTCTTCTCCCTTTCCTAAAGGGAGACAGGAGAGGGTTTTTAGACCTCCGCCTTCCCGCGCGACAAAACCGCTTTGCTTCTTCCCACTTGTTAATGCATTATATAGTAGATTATCTTTTTTATCTATGCTTCCGTTTAAAAGAAATCCGGAAAGCCTTCCGGAGACTTTTTCAGAGCTTACTTAACATATAACAAATCCCGAACAATTCAGCTATGGCTCAAAGCTAAAAGGCTCAAAAAATATTATTAAAAAACAAATAAATCAATTCTTCTAGCTACGGAGAACGAGTGAAAAAGACTCTTAAAAACAATTCCGGCGGTTTACCTTAAAATATCAGCGACTCCTTTTGCACCACGAAGACGGTTCGCAATGTATCGCATATCTCCCCGACGGTGGCATAAGCCTCCGCGCAGCGGATGAAAGCCGGCATCGTGTTCTCGTTGCTTTGGGCGACCTTTTTCAGGTTGTCCAGCGCCGCCGCCACCGCTTTAGTGTCCCGTTCCCGCTTCACTTTTTTAAGACCAGATATTTGTTTTTGCGCCTCACCCGGGTTAACGCGCTGCAGGCCTTTTATTTTGGCATACGGCGTGACGAACCTGTTCACTCCCACCACTACCCGCTCCTCGGCTTCCACTTCCTTCTGGTAGCGGTAGGCGCTTTCCTGGATTTCCCGCTGCTGGTAGCCCCTTTCGATGGCTTTTATCGCCCCACCCAGTGCGTCAATCTTCTCGATGTACTTTTGCGCCGCCGCCTTGATCTCCCGCGTCAGTGTTTCCACCATATACGCCCCGCCCAACGGGTCGACGGAGTCCGCCGCGCCGCTTTCGTAAGCCAGTACCTGCTGCGTGCGTAGGGCGGTCGTGACCGCTTCCTCGGAGGGCGTGGCATAAGCCTCGTCGTAAGAGTTGGTGTGGAGCGACTGCGTTCCGCCGAGGACGGCGGCTAAAGCCTGTACCGCCACCCGCACGATGTTGTTATAAGGTTGTTGGGCGGTCAGTGCGCAGCCGGCCGTCTGCGTATGGAAGCGCAACATGCAGGAGCGCGCTTCTCTGGCTTTAAACCGCTCTTTCATAATCTCCGCCCAGAGGATACGCGCGGCGCGGAACTTAGCCACCTCTTCCAGCAGGTTGTTGTGCGCATCGAAGAAAAAGGAAAGCCGGCCGGCGAAGTCGTCCACGTTGAGGCCTTTAGCGATGGCCGCCCGCACGTAAGCGATGCCGTCGGCGAGCGTAAAAGCTACCTCCTGCACCGCCGTCGAGCCCGCCTCCCGGATATGGTAGCCGCTGATGCTGATGGTGTTCCAGCGGGGCATATTTTTACTGCAATACTCAAAAATATCGGTGGTCAATCTCATCGAGGGGGCGGGGGGATAAATATAAGTACCCCGGGCAATATATTCCTTTAAAATATCGTTTTGAATCGTCCCGTCCAGTTTATCCAGGGCGATGCCCTGTTTTTTCGCCAGGACGATATACATCGCCAGCAGGACCGGGGCGGTGGCGTTGATGGTCATGGAGGTGCTGACCTTATCCAGCGGGATATCCAGGAACAGGACTTCCATGTCCC
>JBEKAC010000083.1:0-5400 GCA_050018395.1 Dehalococcoidales bacterium
AGCCGCCGACCCGCCCTGAACCGGACGGAGACCTATCAAACGCTCCTGACCCTGGTATCCCGCGGCTATCTCAAGCTGGAAAGTATCGGCCCCATCCCGTTTCCCCCCCGTGTTTCTATCATTATTCCCGTCAAAGACCAGCCGGAGGACCTGCTCGACTGCCTTAAATCGCTGGAAAAATTGAATTACCCCAGAGATGCGCGGGAAATCATCGTAGTGGATGACGGCTCGAAAAAATCGGTTTCCCAGCTGGTCACTGCGGACAATATCCAGGTTATTCGCCGTGAATTTTCACTGGGCCCGGCGGCCTGCCGCAACATCGGCGCGCAAAATGCCCGCGGCGATGCCTTCGCTTTCCTGGATGCCGATTGCCTCTCCGGCGAAAACTGGCTGGCGGAGACCGTACCTTTCATTCAGATGGCCGGGGCCGGCGCCGTGGGCGGCTTTATCGACGGCTTTTATCAAAAGACCTGCCTGGACCGCTATGAAAAAGCTTTCTCTCCCCTGAACATGGGTAAACGTCTCATCGCCGAGGGCCGGACGGATTCCGGTTTTTACGTGCCCACGGCCAACCTGCTGGTCTCCCGCGAGGCTTTTACCGCCGCCGGCGGCTTTAACGAGTCTTTGCGCCTCGGCGAGGACGTGGACTTCTGCTGGCGTCTCCGCAGCAAAGGTTATACCCTCGTTTACACGCCTATGGGCGTCGTCGCCCACAAGCACCGCAACCGCCTTGGTAAAATGCTGCAACGCCGCGCCGCGTACGGCACCTCGGAAGCCGTGCTTTACCGCGCCCACCACGATAAAAAGAAGGTTTTCGGCGTCCCCCCTTATGCGGCGATGTCCTTCCTGGCGGTGATCCTGGCCCTATTGCTGTTGAACCCCTACCCGCTGTGCGCTTTGCCACCCCTCTTCGCCATCGACCTCTGGCGGCGTTCGGTCACGCTCAAGCATATCAGGATGGCGCTTCCTTTCCCGTCGCTGGTCTCCGCCGCTTTAAGGAGCTACCTTGCGTTCTTCTATTACACGTTTTTCCATCTCATCAGGTACTATCTGGTCATCATCATCGGCCTGGGTGTTCTGTGGTATCCCCTGTGGATTCTGGGTGGTCTGGCGGTACTCTGGACGTCGGTTGGAGACTTTTACATTAAGAAACCGCGCCTGCTTTATCCTGTGTTTCTCTTTTATTATGTCATGGAGCACCTGGCGTACCAGGCCGGTGTTTTCTGGGGCTGCCTGAAGCAGGGCTATTTCGGCTCTTATCTGCTCTCTTTTAAAAAAGCCTGAAATGAACGCGTGTTCGTTTTTGGTTTCACTTCATTTTCGGGTATTGGCGTCCCTCCTTCGTAAGAGCCTGTCCTGAGCGAAGTCGAAGGAAGGGACAGGAGGGAGATTTTGCCAACACCTCAACCCCCTCTCTTTTTACTCCCATTCCCAGCCGGCATTACCCAAAAAACTCTTGACAACGCCGCGCTGACCACCCAGAATAGGATTGTGCCCAAAGCTATCCTCTTCGACATGGATGATACCATCATCTGCTGGGCCACTACCCCGGATTCAGCCTGGAAAAATCTATGCCGGCTATACGCTCCGGAAACGAACGGCCTGGAGGCTGAAACACTGCTGGCGGCGATCAACCGGGTGCGGGACCGGTACTGGGCTGACCCGCAACGCCACCGCGAGGGACGCCTTGATTTGCCCAAAGCCCGCCGGGAGGTTTTGCGTTTGGCGCTCACCAGCCTGGACATCGCCAATGCGTCACTGGCGGAAAAAATCGCCGACGCCTATACCGCCGCCCGGGAACAGGATGAGTTTGTGGCGCCGGAGTCCATGGCTCTTCTTAAAACACTGCGTGAAAAAGGCATCCGGCTGGCGCTGGTGACCAATGGGGGTTCGGAGATACAGCGCGGCAAGATAAACAAGTTCCGCCTGGCGCCGTATTTCGATAATATCCTCGTCGAAGGCGAATTCGGCTGCGGCAAGCCCGACGAGCGTGTTTTCTTACACACGCTGGAAAAGCTTAAGGTTAAGCCTGCGGACGCCTGGATGGTGGGCGATGACCTCGAGCGCGATATCGCTCCCTGCCACGCCCTCGGCATCTACACTTTATGGGTGGACGGGAAGGGGACCGGTCTGCCTGCTTCCGATGGCGCCCGCCCGGATAAAATCATCCGTAATATCTCGGAAATCCCGGGATTGCTCTAATTTATCCGGCGCTGTACTGGATGTCCGCGTTGGGGAAAACAGCGGCTTTCGCCCCCGGGCCGTGCTCTTCTTCCAGCAGCTTCATTACTTCCGCCCATCTGTCCGCCATGACGACCCTGCCCGTGTCTTCCAGGTAATTCCGGCTGGCTAGCTCCGGGTACTCGCTGTAGATGATCAGCCGGTGTACGTTCTCCGGTATTTTCATCTGCAACTTAAGCTGGCCGGCGGTGCTGTTCCCGAAAGGCCCCATGAGGTAATGCGTGGCCTGCCCCTCCGGCGCGTTAGCGATGAGGACGACGTCCCCGCCGCTTTTTTTCACCGATGGCCACGCGATGAGCAGCCCGGAGACGGCCTCACTGGCTTTGGCGAAACTATTGGCAATGACGATGTCCTTGTCTTTAGCTTGAGGCGTCAAATAGTGAGCTTTCGCCAGTTCGAGGGCGGCGGCATAGGTGAGTCTAGGCGCGCCGGCAAAAAGCCCCGCCGTTTCCCCCCACCCGTTGACCACCGCGTTAATGAGCATGTCCAGCCCCGCGATATCCGCCGCTTCGTCGATGTCTCTCCGCCGCGGGTTGTTTTCCAGCTTTCCCATACCCGATACCGTATCTGAAAAATCCTTGTTCCCCTCCCCCGAATGCCGTGGCGCATGCAGCGCCAGTATCGTCTCGTAAGCTGCCACGCCTGGCAGCACGATTTTACTGCCCCCGCCGAACCCCGCCATGATGTGCGGCACCACCGACCCTATCCCGATTTTGAGGTCGCACTGCATGACCTCGGCGTTGATACTTACCTTCGTGCCGCCGCTTGTCGTTCCCGCATAGACGCAGCTGGCAAAAGGGTTGTGGTTATAGACCGGGAAGCGCTTCAGGACTGCCTCCCCCAGCTTTTTTGCAAAATCCGCTCTATTCAGTGCCCCGTGGCAGCCGCCGGCGCAAATAAAGCGTATCTGCCGGTCCTTGATGCCCGCGGCCGCCAGCTCTGCCAGCACCTGCGGCACTATCTCCGCCGCCCGCGTCACCCGCGCCATATCGTCGAAGAGGATGACCACCTCTTTTTTCCCGCGGGCATATTCGCTTAACGGCTTCATGCCTATAGGTCTGGCGATGGCCCGCTGCATCGCGGCGGGGCTTAAGCGCGGCCGGTTATGCCCTGCCATATTACAAATATCCACGTCCCAGCTCTCCGGCAGGGTCACCTTAAGCTCTTTGACCCCGTGCCATGGCAGTTGTGGCAGGACAATTTTGTTTACCGTGTGAGTCCTCCGTTTAACTTAACCTTGATTATGCCCTGTAGTTTTCTCCATTATATCGCCGCTGCTTTCCATTGTAAAAAAACGCCGACCATGACCTTCGGGCTGGTACTATCAGTCATTTATTTACAAATCGTTTACAACAATTTTCGCCATTTTAATCAAATATTTACTCTCGCGATGCTATATTTTGCGCGGTAGCACTAAAAAGACTAGGGTCGCCGGGCGTGTTTCGCCCAAAAAATTTCATCCTGCGAGGGTGGTATCAATATGAAAAGCGCTCACACAAATGTACTGGAAGTGATTCATACGGGGCGCCGCAAGTCTGTTAAAAACAGTCACAGACACGCCGTACCCGCCCCTTTCCACGATAACGAGTATGTTCACCTCATCGCGGAAAATGCCCGCGACCTTATTTTTCACGCCCAGCTGAAACCCGAGTTCCGGTTCGATTATGTCAGCCCTTCTTCCACCCGCATTACCGGCTACACGCCGGAAGAGTTTTACGCCGACCCCATGCTCGCTAGAAAATGTATCCATCCTGACGACCTTAAATCATTTATGGATTCCTTCTCCGCTGAAGCTCCCGCCCAAAGTAAACCCCTGGACCTCCGCTGGAAGTGCAAAGACGGCCACATGATCTGGACGGAACAACTGGCCGTTATCAACGTTAACGAACTCGGTGAGGCCGTTGCCTGCCAGATAATTGCCCGTGATATTACCGAACGCAAGAATTCTGAAGCCGCCCTGCTGGAAATCCAGCAATTCAATGCCAGCCTCCTGGCCAATGCGCCCCATGCCACGGTCGTCATCAACCCGGACACCTCGATTAAATACGTTAATCCCGCCTGGGAAAAACTAAACGGCTGGACCCTCGAAGAAGTGGTCGGTACGAAAACCCCTTACCCCTGGTGGCCGGAGCAGTTTAAAGAGTCCTTTGAGGCAGGCTTTAAAGAAGCGTTACAGATGCCCAGCGGCAAAGGGGAAGTCATCGCGCAAAAGAAGAACGGCGAGCTTTACTGGATTGACATGAACTGGTCCGCCATCACCAATAACGGCGAAATTCTTTATACGTTGATTAACTCTGTGGATATTACAGAGCGTATGAAGTCCCAGGAAGCGCTCCGGGAATCGGAAAGCAAGTACCGTTCTATTTTTGAATCCGCCAACGATATCATCATCCTTTTTGACCCGGAAGGCAGGATCATCGATGTCAACAGCAAGGTCAAGGAAATCGCCGGCTATGAAAAAGAGGAATTACTGGGGCGTAACCTGAGTGAATTGACCGATGTATTACCCCAGGAGAGTTTAGCGAAGTGCTTATCTAATTTCCAAAAAAGACTCACCGGCAGCAACATCGCCGCCTATGAGATAGAAATGTACAAGAAAAACGGCGAGTTGATAAATCTTGAAGTAAACGCCGAAGTTTTAAAAATCAACGACAAAATCTCGGGAAACCTGGCTATATTGCGGGATATCACGCAGCAGAAACGCTCCATGCTGGCGATTAAAGAGAGCGAGGAAAGGTTCTCCAAAGCGTTCGCCTCCAGTCCTTATGCCGTGTGCATCGTTTCGATAGAAAAAGGCTGCTTTATCGAGGTAAATGAAAGCTTTTCGCGTTTTACCGGCTATGCACGTGAAGAAGCGATTAACCATAACGCCAACGAACTCGGCCTCTGGATGAGCGATGAAGATGCTACCAGAATCGATAACCTCATGAAATCGAATAAAAAAGTCTATAATGAACAATTTCAGTCGCGTACCAAGTCCGGTGAAATACGCACCGGTATGATGTCCGCGGAGGTCATCGATATCGGCGGCAAAAAATGCATGATCCTCGTCATCAATGATATCTCGGAACAGGTGAAAGCCCAGAAAGCCCTGGTGGATTCCGAAGAAAAGTTCGCCTGCGCTTTCCGTTCCAGTCCTAATATCATGGCTATCACCAC
>JBEKAC010000084.1:0-4781 GCA_050018395.1 Dehalococcoidales bacterium
GCAGGGCATTATCAGCGGGGAAGATGCCACTGCCATCATCGGCGGGTTGGCAGATATCCGCAGGGAAATTGAAAGCGGTAAATTCACTTTCAAGCCGGAGCTGGAAGATATCCACATGGCGATAGAGTCGCGCCTGATTGAGAAAATCGGTAATGCGGGGCGTAAGCTCCATACCGCCCGCTCCCGCAATGACCAGGTGGCCCTGGACATGCGGCTCTTCACCAAGGCAGCCATCGCGGATACGGTCCAAGCCTTTAAGGCCTTACAGTCGGCGCTGCTGGACGTTGCCGAAGCTAATATCAAGGTGATCATTCCTGGCTATACCCATTTGCAGGCAGCCCAGCCGGTATTGCTGGCGCACCACCACCTGGCGTACTTCGAAATGCTGGAACGCGATATCGCGCGCTTTAGGGATTGCCTCAAACGAGTTGACATAATGCCGCTGGGGAGCGGCGCGCTGGCGGGCGTGGCTTACGATATCGATAGGGAGTTCGTGGCGCAAGAGCTCGGGTTCAGTCAAATAAGCAAAAACAGCCTGGACGCCGTCAGCGACCGCGATTTTGTGCTGGAATTCGAGGCTGCCGCCAGCATTTGCATGATGCATCTTTCACGGCTGGCGGAGGAAATCGTTTTATGGTCGTCCGCCGAGTTCGGCTTCATCGAGCTGGATGACGCTTACTCCACCGGCAGCAGCATCATGCCGCAGAAGAAAAACCCGGACGTGGCGGAGTTGGCGCGCGGCAAAACCGGCCGTGTTTACGGTAACCTGATGGCATTGCTAACCACCATGAAAGGGCTGCCGCTCGCCTATAACCGGGACATGCAGGAGGATAAAGAGGGTTTCTTCGATACCGTTGATACGCTGCTGGAGACGACGTCGGTTTTCACCGGTATGATCAGGACCTTGAAGGTAAACGCGGAAAATACTCTAAAGGCCGCGGGGCGGGGCTATATTCTGGCCACGGACCTGGCGGACTATCTGGTCAAAAAGGGGGTGGCGTTCCGCGCCGCCCATGAAGCCGTCGGCAAGCTGGTGAATTATGCTGTGGCAAAAGGCAAGACCCTCGCCGAGCTTGATATCAAGGAATATAAAAAGTTCTCACCGCAGTTTGGCAGGGACGTTCTGGATATTAACCTGGCGTCCTCGCTGGCGGCGCGTGATGTGATAGGGGGGACCGCACCCGGACAGGTAAAGAAAGCTCTGGCCAGAGACAGACGTCTTCTAGCCGGCAAATAACCCGTCAACGCGCGGAGAGTAAAACAGGGGGTGTAATTTTGGAAGACTCTATTGTCATCGAAAACCTGACCAAGTACTATAGTAAGTTTCTGGCTCTGGATAATCTATCGCTGAGGGTACCGGCGAAGGAGAACATCGGACTGCTGGGGCCTAACGGCGCGGGCAAGAGCACCACGCTGAAGATTTTATGCGGACTGCTCCGTCCTACTTCCGGCAAGGCTTATATCAACGGCGTGGACGTTATCGCCCAGCCGGAAAAAGCCCTCGTTAACATCGGCGCCATTATTGAAACACCGGAATTTTATTCTTACCTGACGCCGGAAGATTGCCTGGGCTACTTCGGGCAGCTCCGCGGCATGAAGGGCGATACGCTCAAGAAGCGCATCAAGGAAGTCATCGAGCTGGTCAAGCTGGAAAAGTGGGCCAACGTAAAAATTGAAAAGTTTTCCCGCGGTATGAAGCAGCGCCTGGGTCTGGCGCAATGCCTCCTGCACGACCCGCCGGTTTTAATCCTGGACGAACCCAGCCTGGGACTCGACCCACGCGGTGTGGTGGAGTTCCGGGAGATAATCAGGGGAGCCGGTAAGGAAAAGACGGTCTTTTTTGCCTCGCACCAGCTGGTGGAGGTGTCCCAGATATGCAGCCGGGTGGCGATCATCAATGGCGGCAAACTGCTGGCCTATGAAAGCATCGCCGAGCTGGAAAAGAAATATGAAACGCTGGAAAAAGCCTATTTACAGCTGACGGGAGGTTCCGTTGAATAGTTCTTGGGATAAATTGAGTATCGTTATCAAGTACGAGTTCTTAAAGCATATCCGCCGCAGAAGGCTTTACATTATCATGGGTATCGCCCTGTTGGCGGAGGCGCTCGGCCTGATCCTGGTGCCCACGCTTTTAACTGGCGGTTATCCGGATAATGTCAAGGTCATGGCGTACGTACTTTCCATCGGCCCGGGCCTGGCGGCCATCGGAGCGGTGTTTTTTGCCGGAGACGCCATTGCCGGAGAATTTGAAGGCAAGACGGGGTTCCTGCTCTTTGTTAACCCCATTAAGCGTGATGTGCTGTGGGTAGGGAAGTACCTGGCCGGGCTGCTGGCGGTGGCATTGCTGATACTCTTTAACTACATCGTTATCGCCGTTGCCCTAGCTATAATTTATCACACGGTGCCTATCGGAATATTCGGCTCGGCGGGGCTGTGCCTGCTTTATGCATCGGCGGTTCTTTCGCTGACGTTTCTGTTCAGCTCCCTGTCCAAAGGAGCGATGGGGGCCACGGTGATGACGCTGCTCTTTATCTGGGTGGTGTCCAACATCGTCGAAAGTATACTGGCTCTAACGAATAATCCTTACTGGTTTATGATATCCTCCGGCAGCGATAGCATCAACCTGCCCTACGGGACCGTCAAGGAATTGATGTCTGGGCTGGGTATCGGCGGAGGGGCCTTCGGAGGCAACTTTAATAATCTTGGACCGCTGACCATCACGATGGCGATATGGGGCATGCTCATTTACCTCATCGGGGGGTTCGTTGCGAGTATCCTCATCAGCCGGAAAAGGCAGCTGTCCTAGATTGGACGGTTTAACTACAGGCGGGCCGCAAAAACAGGAAATCGACCACAGCGGGTCGATTTCAGTTCCTGGCGGTACGGCGTCAGCGCGGCTAGTTCTTGGCCGCTTTGTTTTGCGTCCGCAGACACCTGGTGCACAGGTTCAGGTGCTTCATCTCGCCGTTGATGAGGATCGTGGCGGGGTGAATATTGGCCGTCCAGTCGCGGTTGGTGTGGCGCTTGGAATGGCTGACGTTATGACCGTATTGCGGCGTTTTGCCGCAGATATCGCACTTCAATTTAGCTGTTCTCCTTTGGTTTTACGATTGGGGTATTGCAAATTCCGCCAATACATAGTAACATAATGCGTCGAGATTATCAAGAATTGCCTCCTTGGTGGGAACACAAATTATACTCGGAACTGGCAAGGACGGTGGAAAATGAAGAAAATCGATAATATTGCAGGGCAGGACCTGCGGGACATGTTCTCCGCAGCTACCACCTGGCTGGAAAAGAGTTCCGCCGATATTGATGCCCTGAATGTTTTTCCGGTGCCGGACGGTGATACCGGCACCAATATGATGCTGACCATGCGCTCCACGATGGAGGAAGCCTTCCGCGCCCCGGACCATAGCGCCTCCGGCGTGGCGCACGCCATGGCCAAAGGGGCCCTCATGGGCGCCCGCGGCAACAGCGGAGTTATCCTCTCACAGATGTGGCGGGGCATGGCCGAGGGCCTGGATGGCAAAGAGTCGTTCACAGCCGCCGATATGGCTGAAGCTTTACAGAAATCGGCGGCTGTCGCTTATAAAGGGGTCAGCAACCCGGTGGAAGGTACGATGCTCACGGTGATGAAGGACATCGCCATCGAGGCTAAAAAGCAGGCCAAGCAGGGCACGGACGACATTGTCGAGATGATGGAAGCCACCGTGAACGCCGCCGGCGAATCGGTGGCCAGGACGCCGCGGCTGCTTAAAGTGCTGAAGGACGCCGGAGTGGTGGACGCGGGGGGACAGGGCATTTATACGTTGCTGGAAGGCGCGCTGCGCTATCTCAAGGGTGAAACGGAACTGATGCGCCTGCGCAAGCCCCAGATAATTGTCAGTGAAGTGCCGTTGGCGGCCCCGCTGCCACAGACGGCGGCGGTGGATGAAGTACCATTCGGGTATTGCACCGAATTTCTTTTAAAAGGCGAGGACCTGGATCCGGAGGTCATCCGGAAGCGTTTGGATAAGAAGGGCGAGTCCCTGATCGTCGTTGGCGATGAAAGTGCGGTGCGTATTCACATTCATACCCTCGAGCCGGGACATATCATCCAGCTGGCTACCAAGCTGGGCACGCTACACCAGGTAAGCATCCGGAACATGGACGAGCAGCACCAGGACTTCCTGGAGATGCAGAAAGAAAGAATGCCAACGGCGGATACCTCGGTTATCTCAGTGGCCTCCGGCGACGGGCTTAAAGACGTCTTCGGCAGCCTGGGCGCCGCCGGCGTTGTAGCCGGGGGACAGACCATGAACCCGAGCACCAAGGATATCCTCCAGGCGGTGGAAAACGCCGTCTCGGATAACGTTATAATTCTCCCGAACAACAAGAACATCATCGCTACGGCCAACCAGGTGCAGTCGCTGACGCAGAAGAAAGTCAAGGTTGTACCCACGAAAACAATTCCCCAGGGCGTGGTGGCGCTGCTGGCTTTCGACTACGAAGCGGATTTCAATACCAACGCGGAACTCATGGAAAAAGCGCTGGCTTCCGTCAAGACCATCGAGGTGACGCGTTCGATACGCGCCACGAAAATCAACGGCCTGCAAATAAAGCGCCGGCAGCCTATCGGCCTGCTGGACGACGAACTTGTGGCGGCGGGCGAGACCGAGCCACAAGTCATTAACAAGGTGTTAGCCAGGCTGGACATGGAGAATGCCGAAGTCGTCACCATTTATTACGGCGAAGATGTTGAAGCCGAAGATGCCGAGTAGGTCAGCGCCAGCATTAAA
>JBEKAC010000085.1:0-2723 GCA_050018395.1 Dehalococcoidales bacterium
CGGCCGCACAGCTCATTGGGAGGGTTAAGTCCTTCAGAATATGTGCGTAGATATCAGCAGAATCTTAAACTAGAAGCATTAGTCACTTAACTCCTGGTACTAAAAATGGGGGCAGGTCAGGCTCCCCCTTAAGCAAGGGGACGATCAGTCTTGTTCCGGGGGCGGGGATTGCGGCGGATGGGCCTTTTTCTGCTGCCATTCCTTCATGCGGGAGAATACCTGCCGTTCGTAGCCCAGCGTCCCCGGGGTATAAAACTTTTTGTCCTTGAGCGTGCCCGGCAGGTGCTCCTGCTCGACGACATGGTCGGGGTAGTCATGGGCGTACTTGTAGTCCTTGCCGTAGCCCAGGTCTTTCATTAAAGGCGTCACCGCGTTACGCAGGTGCAGCGGCACACTTTCGCTGGCGCCTTTTTTTATCGCGTCCTGAACCTTGCTATAAGCGGTGTTGAGCGAGTTGCTCTTGGGGGCGGTAGCCAGATAGACCGCCGCCTCGGCTAATGCCAGGTTGCCTTCCGGCATGCCGATAAAGTTCACCGCCTGCTGCGCCGCCATGGCGATCACCAGCGCCTGCGGGTCCGCCATGCCGATATCCTCGGAGGCGAAGCGTATCATCCGCCGGGCAATATACAGCGGGTCTTCCCCGGCCTCCAGCATCATCGCCAACCAGTAAATCGAGGCGTCCGGGTCCGAATCCCGCATGGACTTGTGCAGCGCCGAGATAAGGTCGTAGTGCTGGTCGCCGGCGCGGTCGTAAAGCACGGCGCGCTTCTGGAAGGCGTCCTCGATGGTCGGCAGGGATATCAGGCGGCGGCCGGTCTCATCCGGGGTGGTGCTCAAGGCGGCAATCTCTAAAGTGTTGAGCGCCATGCGGGCATCGCTGTTGGACATGCTGATGAGGTGATTCAGGGCGTCTTGGGAAAGCTCCACGTTCAGATCGCCGATGCCCAGCAGCTTGTCCGTCATCGCCCGGAAAAGCAGCATCTGTATTTCGTCTGGGGTGAGGGGCTTAAGCGGCAGGACACGCGAGCGCGAAAGCAACGGGGAGGTGACCTCGAAGGAGGGGTTTTCCGTGGTGGCGCCGATGAGGATGACGGTGCCGTCCTCGACGTAAGGGAGAACGGCGTCCTGCTGGGTCTTGTTGAAGCGGTGGATTTCATCGATAAAGAGGATGGTGCGCTGGTTCTGCACCTTGTGGCGGTCTTTGGCCTGGCTGACGATGCGCCGCAGGTCCGCCACGCTGGCGCTGACGGCGCTGACAGGCGCGAAGAACGCTCCCGTGCTATTAGCGATGACGTTGGCCAGGGTGGTCTTGCCGCAGCCGGGCGGCCCCCATAAAATCATCGAGGGGATGCGGTCCGTTTCAATAGCTTTCCGCAGCACGCGCCCCTTGCCGATGAGATGCTCCTGTCCTACGAAGGCGTTGAGCGTGTTGGGACGCATGCGGGTGGCCAGCGGCGCCTGCTGGAGCTGCTGCTGGTCCGCCTGTTTTTCGAACATATCCATGCTCATGGCTTTAACCCGATTTCCTATCTAAGATAAAGATACTCCAAAACGGGGAAAAGGGGAAGAGGGGATTATAGAAATCTCAAAAATCAAAACTTCCCGGTGGCACGCGGGATGCCGCATGACGTTAAGGAATCGGCACAAATCTCAAAAACACAGATAAAAAGTTAAAAACGACCTCACCCCCTGTGTCCCCCTCTCCGTTTACGGCGAGGGGGAGGAAAAAGACAATCCACATAATGTTATTTAAAGTATAAAAAAAATACTAAATATGTTGTTCTATTTCTTGTCTAATTACTAGCATCTGATCTTCATTAATTGCCCAGAAATTCCCTCGGTATTGTTTACCACGAATTTGGTTAATAATGTTTTTGATATTGTCATTCCATAGTGGATTCATTTTTAAATAATCACTTGGTGAAGAAAGACGAAAACGCATTTCTTTAATTGTTCTTTCTTTATAATCAATAGGATCATATCGCAGCACAATACCCCACCCGACAATGCCGCAGTCAAAGGAGTGACCCTTAGCATAATAAAATATAACAATATCTCCTTGTTCAGGAATGCTTCCTTGAGGCGTTATTGTACCAAGTCGCCAATTTTCGTTGTTATTTTCCCACATCTCTACCCTGTAGTCTGAAATTGACCATACTGATTCGCTTGATTGGTGAAGCCAGTAATTCATTTTGACTCCTCCTGTTTAATATATGGTATTTAGAACTTGAGATAACCTCACTTATATCTCTTCACTTCAAACCGGTAAAGCTGCACCGGCTCGTCGGGGACGATGCCGCCTTTCTGCCGGCAGATTTCTATCTGGTAAGCGGCGGAGTCAACGCCCTCCAGGTCCGGCAGGAGCAAGCCCCGCCGCCACCCCGCCTCCACGATGACGCCGTACTTTTTGGGGTCGAGCTGGCTTTCGTCGGCGATTGGCTCCGGTTTAGTGAGCACGTCCACGGAATATTCTAGCTCCGGCAGCTCGTCCGGGGTAATAGGGTTAAAACGGGGGTCGCGGGTGGCGGAGCTGATAGCGTTGGCGATGATTTCCTCCGCCACGTTCCGGCGCTGCGGCTCAAAGGTGCCGATGCAGCCGCGCAAATCCCCGAGCTTATGGATGGACACAAAGACGCCCGCCGGCTGCTTCATCTCCGGGGTGAGGCTGGCGGGCGGGGAGGGCCTTTTTCTCGTTTTAACGTACGTTTCCACCGTTTCTTTAG